>CAZEKJ010000018.1:0-36132 GCA_964512915.1 uncultured Porphyromonadaceae bacterium
CTCAAATATGGGGACGGCCCCAGGCAGTGCGACTACCTGGGCACACCGAACGCTTCCGAGGCGCCGGACCTCGTGCCCTCATTTCCTTATTTGACGCTGAAAGCGCGGAGCAAGTCCCTGGCCGGTCCATGGCGGAAACAGCCGGAAGTGGTTCCATTCCTGACAAAGCCGGGAACGTACTATGCTGAAACGGCCAGTCCCGGCCATATCGTAAAGCAGGGTAATGAATACCTGATGTTTTTCAGTGCTTCGATGCCACGCACGCTCGGCATCGCACGCACAAAAGACCTAAACGGCCCGTGGACGATTGATCCCAAGCCGATCGTCCCGGCGGAGGAACAGATCGAGAATTCCTCGCTTTACTTCGAAGCGTCTAACAAGACGTGGTTCTTGTTCACCAATCATATTGGCCTGGACGTGGACCACGGTGAATATACAGACGCGGTCTGGGTTTATTGGAGCAAAGATCTGAACCGATGGGACGCAATGAACAAAGCCGTGGTTTTGGATGGGAACAACTGCACCTGGTCGAAGAAATGCATCGGCATGCCTTCGGTAGTCAGGGTCGGAAAACGTCTGGCGATCTTTTACGACGCCCCCGGTGGCAATAGCACCAGCCACATGAAACGCGATATCGGACTGGCGTGGCTGGAGTTGCCTTTGTCGCCGCCCAAACCCAACCAGCAATCAGCCGGCCCGAATGAATGGCGATTTGCGCTGACATTGGATGCAGCTTCGCCAGCGAAGCAACCTTACCCGGTATTGAACGGCGGCGCTTTCGACGGACCGGTGGTCAGGGAGTCGCCCGATCCGTTGATCGGTTATCGCTGGAAGGAAACGAAAGCGGATGACGACCTGCAGGTATACACGCTCAGGCCGGTCGCTGCCGTAGCGGATGCAAAAGATGCTTTCGGAAATCTGGAATCAGCGACCGGCTCAACGACGGCCATTACCGTGAAAGGGACGGGTTCCATCCGTTTGGATTTCGGGGTGGAGAGTGCAGCCTGGCTGGAATTCGACAGTCCTGACCTTGCCGGCAATGTAGAGATGAGCATCAGTGAATATAACCAGCCCGCTGTGGTAAACAACGGACCGGAGCATCCCGTAAAAACTGCCATCCCGGTAAAACATGGCAACACTTACCGGCTTGAACTGAACAGTGAGCTTTATGAGGGGGTGCGCTTTGGCTGGATTCATGTCCGGTCGTTTACCTCCCAATGGCATATTACGGGTGTCAGGCTTGTATGCCAGGCAAAACCCACCAATTACAACGGCAGTTTTTCATGCAGCGATACGATGCTGACAAAGATCTGGTATACAGGAGCCTATGGTGTGAAGCTGAACCTGACAAAGGATTACTTTGGCGCAATCCTCATGGACCGCGGCGACCGCATTTCCTGGACGGGGGATGCGCATCCGTCGCAGGCCGCATCGCTGGTTGCATTCGGCAATTACGATTTCATCAAGAAGAACATCGGCAATACGTCCGGACAGGACAACGGAATCCGGAGTTACTCGCTCTATTGGGTACTGAGCCTGGTTGACTATTACCGTTATACGGGCGATACCGCAACGCTTCGGACCTATATCCCCAATGCCATCGCAAAACTCGATAATGCCTACCGTGTTTATGGCACTAACCCGGAACTTCGGTTCTACGGCTGGGACGAACGCCTGGGTGCAGGCTTTGAACAACATAGTTGCACGGAATCGCAGAATGCCTATCAAATGCTGTCGATCCGGGCCTGGAAAGAGTTCGCATCGGCCATGGGCGCACTGGGACGGACTGACCTTCGTGATAAATACCACGATTATGCAAACGAAAAAATCGCCTTGTTACGGCAGAACAGTCTCTGGTACAAGAGTTTCGGCCTGCACGCAAATGCGGATGCGGTTACAACCGGTCTTCTGAACGCTGAAGAGAAAAAAGCGGTTTTCGAACAGAATTTCACCGACCGGGTGAATCGGGTCTCTTTCTCCCCGTTTAACCAGTATTTTGTACTCCAGGCATTTGCCCTGATGAATAAATATGACGATGCACTGAGCTCCGTACGAGACCTGTGGGGCGGCATGATACAATACGGTGGAACCACGTTCTTTGAAGATTTCCGCCCCTCATGGAATAAGGTGCTGGGAAAAAACGATCCGGTGCCGAACAATCAGGCCGGCTATACGAGCCTCTGCCACCCCTGGGGCGGAGGTGTGACCAAGTGGTTAAGTGAGGAGGTTCTCGGCATCAAACCGACTTCGCCCGGTTTCAGCACATTCGATATAACACCGCATCCCGGCAGGACCCTTACATCCGTGTCAGGTACAACACCCACCCCGCACGGCAACATAAGTGCGAGTTTCGATGTTCTCACCGGGGCCTGCGCGGTATCCGTGCCCGCCGGGACGGTAGGAAGGATCGGTATCCCCAGAGTGGAGAAAACCATCAATGCTATCCGCGTAAACGGTGAACTCGCCTGGGATGGCACGTTTCACCCTGTCGACGGTATCGGCGACGCAACGCCTGATCCGCAGTTTGTTTACCTGACCGGTGTCCAGTCCGGTAGTTATTCGATTGCCGTGTCGTACAGCGGGTTGACTCCTGCCTACTCCGAGCCTCTGGAATCCTGGCCGGCACGATTTATCGGGGAGGATTCAACAACAAGCGGAAACTGGGGCAAAGTTTACGGAAAAGAGGGCTTCGTGCTGTGCAATTACAACGGAAACAGGAGCGATAAAATCATGCTGCCAACTTATGCTTCATCCTTTGTGTTTCACAAAGCCAATGATATGAACAACGCTTCTCCACTGGTCTGGTCGTCCGGTACTTCCGATACCCGGGCGCCTGCGCCGGATTCGGGCAACACGATACCCAGAAACGCCGCTTGTATGTTTACCGATTGGGCAACTATGAGTTTTACATACACGATTGCAGAAACGAGGGAATATTCAATCGCGCTGTACTTCCTGGACTGGGACGATAAAGGCCGGAGAATAGCCGTGGAGATGATGGATGCGGAGACGTTGAACCAAATTGCGCCTGTAAAGATCATCGGCAATTTCAAGGGCGGCAGGTACCTGGTCTATTCGTATCATAAATCCGCCAAATTCCGGATCCATCAGGTCCGCGGCGATAATGCCGTGCTCAGCGGGATATTCTTTGATTCCGGAAACAGCGGAGGGATTCAGCATGAGACTAGGGCCTCTAAATGAAAACCAAAATTAATTATTACCCACCTGAACAGTGCAGATCCTAGTCAGCGAAAAATGACTTATTTAGTTATTTAAATGCATAACAGATGATTACAGTTCTCTTATTGATGCTGGCAGGCATAGTGGTCGGGTACTTACTCAGCGACCGTCGTAACTTGTTGAAAATAAACGAAAAGTTAATTACTTGGGCTATATACGGGTTACTTCTGCTTCTTGGTATTTCAGTAGGAGTGAATAAAACCATCATTCAGAATTTAGATAAGATCGGGCTTCAGTCAGCAATAATTGCAGCAGGAGCTATAATAGGAAGTGTTCTGGTTCTTTGGGCTTTGTATCATTTTTTGTTCAAAACAGAACAAAAAAAAGGAGGTACAGATGAAGAATAGCCTGATTATACTCGCCTTTTTTGTTGCCGGCGTTCTGCTGGGAGTAAGCAATATTCTGCCTGATTTGCTTGTTCAGACCGATTTTAGCATGTATGCCCTTTATATCCTGATGTTTCTGGTTGGAATCAGCATTGGATCCGACAGGGCTTCGTGGACGGTTTTACGTGCTATGAAAATCAAAATATTCCTTGTTCCGGCTGGTATTATTTTCGGAACACTGGCCGGTACAGCAATCGTTTCATTGTTCCTGCCGGATTTAAAGCTCAGGGAAGTCCTGGCCGTGGGTGCAGGGTTTGGGTATTACAGTCTATCGAGCATATTCATAACCAGGCTCAGCGGTGAAGTTTTGGGAGTAACAGCATTGCTTGCAAATATTATTCGTGAGCTTGTGACTTTGGTGGCAACACCGCTGCTTGTTCAGTACTTTGGGAAATTAGCCGGGATAGCTTCCGGAGGAGCTACTGCCATGGACACAACACTTCCTGTGATCACCAGGTATTCGGGGAAAGAATGGAGCATTATTGCGGTTTTCAGCGGGGTAATTCTGACCTTGCTTGTACCCTTTCTGGTGACATTTATCCTCAAGTTCCCCTAGCCTGGCATACAGTTAGTTAAGAATAGATTATTATATAAGATTACACCTATGAAGCGATCATTGATCTAACCCAACGGCTGAAACCTGACGGTACCCTGGACTGGGATATTCCGGCCGGAGAATGGACCATCGTAAGAATGGGACAGAGATTCACCGTTGTTGCCTCCCGGTCTCATCGGTCCGGTTCAGCTGATGAGCACGGTCGCGGAAACAATAAAACGAAAAACATAAGTTGAGCACAATAACTAAGTTTCCTCCATGGCTAAAAAATCACACCCACCCAAAAAAGCGATTTCCCGGCGCCGCTTCCTGTTTTCCGCCTCCATGGCAACTGCAGCTCTTGGCATGAAGCCGCTTACAGGCATAGCTTCACTGGCTGACGGATATCCTGTCCAGACTGATTCCCCTGGGAACCTGTGCCTCTGGTCGGACCAACCGGCAAAAGCCTGGATGACGGAAGCCTATCCGATTGGCAACGGCCCCATGGGGGCAATGCTCTTTGGCGGCACGGAGATTGAACGGGTTCAATTCAATGAGATCAGTCTCTGGAGTGGAGATCGCATGGCCATTGAAGGCCTCGATGATGAAGGCCAGGACATGGGGTCCTATCAGGCTTTCGGTGATATTTTCATCCATCTTGGGCATGATTTCTCCAGTGTGACCCATTACCGTCAGGAGCTCGATATAGATCGCGCCGTTCACACGGTTACCTACGAATACAACGGGGTGCGCTATCAACGCACCGCCTTCGCCAGCCATCCGGATGGAGTGGTGGTGATTAACCTCACAGCCAGCAAGCCTGGGGCTTATACCGGCCATGTGCAACTTGCTGATATGCACCAGGCAAGGATTGCCACACATGGCAATCTGATCAGCTCGGTGGGCAAACTGGTGAACGGGTTTGAGTATGAAGCTCAGCTGCTCGTGCTGAATGACAAAGGCACCATCGCTGCGAAAAATGACGAAGCATCCGCCAAAAACCCCTGGGACATAGCCGTGCCTGCTGCCAGTCTGACCTTCAACCAGTGCGACAGCCTGACCCTGATCCTCGGGGCGGGAACGAACTTCCTCCAGGACCACACCAGGCAGTGGCTGGGTGAGCATCCGCACAATGCCGTAACGAAGCGGGTGAATGCCGCCGCCAGACAAAGCGTTAAGAAGTTATTGGCGCGCCATATGGAAGATTATCAATCCCTGTTCCGCCGATTTTCCCTCGATGTGGGAACCACTGCGCCCGACCTGCTTGCAAAAACTACCCTGTCCCGATTGGAGGCCTATGCAAATAGCACAACCATTGATCCAAACCTCGAAGCCCTGTTCTGCCAGTTTGGACGCTACCTGCTGATCAGTTGCTCGCGCCCGGGGTCGCTGCCCGCCAATCTACAGGGAGTTTGGAACGACAGCAACGAGCCCGCCTGGGCCGGCGACTACCATTCGAATATCAACCTCGAGATGAACTACTGGCCGGCTGAGCCTGCCAATCTCGCCGAATGCCACCAACCGTTAATCGGCTATGTCACAAGTATCCGCGAGGTGAGCGCTAAGAATACGCAGAGAAAATATGGTAAGGTCAGGGGCTGGACTGTCCAGACGATGAACAACGCCTGCGGTGTTTCATATTGGAAATGGAACCCGCCCGGCAGCGCCTGGTATGCGCAGCATCTTTGGGAGCATTTCGCTTTTGGCCGCGACAAGGATTATCTCCGGGAGACAGCCTATCCCGTCCTTAAGGAAGTGTGCCAGTTCTGGGACGATCACCTGAAACGGAGGCCCGACGGCACGCTCGTCACCCCCGATGGCTGGTCGCCCGAGCACGGCCCTGCCGAAGAAGGCGTGACCTACGATCAGGAGATCATATACGACCTGTTCACCAACACGATTGAAGCCGCAGATGTGCTGGGCGATGACACAGAGTTCCGCGATCACATCTTCGGTCTGCGCGACAAGCTGCTCAAGCCGAAGATCGGGCGCTGGGGGCAATTGCAGGAGTGGGAGGCCGACAAGGACGATCCCAAGGATAACCATCGCCACGTGTCACACCTGTTTGCCCTGTATCCCGGCCGGCAAATCACCAAGGCAACCACACCCGAACTTGCCGAAGCCGCCAGGGTTTCCCTGCAGGCTAGGGGTGACAAGAGCACCGGCTGGAGCCGCGCCTGGAAGATTAATTTCTGGGCCAGGCTGTGGGATGGCGATCACGCGTACACCATGCTGCGAAACCTTTTAACCGTGGTTCACGGGACGAAAACCATCTATGGTGAGAGCGGCGCCGGTGTGTATCCCAACCTGTTCGACTCCCATCCGCCGTTCCAGATTGATGGCAATTTTGGCGCTACGGCCGGTTTCTGTGAGATGCTTGTGCAAAGCCACGCGGGACAGATCCATCTGCTGCCCGCGCTGCCCAAGGCGTGGCCGGCCGGTAAGGTCTCAGGCTTGTGCACACGGGGCGGATTTGAGGTGGATATGAGCTGGAAAGATGGCCGCCTTACCCGGGCTGTAATCCATTCAAAGTCAGGCCTTCCCTGTAAGGTCGTTTGTGGGGACCAGACCTGGGAATTGAATACCACGGCCGGCAAGTCCTATCCCCTTTCCTAAAAATGAATTTTGGACCAAAAAATAAGTTAGACATGACCCATTTCAATCGCTTTCCATCAAAAATGACAAGGATTAACCTTGTTCGATTACTGGTTTTATGCTCGATGTATTTAGTACCGCAATGCCTTATTTCAGCAAATCCGGACAAGCCTGATTTCTGGATCAGGAATGCTGCCGGTTCCATCACCCACACCTGGACAGATAATCCCGATCAGTCGCTGGTTATAAACATGCAGGGACTCAGAGTGGTGATGCAGGTACAATCCTCAGTTACAAAAGGTTTGAGTTATACGTCACGCTTCTTTAATGTTAAGCCCGATAATTTCAACAGGATCATGATCGATGCGGGGGCAGAATCGGATCCGGAGTTACGCATCGATAACGCTATACTCAAAACGGGTTCCCCGGCATCAGTTACCTTCGATGGCATGCTCACGTTCACCTATCCCGATAATAAGGGAATCGTCGTCAGCCGTACGATCTATCCATCCAATACAAATGCGCTGGTCATTGAGGAGTGGCAGGTTAAGAACAGCTCCGCCAAAGCGGTAAAAATCTCGGTTTCGTCAACCCGTCAGGTGAAATACACCGATGCAGAGATCGTAGTCGTTCGTACCTGCAAGGGGACTGAACCGGTTTCGGTGGAACCCGGGAGCACGATCTCCTTTACCGTTACCCTTGAGGGGAAAAAGATAGCCGCCCCCGACGGGATGCCGGATATTGCCCGGGAGCGCCAGGAGCGTGTGGATATGGCAAATTGGGCCTGGAAAGGTCCGGGACGCCTGGAAACCCCTGATCCTGCCCTTGACCTGGCATTTGCCCTGCAGAAATTTCATATCCTCGAGAGCCCTGCTGAAACCTGGAAGGGAATCATTACCCATAACGGAAGCCTGAGATACTCACCTGGCATTTGGGCCAACGACCCGGTTGAATACTCCAGTCCGGTTTTCCCATTCTTCGGTGATAAAAAGCTGAACGATGCCGGACTCAATATGTACCGGATATGGATGGATTATTGCCGGGAACACGGGATCCGGCCTTTCCCGGGTTCATTCGAACATGCCGCGCTAAAGCTCGTCCAGCAGGAGCGCGGCGATGATGCCATGGTGCTGTACGGTCTGTCGAAGTTCCTGTTGTTCCTGGGCGATCCCAAAGCAGCAGCGGAAATGTGGCCGCTCATCGAATTCAGCGCGCAATCGGTTCAGGGACATCTCACAAAGGATGGCATCATCGCCTCGGAAACCGACGAGATGGAAGGCCGATATCCCACAGGGGATGCCAATCTGAGTACCTCGTCACTTGCTTACGCCGGTTACCGCCAGGCTGCGAACCTGGCCCGGGATCTGGGCAAAAAATCGGTTGAAACGGATTTCAACAAGCGTGCCGATGCGCTGCGGAAAGCTATCGAGTCCTATTTCGGTGCTGAAATTGAAGGTTATAAAACGTATCGTTATTATAAGGAAAACACTACACTGAGGGGATGGATACTGTTGCCGGTTGCGATGGGCATCCATGAGAGGCAGGAAGCCACGATTGACGCTCTGCTGTCTGATAAGCTCTGGCCTCGCAGGATGGAGGGGACCGACATCCTGGCGGAATCAACCCGGCCTACCGAATGGGCGCGAGAGACATACTATGCGCTCAGGGTATTGTTTAAGGCAGGTCGCACTGAAGTAGCCCTCGACCAGACCCAGCGCGTGGTGAAAGCCCAGGTTTTCGGGGAGATGGGCCCGTATCCCGATGAAGATGCCATCGACATGCTCTGTCCCGGGTCGCTCTACCCCCGTGTTTTCACCGAGGGTGTGTTCGGAATCGTTCCCACGGGCTTGAAATCCTTTACCTGTACCCCCTGGCTTCCAAAGGAATGGCCGAGGATGGCCCTTCGCGACCTGCGTGCTTTCGGCCAGTCATGGGATCTGGTTGTAGAACGGGTGGGGGATAAACAGAAGATTACTGTCAGCAGTGGTGGGAAGGTTGTTTATACCGGTTCCGGCCCGGCTGGGAAAACGTATGCGGTGAGATTTTAGAGGACAAATATTCAGGTGGATTTTTTATAATATATGGATAATCAAACCTTTATAAAGAAGTATATCGAAAATGTCTTTGAAACCAATAATCTGGCGGTGCTGGCTACTGAGGGTAATGGTCAGCCTCATGCCAGCTTAGTTGCGATTACTCCAGAAGATGATTTTGTTCACCTTATCTTCGCAACCTACCGGAGCACGCGTAAATATAAAAATCTGATTAATAATGGAAATGTTGCAATTCTATTTGAAAACAGATATATAAATAAGCTAAATCAGCAGGAAACCACTGCATTAACAGCCTTTGGTTATGCCAGGGAAGTTAATGAAGATGAATATGGAAAGGCTATGCAAACACATGTGCTAAAGCATCCGGCGCAAGGTAAATTCCTTTCATCAACTGATTGTGCCATTTTCCGGGTGGCCGTTAACGCGTACCAATTGGTTCTGGGAATAGATGATGTTAAATGGTGGAATATTAAAGTTTAATGTGATGGCTAACCACATGATCAATAAGCCTGATATTTACTACCATCCGGATGATTCGTTATTCCATATAAGACAATGAAAAGCCTCCCCGCCTATCCAATCCTGTCCGCCCTTTTTGCCTTCTTTAGCGGGGCCAGTGAGTCTCATAAACCAGTCCCGCCCAAGCCGAATTTCCTGTTTATCTGTGTCGATGACCTGCGGCCAGAGCTCGGTTGCTACGGGGCCGGATATATCAACTCTCCCAACATCGACAAGCTTGCAGCTACGGGTAGCCTTTTTACCAACCAGTATGTCCAGGTACCAACCTGCGGTGCTTCCCGCTGCTGCCTGATAACCGGGATGTTTCCAAAAACAACCGGATACCTCGAAAACGATGCCTGCCAAACCAACATTTCAGGAAAGGCTGAAACGGATCAGCCCGAATCATTTATTCACCATTTGCGCCGTAACGGGTATCATACGGTGGGCATAGGGAAAATCAGCCATTATGCTGACGGACTGCTATATGGCTACACCGAACCTGTTGGAACGGAATATGAACTTCCGCACAGCTGGGACGAAATGCTGTTTAATCCGGCCAAATGGGAAACCGGTTGGAATGCCTTTTTCGGCTATGCCGATGGCAGCAACCGTCAGAGCATGAAGAGTCAGGTCAGGCCTTATGAAATGGGCGAGGTGGATGACCTGGGATACCCGGATGGGGTGACTGCTGAACTTGCCGTGCAAAAACTGGGAGAACTGGCCAAAAAAGACAAGCCCTTCTTTTTGGCGGTCGGGTTCTTTAAACCTCACCTTCCATTCAATTCACCCAAAAAGTACTGGGATTTATACGACGAAAAGACGCTACCTCTTTCGCCCAACCCATACCTGCCGGAAAACATAAACAGAGCCAGTCTGCACAACAGCAGCGAATTCAACAGCTATCGGCTGGGCGACGAAGATGCAACCCTTAACGGACCGGTTTCCGATGCCTATGCGCGTAAGGTCAGGCATGCCTATTTCGCCTGTGTCAGTTATGTGGATGCCCAGATCGGCAAGCTGCTCGACCAGCTGGATCAGCTGGGACTGTCGAAGAATACGGTGATTGTGCTTTGGGGTGATCATGGCTGGCATCTTGGGGACCAGCTGGTATGGGGAAAACACACCGTTTTCGAACGGGCCCTGAACAGCGCTCTCATAATTAAGGTTCCCGGGAAAAAGGGAGGAACCCGCATCAATCAGATCGTCAGTGCGGTGGATATCTATCCCACCATTGTTGAATTATCAGGGTTAAAGATGCCGGTGGTAACCGATGGCAAAAGTCTGCTGCCGCTGTTGAATAATCCGCTGGCCCAATGGGAAAATGCAGCGTACAGCTATTTCCTGAACGGAATCTCGTTGCGAACCGAAAGATACCGGCTCACCAGGTACTTCCGGAAGGCGGAACCGGCGATTGAACTATTCGACCATCAGACGGATCCCAACGAAACGCGGAACATTGCGGCTGAAGATCCGGATATAGTTGAAAAGCTTATGCCTGTTCTGGAAAAGGGAAACACCGGTCTATATGGCAAGTGAGAAGAAAATGAAAACTTCAAGAGGGAAATCCACCTGGTGGGATGAATAGGCCTCTACCTGTTTCTCCTGATTTCAAACAAATACCTGCCTGAACCTATGCGTAGACCAATTTTGCCGGGTTGCTTCGAAAGTATGCTGATCTCGTCATGCCCGCTGAGTGGTTTTTCTGATTCAAGCACGGTTTCATTGGCAGAAACCGGTAAAATGATGTCCGCCCTTGTGTTCACCGGGATTACAATCTCAATTTGGAGGCTGCCATCTTTTTTATGATTCCAGGCAACGACTACTTTCCCGTTCGGGGAATCGAATTCGGTCCGCTGTGAATCAATTAATTCAGTAAGCTGCGGAGTAATCAGCAAATGCCTGAATGCTACGGATTGATCTGTTTGGCCGATTCCCGCCAACCCATAATGAAACCATCCCCCGCCTGAGGTAAAACAGGAATGAATATTGGACCAGTAACCGTTCCATTGTTCCCAGCAGGTATTTGCACCGCTGGCAACCATATATCCCCAGCCCGGATACGTTTTTTGTTTCATCATAAGGTAAACCAGGTCGGAACGGCCCGTCCCGGCAAGATGCTGCAACATGAAGTACGTTCCCAGCATACCCGTATTCAGGTGCCCGTCATTGGTGACCCGAATTTCATTCTCCAGGCTGGCCCAAACACGGTCTCTGTCGTTTTCCGGCGGAACATCCATCAGCAGGGGAAACGACAAATAGGGCTGTTCCCCGTTGGCATAGGTTCCTTTCCCTTCATCAAAATAGACTCTGTTGATCTTTTCCCTCAGGCTTATCATCCGGTTTTGGTACATCAGGCTATCGGCATTCTCGCCCAGTACCCCGGCGCATTCGGCGAGGATCTTGTATAGATAGAGTTTGTATACATTATTGAATAGTCCCTTTTCGGTATTACCAACCTTGTCATTGGAATCCATACCCCTGCCGGGAGGTACCCAATCACCGATAAACCCCCAGGTTGCATCGCCATAATGCATCAGGAGGCAATCCTTGCTTTTGGATTCCAGAAAACCGATATACCGCGCCATGGACGGATAGGAGGAGCGTAAAAACGCCGTATCCCCATAATACTTAAAGATTTTCCAGGGCAGAACCACGCCGGTACCGCCCCAGCCGGGCCCTCCGCCAGCGCCGTAGGGCGACGGGGCGGTGTTGGGGAATTCCCCGGTGGTGTCCTGTGCCGATATCCAGTTCCCGGCCCATTTTTTATAGAAATTCAGCAGGTTAAAATTGTAGATGCCGGTTTCAATGGCAACCTGACCATCGCCGTACCCCAGGCGCTCACGATGCGGACAATCTACATAGTACCCGCCGGTAGCCAGACACCGGAAGGTAAACCGGTTCAGCTCATAAATGGCATTCAGGTCGGGATCGGAACTGGTAAAGGACCCCCCTGGGACGAGATCCGATTCGATCATATATCCGGCAATATCCGCAGCCTTGGGCTCCCGTTTCAATCCCTGGATGATCACATAGCGGAAAGCATGATAGTTGAATTTCGGGCAGAACAGTCCGGTTTCAGTTTCAGAACATACATAGGCGTCCCGTTGATCGATGGATGCATTCCCGAAATCCCAGTTGTATCTTGATGTTCTTACCGGTGTTTTATTGCAAAAATCCGAATAGATAAAATCGATCGTATCTCCTGGTGTCTGGTTTAGGATTCTCATGTTCATCCAGCCGGTAAAATTCTTGCCAAAATCGACTAACCAGGCATCCTCATTGATTCTTGTGATGGATTTTACCTGAATGGAGTCTGTAATGACATTGGTTCTGCAAAGCTGCGACCGGGTAAGCGCCTCGGGTATTGCTATCCGGACGGCGTTCTTCAGATCTTTTCTGAATTTCGCAGCCATCCAATCATGCATGGAAATCCGGTCATCAATCAGTTCGCCCCCCATCTGGTTCCACCGCCAGCTGCCGATCTGGCTGATGTTACTGTTACCTGTTAGCCAGGTTGAATCAGTACAGACGATTAAAGAATCTTTACCGGAAACCAGGTGAGCCTGCAAGCGGAAAACCGGCGATTGATGAGTCACGCCGGGCAAACCATAGGAATACCATCCCCGGCCGGTCCACACGCCAATCGTATTCTTTCCGGTTTTCAGGTTACGCCCGATGTCGTATGTCAGGTAATAATTCTCGAAACGAAAATCACTGACGGCAGGCGAAAGCACATCATTCCCGATTTTCACGCCATTGATGTAGAGCTCAAAATATCCCTGGCAATTCACAAATACGGATGCCTCACCGGGGACCTTCTCCAAGCTTATCTCTTTTATAAAAAATGGGGAATATTGGGGTTCAGTTGAACTGATCCAATCCGCCTGCCAGTCAGTTTCACCCATCAAACCAGTAGCAAACCGGTTCTCATCCGACCACCGGCTGGCTTTTTCGTTCTGATCCCAAATCCTGACACTCCACAGGTACCGGTTTACCACCTTAAGCGGAGAACCGGCATACGGCACCATGATACTCATATCAGAAATGACTTTACCTGAATTCCAGCAGGTATCCCCGGTGGTTTCCTCCAACACCACAACCTGAAAGGCTGATTGATAGCGGTTTCTGCTTTCTGATTTCAGCTTCCAGGAAAAGACCGGCTTCTCCGTATCAATCCCAATTGGATTTGCTTCGGCATTTAATCTTGCATCATAAATGGAAATATCTGAATACTCCTCAACCCTGCATGCAATCAAAAAGGCGGCAATAAGAAGTATAATGCTGGATGTCCAAATAGTTAATCGGTTGATCATGTGGTTTGTTTGTGTGAATATAGTCATTTTCTGAAGCAGCCATTAAGTTAAATTAGTATCCAAAACTACCAATTTGATAAGCTTTGAGATCCATTTGGTCAGCTACCTTTAGTCCTGAACGCTGGGGCATAATTATAAATCGTAAATCATGAAGTACAGCACCATGAAATATCCAATGATCGCAGGCCTTGCCATGCTCGCTTTTTTACTATTATTTCAGGGATCGGGTTACAAAGCAGAGCCCGACACACCGTCATCGGGAAAGAGCATCCCTGCCGGCCATTGGCGCTCGGAGCCGCCGGCTGGGGCAAGGTTGACATCCAATCCAGGCCCGAAGGCAGCAAATATGCCATGTGCCTGCAGGAGGTGAAATTGCTGAAGCCGGGCGAGAAAATTTAAACAGAACTTTAGTAGTATTGAACTGCAATCATAACATGGAGAGAAAAATAATGGCTATTTCCCGGAATAAATGGGGCACCCTCTGCCTTCTGGCTGTCTTTTGTTCATTCAACCTTTTTTCACAGGAAATTGGAGGGAGTAGCAGCAATGATCCATTCAGGCAGTATATCGAAATGAGTGAAAACTCAGTTTTCAGAAATCTCCAATGGAACTGCATCGGGCCAAAATCAATTGGCGGCCACATAACACGGTTAACATCGATTCCGGGTAAAAGCAACATCATTTTTGCCATCTCCGGCTGGAACTCGGTTGCCGTATGGAAAACCAAGGATGGCGGATTTACCTGGAAACCGGTCCTGGAAAAAGGCGCCGAACATTTTGGGGCAATTGCCATAGCGCCATCCAACCCTGATATCGTGTGGATAGGATCCAAAGAAGATGGCATACCCAAAATCAAAAACGGCAAGGGTTCGGGGATTTTTAAGTCGGCCGACTGCGGCGAAACATGGACCCATATAGGGCTGAACGAGCTGCCAAATATTACCGGTATCGCCGTGCATCCGAAGAATCCTGATATTGTTTATGCAGCCGGTCCGGGATACGGCAACGGTCTTAACCCGGGTGGTGTTTTCAGGACAAGCAATGCCGGCCGGAATTGGGAAAAAGTTCTATCGGTCGACTCATTGCACTGCATTGATAACCTGCTGATGGATCCGAAGAACAATAAGATTCTCTACGCATATACACTCAGGAAGGGTAATAAGAAACAGATTCAGATATTCAAAACTGAGAATGAAGGCTCCAGCTGGAAGCTGATCATGAAGGGAATGCCCCCCGCTGACAGCATAAAAGAAATTGGGATGGACATCTCCCGATCGAATCCTGATGTGCTGTATACTCTGGTTAAACATAATGTTCCTTCAACCGATACAGCCAAAAAGGCTGAAACGAAAATTGATATTTACCGATCGGGCAACAGAGGTGAAAGCTGGGTCAAATCGGGCGAACAGACCGTCGATTTCGGATACATGGTCATTAAAGTATCCCCGAAAAACGAGAATGAATTGTATCTCGGATCAGTCCATCTCTGGCACTCAACCGACGCCGGAAAAACGCTGAAGCGACTGGCTGATAATGTCTTCCATATTTATCCAAATCCCGGTACGTTCATGCACCTCGATCAGATGGACCTCTGGATTGATCCATTGAACACGAATAACCTACTGCTGGGCAATGACGGAGGAATATACCGGTCGGAGGATAAAGGTGTTAACTGGTTGCATATGAACAGTTTCTCCATCGGGGAGTTTTATTATGTGGCAACAAATAAGGAAGAGCCAGTTGAAGTATACGGAGGTAATCAGGATAATTCCTCCGTTTGGGGACCGGGAGATGTCAACCTGCTCGACGGATTTCCTGATCACTGGAATTATGTCAGAATGGACCAGTGGTCGGGAGGCGATGGTTTCTTTACACATCCTGTGGCTTCAGAGCCCGATTTGTTCTATTTCTCTTACCAGAACGGGGAAATCGAAAGAAAGAATGTGGTTACCCATGAGTCGAAAGGCATCACCCCGGAAATTAAGGGAGCCAAAATGAAACGCGCCTGGAGCACCCCGATTCTTGTCTCTTCCTTTAATCCGTCTGTCCTGATATATGGCGCCAACTATATAATGAAATCAGTCAACCGCGGCGATTCATGGACTTCTATAAGCGATGATATCACGGTATTAAAAGATGACAAAAAATCGGGTGGGGAAGTTATATCCCTGGCTGAATCTTCTGTCTTTGAAGGCCTGATATATGCCGGAACTTCAAAGGGCCTGATATGGTGCACAAAGAATGGCGGAGGGTCATGGAAAAATATCTCGGCAGGTTTACCGGATGGTTTGATCAGCTCCATCGCTGCATCACAATATGATTCGTCGCTGGTGTATGTGTCTGTGAGCGGAAAAAGGGCCGGTGATTTTAAAACAAATATATACGCATCGTCCGATTACGGGGAAACCTGGAAATCCATTTCCTCAAATGTTATTTCCGATCCGGTAAATAAAATCATTGAGGACAGCAAGGATGGCCGTATTCTTTATGCGGGTACGGATAAAGGTGTATACGTGACTCTTGACAGGGGAAGTTCGTGGCAGTCATTGTCCTATAACCTGCCTTCCTGTGCTGTAAATGATATGGTTATTCATAAGAAGGCTGATATGCTCATTGTCGGTACCTATGGCAGAGGGATCTATACAGCTGATATTAAAAGCATTCGCGAATACCTTACCGACTCCGTTGCGGGTAAGGATTATTACCTGTTCGATAGTAAGCCGGCCCGGGAGATTTTTGAAAGACCCAACAGGGTTCGCAAGGCAACCCTCTCATTTTATGTTAAAGAACCTAGCCAAGAGCAGGTTCTGATCCATATCCTTAACCAGAAGGATAGTGTCTTGTATACTTTTATACCTATTGTGAATAAAGGATTTAATCAGATTTCATGGGATTTGAGGCTGAAAGATCCGGTGATCGATTCGAAGTATTACAATATTTTGGGGAAGTTTCTGCGGGAAGGAAAATACAAAGTGCAAATGGTGGCCGGAAAGAAAACAATCGCAACGAAAGAGATGATAGTTGAGAGGTACCTGGCAAGACAAGAGAACTGACTGCCTGATCAATGAAAAGACAGGTCAACAGAAGGGATTTTCTAAAGAAATCAGCAGGGGCGACTGTCGGGGCGATGGTACTTCCGGGTTCACTGGTATGGCTGGAAGGTTGTGTTTCGGGTGCGGACCCGACTGCTAGCCGGGCCGGCAAGTCTGAAATCATTTCCAGGATAAACTGGAAGGACATGATGAAAAGCCATGACCTGATCTGGAAAAAACCTCCTTCCGGTATGACAGAGGCGCCTCATCTGGGAAACGGACTGATCGGATCCATGATCTGGTTTGAAGAAAACCAGCTCCGGCTGCAGGTTTTCAGAACGGATGTTCACGACCATGCCGATGAATCCTACGGCTGGACGGCCTATAGCCGCCCCCGCTACCAGATCGGATATTTCCTGATGAAGCCCAAAGGAGAGATCATCAATTGCGATCTGAGGCTGGATACATACAATGCCGAACTGACCGGAAACATAGTGACCAGCCTCGGCAGCATGGAGATACAGCATTTTGTACACAGGAACGATGATTTGATCTATACCGCCATTGAATCATCGGGCGAAGAGGTGCCCACAGTATGGGAATGGTACCCGTTTGAAGCCAAAGGGTCAAGGGGAGGAAAACCCGTGGACAGGCATTACGGACAAGCCTATGCACCTTATCAGGAACTGAAAAACCCCGCACATCGGGTTGAAAAGAATAAAGAGGTATTTGTTGGTGTTCAAGACTTATCCGCAGGTGGCGATTATGCCACTGCCTGGAAAGAGGAGCGGTTGGCCAGGAACGCATCTACGCTCCTGATAACGATTCAAAACAGCTATCCCGGGAAAATCTCAGTCGATAAAGCAGTTGGAGCCATCAATGAAGCATCAGCTAAAATTGAGTCAGGACTGAAGAAATGGAAAGTGGAGCACCGCACCTGGTGGCACAATTATTATCCCGAAAGCTTTGTAACCTTCCCGGATACAGTAGGGCAAACTTTTTATTGGAATAATGTATACCGCCTGGCCTGTTGCACCCGCCCGGATGCACAATACATCGATACCCCCGGCATGTGGAACTCAGGAGGGCCCTGGCCTTACAGTACGCATGACTTCAACACCCAGACTGCCCATTTCCCGGTTTACACGGCCAACAGGCTGCACCTTGGGGAGGCACTGGTGGAATCGCTTTACCGCAACCGGGAAAACCTCATTAATAATGTGGTTCCTGATGAGTGGCAGGAGGATTCCGCCTTGCTGCCGCTGGCTACTGCCTTCGACCTGAGAGGGAAACGGGATGGTGACGGAAGGTACAGTGAGATGGTGGGGTGCCTGACCTGGCTGTTGAATAATAGCTGGCTTCACTACCGGTATACCATGGATCAGGAGATGCTGAGAGAGAAAATCTTTCCCCTCCTGCGGCGCAGTATCAATTTCTACCGTCACCTGCTGTTTACCGGCAATGACGGCAAATTGCACCTCCCTCCAACTTTCTCACCGGAAACAGGAAATACCACCGATTGCAATTTCGATCTCGCCCTGCTCAGATGGGGATGTATCCGACTGTTAGAGATCTGCCGGATTCTGAACATTGACGATCCGCTGATGCCCGAATGGGAAAAAATCAGAAGTCAACTGGTTGACTATCCTGTGGATGAAAATGGCTACCGGCTGGGAAGCGATAAACCGGCCCCGGAGAATCATCAGCATATGTCGCACCTCATGATGATCTACCCCCTTTATCTGGAGAATATAGAAACCAGTCAGGACAAAGGCCTGCTGGAGAGATCGGTGAGATACTTCCAGCCGGTTACCATGCCGAAAATGGGGGCATCACAATCATCACCCGCCGCCGCTGCACTGGGCCTGGGAAATCTGGCCCTTCAGCGGATGAATGATATTCTTTACCGGGACTCTGATAATGAAACGCTTGGAAAAAATGGCATCTATTATCTTTCCACGCCTTGCATCGAAACCTCCCTCAGTTACAATACCTGCGTGCAGGATATGCTGCTGCAAAGCTGGGGCAATAAGATCCGCGTGTTTCCGGCATTGCCCGATGAATGGAAAAATGTGGCCTTCCATGATTTCAGAACCGAGGGCGCATTCCTCATCAGTGCCCGTCGGGAAAACGGAAAAACCACCTTCGTGCGAATACATAGCCTGAAGGGTGAACCCTGCATTATTTGCCCGGCCATGGACGAAACACCACGCCTTCACGGTATTAATGGGAATAAAATGGAGGAGCTCGAAAAAGGGTGTTACAGGATCGAACTCAGTCAGGGGGAGGAAGTTATCCTTTATTCAGGTGAGTCTGAACCTGAATTTTTGATAGAGCCGCTGCCAGTTGAACCCAAAAAAATTAACCATTTTGAAGTCAGATAATTGAGCTTAACACCAATTCAATTATATCGCAGCAACACTAGGATCATTTGCTGAAATCATACCCATCTGTTAACTGAGGGCAATCAAATGAAAAAGACCCTGTTTCTCCTTGTATTACTCGGCTTTTTGCTGATCACTTTGCGATGCGGCAGGCATAATCTGCCCAATGTGATCATCATCTTTGCCGATGACCTGGGCTACGGTGATTTGGCTTGTTATGGTTCTGACAAGAATCGGACGCCAAACATAGACCGTATGGCTGCCGAGGGGATAAGATTTACTGATTTCTATGTGAGCAGTGGGGTTTGCACACCATCCCGTGCGAGCCTCATGACCGGATGTTACCCACGAAGGATAAACATGCATGTGAATGCCCGTCCCTTTGGTATGGTGGGAAGGCAGGTATTGTTTGGAGCATCACATAAGGGACTGAATCCAGAAGAGATTACCCTGGCCGAGATTCTTAAAAGCAAAGGGTATGCTACTGCCTGTATCGGAAAGTGGCACCTGGGTGATCAGGAGCCGTTTCTTCCTACGCGGCAAGGATTCGATCAGTACTTTGGAATCCCATACAGCAACGACATGACCTACAGTTGGTGTCCGTTGCCCCTGATGAGGGATGAAGAAGTGATTGAAGCCCCCGTCGATCAGAATACCCTAACTCAAAGGTATACCGAAGAAGCCATCAGGTTCATCGAAAGAAACAAAAGTCGTCCATTCTTCATTTACCTTCCGCATACCATGGTGCATGATCCTTGGCATGCCAGCGATGCATTCCGTGGTAAGTCAAAAAATGGAATCCGTGGGGATGCCATTGAAGAGTTGGACTGGTCGGTTGGTCAGATCAACGAATACCTTAAAACCAAAGGACTGGATAAGAACACCTTGGTGATTTTTACTTCTGACAACGGAGCTCCCCGAACCCCGGGAGCGAGTAATGCCCCTTTTTCGGGATGGAAGGGAAGTACTCAGGAAGGGGGAATGCGTGAACCCTGCATTATGAAATGGCCGTCGAGGGTCCCCCGTGGAATGACTACACCGGAACTTGCGACCACCTTGGATATCGTTCCAACGCTGGCACACCTGGTAGGATTTGAATATCCGGATAATCGGATCATTGACGGGCACAACATTATTGATTTGATGACGGTTACAGGGGCTTCCTCCCCAACGGAAGCATTCTACTACTACCAGTTGGAGCAACTACAGGCTGTCAGGTCCGGGACTTGGAAACTTCTCCTCCCCCTGGATTCAATGTATAAGAATATCCACCAGGGGACATTTATGCCTGGCCGCGACCTGAAACTGATCGATCTGTCAGCAGATATCAGGGAGGAAGATGACGTCGCCTATGATCATCCCGATATCGTGGCAAGACTTTTGGAATATGCGCAAAAGGCCAGGGGGGACCTTGGCGATATGTGGCTGGAGGGACGTTTTACAAGGCCTGCCGGATGGGTGGCCAGGCCCTTGCCACAGTTGATGAAGCCTGTATTGGATTCAACGATATTCCACAAAAATTTCGATCAGGATGAGTAATGAATCTAAAAGCAATATGATGAATTTTTTAAAAGTCAGGCTTCTGTTTCTGGTGATGCTCATGTTAGGAGTTGCAACCATTGCATCAGCCCAGTCTACGGCCTTTCCGGAAAGTATTCTGGCTCAGAATCCAACGGTACATGATTTTCAATTGGTTACCCGTCAGAATCATGCGATTATCCTGATCGACGACCAGGATTTCCCGGTTGTGAAACTCTGCGCAGGCCTGTTCTGCGATGATGTGGAGCGCGTAACCGGTTATAAACCATCACTGATCATCAATCAATCCGAGGTAATTCCATATTGCGTGATCATCGGCTCCATTGAGCGCAGCCGGATCATCAAAAAGTTGATTTCCAGCAAAAAGATCGATGTATCGGGTGTTAAAGGCCGATGGGAAAGCTGTCTGACCCAAACGGTTGATAATCCCCTGCCCGGAATCGGGAAGGCCCTGATTATTGCAGGTAGCGACCGGCGGGGTACGGCCTACGGTATCTTCGAATTATCCAAGCAGATAGGCGTTTCGCCCTGGTATTTTTTTGCTGATGTTCCTGCAAAGAAGAGATCGGAATTATCCGTTAAGGCGGGAAAATATATTCTTGAATCCCCATCCGTGAAATATCGGGGCATCTTTATTAACGACGAGATGTGGGGGATCAGGCCCTGGGCTCAATATACCTTTGCTCCCGAAGAGGGAAGGGGCCTTGGTCCATCAACTTACAGGAACGTCTTCGAGCTCCTTCTAAGGCTGAAAGCTAATCTTTTATGGCCTGCCATGCATCAGCAAACGCGTCCTTTCAATCATTATGAGCAAAATAAGGTGGTTGCGGATGAATATGCAATCATTATGGGATCCTCACATATCGAACCGATGCTGAGGAACAATATCGCAGGCGCCGAATGGGATACGGAATATCCCGGTGAGCCATGGGATTACGTCAGAAACCGGGATCATATTTACAAATACTGGGAGGACCGGGTTAAGGCCAACGGGCGCTACGAAAACATGTATACCCTCGGGAAGCGCGGAAAGGATGATGAACCCGGAACTGATATTACGGTGCCGGTTCTGGAACGTATTTTTAATGATCAGCGAAGTATTCTCCGGAAATGGGTGAATAGGGATGTAACAAAGGTTCCGCAGGTGCTGATACCCTACACTGAGGTTCTGGGATTATATAATGATGGGCTGAAGGTACCGGATGATGTCATTATCTGCTGGCCGGATGATAATTTCGGAAATATACGGCAGCTGCCCGATTATCAGGAACGGCAACGCTCGGGGGGGGCTGGCATCTATTACCACTTTCAATGGCTGAATGGTGCGACCACCGCTTATACCTGGACCTGCACCACTCCGCTTGCCCTTACCTGGTCGGAAATGAAAAAGGCATATGACTTTGGGGCTGATAAACTCTGGGTGGTAAACGTTGGGGACATCAAGCCGGCAGAGCTGAATATCGAGTTTTTCATGCAGATGGCCTGGGATATTACCGTGTGGGACCATCAAAACTCCGGTCAGTTCATCAAACAATGGGCAACCCGGGAGTTTGGCTGTGAGCATGCCTCAGAGATCGGGAGCATATTGAACAAACACTATGAACTTGGATATGCCCGCCGCCCTGAAAGCATGGTTCTGTGGAACGGCCGGGATAAAAAACTGAGCTGGCAATGGTTTAGTTCGGATCACTATGATGATGAGGTTCAGATCCGGCTTGATTCTTATCAATCCCTTATCAATGAGGTTGATGGGATATATAATTCCCTTCCAGCGGAATCGAGGGATGCCTTTTTTGAGATGGTGGTATATAATGTCAAGGGAACGGCCTTGCAGAATATCAAGGTTTTGAATGCTCAGAAAAGCAACACATATGGTGAACAGAACAGAAGCAGTGCAGCCACGTATGCGGCAAAAGCTCAGTTAGCAGAGAATGAAATCAATAAGCTGATTGATCATTATAACCGGGGACTGATTACCGTTGGAAGAAAGTGGGACCGTATGGCTTCGCTGCCGGGTCCCTGGGGCGGACAGTGGCACCAGTGGGACATGCCTCCGTTAAGCTTTTATTCAGGCGATGGGGAGCCCCAAATGCGGGCCATTGCCGAGGGAGGTGACACAGCAAGTCTGCCAGAATTCAGCATTTACAACCACGACCGCGGTTTTATCGACCTGTACAATACCGGAAATGGAGTAATTTACTGGTCGTCAAACACTTCACATGAATGGATCCAGGTGAGTGAAGTCTCGGGTGTTATCGCTGAAGAAAAAAGGATATGGGTTTCAATCGACTGGAAAAAGGCTCCAAAAGGCTTGAAGGAAAACGGAAAAGTCACTTTCCGATGGTCCACCTCGGCCGATAATGAGTGGTTGGACTATGATCAACTGTCAGAAAAAGACCGGGAGGCTTACCGGAAGGGTGAACTGGCTAACAACCTGCCAGGCATGTCAAGGGAATTCGATATCTCTGTTTTTAATCCGTCATCCCCGGTACCGGGTGAGGTACAGGGATTTGTGGAGAGTAACGGATATATTTCCATTGAGGCTGAAAACTTTTCCAGGAACATCAAAGGGAAAGAGGCCGGATGGAATGTCATCGAAGGACTGGGCAGAACTGGCAATTCGGTTACCGTGCTGCCAATGACTGTTACCAGCATCAGTGGCCTGGAAGAAATCGCGGCCGCCTCTCCGCGGCTGGAGTATGATCTATATACATTTACTACCGGAGCTGCTTCATTGCAGCTAAACTGCGTACCCTCTTA
This sequence comes from uncultured Porphyromonadaceae bacterium, assembly GCA_964512915.1. GTDB lineage: Bacteria > Bacteroidota > Bacteroidia > Bacteroidales > UBA12481 > UBA12481. The sequence goes on from CAZEKJ010000018.1 coordinate 23,340, forward strand.
CCCCATCAACTCAGATTATGGCTCACGCATTGCAGTGGCTCTCGATGACAGTAAACCACAGCTTGTGGCCTTCAAGAACGGTAACCGGAGTGTGATGGAGAACCTCTTAACATTGCACACGGACCTGAATATTAGCAGGATAGGTGAACATACCCTGAAAATCTGGATGGTTGATCCGGGTGTAGTTATTGACAAACTTATCCTCAATACCGGCGGGGTTAAGCAGTCGTATCTGGGGCCCCCGGAATCATTTTCAAACCGGAAATGACCGTCCCGATGAAGAAGTTACTATATTACTTGAGTAATGACACGGCATGAAATATCTTAAAATTGAATATCATTTGGCTATGAAAATGAAGATTCCATTCGGCTTTCTGCTTGCTGGTCTGGTATTTATGGTATCAACTGTATGCGCACAAACGACCCTGCAATCATTCGAGGCTTTTCCGGTTAAGACGAAATTCGTTCATCTGCCCGTGAAGACAGGAGCACCGAAAACCTGGATGACTGTCAATATCAACGGCGTGCTGCAACACGAATTTGAAATTGAGCTGGCACCCGGGGATCCCGATTTCTACGCTACACTTGAGGTGAGAAAATGGCAGGGGAAGAAGCTCACGCTGACGGCAGAACAAGTAGCCCCGGATTCAAAATGGCTTAGCAATCTCAAGGTTTCTGAAGAGATGTCTGATGAAGCGCTTGTTTACAAGGAAGCCTACCGACCGCAGTTCCATTTTGCGCCCCGGCGCGGCTGGACCAACGATCCGAACGGCCTGGTTTACTACAAGGGCACCTACCACCTGTTCTTCCAGCACAACCCGTATGGAACCGCATGGGGCAACATGACCTGGGGGCATGCAGTTAGCACCGACCTTTTTCACTGGACCGAACAGCCTGATGCTGTTCTTCCCGACAAGAACGGGGTGGTGTTTTCCGGTTCAGGTCTGGTAGACTGGGAAAACACTTCCGGTCTTCAAAAGAATCCGAAACTGGATGCATCGGGGAAAATTTTGAACCCCCCGCTGGTATTGTTCTATACCTCGATTAGTGCCGATCGCGGACAGGGTCCTGCTACCCAGTCGATGGTCTATTCCCTGGATGAAGGCAAGACCTGGAAAAAATATCCGGAGAATCCCGTGCTGCCAAACCTGGTCAAAGATAACCGGGACCCCAAGGTATTCTGGTACGGCGACCGCAAGAATTCGTCCGGCTCGGGTGGCCACTGGGTTATGGCCCTCTATCTCAAGGATCAGGACTATGCTCTTTTCTCCTCTCAGAATCTGATTAAATGGGAGAAAGTATGCGACATTAAAAACCTGGGCTGCAGTGAGTGCCCCGATATGTTTGAGCTGCCGGTCGATGGCATCTCAGGGCAGTCGAAATGGGTTTTCTGGGGCGGTGACGGCAAATACCTGATCGGTTCATTTGATGGAATGACTTTCACCCCCGAGGCGGGTCCGTTTACAACAAAATATGGTGGCAACGACTATGCTGCTCAAACCTATAGCGATATACCCGCTACCGATGGCCGCCGGATTCAGTTTTCCTGGATGTCGGGCGGCAGCTACCCCGGTATGCCGTTCAACCAGCAGTTTACGGTTCCACGGAATCTTACGCTGCGAACAACCCCCGCCGGTATCCGGCTATTCATGGAACCGGTCAGGGAAATCGAGACTCTTCGAACCGGCAAAGCCGTGAATTTTTCCGCGAGTCTGAAAGGTATCGATAATCCATTGAAAGTAAACGGCCTGGTTGGCGACATGCTGGATATCGGTATGGACTTCACTTTAAAAACGACGGGGGCCGATACGACCGATGTATTGAATATCGAGGTGTTCGGCCAGAAAATCACTTACAATGCAGGATCCGGAACGATCAGCCTGGGCGGGATTAAGGCACCGCTGGCAGCGACGGATAACCAGCTGAAAATCCGCCTGATCCTCGACAGAACCTCAATAGAGTTGTTTGCCGACAGTGGAGAGGTACAGATCGCGAAATGCTTTATCAATCAGGATAAAAAGCCTGCTTCGATGAGCATATCAGGAAAGAGCGGTTTTGGAGATGTAAAATTGAAGGCCTATCCGCTTAAATCGGTTTGGACTAAGCCCCTCCCAAAATAAATAAATATGAGAATGATCCCTCTAATTACAGTATCCCTCTTCCTTCTTGCTCCTATCGGGGGTTTCAGCCAAAAAGGCCAGCAAAATATCACGGTTCACGCGGTCACCGACCTGGCGCACGAATTCACTTTTTATGCCGACCATCGGTTCTATTCCCAGTATCTGCCCGACCAGAAAGGGGTGACCAACTGGTGCAACCTGTACAATTTCGATTTCTCAAATGCCAACCTTCTGATTCTGCCTGGATGTGACGACCGGATTGCGTATTCGGACAAGGATATTGCAGCTATCCATGGGTTTCTGAATTCTGGCGGAGGCGTGGTGATACTGGGATCGGAGAAAGGCAAGTCCCAGAATAATCTTATAAAGACCTTTGGAGCGGAATTTACAGGAGATGCAAGGCAACCCATTTCAGCCATCGGAAAAACCTCTCAGGCCAAGGTAGAGAGTAAGGGCGGATCGATCCTTTCATTGGAGCGACCCGGAAAGTGGGAGGTGCTCATCAGCGACTCGTCACGACGGGCCATGATGGCAACGAGGAAAGTCGGGAAAGGAACGCTTTTGCTGGCTTCCCGATCGCTGGCCGGGAGCAATCCGAACGCATCTGATTCCATCAATGCAGCGATCTGGAGGCCCCTCCTGCCTCGGATAGCCTCGGGAAAAACCATCGATGCTGCAAAGGAATTCAATGAACTGGGAATCGAAAGCCTTGAATACAATGATGACCACGGGACATTCCGCCTGAGCTACAACGAGTATATGAAGCCTTTCGCAGCAGCCATGGTTGATGTTTATAAGCGTTCCCTGCCCTTTATTGAAAGGCGGATGGGAGTTCCGCTCTCTCCCGGAATGGCTTCGCAAGTGACGCTCCTGGCGACAGGCGGCGGTGGTTTCTCCAGCGGCACCGTGGTCGCCCTGGCCGTTTGGTGGGGAGGTTTCCCCGATCGCGAGGATGGCATGATTGAATTCCTGACACACGAATCGGTGCACTCCTGGGTACTCCCATTCCCAGAGGTCTGGAATGAACCTATCGCCACATGGGTCGGGAACCTTGTGATGATGGACATGGGGCATGGAGCGGAAGCCATGAAAAGAATTCAAAAGACTATAGAACGGGCTACGAAGATCGACCCGGAAATGAAGAACTACGACCTGCATGGCAATCTTACCGGAACCGGCCGGGAACTTTCCGGCAGCGAGAAAAATAATATGCACTGGGGCAAATCATTTTGGGTGCTGGAGGAACTCAGAAGGGAGAAACCCGATTTCCTTGCCGAATACTTCCGACTAAAACGGGAATACTCAGCAACAGGCATCACAAAGAAGTATGATATCAACAAGACGATTGAACTGCTGGGAAGGGCGATAGGCCGCGACCTGACCGGCTGGTTCAACGATCATGGTATTCCGAATGAGCCTGTGAGAGGACTGGTATTATCCCCTTTAACATTTGACAAATCAGAATACACCACCAGAAGGGCAAAACTGATGGACAGGATTCCGGATGGAATTGCCGTTTTTCGGGGTGCCACGGTCCCGTCAGGCGACAGTCAGTTCTTTCAATTCAATAACCTGATGTATTTTACCGGGATGGAGGTTCCCAACCTGGTTTTGGTTATCGACGGAAGAAGCCGGACCAGTACGATCTTCTCTACAATCAGTGAGGATGAGGCAAGAGGGGAGGGTATTCCCCTTGATCTGGTGAGGGAACCAGGTAAATTTAATGGGATCGAGTACTTGCTGCCACTTGACCGGTTCACACCCTACCTGACCAAGATGGTTGAAAGCGGTAATGTAATCTATACTCCGTTCCGTGTGGAAGAATTGCCGGGTGAGGTTTCCGCCGAAAAGACAAACAGCCTTAAAGCCTCCATGACCAACGATGAATGGGATGGACGGCTGACCCGGGAACTGCAGTTCGTAAAACAGCTGAAGGAGAAATACTCTGGTGCGAATGTGAAAGACTGCTGGACCTGGGTGAGCGATATGCGAAAAATCAAGTCGAAAGCAGAGATTGAGGTGATGCGTGAAGCCGGCAGGATTGGCACTGCTGCCCATCTGGCTTTCATCAAGGGAACCGGAGTCGGTGTTAAAGAAGTGGATCTTGCCAACCTGTTTGAATATACCTGCAGGCAGGAAGGGGCCCAGGCACTCGCCTACAATACAATCATAATGTCGGCCGAAAATATTCCTTACGGCCACTACCATCGGTACAACAGGACGCTGGAGGATGGCGACTTCGTGGTCCTGGATGCAGGGCCTGACTACAAGTATTATGACGTTGATTTTTCCACTTCATTTCCAGCCAACGGCAAGTTTACGGCGAAACAGAAAGAACTGTACGAATTGGCCAATGCCATCAGGGAAGTCTGTGTTAACTGTTACAAACCGGGTATAACGCTGAGTGCAGTTGGTCAGAATGTTAAAAAATACTTGATCGAAAATGGTTATAATCCGGACGAACCCAGGTTTAAAGGCCTTATAAGGTATGGTGGGTATAACCATTCCGTCGGTATGGCGGTTCATGACGGCATGGGGACTTTCAGTGGCCCGGACGAGGTGCTTCAGGAGGGCTTTGTGTTTGCCTGCGATATCAACATGATGTATCCGGAAATCAACATCGGGGTCCGGCTCGAGGATACGGTGGTAATCACCGCGGAAGGGTGCGAAGTTTTATCTGCGGGTTTGCCAAGGACAGTGAACGAAATGGAGGTTCTTTTATCTAACCACAGGAGGCAGTAGAGTAGAGCGGGAGGGGCCATTGGCCCTTCCCGCTCTACTCTACTGGTTGAAAAAATGAAAAATAACTATGAAAAAATTATTATTCTTAGCTGTAATTTTCGCGCAAGTTGCTTTTGCTCAGAAAGTTGACGTGTATCAACGGCCGGTTCAGGCGGAGCGGTCGCGAGAGTTTGATGCCATACATTACAAGATTTCATTGAATGTTGATCTGGATAAGAAATCCTTGACCGGCGAGAATGAGATCACGATGACCCCGTTGAATGATGGGCTGAAAAAATGTGTTCTGGATGCCGAGTACCTCGTCGTCGGGAGCGTAATAAACTCTGATGGAAACGCTCTTGCATTTGAACAAAAAGATAATCAGGTGTTTATCGACCTGATAAAATCGTATAGCCATACAGATACCATCCGTTTTACCGTAAAATATAAACTGGATAAGGAAAACCTTGGCTTGCGGTTTTTTGACGAAACGCCGACCAACCCACAGATGGTTTCTTCGGATTGCTTCCCGAACAAGGCCCACCATTGGATCCCCTGCTATGACTATCCAAATGACAAGGTCACAATGGAAATGATTGTCACCGTCGACGAAAAATTCAAGGTCCTTTCGAACGGCAAGCTGGTGGATGTATCAGATAACCGGCAACCGGCAACCGGTAACCGGCAACCGGCAACCGGCAACCGGCAACCGGCAACCGGCAACCGGCAACCTTCTACCAAAACGTGGCATTGGAGCCAGGACCTTCCTCATTCCACCTACCTCATCAGCCTCAGCATCGGGGATTTCGAGGTGATCAAGGATTCCCTCGGATCCCTGCCCATTAACTATTGGGTTTATCATTACCATGCGGAAGATGCCAAGAGGTCCTTCAGCAAAACGCCCCATATGATTGAATTTTTTAACAAGCTGTATGACTATGAATACCCCTGGGCCAAATACGATCAGGTTATCTCTCCCTATATGGGCGGTGGAGCTGAAGCCACATCGGCTACACTGTTGGGCGAGGGCGCAGTCACGGATAAGAATGCAGAACAGGATTTCTCCTATGAAAGGGTCATCGCCCATGAAATTGCACACCAATGGTGGGGCGACCTGATCACACTGCGGAGCTGGGAGCATACCTGGCTGAACGAGAGCTTCGGAACCTATTCTGATTATTTATACACGCGAAGCGAATATGGCGAAGATGCCGGGGCATACGATCTGCTCGGGAAGAAAAACCAATACCTGAATGAAGCGCGTAACCGGTATGTGAGACCCATCGTTTTTAACCGATATAATGACCCCGGGGATAACTTCGACAGTCATACCTATCCCAAGGGAGCGAATGTCCTGCATTTGTTGCGCTACATCCTCGGAGATGATACCTTTTTCAGGGTCCTTAGCAAATTCCTGCACGATAATGAATTCAAGCCGGTTGATACCCACGACTTTATGAAGACAGTTAAAGAGGTGAGCGGCAAGAATATGGATTGGTTCTTCGATCAGTATATCTTCAGTCCGGGGCATCTTGTCGTTGAGGTGACAAAGAGCTGGGATTCATCTCGTAAGGTGCTTAAAATTAATGTTATTCAAAAGCAGGACTCTTTAAAAGGTGCCCCGATTTATACCGTTCCTGTTAACCTTGGATTTTCATTTGCCGATAAAAAAGTGGTAAAAGAGGTATGGCTTAAAAAGAAGGTGGAATCGTTTGAATTTGAATTTGCAACTGAGCCGCTGCTGGTCAGGTTTGATGATGGGAATTATCTGCTGAAAGAATGCACATTCAGAAAAGCACTCGGGGAATTGATTTACCAGGCAGAGAATGATGACGTTATCGGCCGGTTATCAGCCGTTGAAGAAATGAGATCCTTTGGCGGAGAACCTTCAGCAATAGACTCATGGGCAAAAAGAGCTGCCGGGGATTCATTCTGGGCAGTCAGGCAGGCTGCAGTGGTCAGTCTGGGTAAATATTCAGCAAAAAATCATTTGGAGCTGATAAAGAAGGCAACCCTGGATGAAAATTCAAAAGTACGACAATCTGCCGTCAGGATTCTTGGTGACCAAAAGGACCCGGCGCTGGTGAAGATGCTAAAGAAAATATTTGAGTCAGATAATAGTTATGTGGTTCAGGCTGAGGTATTAAAATCGATTGCAAAATGTGGCGGTAAGAAACAGCTGCCCTATTTGAATTCGGCTGTGTCCTATAAGTCTCACAGGAATGTGGTGGGAAAAGCGGCCACCGAAGCAATCGCTATGATAAAATAAAACATAAAAAATGAAGCCCCGTAATAAATTATTGGCTCTTTGTTTCTTCTTGATCGCCGTACCCGGGATTTCGCAAAGCCAGGTTCCGGGTTTCACGCGTCAGGATACCCTCCGGGGGTCCATTACAAAGGAAAGGGCATGGTGGGATCTTACCTATTACCATCTGGATATCAGGGTCAATCCGGCTGACAGCACCATCAAGGGAAGGAACACCATCCGGTATAAGGTAACCGGCGCTTCACAGGTTATGCAGGTTGATTTGCAGGAGCCGATGAAGATCATGCGGGTGCTTGAGGATAAGAAGCCGCTTGAGTTTACCCGGGATGGCAATGCTTGGTTTGTTAAACTTAAGAAATTGCAAAAACCGGGTGAGATTAATGAAGTAATTGTTGAGTATGAGGGCCGGCCCCGTATCAGCCGGAATCCGCCATGGAGCGGGGGATTGTCGTGGCGAAAGGATACAAATGGCAATCCATTCGTGGTAACGACCTGTCAGGGAGAAGGGGCCAGTATATGGTGGCCCTGCAAGGACCATCAGGCCGATGAGCCCGACAGCATGCTGATCAGTGTTACCGTACCGGAAAAACTTACAGATGTTTCCAACGGCCGGTTACGAAGTACGGTTCAAAATCAGGATCATACTAAAACATTTAACTGGTTTGTTTCCAGTCCGATAAATAATTACTGTGTCAATGTCAACATTGGGGATTATGTGAATTATTCTGAAAAATATCAGGGAGAAAAAGGCGTCCTGGACTGCGACTACTATTTGCTTAGGGACGATCTTGATAAGGGAAAAATCCATTTTCAAGAGGTGCCCCGGATGCTGAAGGCTCTGGAGTATTGGTTTGGGCCGTATCCTTTCTATGAGGATGGATATAAACTTGTTCAGGTTCCGTATCCGGGGATGGAACATCAGAGTTCAGTTACCTATGGAAACGGTTTTAAGAATGGCTATGGGGGCCGGGATGTGAGTGGAAGTGGCTGGGGCAGCAAGTTTGATTTTATCATTGTGCACGAATCTGCTCATGAGTGGTATGGCAACAGCATCACGTCCAAGGATATCGGGGATATGTGGATTCATGAAAGTTTTGGTGCCTATTCGGAATCCCTGTTTGTGGATTTCCATTATGGCAAGCAAGCTGGCAATGAATACTGTATCGGGACAAGGAAGGGTATCGGAAACCGGACACCCATTATCGGACCTTATGATGTGAACCGTGAAGGATCGGGTGATATGTACAGCAAGGGCGCCAATATGCTGCATACTTTGCGGCAGCTGGTTGATAATGATGAGAAATTCAGGGGCATGCTCAGGGGCATCAGCGAGAAATTCTATCACCAGACGGTTACCACTGAGCAGATCGAAAACTACTTTATCGAAGCCACAGGGATGGATCTTAAGCCCTTCTTTAATCAGTACCTGCGGAATACGCAAATACCGGGTCTTGAATATGTTGTGGAAGGAACAACGCTTAAATACAGGTGGAAGAATTGCATTGACAGCTTCAATATGCCGCTGAAAATCAGGATAAATGGTCAGGTTAAGTGGATCAATCCGACAACGGCATGGCAGCAAATAACTGTTGAGGCTAATTCAACCATATTCATTGACCCGAGTTTCTATTTGCAACCACAGTAGGGGTTGGGACAAAAGGCAAAGGGCAGAGGGCAGAAGGCAGAAATTAGGTTTAAGGGATAGGAAATAAGAATGAAGTTGATGCTGTATTTAATTAATAATGTAGTGGTTATATCTTTAAACTTTTTTAACTTTTTACTAATTTTTGCCTTCTGCCCTCTGCCGTTTGCCTTTTGTCCCACCCCCTACCGTGCATCAAAGAATATTCCACTCAGGGAAATATTCCCGCCCCGGATTTTATCGAACCGGAATTTGACCGATTTGTTGTATTGATAAACCAGGTAACAGCCACCGGCATAATTCTTTACCATTTTAACCGGTTGTATCAGGTTCAGGGTTTCGGCATCGAATATTTCCACGGCCATCCGGCTTCCGCTGCTTTCCCAGTCCACAAAGTACAGGGCTATCTGATAGTCTTTTATTCCATTAATCATGATGGTAGCCGACATAGTCTGATCGGAATTGGAGAAGCATGCTGCGTTGCGGGGAAAACCATTTTCCGGACCGGGAGCGGGTGCCCTTGGGTCTGCAACTGCTGAGGCCCAGACTGTTGGATCCGGCTGGCCGCTTTTTGGGAAAGCCCGGTAATATTCAACCGATTTTACCCAGGAAGGTAACGATTGCTTATCCTTGCCATCACCGTTATAGTTGCACAAAATATATCCCTCTTTTCCATACCGGCCTCCCCAGTTCCCGGACGTTAAGGAATCGGTCCCGATAAACCGGGCAGCATAGATCTCGGGTTGCTCAATATAGTTCGGTGTGGTTCCCGCGTAATCGATTGATATTTTATAAGTTCCTGGTTTGACATTCGTGAGATAAACAAATTCTTCATCCTGATTTGCCCCGGAAATGCCGGGGACCGAATGCCATGAGCCATCCCAGGCAAGCTTGCCGTTCACCAGTATCCTTTTGATGGACTTTTCCAGCCGGGGTATTCCGATTCTGCCCGTCGTACCCGCTGGCACTGAAACCTGGCCTTTTCCGGAACCGAAATTGAACTGAACTGATATCAAACCCTGTGGAGTCGGTGATGTGGCTGAAACCTGATTCAAAGACCTGCCAGGGTGAGGCAGGATATCGAAGGTCATAAAACCAGGCGAGGTGGGTTTAATTCCGGCGATTTCCTCGTTGAGCCATTTCACGACGCCTGCCCCCCAGGGATGACAAAGGCTTGTGATTCCCGATTGGGTATTCGGCACCGCATCATTGGGCCCGACAATCTGATTCCAGGTTGGCCGGTAGGTTTCATAGGTGGTTGTTCCTCCATTGGCAATCATACCGCCCCACATGTCCCTGACAGAGACCAGTGCATCGTCGTTTTTTTGAGTACGGGACATGGCCTGAAGGATGAAATATTGATTGAAGGGCGATATGGAAAGCCGGTTAACCCGGTCGTTAAACCATTTGTCATAGAGGGTTTTGTGCTCCAATTGATTCAATAATCCTGTGTTGATTGCGTCGGCGGCAGCGTGCAAGCCAAAATCGGAATACCATGCGCTGCTTTTCCTCAATCCTGTCATTTTCTCCTGTGCATAACCCCGATATTTATCTCTGAGCTCGCTTCGGCCCAGGTACCCCATGGCGGTTGCAAATTCCTGCCAGGCTCTTATTGACAGCATTTTATAGGCGTTCTGGGCTTCAGGGCTCTCCATGAACCAGATCTCAAAACCGGCACAAAGCCGTTCATCCCAACCATAGAACCGAAGGCCCGGGTTGGTACCGAATACTTTGTATGCATCATCCAGCTTCCTGGATACATTCCCGATATAGTGTATCAGGGTAACGGAATCCCCGGTATACATATAGTAGTCCAGTAAACTCAGGACCCAATAAAGCGAATAGCTCCGGATACCATTATCCTGTTCAGAGGTATTGTCAATGTTTTGTTTGATAAAGTCGAAGTTCCCAAAGGCGACCAGCGCGGCGGCCTGAGAAGTGTGGGCATCACCGGTCCATGACATCCGATCGCCGCGCTCCATCAGTATAGCACCGAAATAATCCTTGCAGAGAGAGGCTCTTACACCATACGCAGACATATACCATGAGCTGGTCAACACCGGATCGCTGCAGGAAAAACTGCCGTTGTAATTCGCAGGCTTGACCTGGCAAACGGCCCTGATACCGGATATGTGCCACGGGGTCGGTACAGCTTTAACGTGAATCCAGGCGAAACGGACTCCGTCATATAACTCCGGATTCAGTTCCAGACGCCAGGTGTTGCCATGTTTAATCGGAACGGCCGTTTTATTCACGCCCGGCTCATTGTATTCACTGATACTCATCTCTATGCCGCCGGGACAGTCAGGACTGTCGAACTCGATCCAGGCGCCAACTTCGACTCCGAAATCAACCCGGATAGAACCGGCTCCCGCAACTCGTATGTTCGTCTCTTTGCCGGTTGCCGATTCCAGATTCTGAAAAGAGGCAGGATGATCGGTAGAAACCGACCTGGCAGGAAGCAGAAAGATCTCCAGTCCATCCGGGGCTTTCGGATTTTCCCATCGATAATTGATCAGGGGATCCTGAGATTCCCTGACTGGTACGCCTGTGAATTTATCGGGGTTGATGTACGGGTACAGCTGTGCAGCCGGTGATTTCCCGATAGTTATCTGTGCAGCTGCTCCGCTGGTAAACAGCAGGATATGGGCGGTTACGAATATCCCTGAAAATAATCCTTTCGTCATACCTGATAGTTTACGGCTAAGCCTGATTTTTAAGCAAGATATATTTTAAATTTACCTGATTGATAGTTTATTCCCCTGGATCTAAAACCAATGATTCAATTATTCTCATGATGAAAAAAAATACCTTCTTCCGGCTTGCTCTTCCTTTGATTATGGCAGCCATTGCATCAATCAATTATGGTTGTAAGAAATGTGAGTCGGATGACAGCTTGCATATCAAAGTGGGTGTTCTGCTGGGGTTCACCGGCACGGGCAGTCAGAATGCACTTGAAACCAAAACAGCACTTGATTTATGTGTTGAAGATGCTCAGGCTTATCTGCAGAGGAATGGGATTAATGCTACCCTCGAGCTTATCTACAAGGATACCAAATCCGATACCACCGAAGCCAAATTAGAGGCACAATTGCTGTATTCGGAAGGCGCAAGGCTGATCATCGGGCCTTATACCAGTTCGGAAACCAAAGCAGTTATCGGGCTAAGTGAAATGAGAAACATCCTGGTGGTATCGCATTCAGCCGTGTCCACATCCCTTGCCATACCGGATGACAATTTTCTCCGGTTTGTTCCGAGCGATACCTATCAGGCTGAGGCTGTAAATGCATTGTTTACTTTAGATTCAGTGGCAGCGATTATGCCGGTTATCCGGAATGATATGTGGAGCAATTCCCTGGGTGGAGCTACCCATGCCCGGTTTGTCGGAAACGGAGGCATCATGTTTGCTCGTCAGACTTTTGAGCCGGGAACCACCGATTTTACAGGAATTGCGGATCAGGTTCATCAGGGGATAGAATTGGGGTTAAACACCTACAGGCCCAACCAGCTGGGCGTTTACCTGGTATCCTATTCCGATGGCACTGGCTTTCTGGAGGCTATGAGCCGGGCCGGACTTGCCGACGGGGTAAGGATATACGGCGCCTCTGCCTTTGCCCAGAGTGCAGCCCTGTTGGCCAATTCTGTTGCCGCCGAATTTGCGGTCAAGACCCAAATGCAATGTCCGGTTTTCGGGTATAATGAAGAAGCCGCTGGCATCTATGAGCCTATTCAGCAAAGGATTGTAGCCAAAATCGGCACGCGGGCCAGCATCTATGCGCTTGCGGCTTACGATATCCTCTGGACTGCCATGCTAACAGCCATTACCCAGGAGCCGAACCCTGATTTTGATGCTTACAAGGCTCATTTTATCGAAACTGCAGGCGATTATTTTGGCGCTACCGGCAGGACGGAACTCGACGAGAATGGCGACAGGAAGCATGTCTTCTATGATTTCTGGACCGTGAGGAAGGTTAATGGAGTTTATACCTGGCAGGTTTCGGCAAAGTATAATACAACCGACCAACTAATTCATCGGGGAGTTTC
>CAZEKJ010000018.1:36142-88129 GCA_964512915.1 uncultured Porphyromonadaceae bacterium
CATGAGAAGCTTGACCAGACTTTGGATTTTACCGATACTGGCCATCGTAACCTGCAATGGATTACTGGCCCAGGATAATGCTTCAAAAATTCTGTATACCAATCCGGCGCTGACGATTGAAACCCGGGTGAATGACCTGGTTTCACGCATGACGCTGGAGGAGAAGATTTCGCAGATGCAGCATACGGCGGTAGCGATTGAAAGATTGGGAATACCTGCATATAACTGGTGGAATGAGGCTTTACACGGGGTTGCCCGGAACGGGGTGGCAACCGTTTTTCCGCAGGCCATCGGGATGGCGGCAACCTGGAATCCGGAGCTCATCTTTCAGGAAGCTGAAATTATTTCAACCGAAGCACGGGCAAAATATACGGAGGCCATCGGAAAAAACGAGCATAAGATTTATCAGGGTTTAACCTTCTGGTCGCCGAATATCAATATTTTCAGGGATCCCAGGTGGGGAAGGGGCCAGGAAACTTATGGAGAAGACCCATACCTGACATCCCAGATCGGGGTGAATTTTGTAAAAGGATTGCAGGGATCGAATGACAAGTATTTCAAGGTTATAGCAACGGCCAAGCATTTTGCCGTTCACAGCGGTCCGGAATCCAACCGGCATTCTTTTGATGCCTGGCCATCCGAAACAGACCTGTATGAAACCTATTTGCCAGCGTTTGAAGCTCTGGTTAAAGAGGGAAAGGTTTATTCCTTTATGGGCGCTTACAACCGGGTTTACGGAACTCCCTCCTGCGCCAGCGACCTCCTGTTGGATAAGATCCTTCGTCGGAGATGGGGATTTGACGGCTATGTGGTTTCAGACTGCTGGGCCGTTTCGGATTTTTATAACGGCCATAAGTTCGTTCCCAATGCGGCAAAGGCTTCGGCGCTGGCTGTAAAAGCCGGCACCGACCTGTCGTGCGGCGGTGAATACGGAAAGCTGCTGGAAGCAGTTAAGCAAGGTTATATTTCTGAAGCATCGATAGATATCTCAGTTAAGCGACTGTTTACGGCCCGGATGAAGCTAGGTATGTTTGATCCGCCGGAGATGGTTCCCTGGTCATCGATAAAACCTTCCGACAACAATACCGAGGCTCACCGGCAGTTCGCCCGAAAGGTGGCACAGGAAAGTATCGTGCTCCTCAAAAATGAGAAATCCACCCTTCCGCTAACGGGGAAGGTTAAGTCTCTTGCTGTGATTGGGCCTTATGCCGATGAGATTTCTGTTTTGTTGGGCAACTACAACGGCGACCCTACAAATCCGGTTACTATCCTTAAGGGGATACAGAACCGGGCCGGCATGAAGATAAAGGTGAATTATGCCATCGGGGTGGATCAGGAAGAAAAGCTGGCGCAGGATACAAGCCTGGTCCGAAAGGCAGTAGAGCGGGAGAACCAGGCTTTGCGGGTCGCCGGGAAATCGGATGTGATTGTGTTTGTGGGGGGCATTTCGCCCGAGCTTGAAGGAGAGGAGATGCCCGTAAAGGTTGAAGGGTTCAGCGGGGGAGACCGCACCCACCTTGATATTCCAAAGAATCAGCAGCTCCTGCTGGAAAAGCTCAATGTGTTGAAAAAGCCTGTGATCCTGGTGCTTACCAACGGGAGTGCGCTTTCAGTCAATTGGGCCAGTGCCAACCTCCCGGCCATCGTGGATTGCTGGTATCCCGGCGAAGAGGGAGGTAATGCGGTTGCCGATGTACTGTTCGGGGATTACAATCCCGCCGGACGACTGCCGGTGACCTTCTACAAATCGATCAGTGATATCCCGGGTTTTGAGGAGTATTCCATGGCGGGCAAGACGTACCGGTATTTCTATGGGGAACCGCTGTACGCCTTTGGATACGGGTTGAGCTATACGCAGTTTGCATACTCCGAATTTTCCTCCGGGAGTAAAAGCTATACGGCCGGCCAACCGGTGGAGATTAAGGTAACTGTAAAAAATACAGGTAATTATGATGGTGATGAGGTGGTTCAGGTGTATTGCGTGCAGCCGGAGTCTGTCGTCTCAAGACCTATAAAAACCCTGGTTGCCTTTCAGCGGGTTCATCTGAAAAAGGGGGAATCCAGGGAGGTGAGCCTCACGGTAGCTCCGCAGCAACTGCGGCATTTTGATACAAGGAAGGGAGACTATTCTATTGCTCCAGGGGTATACGAATTTCAGGTAGGTGCTGCTTCCGATGATATCCGGGGGAAAGTGGTTCTGGAGTTGCATTCAATTTTGTAACCACAGTAGGCACAGTAGGGCACAATAGGATTTAATCGATTGGATGATGTTGACGCAGAAATATCTTAATGATCTTACTCATACCATAATTGGTGCTGCAATTGAGGTGCACAAGGAATTAGGACCGGGATTGCTTGAGAGTGTTTATCAGAGATGCATGGTTCATCTTTTAATTGAAAAGGGATTTAAAATCAGTTCGCAGCAAACGGTTCCTATTGTTTTCAGAGGCCTGATCCTGGATTATGACCTTCGATTAGATTTGCTGGTTGAAGACTTGATAATTGTTGAATTAAAGACGGTTGAGGGGTTCCTGCCCGTGCATGAAGCTCAATTATTAACCTATTTAAAGCTGCTGGAAAAGCCCAAGGGAATCCTTATCAATTTCAACTGCGTGAATATTTTCAAAGAAGGCCAAAAAACTTTAGTCACCGACCTATTTTCAAAATTACCCAAAGGATATTAATAAAATTCTAATGTGTCCTATTGTGCCTATGTGGTTAAATAAAAGAAAGTTGAACAATGAATAGAACCGCATTTAAAATGAAACTGAAATCCGGCTGCGAGGCCGAGTACAAAAAACGTCACGATGAGATCTGGCCTGAGCTTGTTGATCTTATCAGAAACTCAGGGGTTTCCGACTATTCGATTTTCCTGGACCATGAAACCGGTACCCTGTTTGCCGTTCAGAAGCAATCCGGCGACCAGGGCTCCCAGGATTTGGGAAGCCTTCCGATCGTACAGAAATGGTGGGCCTATATGTCCGATATCATGGAATCGAATCCCGATCATTCACCGGTAACAATTCCCCTGACAGAAGTATTTTACCTCGAATAGTTAGTTAAAATGAATTCCAGAGAACGAGTTTTACGCGCCTTCGGCAAGGTGCCGGGGATGCCCGACCGGGTGCCGATCCAGTTTGAGATGTGCCGTCAATTGTCGGATTATTTCGGCCGAAAGCTGAATATCCCCGTCCATTATACCGATAATCTGTATGAGGACGTAACCTACCGGATCAGCGCCAACGAATTAAGGGTGGCTATGGGAAGCGATGTGATTGTCACGGGAGCAAAAGTTTCGGATGATTACCGGATCGTTAAGGATCCGGATGGCACCTGGCTAAATGAGTACGGGATGCGTATGCGGCAGGGAGATATTTATGTGGAGGTGGTTGGATATCCTTTGGCCGGAGCCGAAACCAAAGACGACATAGATGCGTTCCCTTTTCCCGATCCGGATGCTCCCGGGCGGTATCGCGATGCGGAAGCGCTGGTGAAAAAATACCGGGAGGAATTCCTGGTTTTCGGGGATATCGAGGTAACCGTTTTCTCGCTGGCTCACCAGCTGGTTGGGATGGAGAAGCTCCTGATCGACATGATGATGGAAACCGAATATGTGATTCCGCTGTTCGAGGCCTGTGCTGAATTTCAGACCCAGGTGGGTCTTCGGCTGATCGAGCGGGGAGTGGATGCCATCTGGTTCGGCGATGATTTCGGGACTCAGGTGAGTTTGATTATTCCTCCTGATACGTTCCGCAATCAGCTTAAGCCGATTTACAAGAAGATGGTTGACCGTTTTAAGGAAGCCAATCCTGCTATTATCCCGATTTTACACTGCGACGGGGCTGTTGCTGATTTGTTGGTTGATATCCGTGAAATCGGATTTGAGGTATTCAATCCCGTGCAGCCAGGGGTTCCCGGTCATCTGCCGCTGGATATGAAGAACAACTTCGGTCATCTGTTCAGCTTCTGGGGAGCCATCGACCAGCAAGATCTCCTGCCAAATGGCTCTGATGAGGAACTTGAAAAGGACATCCGGGAAAAGATCAGCATTCTGGGCAAAAACGGCGGATATATGATCAGTCCGGCTCATATTATCCAAAATGATGTGAGCCCCGAGCGGGTGGAAAAATTCATCGAACTCTGCCTGAAGTATGGTAATTACGGTTCAATTATTTAATATTCAATTGTTTAACCACAATAGACACAATAGAACACAGTAGGGACGGATACATCCGTCCTTGTAAGGAAATATCCGTCTAGAAAAACCTACTGTGTCCAAATGTGCCTAATGTGGTTCCAAAAATGAATCACAGCATGAAAAAATTAATCAGAGCTATTGCTGCGATCAGTATCCCTGTTCTCCTGGTTTCCTTTGCAGGCTGTAAAGATGTGGAGTCGCCTTTATATACCGGCTTATCAGGCCTGCCGGTATTGGACAATACCGAAACTCGTTCGATCTCGGCCGAAAACATGACGGGGGAGAAGGGGAAGGGTGGGATGTCCATACCGGATCCCAAGGAGGCAAAGCCGGCTGCTTCAGCCAGAGCTGCCGACAGCCTGGGTCAGGGTTGGAAAGTAAAACCTTTTTTGCGGGTAAATGCGGGTGAAACCGTTACTCTGATGGATGTTGACGGTCCGGGAGAAATTCAGCATATCTGGATGGTTGAGGGCCTGAGCCGGGCAAATATTATCAGGTTTTACTGGGATAATGAAACAACCCCTTCCGTTGAGGTTCCGGCCCCTGATTTCTTTGCCGTGGGACATGAGAAGTTTGCCCGGGTGAATTCCCAGGTGGTTACCGTAAATCCCCAGAATGCACTGAATTGCTTCTGGCCGATGCCGTTCCGGAAACATGCAAGGATAACTTTTACCAATGAGGCAAAAACAGATCTGCATTTACTGGCTTTTCAGATCTCGTATGCATTAAAACCCATATCAAAGAACACCGGCTATTTTCATGCTCAGTGGCGCCGTGCCAATACCAGCAAGGAAAACCCTTATGTCATTCTCGACGGGGTTAAGGGAAAAGGCAGGTATGTGGGCACATTCCTGGCCTGGACCCAGCTGACTACGAAAGGATGGTTCGGCGAAGGCGAAGTGAAATTCTTCATGGACGGGGATACAAAGTTCCCGACCTTCTGCGGAACCGGAACGGAAGACTATTTCCTTGGCAGCTACGGATTCGCGGAGCCTTATACAACCGCATTTGCGGGTACAACGCTCAATTCTTCCACCGAAGAGGAATTGCCCATTTTCTGGAGTTTATACCGATGGCACCTGAACGACCCGATCTGTTTCTCAGAGGATCTGAAAGTGACCATTCAGTCGCTGGGCTGGGGGAGAGACGGCCGATACCTCAAGCTCGATGATGATATCGCATCGGTTGCATACTGGTACCAGACCGAACCGCATACCGCCTTTCCATCGTTATTGCCTTTAAATCAACGCATTCCGTATAAGAAGTAGGGACGGATATATCCGTCCCTACTGTGTTCTACTGTGCCTAATGTGGTTAAACAAATGAAAACTCGTGCATAGAATCAAAGATGTAATACAAATCGTATCGCTTTCATTGGCGGTGTTGCTTTCACCTGGTGCTGGAGCCACAGGTGTTTATGGTCAGGAACCCACAGGCCAGGAAATCCTCAAAAAGGAGCGTCTCCAATGGTGGCTCGATGCCCGCTTTGGAATGATGATCCACTGGGGAGCCTATGCCCAGGCAGGCGGGTATTGGAAAGGAGTATATGAAGGCGGCTATTCTGAATGGCTAAAATTCAGGGGCATCCCCAACGTAGAATATGATTCCCTGATCCGTGAATTCAATCCGGTGAATTTCAATGCCGAAGAATGGGTCAGGATTGCTAAGGATGCCGGAATGAAGTACATCGTTTTTACCGCCAAGCATCACGACGGTTTTGCGATGTATGATTCCAAAGTCAGCGACTATGATATTGTGGGAATGACCAAATTCGGCCGCGATCCGGTGAGGGAACTTGCCGATGCCTGCCAGAAAGCCGGGATAAAATTAGGCGTCTATTATTCTGTAGACCGCGACTGGCATCATCCGGATGCTTCCTGCGATGGGCGTTACAATCAATGCAACTTCTGGGATTATCCCGAAAATAAGAAAGCCGGGGCAATGGAAAGGTGGCACAGCAACTATTTTCCTAACTATGCCGCGAAACAGGTTGAGGAACTGGTTAACCGATACCCCATCGATATAGTTTGGTTTGATGGGATTGGCTTAAAAACCCGGGCTGAAATTGCTCTGCTTGATTCTATAATTCATGCCAACCGGCCAAATTGCTTGATTAACAGCAGGATCAGCTATATTAATTCTAAAGACGGCGATTACGGTTCCAAAGGCGATAATGAGACCCCGGGCGGGTATCAGGCCGGTGGATGGGAAAACCCCGGCACACTCGGATTTTCCTACGGCTATTCGGCGCGTGACAGTTTCATGAGTTCCGGTCACGCCATTCATAACCTGATTGAGATTGTCAGTAAGGGTGGAAATTACCTGCTGAATGTGGGCCCAAACGGCAAAGGAATCATCATTCCGGAGGCTGAAAGTATCCTAAAGGAGATTGGATCCTGGCTGAATCTTTATGGTCAAAGTATTTACGGAGCCGATGGCATTCCTGTTGCCCCTCCTGCAAACACTCGTCTGACAGTGAAACCCCACCAACTTTTTGTCCACGTGTTGAACTGGACAGATGGGGAGCTGAAGATTAGCGGAATGGAGAAGATTATCGGCAAATATCTTAACGGCGTTCATTATGTTTATATGATGGCAGACGGGAAGAAACGTGCCATGAAATTTGTGCTCAACCAGGGTACCCTGACCCTTGATTTGGCTTCCTGCCCATTTTCTGAATCCGAAAGAAACCGACACGCAGAAGTGTTGGTAGTTTCAGATGAACCCGCGGCAACCATAGCAAACCATCCGTATCAGGATTGGAAATACTCGGGCCCGATGTTTATCCTGACAACCCCGGAAGGCGCTGATCTGCATGTTTCTGCATCGGAAAAGGAGTTTCCTTTGCTTATCAGGCTAGATAAAGATTTCTTTGATTTCAACCAGGCAAAAGCAAATGGGGAGGATATCCGCTTTTCTACTCCCAGCGGGCTGCCATTGGCCTACCAGATCGACGAATGGGATCCGGCCAGAGGGGCGAGCATCTGGGTTAGAATACCCCGGATTGATGGTAATAGCAGGCAGGAAATCAGAGTGTATTGGGGTAACCCACAAGCAAAATGTGAATCCAGCGGAAGTTCTGTGTTCAATGAATCCAATGGATTCCTGAGTGTGATGCATATGGATGAACGCTTTCAGGATGAAGTGGGCACCCTGACCGGCAAAAATATTGGAACAACCGCAAACGCCGGCAGAATCGGAACTGCCCGTCATTTCAAGGAGGGCCAGGGAATCAGTTTGGGCGAGAGCACCCGGTTTCCTGTTGGGGCAAAGCCCAGCACAACCGAGGCCTGGATCAGGGCCGAATTGCCAAACGGGATGATTGTGGCATGGGGAAATGAAGAGAGAACGGGAAAGGTGACCATGCAGTTCGCCAGTCCTCCAAAGATCCGGATCGATTGCTACTGGTCGGGGGCAAGTGTCAACAGCGTAAGCAAACTGCCTTTTTCGCAATGGATTCATGTGGCTCACACCTACCGCGAAAATGATTCGCGGATTTATATTAATGGCCAGCTTGATGGATACTCTTCGGTTGTTAAGAATCCGCTGGCACTAAAGAGCCCGGCAAAAATGTTTGTCGGCGGTTGGATGGATGATTACTGGTTTTCTGGCGACATCGACGAGGTGAGAGTATCAACGGTCACACGGTCAGCCGATTGGATTAAGCTTCAATTTGAAAACCAAAAGCCGGTGCAAACTCTGGTCGGGCCTGTAGTCAGACCCGGATCCGATTTCTCAGTATCACCTTCAAGAATCGACATAGCGGAAGGTAAAAGAATTACGGTTACCGCGCAGGCCGGGGGAGCACAAAAGATCTACTGGATAATCAACCGAAACGGTTCGGACCAGATCGTCGCTTCGGACCGGTTTTCATATACATTTGAAGCCGGACGTGTTGCGGCAGATCAGTCATTGATCTTGCAATTCAAGGCCGTCTATCACGATGAAGTCAGAACCACCAACATCCCCGTCACTATCAGGGAGGAGATTCCTGAGCCGGTTTTCACACTTCGTGCCCCTTCTGCCTGGAATGGCCGCGATGTCATAGAGGTGCTTCCTCAGATCAGTAACCTGGAGGCAATGCAAGCCAGTGGTTTTGGGTCATTGAATTACCACTGGTCCGTCACCGGAGGTGCTGTAATTATGGCTGAGGCGCCGGGAAAACTGATTCTTAAACGCTCGCAATGCAGCGGGAACATCAGGGTAAACCTCACACTCAATAATGGGGGAGCGGACTATTCGGCCTCCACGTTGATAACCGTAGCGGAGCCGGAAAGTGATGCATGGATTCAGCGTACGCCCGGAAAGGATGAGAAACCGGTTGATAATCAGTTCTATGCCCGCAATGACAAAAACGAGGGAACCCTGTATTACAACGGATCCTTGCAAAAACGCGCAGACTCGGTTTTTCTAAGAGTATATTCCGATAATACTCGCTATTTCCGGCAAGCTCAAAAAGTACCTGCGGATAAATCCTATCGCCTGACAGCAAAACTGAAACCGGGCCTGATTCGGTATAAAGTCGAATTCGGAACCATCCGCCGGGGCAGGGAAGAGGTTCTGGATACAGTTAGCAACATTGTATGCGGTGATGTATATGTTATTGACGGACAGTCGAATGCGGAGGCCAATGACTATGGGCGGGCCGTAAATCCTTACACGTCTGATTTCCTCCGAAGTTTTGGCTGTGCAGATACGGATCCGGAAAAGTGTCGGCTCGATATCTGGGGGAACGCGGTTTCCTATGATAATCAGGGTGCTAAGCTGCAGATTGGCTACTGGGGCATTGAACTGGGCAAGCAAATCATTGAGAATCAAAAAATTCCGGTCTGTATAATCAATGGTTCGGTGGGTGGGAGCCGAATCGATGTCCACCAGCGGAATGAAGCCAATCCTACCGATTCAACCACGATATATGGGAGGCTCCTCTGGCGCATTCAGGCGGCAGGGCTCACTCATGGAATCCGAGGCGTTTTCTGGCATCAGGGCGAGAATGATCAGGGAGCAGCCGGCCCCTCCGGCAAGTTCGGTTGGGAGGATTACCAGCAATATTTCATCGACATGTCGGCGGCCTGGAAACAGGATTATCCGAATATTCAAAACTATTACATTTTTCAGATCTGGCCGCGCTCCTGCGCCATGACCGAAAACGGTTCAGACAACGTTCTGCGCGAAGTTCAGCGGACTTTACCCCGATATTTTTCGCGCATGGGCATCATGTCTACCCTGGGGATCAAACCTCCCGGCGGCTGCCATTTCCCGCCCGAAGGGTACGCGGAGATTGCGCACCTGATTGGTCCCCTGGTTGAACGTGATCATTACGGAAAAGTATTTTCCAGGTCCATTACCCCGCCGGATCTAAGACAGGCTTATTACTCCAGTGATCTTAATAATGAAATAATTCTGGAGTTTGATCAGCCTGTGGTCTGGTCGGACTCACTGGCCGATGAATTTTATCTCGACGGCGAGAACGGAAAAATTGCTGCAGGAATTGTGTCTGGAAATACGCTGAGGTTAAAACTTAAAACTCCTTCCATGGCCCGCAAAATCACCTATCTGGATAGTAAGAAATGGAGCCAGGATCGTCTGCTGTGGGGGAAGAACGGAATTGCGGCACTAACTTTCTGGGAGGCCGAAATTTTGGCAGGGGCGATGTAGAGACGCATTATTATGCGTCTTTACAGTCCCGGCGTTGATTAATTGTATTTTAGGTTTTTAGTATTGAATCCGACCAAAAAAAATCAACCATGAAAAAACCGTCCCAATTGTTCCTTTGCGTCTTGTTTATGATATCGTTGGTCCAGTGTAAATTGGACCAGACTCCTGACGCCGGAAAGGACCTTGCCAGGAATTTTGTCACCCCTCCGGATGATGCCCGTATCTGGGTATACTGGTTCTGGCTCAACAGCAACATTACCAAAGAGGGCATCACGGCAGACCTCGAAGCTATGAAGCGGGTAGGTGTGGGTGGCGTTCTGATCATGGAGGTTGACCAGGGAGCTCCGGTAGGACCGGTTGCCTTCATGGGCGACAAGTGGCGTGAGCTTTTCACGTTTATGGTTTCCGAGGCCGACCGCCTGGGGATCGAGGTGAACATGAACAACGATGCCGGCTGGAACGGCAGCGGCGGCCCCTGGGTCCCGCTCGATAAGTCGATGCAGGTGGTAACGGCCAGTGAAACGCTTGTAAAAGCCGGCGCGAAATTTAATGGAAAACTTCCCCTGCCAAAGTCGAACAGTGGCTTTTACCGCGATATCACCGTCCTGGCCTTCCCAACACCGGCTGATCCCAACAATCCTGCTTACCGGATTAAAAATCTGGCTGAAAAAAGCATGTCCTCGGGAGGTATGATGCCGGGCAGCCTGAATGCCACGGAGAATGCCGTTGTTCCTGACGTCTCCGTAATTCAGCGCGGCCGGATTCTCGATTTGTCGTCGATGATGGACACCGCAGGGCTGCTCACCTGGGAGGCTCCCGAACTGGATGGCAAAAGTTCCGGCGGCTGGACCGTTATCAGGTTCGGACATACCTTCACCGGAGCTGAAAACGCCCCGTCACCGCTTTCCGGGCGCGGACCCGAATGCGATAAACTAAGTAAGGAAGGAATAGAAGCTAACTACAACGGCATGATGGGGAAACTGGTTAAGGACGTTGGTCCTTTGGCTGGTAAGGTTTTAGCTGCAACCCATGTCGACAGATGGGAGGTAGGCGCGCAGAACTGGACCCAGAAAATGAGGGAAGAATTTAAACGATTGCGGGGCTATGATATGACCGCTTACCTGCCGGTTCTGACTGGCCGCATGGTGGACAACCCCGAGATTTCCGAAAGGTTCTTGCGGGATCTCAGGCAGACCGTATCCGACCTTCTGGTCGAGAATTATATTGGCCATCTCAGGGAGCTGGCTAATAAAGACGGAATGCGACTCTCCATGGAATCCTACTCCACACCGGCCAATGACCTGGACGTCGGTAATTTTATCGATGAACCGATCAGTGAGTTCTGGACACGTGACGGCGGCGGATTCTGGTGGACCCAGAAGGCCATGTCATCCCTTTCCCATGTGAACGGCCTGCCCATAACCGGCGCCGAAGCTTTTACATCTACAGATGAAGAGCGCTGGCTACTGCACCCCGGCGCAATCAAAGCTCTTGGCGACAGGGCATTCTGCGATGGAGTTAACCGCTTTATCATTCACCGCTATGCCATGCAGCCCTGGGTGGACAACCGTGTTCCGGGAATGACCATGGGGCCGTGGGGGTTGCATTATGAGCGCACTACCACCTGGTGGGAGGATTCCAAAGCCTGGCATGAATATGTAGCCCGATGTCAGTATATGCTTCGGCAGGGATCCTTCGTTGCAGATGTGCTGAGCCTCAACTCCGAGGAGCCTTTGGAGCGGTTCAGGGTCCTGAAACTGAACGGTTATGATTACGATGGAATCAGCCCCCAGAAATTCCTTAAAGATGTTACGATTCAGGACGGAAAGCTGGTTGTGCCGTCGGGTATGAGGTACCGCCTGCTGGTTCTGCCCGAAGATCCGGAAATGTCCGTTGCCATGCTCGAAAAAATTACTGCGCTT
The DNA here is from genome assembly GCA_964512915.1 of uncultured Porphyromonadaceae bacterium. Lineage (GTDB taxonomy): Bacteria > Bacteroidota > Bacteroidia > Bacteroidales > UBA12481 > UBA12481. The sequence continues at coordinate 47,921 of CAZEKJ010000018.1, forward strand.
GTTGAGGCTGGCGCAACGATTGTAGGAAAACCACCGGTAGAATCACCGGGCCTGGCGGGGTACCCTGAATCAGACTCCAGGGTTAAGAAGATGGCTGAATACCTTTGGGGCAGCAACGGGGAAACCGAGAGAAGAGTTGGCCAGGGCAGGGTTTTCTCCGGTAAAACACCTTCAGATGTTCTTGCCGCAATGGGCATAAAACCTGATTTTATTTCGAGCGTGCCGATGAACTTTATCCACCGGTCTGTCGGCGGGAATGAAGTCTATTTCATTGCCAGCCAGGAACCGGAAGTTACGGATATTGTTTGCAGTTTCCGCGTTTCCGGCATGATACCGGAATCCTGGGACGCAGTAACCGGCCAAATGGTCCCTATAACCGTTTTTGACGAGGTAGATGGATGCATCCGGATTCCCCTGAGGTTCGAACCTTCAGGCTCCCGGTTTATCGTTTTTAAGGAAGGAAAAGTGAAAGATTCGGGGAGAGTAATCTCCGTTTTATCTGAGGGCAAGGAGTTGGCTGACATGAAGATAATCGTGAAAAAGCCCGCACCGGTCATTCCGCCAGTTGAAACCCGCAGCACCTTTACAATGGCCGGCTGGGTTAACCCGGCAATGGAGATCTTCCTGCCGCAAGAAGCCAATTCGGGCGTTAACGCCTTGTCCATCGAAAGGAACGATGTGGTGTATGCAGCACCCGGACACGAAGTCTGGACTGATCGCGATGCCGGTGCGGGCATCGGAATCGGAACCAATGGGATCATAGTTACTGAGCACGCCGCCAGTTATTTTCCGGCCTTGCTTGTGCAGCCTGTGCCGATAACCGGCTGGATTCATGTGGCAGTGGTCTATCAGGATAACACTCCAAGCCTGTGGATCAATGGAAAGTTCATTCATAAAGGGCTGAAAAGCAATAAAATCGTCCATGGAGGTATCGGCGTGGTGCATACCCGGCGGGTAAAGAATTTCACAGGCCAGATTGCCGGACTTGAGCAGTTCCCGAAAGCGCTTACACCAGAAGAAATCACCAGGCTTGTCCAGGTGGTTCCGGATACAACCGTTGTTGTTAAGGAGGGTCCGGCCATCGAACTTCTTGGCCGGGAGATTTTGAAAAGCGGAACGTACGAATTCAAGTATGCCGATGGCAACACGCACACTATCCTGGCCGAAGTGCCTGAAAAAATGGAGATTAAGGGGCCCTGGGAATTGAACTTTACACCCGGGATGGGCGCTCCGGAAAAGATTGTCCTGGAGAAACTGATCTCCTGGAGCAAGCACCCGGATGACGGGGTGAAATACTTCTCAGGATCGGCCACCTACAGGAAAACCTTTAGTTATACCCATGTTCCTGAGCAAGGTAAAAAGCTGAAAAAGGGCTTGTATCTCGATCTGGGCAGGGTATCGGTAATGGCTGAAGTGACGCTTAACGGGGAAAGCCTCGGTATCCTCTGGAAATCCCCTTATCGCGTGGATATTACCGATGCGGTTGAGGATGGAGAGAACACACTCGAGATCAGGGTGGTCAACCTGATGATCAACCGTATGATCGGCGACGAATACCTGCCTGAAGACAGTGACCGGAATCCAAACGGTACTTTAAAGATCTGGCCTGAGTGGCTGCAGCAGGGAAAGCCCAGTCCCACCGGACGGTTTACCTTTACCAGCTGGAGGTTGTGGTCGAAAAACGGGCCCCTCCAGGAATCGGGCTTGCTGGGACCGGTAACCATTCAGACTGTTGTAAAATATTAAGCCTTGAAAAATGAAATTCGACAAAGAAAATAAAACCGCATGTGCCTGCGGAGGAAATTGCGGCCCGGGGTTAGATCGTCGTGATTTTTTACGTTTAGCCGGTGTCGGCACTCTGGGCCTTTACGCCGGTTTGCCCATGATGGCAGGACCCTTCACAGAGTCGGAATTTGAGGATCTGGTTCCTGTCGACAAAAAGCTCAGCGCAGCCTGGGTTAAAAGCCTGTACGAAAGAGGCAAACCCCAGATTTATAAAGGGGAAGAGCTGAAATACATCGGGATGCCGGTGGGCGGTCTGTGTGCCGGACAAATGTATTTAGGTGGCGATGGAAGGCTCTGGCACTGGGATATTTTCAATAAAAAGATTTCCACCGGCGACAGCCATTATGCACATCCGGTTGAAGCGAATACACCCGTTTTTCAGGGATTTGCCGTTAAAACGTCAAAAGGTAACCTGACTAGGATCCAAATGCTGGATAAATTCGGCTGTCCGGATGCAACCTTCCGGGGGGAATACCCGATCGGGATGGTCGATTACACTCCATCGACGGGTGTAGAGACGGATAATAATCCGTCTCTACGGATTTCCCTGGAGGCGTTTTCACCGTTCATTCCGCTGTCCGTCGATGAATCGAGCCTGCCGGCAACCATCATGCGGTTTACGATGAAAAATGAATCGGATGAAACGCTGGAACCAACGCTCTACGGCTGGATGGAGAATGCTGTGTGTCTCTATAACCGCGGTCTGGATGGCATCCGGGAAAACCGGATTGTGAAGGGAAAAGAATTCAGCATGATGGAATGCCGGGTTGAGAAAACAGATGCACCCGCTGCTCCGAAACGGCCGGATGTTCCCTTTGAGGACTGGCATGACGAAACTTACGTGGGCTGGGTTGCTGAGGGAAATACCTTTGGTAAAGGCCCGATAAAGAAATCAGAGATTCCTGATTATCAGGGTGATGTGGGTGGCGATACCGACCGCTTGGTGAACTCGCACGCACAGGCAGACACTGCGCCCGAGGTGGGCAGTCGCGATGGCGCCACCGGAAAACTCACAAGCAGATCCTTTACGATCGAACGGAAATTCATCAATATCTGGATCGGCGGAGGCAGCCATAAGGACAAAACCTGTCTGAATGTGGTCGTTGATGGAAAAGTGATACGATCGGCAACCGGAAACAATGATAACCGGATGTCGCAGAAAAGTCTGGATGTTAAGGAGTTTGAAGGCAAGGAAGCGCATATTCAGATCGTGGATGCCGAACCGGGCGCCTGGGGCAATATCGGGGTAGGCCGGATTACATTCAGTGATCAACCGGCTAAGGTTGAGGAACTTGAAAAGGTCCATGATTTCGGGACCCTGTGTCTTGCCTTATTGGGTGATTCAGCAAATTACTCTCAATTCTGGACCAGCGACGAAAAACCGATGGTCAAAGGCTCAGGAAAAGCCACTTCTGCGCTTGATGTAAAATTGGTGGGTTCCATAGGTCTTACGTTTAAGCTGAAACCCGGCGAATCCCGGGTGGTTACCTTTGCTATTACCTGGCACTTCCCGAATCTGACGGATCCTGGGAAAGGCCGCTATTACGCCTCCAAATTTGCCGATGCCGGTGCGGTCGCTGCCTATCTGGCAAAAAATATCGGAAGATTATATACTCAGACAAAACTCTGGCGGGATACCTGGTACGATTCAACGCTGCCGTATTGGTTTCTCGATAGGGCGTTTGTAAACGCCTCTACATTAGCTACCTCGACAGCTTATCGGTTCTATGACGGGAAATTCTGGGGCTGGGAAGGCGTGGGCTGCTGTCATGGAACCTGCACACACGTTTGGCATTATGAGCAGACCATGGGGCGCATTTTTCCCGAGCTCGATATTGTGCTCAGGGAAAAGACCGACTTTAATCCGGCGGACAGTTTCAAGGGCGACGGGGTGGTCGAATATCGGGGTAAAGGCACCGGACCGGCAATTGACGGTCAGGCCGGGATCATTCTGCGAAGCCTGCGTGACCACCAGATGTCGCCGGATAATGCTTTTCTGGAACGCAACTGGCAGAAAATCAAGCAATCGCTGGAATGGCTGATTCAGCAGGATGGAACCGAAGACGGAATCCTGAAAAAGAACCAGCACAATACCCTCGATGCCGAATGGTTCGGGGATGTTGCCTGGCTGAGTGGCCTCTACCTGGCTGCCCTGAGGGCCGGCGAGATGATGGCCGTTGAGATGGGTGATACCGGATTTGCCGCAAAATGCAAGCGGATTCTCACGGTTGGACAGAAGAATTTTGTCGAAAAGATGTGGAACGGTGAATACTTCATCCATGTCGGAAGACCAGATAAAGCCAACATGGTAGGCTCCTACGATGGCTGCGAAATCGATCAGGTCCTCGGTCAGGGCTGGGCATGGCAGATCGGGCTCGGACAGGTTCTGCCAAAAGAAGAGACGCGCCAGGCCCTGAAATCACTCTGGAAGTACAACTTCACTCCCGATGTGGGTCCGTACCGCGAAGCCTACAAACCCGGCCGCTGGTATGCCATGGCCGGTGAGGCCGGAACGCTGATGTGCAGCTGGCCGAAAGGGGAATCGAAACGTGTGAAAACCAATTTTGATTTCTATTTCAACGAATGCATGAACGGATTCGAGCATCAGCTGGCAGGCCATATGATCTGGGAAAACATGCTGCTCGAGGGATTGGCCATTGAACGCGCCATCCACGACCGGTATCACGCCATCAGGAGAAATCCGTGGAATGAGGTGGAGTGCGGTGATCATTATGCCCGGTCCATGGCCAGCTATGGGGTTTTCCTGGCTGCCTGCGGATTCGAATACCACGGTCCGAAAGGGCATATCGGGTTTGCGCCTCGATTGACACCAGAGAATTTTAAAGCGCCGTTTGTTTGTGCGGAGGGGTGGGGAAGTTACGCCCAAAAGGCAGAGGGCAGAGGGCAGAGGGCAGAAATTAGTATTAAGTATGGGAAGTTGAAAGTAAAAAGTATTGCTTTGGCCTTAGCAGGTGAGGTTAAGCCGGATACGGTAACAATTTTACTCGATGGGAAGGAAATAGCTGGGCGGTTGTCGGTTAATGAGGGTCAAGCTTTGGTCACCTTGGAAAAAGAAGCGATTATTCAGGAGGGCGGACAACTTGAGGTTGTTTGTTGATTTAAAAAGTCATTTGATTATGAATACAATGAGTAAACTCTTTCGATGTTTTGGAACTGTTGTGCTCGTGACCCTGTCTTTATCGGCTCACGCACAAACCGGAAAACAGTGGAGCGCTGAACAGGCATGGAGTTGGTATAACACCAACCCTTGGATCTGTGGGTTCAACTACATCCCGGCCAATGCCATCAATTACACAGCGATGTGGGACAAAACCAGTTTCTCGCCGGACGTCATCGACCAGGAGCTGGCACTGGCGGAAGCCACTGGGTTCAATAGTTTGCGCGTTGTGCTGCAATTTGCCGTGTGGGAGGATGACCCCGCCTATTTCAAAGAGACTTTCGCTAAGTTCCTGGCCATCTGTACAAAGCATAAGATCAGGGTAATGCCTGCACTTTTTGATGATTGTGTTTTCGGAACCAATGTTGACCCCAGCCTCGGAAAACAGCCAGAGCCGCTTGAAGGTTGGTATGCCTGGGCATGGTCTCCCAGCCCCGGGGAAACAATGGTAAAAGACCCCTCAACCTATCCCCGGCTCGGGAAATATGTCAAGGACCTGATCACAACCTTTAAAGATGATCCGGCCATACTCCTGTGGGACCTGTATAACGAGCCCTCCACAAGTGCATTGCCCGACAAAAGCTACCTTCTCGTTCATAATGTCTTCCGATGGGCCCGTGAAGTTAACCCTTCCCAGCCCCTTACGATTGCTTACTGGGGAGAAGATTCCGATTTGAACAAGATCATCTTCGCGAATTCCGATATCATCACTTTCCACAGCTATTCCGAGAAAGAAAGAGTTGAAAAACTGATCGAAAAACTGAAGCTGGAAAACAGGCCGCTGATTTGCTCTGAATGGCTCAACCGGCCGATGGGATCAACCGTCGAAAGCGTTTTGCCGGTCTTTTCCCGTGAGAAAATCGGTTGCATGCACTGGGGTTTGGTGAATGGAAAAACCCAGACTAACCTGCCCTGGGGCCACAGGCCGGAGAACCTGCCCTACCGGGGCATCTGGCAGCACGACCTTTATGCTAATGACTATAAGGTTTACAGCCCATATGAAATAAGGCTGTTCAAATCCTTCATCGAAGGTAGGAAGTAATCTTGAATTATTCTTTTGTGAGAATTGATGTAAGGAACCGAATCCCCTGCCTGATGAATTCTTCGGGGTCGGGACAAAGGTCCTTGAAAATGCCCCGCTCGGGCCCGAACCCTTCCGCACCGGTGCGGTAGGTTTCCAATAACAAACGTACAGGATGGTTAACCGTCTTCAATCCTGATACAACCTGATCCCAGGGAACGAGTCCTCCCCCCGGCACACCCCGGTCGTTTTCGCACACATGAAGGCCCCATAGTCTTGATGCGGCCGTGGAAATCGCTGTTTCATAATTCCTTTCCTCGGTGATCATATGATAGGTGTCGAGGTTAATGGAGATGTTTTCATGTCCGGTCAGCTTCACGAGGTCTAAGGCCTCGCTCGCTGTATTAATCAGGTGACTCCTGAACCGGCTCATGGGTTCTATGACAAGTCTGATGTCCAGCCCTGCAGCATATTCTGCCAGGAGGTAAAGATTTTCAGCAGTTCTTTGCAGTTCGTCCTGTGAACGGGGCCGGCGGCATACCCTCCCCGGATGGCTGTAAATCGCACCGCAATAGGCAGTTGCACCACATTCCGCGGCCCGGTCAAGCATTTCCTTATGCCAGGCTAATCCCAGGGTACGATAGCCCGGGTCATCATGAGATATGTCGCATATCACCGGCCAGGCATTCCCGGGACCGATGCTGAGCTCCAGACTCAGTTCCTCAGCATGGCGGCGCAGGCGCTGGTAGGTAAAACTGACATCATCACCTAAGGAGACCTCAAACACCGAAAGCCCCAGAGAGCATGCACTATCGAGGATCTCCAGGTCTGCGTCCGTCCATGTTTGCTTCCACAGGAACTGATGGGCGCCAAAAAGGAACATGTCTACTAAAAAGTCCAAATATAGGCTAATAAATCAACCGTAGGCAAGTAAAAGTCTTCTTCAATTTGTTTGGTGCCAGCTCAGGCTTATTCAATATTTGGTTTCCATCAGTCAAATATTTCACTGCAAATTCTTCGAATTAATTTTAAAAGTATATTTTGCATATACTCATTCAATGGCAGGAAGGACTTTCTGATAGATGAAATTTGGCTAAAACAGATATGAAAAACCCGGCAGCAACAGGTAGTAATGGCCCAGTCAATAACAGTATGATCATTGCGATACTACATCAGGCTGCGAACCAGTTAATAGCAATAGAGAAGGAGGGGATGATCTATCAAATCATGGGTCAAACAATAGCAAAGATTTTACCGGGAGTTTTAATTTTTGTTACAAAACTTCAGCCTGATGACATGAACTTCCGAATCGTGGAAAGTTTCGGTTTTGATAAGTATTTTAATGCAATCAAGAAGATCTTAGGAAAGGATCCATTTACAATAGATTTTCCGTTTGACGAGTTATCAAACAATCAAATCACGGCATTTGAAAGTGGAAGAATTCACCGTTTTCCTGGAGGAATTCATGATTTGACTAGGGGAAGGATTAACAGAGTTGTGTCAAAGTCTATAGAAAAGATGTTAGGCATTGGCAATATATGCGCAATCAGTTTTTGTGTTGAAAAGAAATACTTTGGTGGAATTACGCTTTTTATCCCGAAATCAGCAATTAACTCCGGGTTTCTGAATGCTGAAACTGAGATGGCAATCGAAACCCTTGCTTATCAGGCCTCCTTTGCAATTCAGAAACTGCGCGATCGTTCAAGTCTATTAAAGAATGCCGAAATACTTCAATTGACGAATCTTCAAATCGAAACGCTCTTTGAAAATTCAAGCACCGGATTTCTTTTCGAAGATGTCTCCAGAAAAATCATCAAAGTAAATCAGTCTTTCTGTACTATGTTCGGCATACCTGATCCTGAAAAGCTAACAGGCTTGGATTGTAAAACAGCAGGCAAGCAATCAGCGGGTTTATTCATTGATCATGAAGGTTTTTTATGTGATGTAGAAAATCTCATAAAGGAGGGAAAGTCTTGTTTTTATCAGGAACTTGTCACGTGTGATGGCCGCACTCTGGAAAGGGATTTTATTCCCGTAAGAAATAACTCAATAGTAGGATACTTATGGCAATATCGTGACGTCAGCCACCGGAAAAGGTCAGAATTAGAATTATTAATCAGCCAGACCCGGTTTCGTCAACTCACTAATCAATTAAATGACATTCTTTGGATGGCCAATGCTGATGGATCTGAAATGGTTGACCTAAACAACTCGTTTGAGAAATACTACGGCCTGCCTGTAAGTGAATTTGATAAAAATCCAAATCTCTGGATTGACATAATTCATCCTGAAGACCGAAAAATTGCAAAAGAAAGTGAAGTTGAGCTATTCGAAACGGGGAATACTATTGTGGAATACAGAATCGTACGTCCCGATGGAAAGATTATCTGGTTACATGACCGCAAATCTATCATTTACGATAAAAGTGGCACTCCTATTCAGATGGGTGGAGTTGCTACTGATATTACTGAAGTCAAGAAACTTGAACAAATGTTACAAGAGCAAGCTCGTCGTTTGGAAGAACTTAATTCAATAAAAGACAAGTTTTTCTCGATTATTGCTCATGATTTAAAAGGCCCGTTTAATTCTATTCTCGGTTTTTCTGACCACCTGGCTACGGGTTACAATGATTTAACTGATGAGCTGCGAATAAAGTTTATACATACTCTGAACGAATCAGCACACAATTTTTATTATCATTTGGATGACTTATTGGAATGGGCTCGAATCCAACGCGAATCAATAGAAATGCATAAAGAGGTTTTTGACTTAAAAAGCCTTGTTTTTGAGAGTATTGCACCTTATCAGTCCAACGCAGCGAATAAAGGAGTAGCAGTTTCGATAGCAATTCCAGAGGGTATTAGGATCAACGTTGACTCTCATTCATTAAAGGTTGTTTTCGGCAACTTGTTCAATAATGCGATAAAATTTACAATCACTGGTGGAAATATAGAGTTCGAGGCCCATGTGAAAAATGACCATGCTGAAGTCAGAATCATTGATTCAGGTATTGGAATGAGCCCTGAACAAATCGATAAACTATTCCGCCTTGAAGAAACTCATTCTACCCCCGGGACCAATAATGAAAAAGGAACAGGATTGGGCTTGATCTTATGTAAAGAGTTTCTTGCAAAAAACGATAGTGACTTGTGGGTCGAAAGCGAAGTAGGGAAAGGTTCTATTTTTACAGTTTCCATACCCATTCTTGTTTAGTTTTCTTACCAGGACTTTAAATATTCTGGTCGTGCCATTTAATTCTTTATACTGATAGTAATCCTACTATTGCATTGCATTGGCAGGAACACGACAAGATCAGCTCCCCCCAGCTCATGATTAATCCCGATTTGACAATCCCTCACCGGCTTCCCGTTTACCATGACTTTGGCGCCATCGGAGTTCCAGTTCCTGATGAAAATGGCCGGATTTGAAACGGGCGATTCTTTGGTTCCTTCCAGAGAAAATTCAAGGGGGGTGTTTTTATCTGATTTATTTTCAATCTGATAACACCGCTGACTCCTGTCATATCCACCCGATGTAAAATGATCTCCTTTGATTTTGAGTTCCGGTGCAAAAGCCCACGACCTTCCGAAACGGATCAGTTCTTCGATCTTCATGGTATTCATCCCGTACAGTCCGTTCCAGTATTCGCGCTCGGCCGTTTCATGAACTACCGGATCCGATATCGGGAAACTCGAGCAGTGAGAGGGCTTATCGGAGGTGCGCGTGGTTCTTCCGTCGCAACGCGCCTGGCCCACCGGGAAATGGTTGCAGCCATCGGCCGTATCGTATCCGTCAAGGCCCTCATAGCGTATAAACATCTCGTTGCCGGGCTCAAAACAGATAAAGGGCTTGTTCTCCGATTTGAAATTGTACTGCTGGATGGTATAGGGATACTTCTGGCTCCAGTCGAAAGGTCCATAGGGCGCCACATTCGGGTTTTCAACGAAGGAACTTTTGCCTGTCTTTCCGTCATAATCGGCCATGGTGGCGAAATCAACTTCCAGCAGATCAGAAACCTTCTGACCCGGATGCAGCAGAGCCAAAGTTTCCTGGAACTGCCGGGGATAGCCGAGTGTTCCCTTTTTCCACGATACCTTCCGGATAGCCGTTCCATCGGGATAGATATAATAATACTCATCCACCCAGCACTCCCAGCCGGTTTTGGGATCCACCCTCCAGGTATTGTCATAGGCACTCACCGGGGCATATCTCCAGTGAACCACCACGCGTGCGTCACTATTCTCGATAATCCTTACATGCGAGAAACGGCAGTGCCTGTCCTGCATGTGCTCGAAGCACCCCTGACGGTCGTTGGAGCCATCGTCCCAGGCTTCCACACTTTGGTCACTCATCCAGTTCTCATTCTCCGACACCCACGAAGCCCCGTACCGGATTCCCCGCCAGAAGATCAGCTTGACCGGTGATTTCTCGAAACAGACTACAATATCCGGATCTGCATCCACCGGCCAGAGATTATCCCATCCCGGATAGTACTTCAGCTTGGTGTAAAATGCCCCGAATTTCCTGGGATTGTTTTCGACCTTCGGAAGTTTCCTCTCGGCAATCTCCGGCTCGCTGGTCTTTACCGAAGCGAAGTTGTTTTTAACCTGATCCGCTGTCAATGCGGTATTGAAGACTTTTACCTCATCCATGATCCCATCCAGGCCAAAGAACTGGGCAATGGTGCCCCAGGTACGGTGTATGTCGGAAGGCTTTTCAGGTGCGGCTACCATTCCTAAAACCATATCCGATTGGGTAGCCGTAAAAGCGCCATTTATCCTGATATTGGATTTCAATTCTCCATTGATATAAAGGCTCATATCGGTATTAGCCCGATATACCCCCACCACATGCATCCATTTTCGCAGGGGTAGGGCATCCCGCTCACTGGTGCACGTTACCCATTGTTCCCCGATGGCACATTCAAAAGCAGCCTGACCGAGAGGCCCTACCATCAGCCGGTAACCCTTGATTTCATTGGATTCCGTTGTCAGGATAGGACACCAGTTCCAGGGGTACTCGCCCAGCGCAATCCAGGCTTCAATGGTAAACTCTTTCAGCCCCTTGATTTGCCGGGTTCCGGTACTCTTAAGACAGCCAGTGAATCCATCTAAAGCAAGTCCTTTGCCCTTCACCCCAGTCTTCTCACCAAAGTATCCCTCAAGTGTATCCGCCTTACCGCCTATGGATTCAACTGTTTTGCGGTTGGCATTGTTCTCGAAACTCCAGTGGATCTGTGGATTTTGAGCAGAAACAGCATGGATCTGAGAAGCGAGAATAAATGCAAGAGCAAGTCTGGTTAGTGTTTTCATCGATAGGAGGTGTTAAAGCCTCTAATTTATCGGATTTAAACCTGACTGATTCTGCTTAATTTACCCGATTCGGATGGGATGTTAACTATATATTAACGAACACTAACAAGTTTATTTGATTATTATTATGAAATTTGCGGAATGAAAAGACTGCTTTCCGGATTCTTAAAAATAGGAATTAACCTGGCAATCATTTTCTGCATTGGAGGGGTTCTGCATTCATACGAATTTCAGCATAACGTTGTTTTTGGAACGGTTGCTTGCGAAAGCAGAGCTTTAGCTGGTGCCGGCGCTGAAAATGAGTCTTGGCAGGAGGATGATTGCAAAGAATCGGCAGTTCCAGCGTTAGTTCCGTTATTCCACAACTCAAGAGCTGTCCATCAAAAGTTTTTCCCCGTTTCATCCTGCCTCTACATCATTTGGGAGCCACCCAAAATTTCCTAGTGGTTTTTTCCCATTGGATTAAGGTATGTGGCCGATAAGCAGGCCATAGCTTTCATCTCAAGAGAATTTCTCGTTCACAGGCTTCTAAATCAAAAAATCAATTTTTATGGGATTTAATGAGTTTTTCAAAAAGGGAAAGACATCATTAAATAAGTCGATAAAAAAGTTATCCGAAAGAAGAAATCAACAATTTTAAAACTGAATTAATGACCAACAATTTCGATCCAAAACACTGGCATGCTGAAGGTTTTATGTCGGTCCTTCAACAAACAGGCAGTCAGGAGTCTGGGCTTTCCGTACCTGAGGCTAAAAAGAGACTTAATGAATTCGGAGCTAATCAGATCTTAAAGAAGAGAAGAAATGGTGCATTAAAACTACTCTGGAGGCAAATTAATAATCCACTGATCTGGGTATTGTTAGGCTCTAGTTCAATGGCAACTATCCTGGGGAAAATAACCGATGGATTGGTGGTACTAGGTGTTGTTGTAGTGAATACTATCATCGGGTTTTTTCAGGAGTTCAAGGCAGGAAGGGCTATTGAAGCCTTGAGCGAAATGGTGCCTCAGAATGCGACGATAATCCGGGATGGGGCAAATTTGACCATCCCGGTTGTTGAAATTGTACCCGGTGACATAGTAATGCTTGCTGCTGGAGACCGGGTCCCTGCAGATATGCGGTTAATCCGTCAGAAAAGTCTCCAGGTGGAAGAGGCAGCCCTGACGGGAGAATCATTTCCGGTTCAAAAATCGGTTGAACCGGTTAGCAAAACCGCCGCTATCGGAGATCGTCGTTGTATGGTTTTTGGGGGGACCCTGGTAACCTCCGGAACAGCAACTGCAGTTGTTGTCGCTACGGGTATGGCAACAGAACTTGGGAAAATATCCGATATGCTCAATAATGCAACAGATCTTGAAACCCCGTTAACCCACAAACTGGCGGTAGTTGGTAAATATCTGACTATCGGGATTATAGCAGTTACTGCTCTGATCCTGATTATCGGTACGATTCGCGCAACGGGTCAGGGGATCCTTTTGGGAATTGCTCTTAAGGATAGTTTGGTTTTTGCCATAGCACTTGCTGTGGGTGCGATTCCGGAAGGACTGCCTGCCGTAGTAACTATCGCATTAGCAATCGGGGTTCAACGCATGGCTCGCCGAAAAGCTATTATCCGCAAGCTTCCTGCCGTTGAAACACTAGGCAGCACAACGGTTATTTGTAGCGACAAAACCGGAACCTTAACAAGAAATGAAATGACTGTGAATGATATATGGACCTACGAGCACAGTATTCGTCTGACAGGTGTCGGCTACCATCCTACCGGAATGTTTATGTTTGGTGGTCAGGAAATCAGGGTTATTCCGATCGAAGTAATGACCCTGCTGAAAGATTCCGTACTGTGTAACGATGGAAATTTCAGGATGGAAGGAAAGGATATAAAAATCATTGGAGACCCAACAGAGGTTGCCCTGATTGTCGCCGCCGCCAAAGCAAAAATCAATCCGGAGGATTTACGCCGGGAAAACCCAAGAAGAGATGTCATGCCTTTTGATTCTGAACTGAAATATATGGTAACCCTTCATGACGGTATTGATCCTTGTCTGATTATGAAGGGGGCACCGGAGGTTGTCATGAGTCGATGTACAGATCATATTGGAGGGCACCCCCTGGTACAACAAGAAATCAGCGCCCAGGTGGATCGCCTGGGATCCAGAGGGATGCGTGTTCTGGCTTTTGCCAGGAAGGGTTGGAACAAAGAAAATGGTTCAGAGTTTAAGACAGAACACATAAGCGAGGGTTTTCAATTTGTTGGACTGATTGGCATGATTGATCCTCCTCGTTCTGAGGCAATTGCGGCGATCCGGGATTGCCATGCAGCAGGGATTGTTGTAAAAATGATTACCGGGGATCATCATGCTACCGCCCGATCCATCGGAATGGAATTGGGTTTGTGCACCGAAGGACGGGTTGTCACAGGCGCAGAATTAACTGAAATGAACGATATAGAATTACAGAAAACTGCCAGTGAAGTCAATATTTTTGCAAGGGTTGCACCCGAGCATAAACTCAGATTGGTCAAGGCACTGCAAAACCTTAATCATGTGGTTGCAATGACCGGTGATGGTGTTAATGATGCCCCATCACTAAAACAGTCCAATATCGGTGTTGCTATGGGTATCACAGGCACCTCTGTATCAAAGGAGTCGGCCGATATTGTTCTGGCGGACGATAATTTTTCGAGCATCAGTGCAGCGGTTGAAGAAGGCAGACGCGTTTATGATAACCTTCTGAAATCACTGGCCTTCCTTCTGCCTACCAATCTGGGACTCGCCCTGATACTGATCTATGGTATTGTGTTTTTCCCGTTTAATCCAATTTCCAAGGAACTTTTGCTTCCTATGTTACCAACCCAGCTCCTCTGGATTAATCTCGTCGCTGGAATAGCCCTGGCGCTTCCCCTGGCATTTGAGGTTAAAGAATCCAACGTCATGAGACGCCCTCCCAGACGACCCGACGAACCGTTATTTAGCCGGTTTGTGATCCTTCGGGTAGTTTTAGTATCGATTTTTATGACTGCTGGTACGATAGCCTTGTTTAACTACGAATACTCCAAAGCCTTATCCAATGGACTGACGGGAGAAGCCGCTTTGCCTAAAGCACAGTCAATGGCAGTGACTTTTGTCATTATGTTTCAGATCTTCTATATGATCAACTGCAGGTCCTTAAAGGCCTCCGTGATCAAAATAGGCTTTTTTAGTAATAAGTTCATTTTTGTGGGGATTGGCTCTATCTTACTCCTTCAAGCCTTGTTTATTTATTCACCCGTTATGCAACGGATTTTCGGCACTACCGGATTGGATGCAGATGATATATTACTAACTGTTCTTACCGGATTCATTGTGTTTCCGGTCATTGTTCTGGAGAAATGGATAAGGGCACGAAAGCAGATGCTCTAAACGGATTTCTCGGTACCAAAGCATAATAATATGGCACAATCCAAATTAGCTTTCAATTCCTTGGCCGACCTTATAACAAGAAGTATTGAGAAAGCTCAGGATGAACAATTTTACATCGATGAGATCCAGACCGCACCTGGTTTTACCAATGATGAAAATGAATTCCTGTTTTTTATTAAGCCTGAGATTACGGCACCATCAGATACCATTAAACTTGAGCAGATATTAAAGGTAATACTGGACAAAATCAAGGTGTTTGGTCTGCGGGTTGGTAATGTAAGAGTACTATCGGCAAAATACCTAGACAAGTACAATATCATTGCCGGGCATTATGGAGTGATAAACCGTATGGCAATCGATTTTAATATTGCCAAGAAAGTACCCCAAATTGCTAACAATCCTTGTTGAACTTCCACCGATCCGGATTAACTTACTACCCAAATGTCCGTACCTAAACATACCTGACCATGAGCCGGAAAATGTGTTCACAGATCGCCCTAACGTACTGTTTATTAGTTTTTATCAGCTTTTCTGCATGCAAACAAAAGACAACGGAAGCGCCCCTGCCGGCGCTGTCAGAGGACCTTTTCCGGAATCCTCCGATCGAGGCACGCCCGGGAGTACTCTGGCCCTGGCTGAACGGGTATGTCGACAGAAAACAGCTGACTTACGAGCTGCAGCAAATGAAAGCCAAGGGTCTGCGCGGTCCGATAATCTGGGATATAGGAAGTCTGGCCGATAAGCTGAAAATGATCCCAACCGGTCCGGCCTATCTGGGTAAGGAATCACTTGAGGCGATCCATCAGGTTATGGATGAAGCAAATAACCTCGGACTCGAACTGAGCATAGTCGCAGCCAGCAGCTGGAATGCAGGCGGATCCTGGATCAAGCCGGAAGATGCGAGTAAAGCCATTATTTCCAGCGAGATGATTATTGCAGGTCCTGTAAAATATGCCGATACGTTGCCAGTCCCAAAAGGTGCCACTCAGCATTTTTCAGAAATCTCCGTTTACGCCATGCCGGCTGTGAACAATCAAACACCGGTTAATCAGTCAGATGTAAAAAACATATCGGATAAGTACGATGGCGAAACCCTCAGGTGGGATGTTCCCGCCGGAAATTGGAAGGTTATCCGGTTTATCTGCAACAATACCGGTCAGCCCCTGATGTGCCCGAGTCCCAATTCCTCCGGATTGATGATAGACCACCTGAGTGCCAAAGCCGCGGAAGCACACATTGACCATATGATTAAGACAATCAAAGGAAATCGAACCGACTTTGGAGGATTAAAAGCCTTTATGTTAGATAGTTATGAGGTTGACCCTGCCAACGACTGGACGCCGGATTTTATCAGGGAATTCAAGAGTATGTTTCGGTATGACCCAACCCCTTATCTGCCAGCTTTGGCTGGTGTGGTGATTGAAAATCAGGATGTCACCAAAAGATTCCTGCACGATTACTACAAAGCAGTAGGTGAGATGCTGGTAAACAACCATTATGGCAAAGAAAAGGAGATACTGAATAAGAATGGACTGAAATTATTGGCCGAAGCCGGTCATGGCGGATATCCCCGCGTGGATGCACTTAAGGCACTGGGACTTGCCGATGTCGCGATGGGCGAATTCTGGAACGGAAGTGAGTTCTGGGTCACCAAAGAAGCCGCCAGCGCCGCCCATATCTACGGAAAAAACCTGGTCAACGCCGAAAGCTTTACCGGATGGCGGGCCTGGAAAGACGGTCCGGCCCATCATAAACAACTGTTTGATGTAGCTCTCTGCGAGGGACTGAATCAGGTAACTTTTCATACGTTCACCCATAATCCGGCCGAAGCCGGACTGCCCGGTTTTGTGTACCATGCCGGCGAGCATTTCAACGTTAACTCAACCTGGTGGGAGTACTCTGGTCCGATGTTAAAATACATGTCGAGAGCTAGTTACATGCTTCAGCAGGGCCAGTTTGTCGGTGATCTGTGCCTGTATTATGGCGATCAGGCCCCCAACCTGGTGCCCCCGCGCCGTATCGATCCGAACCTGGTGAATAAATATGATTCTACCCAATGCGGCCATTGCAACCAGCTGAAGCCGGTCAACACTACCGGCCTGGGCCTGGGTTATGACTATGATTATATCAACGAAGAGGTGATCCTCAATCGGATGACCTTTACTGATGGCAAGCTGACTCTCCCGAAAGATCTGGATTACAAACTGATGGTGCTTCCTGACAAAGCAGAAATCTCATTGGATGTTCTGCGGAAGCTTGAAAAGCTGATTCGCGCTGGGGCTGTGGTTTTTGGGCCTAAACCCTCTCAAACCAACAGTCTGATTGGTTTTCCTGGCTGCGACAAAGAAGTTAAGCGACTGGCGGATAAAATCTGGGGAGATTGCGACGGTAAGTTGGTTACCATGCACAACTATGGCAAAGGAAAAGTGTATCATGGACTACCGCTCTGGAAGGTGATGAAGGAGCTTGGGATTCCCCGGGATTTTGATCCGCAGATCCCCGACAATGCCGATCAGCATATCGATTATATCCACAGGAGAACCTCCGCCGAGGACTTTTATTTTGTATCCAACAGTTCACTCAAATGGCAGAAAATCAATGCCAAATTCCGGATATCCTCTGAAAAGGTGCCAACCTTGTGGAATGCCGATGATGGGAAAATCTATCCGGCACATGTGGTGAGTTCAGATAATCAGTTCACTACCGTCGAACTTACACTTCCGCCGGCTGGTTCTGTTTTTGTGGTTTTCCAGCCTGAAGCCCTGACCGCAAAATCAGAAGTAAACTTTTTCACGGCTCAGGAAAATGCAGATAATGAGGTTGCTACGCCCGCTCTGCCCTGGAAAGTAACATTCCCTGAAAACCGGGGTGCTCCAAAGGAATTGATTCTGAAGGCATTGTCAGACTGGACACTTTCACCGTTAGAAGGGGTTAAGTATTTTTCAGGAACAGCTACCTATTCAAACACAATCCTGATACCCGACTCTCTGGCTAATCCCGGATCCAGGCTGGTACTGGACCTGGGCGACGTGCGTGAAGTTGCCGTGGTAAAAATCAACGGCACCATCGTAGATACACTCTGGAAGCATCCGTATGCAACTCCGGTTTCAAAATTTCTAAAACCGGGGATTAACCAGATTGAAATTGATGTGACCAATCTCTGGCACAACCGGCTGGTCGGTGATGTTGGAAAGCCAGATTCAGAGAGGGTTACGCGTACCAATATCCAGGACCGCTACCGGAAGAACATGCCTCTGATTCCGTCAGGATTACTCGGACCCGTGGTGATATTTCCGGTTTCTAAATAGTTAGAAAAGATAAACCAGATCAGTAAAGTGAAAATTATGAAAAAGTGTCTTTCCATTAGCATGTTAGGTTTCCTGATGATCATCCAGGGAATCGCGCAGGTACCGAATAAGACGAACATTCAGGTGCCGGAACGGGGTTTTATCAGTTCAACTCCGGCGGAAACCTGGGAACAGGGCTTGCTAAGCGCCAACGGCGCAATTGGCGCAAACGTTATGAGTCAGCCAATCGATGAAACCGTAATTTTCACCCATGCCGGCTTGTTTTTGCCGCAGGGGCCACCTACCATGCCGCCCGACCAGTCGGCCCGGCTGTTCGAAATCCGCCGACTGATCGATCAGGGCCTTTACAAGCAGGCCACCCAGCTGCAGTTTAACCTATCGGGCCAGGAGAGTTTTATGTATCCCGATCCTTTTGTGCCGGCTTTCGATATGGGCATTACCATGAACAGCGACAAGGAAATCAATGACTATATCAGGTCGGTGAATTTTCAAAATGGCGAGACCTTGGTGCACTGGTCGGACAAAAATGGTACATATGAACGGAGGCTATTCGTTTCCAGGGCCGACGGGATTGCCGTGTTGCGGATAACAGCTTCAAAAAGAGGACTGCTTAACTGCGAACTGAAGCTGAAACGCACAATTCCCAGCAGCAAACTGAGCTACAATCACGTGCAGGGATCAATGGAGGTTGCATCCACGCATATTTCAGATGTTAAAATTGCTGCGGAAGGAGACTACCTGAGTTATTCCAACAAGTATACGAAAGCTTACCCTGGCAGCATCCATGCACTGGAGGGCCTGGCAAGGGTTATTGTAACCGGCGGCTCCAAAACAACGAACCGCGAGAATATTACCGTTACCGGTGCCGATGAAATCCTGGTGATTCTGGATCTGGAACTATTGTATGATCCCGATAAATCCATGAAGGAATCCATGAAGAAAGATCTGGAAACCATCAGTACGGATTACCAAACCCTCCTCGACCGGCATGCCCGGATTCATGGAGAACTTTTCAACCGGATGAAACTGGATCTCGGCGGCGGCAAGGATCACCAGCTTACAACAGAAAAGCTTTTTGAACTGTCAACCAATGATAATCTGAACGAGGCTCTGATTGAGAAGGAATTCGATGCCGGAAGGTATAATATTATCTCCTGCACAGGAAATTATCCACCGGTTTTACAAGGCATTTGGGCCGGAACTTTTGTTCCCGACTGGGCGAGTGATTTTACCCATAACGGGAATGTACCCTCTGCGATTTCGAGCATTCTGATGGGAAACTATCCGGAACTGATGCTGGCTTACACCTCCTATATCGAATCGATTGTGCCGTGGCTGGAGATAAATGCAAAGAACCTGTTTGGAGCCAGAGGAGTTGTATTGCCTTCAAGATCAACGAATAATGGTTATAATAATGCCCTGGCCGGAAGTTTTGCCGGAGGCTTTTGGGTGGGCGGGGCCGGTTGGGCAGCACACTATTTCTATGATTACTACCTCTATACCGGCGACAAGAAGTTTCTGGCTGAACATGCGCTCCCATTCATGGAGAAATGCGGCCTCTTTTTCGAAGATTATCTCTATACCGGACCCGATGGTAAATACATCTTCTCTCCGTGTCAGTCACCGGAAAATACACCGGGAAATACCAATTCTCAGGGTTCTTTCAATGCTACCATGGACGTGGCTGTTGCAAAAGAACTATTCGCCAATTTGATCTCAGCCTCACGTGAACTTGGCCTGAACAAGGATAAAATCCCGGTATGGCAGAAAATGCTGACGAAAATGCCGGATTATATGATCGATGAAAACGGAATGATCAAGGAGTGGCTCACCCCAAAGCTGGCCAATAATGATATGCATCGGCACTCGTCCCAGTTCTATGCCCTGTATGATGGAATCCCTGACGAAATTGCCAAAAATCCTGCCCTGATAGAGGCTTTCAGAAAGAGCATCAATTACAAACTGGAGAAGCACTGGAAAGGAAAAGGATCCGGATTCATGTCATTCGGCTTGGTGCAGCTTGGGCAGGCAGGAGCCAGCCTTGGTGACAGTGCCATTGTTAATGAATCACTGAAACACATGGTCAACCGGTTCTGGCTGAGTAATATGGCCTCCATGCACAACCATAAGTCATTATTCAATATGGACATAAGCGGCGGAATGCCTGCCGTGATCATCAAGATGCTGGTGTATTCTGATCCCGGCACGATTAAACTGCTTCCGGCCCTGCCTTCATCCTGGCCAACCGGAGAAATCAGCGGCGTACTGTGCCGCGGCCAGATCGAGATCAAGAGCCTGAAATGGGATAAGAAAAGTATCCGGGTCAGTCTGGTTTCGGGCAAAGACCAGACGATCAGTCTTGATTCACCCGGGGGCAGCCGCAAAGTGAACCTCATTGCGGGCAAGATAAATGAGCTTGAAATTGGACTTTAATTGTGCAACTCAAACCCTCGACCTGCACTGACCAACCCATTCGAAATCGGAAATAGCGCAGCAAAATGTTTTCCGGTTTCGAATGGGTTGGTCAGTGCAGATCGAGGGAAATAAAATACTAATAACTAATAAATTACTAATGAAAAGAATCAGCCTTATTGCCTCAATTCTACTGACCGGTCTTTTTACCTATGGTCAGCAGTTAAGCATTCCGCAGCGTATCGAATCAAAAACCTTTGATCCCGCTGTCTTGCTGTGGTACGAGGCCCCGGCAAAAGCATGGGAAGAAGCATTGCCTGTTGGTAACGGTCGGCTCGGAGCTATGGTATTCGGGAAAAACGGGGAAGAACGGATTCAGCTCAACGAGGAGACCTACTGGTCGGGCGGCCCTTATTCGACAGTAGTCAAAGGGGGATATAAAGTCCTTCCTGATATTCAGAAAATGATCTTCGAGGGCAATCCGATCGGAGCGCACAAATTATTCGGCAGATACCTGATGGGTTATCCCGTCGAGCAAATGAAATATCAGGGAATCGGCAATCTGCACCTGTTTTTTGAAAATGAGAAGGAGGTCACGGGTTATAAGCGGTGGTTGGATCTTACAACCGGAATCACCAGCGTTGAATACACGGCAAATGGAGTCACATTTACCAGAGAAGTGCTCTCTTCGGTTCCGGATCAGGTCATAACTGTCAGGATGACCGCAAGCAAGCCGGGTACGATCTCATTCCGGGCGAGCCTGAGAGGAACACGGAATCCGGCACACTCCAATTATGCAACTGATTATTTCCGAATGGATCCGGTTGGAAAGGATGGCCTGATGATTAACGGTAAGTCTGCAGATTATATGGGCGTTACCGGAGCGCTGAGATATAAGGTACAGTTGAAGGCCGTTCCAGAGGGTGGAACCATCAAAGTGGATGAAGGGGATCTGATCATTGACAAGGCCGATGCGGTCACACTCTATATCGTTGCTGCCACCAATTTTGTTAATTACAAGAATGTCACCGCCGATCAGAATGCAAGGGTAGAAAAGTACCTCGGTAATCTGAAGAATAAATCATATAAAGCAGTTCACGATGCAGCGGTTACCGACTTCCAGGGTTTGTTCAACCGGTCAAGCCTGGTTCTTACAAAAACGGACAACTCCTATCTGCCGACGGACAAGCGAATGACAGGTTTTGAAAAGAATTCCGATCCTAACCTGGCATCTCTCTGTTATCATTTTGGCCGCTACCTCCTCATTTCATCCTCACGGCCCGGCACCGAGCCAGCAAACCTGCAGGGAATCTGGAACGACAATCCTAATCCGAGCTGGGATTCAAAGTATACAACCAACATAAATACAGAGATGAACTACTGGCCGGTTGAATCGTCCAATCTGTCCGAGTGTGCAGAACCTCTGATCAGAATGGTTAAGGAACTGACCGATCAGGGTACGCAGGTTGCAAAGGAGCATTATGGCGCACGCGGCTGGGTCTTTCATCAGAACACGGATTTATGGCGAGTGGCCGCTCCTATGGACGGTCCTACCTGGGGAACCTTTACCGTGGGCGGCGCCTGGCTCACCACACATCTCTGGGAGCATTTTCTGTATACCATGGATAAGGATTACCTGAAGGAAGTTTACCCGGTAATAAAGGGATCGGTGGAGTTCTTTATGGATTTCCTGGTGCCGCATCCCAATGGCAAATGGCTGGTAACCAATCCCTCGAATTCACCTGAGAATCCGCCGAAAGGCCCTGGCTACAAGTACTTTTACGATGAGGTTACCGGCATGTATTATTTTACCACGATCTGCTACGGTTCCTCCATGGATATGCAGATTCTGCACGATCTCTTCGGTTATTATACAGAGGCAGCCAGAATTCTGGGCATGGATCAGGACTTTGCCGGGAAAGTGGTTGATGCCCGTAATCGTCTGGTGCCGCCGCAGATCGGTAAAAACGGAAGCCTTCAGGAGTGGGCTGAGGATTATGAACAAATGGAGGATAAGCATCGCCATTTCTCTCACCTCTACGGCCTCTACCCGGGTAATGTGCTGTCGGCCAAACGCACCCCGGAGTTAGTCAACCCAATAAAAGCAGTCCTGGAACAGCGGGGCGACGGTGGCACCGGATTCTCACGGGGCTGGAAAATGGCCCTGTGGGCACGCCTGTACGATGGAGACAAAGCGAACAGTATTTTCAAAGGATATATTAAGGAACAGGCCTACCCCCAGCTTTTTGCCAAATGCTTTACTCCGCTTCAGGTTGATGGTACTTTTGGGGTTACGGCCGGCATTACGGAAATGCTGATGCAGTCCCATGAAGGGGTGATCGATTTATTGCCAGCTTTGCCGAAGGAGTGGGGCAGTGGTGAGTTTAAAGGGGTCTGCGCACGCGGTGCCTTCGAACTCGACATGAAATGGGCTGATGGTAAAATCACGACCGTTGAGGTGCTTTCAAAGCAAGGACAGGTCTGCCGGATTAAAACAGGTCTGAAAGCCAGAGTCAAATTGCAGGGGAAGAATGTGAAAATCAAGCAGCTGCCTGATGGTTCGGTTGAGTTTGTAACCGTTAAGGGAGGACGGTATTTAATAAGCGCTTAATATGGAAAAAGGTACCAGCTACCAGCGGGTGATTGATGCTTTGGAGCATCGGGAGCCAGACCAGATACCGTTTGACCTGGGCGCTGCCGCGGTAACCGGGATCAATATCCGGGCGCTCCGAAATCTCAAACGGTACCTGGGAATCCAATCGGATTCGACCATACAGGACGATATAACGCAACTCGCCGAATTCGATCCTGAGATGGCCGCATTTTTTAGAACCGATGTGGGGGCTGTGAAGCCACAGTCCCCGTCGGTAGCGCCGTTGCGAAAGACCCCCTACTTGGAGGGAAAACATTATCGCCTGACCGATGAATTTGGCATTGGCTGGCAAATGCCCGTTGAAGGCGGAATGTACTATGATCAGTATTACCACCCACTGGAAAACGCCGAAACTGTTAAGGACATTGAAACCTATCCATGGCCCGACCCTCTCGATCCCGAGAGGTTTATCGGAATGGATAATCAGCTCAGCCAGGTAATTGATGTGGAACAAAAGGGATGTTTTATTGAACGGATGAGCTCGGGTATGTGGGAGCATGCCATGTGGATGACGGGCTACGAGAAGTTTTTTATGGACATGCTAACCAATGAAAAACTGATCAGGGCTCTTATGGAAAAGATCCTCGAACTGAAAATGAAATATTGGGGCAATGTCCTGGATAATATCGGCAATCGTACAGTGGTTATTTCCTGTGCCGATGATCTGGGTACGCAGGAGAGTCTGCTGGTCTCCCTCGACCTGTATAAAGCGATGATTTGGCCGTATCATTGCCGGTTATTCCGGTTTATTAAACAGCGCGCACAAGGCAAGGCTTACATCTTCTTTCATAATGACGGTGCCATCATGGAAACCATTCCGCTGCTGATTGAAGCAGGGGTTGATATCCTCAACCCCTTTCAGGTGAATTGCCGGGGAATGGACACCGCAAAATTTAAACGTGAGTTCGGTAAGGACCTCACGATTTGGGGCGGCAGCTGCGATTCGCAAACGGTTTTTCCGAAAGGAACAGCTCAACAGGTTAAGGACGAGACGAAAAGACGGATTGATGATCTGGCGCCCGGAGGGGGATTCATTTTTGCTCCTATCCATGTGATCCAGGGGGATGTGCCTCCGGAAAACATTATGGCCTGGTGGGAAACATTGAATGGATACAGATCAAGTTGATATTCAGGCGAATTCCGGCTGTCTGCGGTCCGTAAGCTGACCCTTGTATTCCGATGGCGTTAGCCCGGTATGCTGCCTGAAATGCCTGTGGAAGTTGGAACTGTTGTTATATCCGCAGGAGAAAAAGGTTTCGGTAACATTGAAATTGCCCTTTGATAATAGTTTGCAAGCTTCGTTAATCCGAACTTCAATAAGGAACTGGGAAAAAGTCTTATTTGTTCGCTGCTTAAAAAACCGGCAAAAGGCTGTGGGTGTTAAATGGATCAGAGAAGCAACCTCGCGAAGGGTGATCCGCTGGTCAAAATTCTTGGTGATGTAGTCAAATACCTTCTTAAGTTTTCCGCTGTCCTCTCTTTCCGCAATATGAGGCACACCCGTTGAAATGGATTCAAAATGCAGGCTCCGCGAGATTAAGTCTAAAACCTCCATAAACAGAATGATTCTGGGAACCTGCTTGAGCTTAACCAATTTTTTTAAGTCTTCCCCTATCTTGCGGGCTTCATTGCTCTTGATCCGGATACCATATTGAGCCTGATCCAGAAAAGCCTCGATTTTTGCGGTTTCAGGTATCTGATTAAAAACCTGATGAAATGTGTCTTTGGAAAAGAATACTGAAATAGCCCTTGCATGCAGCAGAGCGCCCGCCTCATAATACCTTTTGTCGTGGAGCAGTACATGAGGAGTGTTTTTCCCAATCAGGAGAAGGTCTCCTTCATTGTAGGATACGATGTGCTCGCCAACCATAATTACGCCCCGGCCTTCGAGGATAAAAGTAAGCTGGCACTCTTCGTGAAAGTGGACAGTGTCATAAAAATAGGGCAGATCCCAGCTCTCAACCCGCACGGTTTCCTTGTCCAGTCGCGGAATTTTGAAGCAAATGGGGTCTGTTTTTTTCATTATCTAATAATATTGGAATACAGTTAGATATAGGTACTGCACCAAATATATAGTGTTTTTAATTTCATTACAAGAAAAAATGTAAAAATTTTTTAAGCTTCCGTATGCGTAAGCGGCAGGTTGAGGCTTACTATTTCACGAAACACCAAAGCCAGAGCACCATACATGGCGGTTTGGCCCGGGTGGCCCGCAGGAAGAATTTGATATTTGGTGGATCGGTGATCGAAAACATTTTCTGAAATCACGGTTTTAAGCTTGTCCCAGAATACAGGACCATTCAGCGTAATACCTCCACCCAGAATAATCGCCTGAGGATTAAAAATATTCATCAGGCCGGCAATGCCAAGACCCAGGTATTCAATAGCATTGTTGAAAACCGATTGAGCCAAAGGGTCTCCATTTGCAGCTGCTTCCGCAACTAACTTCGTGTCAAGATCTTTGTCGGGGATCTGGTTAAGGATACTGTCGGGATAATCCGGAAGCCTGATCCTGGCCCGCTTAACCATGGCATCTCCTGAAGCATAAGCTGTGAGGCAATTGTTCTTGCCACAGGAACATAACACTTTTCCATCCCCGCTTACCGGAATATGACCAAACTCACCGGCCATCCCGTCGGTGCCATAGAAGAGCTGCTTGTTGATAACAATACCCGCACCAATACCATAACCCACGTTTACGCAAATGAGGTCATTAAAACTGCGCCCGGTCCCATAGGTTAGTTCCCCGAGCGCCATTGCCCTACTTACATTGTCGAAGAAGACCGGGAATGGGATACTCGATTCCATAAACCGCTTAATCTCAACATTCCTCCAGTTGAATGCCGGGGAATATTCAACAATGCCGGTATTCAGATTGATTATCCCTGCAACAGAAAGGCCAACGCCAACAATGCGGGAGGGGTCAATCAGGTTGGTTCCGGCCAGATTCTGAATCACCTGAACCACCTTGTTAAGCACATACGACGGGTCTTTTTGAGATTCCGTCACTACCTCAACCTCTTTGATGAACTCTGCAGAGATATTGGTCAGTACCCCACGGATGTAGGTTGTCCCGAGGTCAATTCCAATCATGTAATGGCCCTTGCCATTGAAAGAAACTGATTTCATAGGACGTCCCTTGGGGACGGATATCGGGTCGTGCTCTACCAGAAGCTGCTCCTGAATTAATGAATCCACAAGTCGGGAGACCGTAGCGGTACTGAGTCCGGTCCGCCGGCAAATCTCGAGCATGGGAATTCCTTTCTCCGCCCATACCGCTTTAAGCACAAGGGATTTATTGTGTTTAATCTGAGATTCGTTGCTCAGTTTTTCTGTTCGGTTCCGATTCATCAACATCAGAAAATAGCCTTGCGAAAGTAGAAAAAAAGGCCGCTTTTACGGCGGCCTTTTTTAGCCATCTTTGTTTAACCAAAACAATTGAAGAGAATCACTACCTAAAAGTAAATAGCCGATACCCAATGAAATGAAAGGATTTTACCTTAAATGGATTGTATCTTATCTGACACCGTTTTTGGTAAAATAGGGCTCAAATAAGTTAAAATGGTGTTGACTGCTCATCTTTACTGACGTTACTTTTAGAGGTCCTTAAAACAAAAACCAGATGAAAATAGTCCCCGATAGCGGAAAAGCTCTGACCGCCCTGACAGCATCATTTATTCGCACCCATATTCCGATGCATCGGGCTATTGAACTGATGGAGGAGGCCTTTAAAATATTATCTGAAAAATCTGCCAAGGTTCCAAAAAGGATTGTGATGTCGACCCCGGATCAGGCGATGTCCGTTTTTTTTAAGCCTGCTTTCCTGACCAAGTATAACAGGATGAGCGTGAAGATGCTTACCCAGATCCTGGCCAATGACAATCCTGATATTCCCACGATAAAAGGCATCGTACTCCTGTTAGACATGACGACCGGACAAATCCTTTCAATCTCGGATGGAACGAGCATTACCGCCTTGAGAACCGGCGCCGCATCCGGCATTGCAACGGAATATCTTGCTAATCCTGATGCCTCCTCTCTGGCAATATTCGGCTGCGGTGCCCAGGGCTATTCTCAACTGGATGCCGTCAGGGCCGTACGGCCGATCCGTAAGGTCAGCCTTTTTGATCTGTCAGAGAAAAGAGCGGAAGACCTCATGAAAGCCTCCGGACTGGCAGAAACCATCAGCTTTACAATAAATCCGCCCCTGAGCTCGCTGAAATCAGCCGATATCATCTGTACGGCTACCACCAGCCAGAAGCCTTTGTTTAGTCTCAAAGATGTCAAGCCAGGGGTACATATCAATGCTATCGGGTCATACCGGCCCGATATGCAGGAGATAGATCCCGACTTATTCAGAGTCTCCCGGGTCTATCTTGATGATGCCCCTGCATGCCTCAAGGATTCCGGAGATCTGATCACAGCCCTCGGCTCGGGAATCATCGGGGAGAATGATATTAAAGGTGAATTGGGTGAACTGATTGCCGGAAAAATCGGAGGACGCAGAAATACCGATGACATAACTATCTTTAAAAGCGTAGGGAATGCAATTCAGGACTTCTTTATCGCCAATGAAGCCTATGAAAAATCTGCTTTGGCGAAAGATAGTATCAGCATTGACCTGGATTCCTGACAGAACAACAAAAATCATATACAATGAAAAGAAGATTTCTGATTAACTTTTTTCTGATAGGTCTTGCAGTTTTTGCCCAAACACAGGCCCAGACCGAACTTACTTTTGATGACCAGTTTAATGGAACATATTCAGCGAAAGGTTTTGGTCCCGCACGCTGGGTGGACGGTGGGAAAGGGTATACCACCCTTGAGAATTCCACCGCTGCCAGGGGAAGGGACATTGTCCGGTATGAATCTGCCACCGGAGCGCGTACCATCCTAGTAAAATCGTCCGATCTCATTCCAGAGGGCAAAACGGCACCGCTGGCAATCTCCGATTATATCTGGTCCGACGATGGCACCAAACTGATGATTTTCACCAATACCCAGCGGGTATGGCGATACAATACGCGCGGCGACTACTGGGTGATGGACCTGCAGTCCCGAAAGCTCAGGCAGATCGGAATAAAACTCAAACCCTCCTCACTGATGTTTGCCAAGTTCTCCCCCAACGGGGAGTATGTGGCCTATGTCAGCGAGCAGAATATTTATGTGGAGCATCTGGCTAAAGAAACATTCAGATCCCTTACCCAGGACGGCGGCGGACACATTGTAAATGGCACCTTCGATTGGGTGTATGAGGAGGAACTCGATTGCCGTGATGGTTTCCGCTGGAGCCCCGATAGCAGGAACATTGCATTCTGGCAGCTGGATACAGAAGGGATCGGCACTTTTTATATGATCAATAATCTCGATTCAATCTATCCAAAACTAATCCCGATACCTTACCCGAAAGTGGGCACTACGAATCCCGCAGCGAAAGTGGGCGTGGTCTCGGTCCTCGGCGGTGCTCCGAGATTTTTTAAAATTGATGGCGATCCGAGGAATCATTACCTCGCCCGCATGGAGTTTGCTGAAAGCAGCGAAGAAGTTATGATTCAGCAACTTAACCGGCTCCAGAATACCAACAAGGTGATGCTCGGAAATATCCACACGATGGAGGTCAGAACTATTATGACCGAGACCGACAAGGCATTCCTGGATATTCATGATAACACAAAATGGATGCAGGGTGGAAAATTCTTTACCTGGAGCAGTGAGCGGAGCGGCTGGCTGCATCTGTACTCGGTTTCCCGCGATGGCTCACAGGTCCGCGATTTAACCCCGGGAAATTTCGATGCCATTGATATACAATGTATTGATGAAAAGGGTGGGTATGTATACTTTATTGCTTCCCCCGACAATCCAATCCAGCGTTATCTGTTCCGGATCAAAATGGACGGGAAAGGCAAGCTGGAAAGAATCAGCCCGGTCAGTCAGCCAGGACAACACAGCTACCAGATATCCCCCGATGCGAAATTCGCCATTCAATCCTGGTCCAATGCAGTTACACCCACCACAATTACTCTGGTCTCCCTTCCTACCCATAAGGTCGTCAGAGTCCTGGAAAATAACGACCAACTGAAAGCAAGATTCGCAGCTCTGAAAATCAGGCCAAAGGAGTTTTTCAGGGTCCGGATTGAACCCGGTGTTGAGCTGGATTGCTTCATGATCAAACCCTATGATTTTGACCCGGCTAAAAAGTATCCGGTGATTTTCAACATTTATGGCGAACCGGCCGGCGCTACCGTCCAGGATAACTTCGGCGGCGGCGACCTGTACAACCAATATCTGGCCCAGCAAGGTTACATTGTCATGAGCGTCGATAACCGGGGAACGAAAACACCCAGGGGCAGGGAGTGGCGCAAAAGTATATATCGCCAGATCGGCATTCTGGCCACCCATGACCAGGCAGCCGCAGCGAAGGTTATTATCAGCAAATATCCTTTTGTTGATGCTTCCCGTATCGGTGTATATGGCTGGAGCGGAGGCGGTTCCATGACTTTGAACTGTATGTTCCGTTATCCCGATATTTATAAAACCGGCATCGCCATCGCTTTTATCAGTAACCAGAAATTTTACGATACCATCTATCAGGAAAGATACATGGGGTTGCCTGATGATAACGAAGACGGATATCGGGATGGATCCCCTGTTACCCATGCAAAAAACCTGCAGGGCAACGTGCTGCTCATTCACGGATCGGGCGATGATAACTGCCACTACCAGAGCTGCGAGGTGCTGGTTGATGAACTCATAAAACATCAAAAAATCTTTTCCATGATGGAATACCCGATGCGATCCCATGGCATTTATGAACGCGAAGGCACCTCCACCCAGCTGCGGAAATTGTGGACCAGTTGGTGGTTGGAAAAATTACCCGCCGGACCACGATAATGACGATTTACGATTTACGATTTACGATTGCGGCTGGATTGGGCCTTGCTGCTTGTCCGTCCGGGGATGTGCCGTCCAGGCCGGATCAGCCAAGTTTTGTCATCTTTCTCGCGGATGATCTAGGGTATGGCGACCTGGCCTGTTATGGAAACCCAATCAATTCAACTCCGAACCTAGACCGGTTTGCCGGGGAGGGAGTGATGCTGACGAATTGCCATTCTGCAGGAACAGTTTGCTCACCATCGAGGGCCGCGATCCTTACTGGAAGAAACCCATACCGGTCGGGATTCAGCTACATCGCCGGCGGCAAAACCTACCTGCGCGCTGATGAAATCACAATCGCTGAACTGCTTAAACAGGATGGTTACCAGACTGCTTTTTTTGGCAAGTGGCACCTTTCAAACCTGGCGGATACCCTTCAGCCGGACCCCGGCGATCAGGGTTTCGATTACTGGATGGCAACCTCGGTCAATGCCTTTGAAGGTCCCGAGAATCCGCTGCATTTTATTCGCAACGGCAAGAGAACCGGTGTGCAGGAAGGCTGGTACTGCGATATTATTGTGAAAGAGAGTCTGGACTGGCTCAGCCGGATCGACAAAAAGAAACCCTTTCTCCTGGTGATCTGTACGCATGAACCGCACACTCCGATTGATCCGCCCGATTCCCTGACTGCTGCTTACCAGGACCCGGCACTGCTCCCGAAGATCAGGGAAATGGGGTACGGAAAGGTCGATCGGGAGGGAAAATATAACCAGGCAGATGCTGCCGAATACTATGGAACGATCAAGCAGCTCGACAATGCCTTTGGAACCTTTATTAATGGACTGGATAATAGCGGGTTGAAGAAAAACACACTGGTCCTGTTTACCAGCGATAACGGTCCGGAGCACCCGGTCAATTTCGAAGAATCCCGGGGTGAATGGGACGACCCGATCCGTGAGAAATGTTATGGCACGCCGGCTCCCTTCCGTGGCATGAAAAGATACCCGACCGAAGGCGGCCACCGGGTTCCGGGATTGGTCCGGTTTCCTGGCAGAATTAAGGCTGGAACGGTTTCTGATCAGCTGTTTAATGGAACCGACATCCTCCCCGTGTTCTGCGGGCTTGCAGATTGCAAAGTTCCGGCTGACCGCAAGATCGACGGGGAGCCTGTTTTCGAAGCACTCAGGGGCAAACCTGCAGACAGGAAAAACCCGGTTCTCTGGATTTTTCCTGCCCATGAAGACACTTATTTCCGGATGCCACAGATCTCACTGATGCAAGGGAAGTATACCTTGCTGGGCTGGTTTCCGCCCAAGGAGGAAGTCCAAAAAATTATCCCCTGGGTGAAACAGTCTGTTCCGATACGCTTTGAACTCTATGATATTCAGAAAGATCCGGGACAGGTTACTGACATCTCACCATCGTTTCCCGAGGTTACGGAAAGATTATCCCGGGACATGATTCGCCTCTGGCTCGATATCCGCGAAGACTATAAACTCGTGACCCGTGACCCGTCCCCGTAAGGGCGACCTGCGGTCGCCCATCTGTCCCCGTAAGGGCGACCTGCGGTCGCCCGTCTAACCCTCTAACGAAATCTACCCCATGAAACCCTCCCTCCTCCTCCTCACAATCCTCTCTCTCCCGGCTACCACCTTCGCCCAATCCCCGAAGCCAGCCTACCACTGGACCTTCGACCAGGTAGCAGATCATAAGCTTGTTGAATCGGTTTCCGGTACACAGGACACAATCGAAGGCAAATTCAAGGAAGTGGCCGGAATTGCCGGCAAGGCTATCCGCCTCGATGGGTTTACCTGTGTCATCCGGCACCCGGCTGATAAAACCCTGCAGGGCCAGACGAAACTTACTGTCGAAGCCTGGGTAGCTCTTGGCGCCTACCCCTGGAACTGGTGCCCGGTAGTTACCCAGTTTAAAGAAGAAGAGGGCGGCTTCTCCTTTGAGATCGGACCCAGGGGTGAGCTCGGCATGAAACAGATGATCGGCGGTAATGTATTGGCCTGTATATCAGAAAGCCAGATTCCCCTGAACGCCTGGACTCACATTGCAGCCACCGTTGAAGCGGGCAGGGGCATACGGGTGTTCATCAACGGAAAGGAATCCGGAAAGTACGAAACAACCAAAAAGCCAGCATTTTCGGTCAATGCCGAAACCCGTATCGGAATGAATTATTCCGATGTATATCCGGCCTACCGGATAGGAACCGAAGGCGGCGACACTCCATACTGGTTCTCGATTGATGGTATACTGGATGATATTCAGGTATTTACTGATGTGATACCGGATGAGTCCCTGTTAAATCATTATACAACTTTATTTACGGCAACCAGGCCCGATCTTCCCCTTCGCCAGCTTCCGCGGGTTACCACAACCGGCAAATTCAAGGCCTACTACACCAACCTGAAATATTACGAAGAGTGGGATGAACAGTGGCCGGTAGGGGCTGATCCCGATATCGTGGTCACCTTTGCCGATTCTCCCATCAAGCTGATTTTCTGGAAAGGTGCGCGGTATTCCCCGGCCTGGGTTACGGAAAATCACCTGTGGATGGCCGACCAGAGCGTAGAAACCTGGAGCGGTCCGGAAGGATGCCTCGAGCACATGCAGGATCGACACTGCAAGTACTCCCATGTGCGGATCATAGAAAATTCCGATGCCCGCAAGGTAGTTCACTGGCGCTATGCTCCGGTAAGCGCCTACGACAAGCTCCGGTTAGCCAATGAGAAGACCGGCTGGGAACTCTGGATCGATGAGTATTATTTCATTTATCCGGATGGAACAGCCATTCGCAAGGTATCGTGGAAAACCGATTACATGTGCGCTCCGGTACAGTTTCAGGAGACCCTGCCGTTTACGGAAGAGGGACAAATGCAGGGCGATGTAATCGAGCCCGATTATTTATGGGTGGCCAACCTTAAAGGTGAAAAGCAGCAGTTTAACTATGTACTTGATCCTTCAGTCACTAAGGATAAGAAGATCCCTGAGCATCCCAATATCCAGCGGCATAATTTCAAATCCGATTACGATCCGTTTATCATTTTTGAGCCCGGGAACGAGATGCATTACATCACCGACCGGAACATCAGCAACCTCAAATCCCCTGGTTCGTGTAACCATTGGCCGGTGGGTCAGGCTTACTGCGATGGACGCCGGGCTGTTACCGCCGACCGCCCCACCCATTTCCTCGGATTCCCGATCTCCTATCCGGTCATCCACAATGGAACCGATGGCCGAAGCTGGCTGAACTCCCTGTACGGCATGAAAAATATCGGGATCGATGAACTGGTTACCTACGCAAAAAGCTGGGCCACAGCGCCTGAACTCAAGCTGATCGATTCACGCCGGTACAGCAATATGGGGTATGATCTAAGCGAGCGTGCTTACCGTATTTCCTTTACGGGTCCGGAAAAGCTGCACAAGGTAAAGTTCCGGCTGGAAGCCTCTGCAGATTCACCGCTATATAACCCGGCCATCATCCTGGAAAACTGGGGCGACAAGAAAGCAAGTGTATCAGTTGACGGAGTTAGATTGAGTGAAGGAAAAGATTTCAGGCAGGGGTTGATTGAGCGATTGGACAACACGCATTTGGTGATTTGGTTGAATTGGAAAACGAATAAACCGGTGGTAATTGAAGTGACCAGTGACCAGTGACCAGTGACCAGTGACAGGTATGGGGGTGGGGTAGAAAATATTGTCTTCATTGAAACACTTATCTGTTGCCCCGGTTTTTAAACCGGGGGTAGGGCAAGCTCACAATCACCACATGTCGAGGCCTTTAAAGGCCTCGACATGTAAAATAAATTAAGATTCTGTGCGTATCCCCGGTTTGAAAACCGGGGCAACCGGTAAGTGTTTCAAGGTTAAAATTCCATTTTGTCCCACCCCCGCGACAATGTTCAGACCACCGATTTGCCACCCCGGCTTGGAAAGCCGGGACAAGGGAATTTTTGTAATTTAAGCCCTGCATTATTGCCATCATCCTAAACACCCGGTCCGATGAAACCAGGCAAAATTATTTTAACTGCCATCTTTCCATTTCTTCTTTTAGGTTGCGGCTCAAAAACGCCATCCACAGACCTAATCCATTTTGACGTAGATGTGGCGGTTAACAATCCTATGCAACTCAGAATGAGTGACTTTATTCTTGATATAGAGTATGTTCCACTTGAAATCTGTAAAGAGGGCATTATCGGTAGAATAGGCCCCGTTACTCCAACCAAAAAGTATTTGGTAACACAGGGATTTGAACAGGAAATATTCGTTTTTACACAAGCGGGAAAGTTTGTAAGGCAAATAGGCAGGTTTGGACAAGGCCCGGGTGAGTATTCGAATATGGCCAATCATTTTACCTGGGATGAAAAAAGCAAAGAGCTTGTTTTATTTGACCAGAGGAATGCCTCCTTACTGTTTTACACTGAAGACGGGCAATGGATCAGAACCGCCAAGCTACCTGTTCGGCCAGAATGGATTTACTTTCTGAGTCACAATGAGTACCTGGGGTATGTCAGTAGCCAAATTATAGATAATGATTCTATTTCTCCCTATTTCTTTTTTAATGAGGAAGGTAAAACCGAGTATTTGAAGGTCCCGGAGCGGGTGGATTATTCACGACGGGTTAAAGCTTCATTTGCACCTTCCATTGTTAATTTAAAGTCTGGAACCTACTTGAAGCCTGCTTTGTCTGATACGATTTATGAGCTGAAAGATAGAAGGTTAATACCTTTTTTAGCTATTGATCTGGGAGGTAATCAGGTTCCTGTTGAGTTATTTTATGACCGCATGCGCTTTTATCGGGAAAGTAAAGCCTATTCCTTTTCTGGTGAAATATCAGCCTGTGGTGATGAGTACCTGATTCTCCCGGTTAATATTCGCAACAAATGGTGCGAAGGGATATTTGAGTTTGCCAACCCCAATCTTAGTAGGATAGTAAAAGAAGAGCCTGATGTTGATTACGGTCTGGTCAATGATTTGGATGGAGGGCCGGCCTGGAGCTTCTATGACAATATGATCAATGGGAAATATTATACTTGCAATAGTGCCTATGATCTGATGTCCGACCGGGATAAAGGACGATTCGCCAAAGCGGAGGCTAAATGGCCGGAAAAGCAAAAAGCGCTCCTGTCTATGATCAACGGGCTCAAAGAAGACGACAATCCGGTAGTTCAGATTATGACACACAAATAATCCTTTATGACAGTTTTCAAAGGAAGTATCTCGGGTCCTGTACTGGCATTGACCAGTCTCGCCGGTCTTTTCACCGGCTGCACCAAAGCTCCCGAACCCCGCCCGAACATCATCTTTATCCTCACCGATGATCAACGGTGGGACATGATGGGCTGTGCCGGCAATCCGATAATTTTCACGCCAAACCTCGACAGACTCGCTGCCGACGGCATCCGGTTTCAAAATGCTTACGTCACCACGCCGATCAGCGCGGCCAGTAGGGCAAGTATTCTTACCGGTATGTATGAGCGCAAGCACACGTATACGTTTACCAAGCCTCCGGTAAAGCCTGATCTGCTGCAGGAAACCTATCCCTACCTGCTGCGTAAATCGGGCTACCATACCGGTTTTATCGGCAAGCTGGGCGTCAATTTTGAAAAGGGCTGGGTGGATTCCCTGTTCGATGATACATGGATTCATGGGTACCCCTACTGGAAGGAGGTAGATGGAAGGCGGATTCATCTTACCGATCTCGAAGGTTTGTACGCCAACCAGTTCCTCGATTCCTGCAGAACCGACCAGCCGTTCTGCCTGTCGCTGAGCTTCTGGGCCCCGCATGCGGTGGACGAAAGCAAGGAGCAGTATTTCTGGCCGGAATGGTGCGACACGCTGTATCAGAACGTGACCATGCCGGTTCCCCGTACTGCAACGAAAGAGGTTTTTGATTCCCATCCCGATTTTATCCGGCACTCCTTCAGCCGCACCCGCTGGACCTGGCGTTTTGATGACCCGGCCAAATATCAGGAGATGGTAAAAGGCTACTACCGGATGATCAGCAGCGTGGATGCAGTCGTCGGGCGGATCCGGCAAAAGCTGGAAGAACGTGGTCTCGCAAAGAACACCATCATTATCTTTATGGGCGATAATGGTTACTTTCTGGGCGACAGGCAGTTGGCCGATAAATGGCTGATGTATGAGCAGTCATTGAAGGTGCCCCTGATCGTGTTTGATCCCCGGAGTCCCGAAAAATATCGGGGTAAAGTACCCCGATCGCCAGGTCTGAATATCGATATCAGCCCCACCATTCTTGATTTTGCAGGCATTCCTGTTCCTGTTTCGGTGCAAGGACAAAGTCTTGTGCCCCTGGTAAACGGCCAGTTGGTTCCACGCCGCGATTATCTGCTCTTCGAACATCTGTGGGATTTCGACAGCATTCCGCGGTCGGAATGCGTACGGTCCGAAGACTTCAAACTCATCCGCTATCTCAATCGGCCTGGATTCGACGAATTCTACGACCTGAAGCATGATCCCGACGAGGTAAAGAACCTGATTCGAGATCCGGCTATGAGCGGCATTGTCCGGGAGTATCAGGAGAGACTCGACGAGCTGATTGGCAAAGTTGTTAGCTTCTGAAAACCCAATAACTTCCCTCAGGGCACAACCTGTCAGCTTTTTAAAAGCTGACAGGTTTAAACCCCGGCAACCCTTCCTCAGAGCGGCACGCCATTTGTAACTCATAGG
Source organism: uncultured Porphyromonadaceae bacterium (assembly GCA_964512915.1). Classification (GTDB taxonomy): domain Bacteria; phylum Bacteroidota; class Bacteroidia; order Bacteroidales; family UBA12481; genus UBA12481. The sequence continues at coordinate 84,560 of CAZEKJ010000018.1, forward strand.
TCCAACCAAACTTACAATTATGGTACTCCGTAGAATTGTTTTCTCATTTGTGGCTCTTTTTGCTTTCACTTCCCTTCAGGCTCAGCGCTCCTCGGTTGTCTATGCCGAGGGTCTTGGCAACGGCTTGATCTATTCGGTGAATTTTGATACCCGGATTCTGAACCGGCCCGATGGACCGGGCATCCGCTTGGGCGGAAATATTCTGAAGGCGGGTGGGGGCGACTTTGTAACCTTCATCCCGATGCAGGTGAATTATGTTTTTGGCACCAAACACGGTCTTGAGCTCGGCGTTGGAATGACGTATTCCTATCAGAAGGAAAGCACTGCTGCCGCCGAAAACTATCTCTTTGCAAACGCCTGCGTGATGTACCGCTATCAGGCCCCAAAAGGATTCAATTTCCGGATCGGCTGGGCCCCGATATTTGCCCCCGAAGAGGCGGGCTCTCTATTCTCCACCAAGTGGTTCTGGCTGTTTCCGGGGGTGAGCGTGGGGTATAGGTTTTAGAAGGCCGAAGGCAGAAGGCAGAAGGCAGAAATTAGTCTTAAGTCCTTAATTCTTAAGTATTAAGTTAAGTATTAAGGATGGCCCGAAGACCCCTTTTTCTTATTTCTTAATCCTTATTCCTGATTTTTGCCTTCTGCCTTCTGCCTTCTGCCTTTCGGGAGGACCACGGGTCCTCCCCTACGGGCACATGCCCCCCCCCTATGCCCCTGTGCCCGCGTGCCCCTGTGCCCCTATCCCCATCGGGTCAAACCCCTGATGCACCCTCAACTCCGGCAACGGCCTCTTGTCATCCACACTGCGCACCGGCAGCTTGGCAAGCTTCTCTACCTCAATGCTGGCAAAGCCGAACTCCTCCACCACCTTGCCCAGGATCAGGTAGCAGCCGTAGCCTTTGAACGGGTAAAGTTTCAGGCTTTGCGGGAAGTGAACGGTATCGAAGAACTCGCCGGTGTCGTCGAGGAAGTTGGCGAAATGCATCCACTCGCGCTTGATGGTTCGCACATACTTGATCACCACGAGCTGACCCACCATCCGAACCTTTTTCCCGACATGCGCCGACAGCTCCTTCGCCTTGATCTCCCCCCGGAAGTTAGTCACGAGAAGATCGAAATAGGTTGAGGTAACCGGATACCCAAAAAGCTCGATTTCGTCATAGGCATCCTCGAGGCGGTTCCTTTCGAGATCGGGCAGGGTGAATTTTTTTCGCGGCAGGATGAAGAGGGAATCCTGCAGCTCCTTCGAATCCTTTTTGCCCAGCAGCATGTGCGCTTCCCACAAAAGAGATGATTTTGTTTTTCCGGTGAACCGGAACGCACCTACCCGGATGAGCAGAATGAGCTGCTGTATCCCAATCCTGACGCGGGATACAAAATGATCGAGATCGGAATATTCGCCGTTCTCCTTGCGATCGGTTTCGATCTGCTGGCCCAGATCGTGTTCGAGGTCGTTCACGTGAATGAAACCGAGGAATATGTCTTTTCCGAGAATCCGGGTCTTGTGGTTGGAGTGGTTCACGCACGGGAGGTTGATGGTGGCACCCCATCGCCGCGCTTCATTGATATACACCCAGGCGGAATAGAAGCCTCCGAAATTGTTGATTACGGCCACCATGAACTCCTTCGGGAAGTAGGCTTTCAGGTAGAGGCTCTGGAAACTCTCCACCGCATAGCTCGCAGAGTGCGCCTTCGAAAAAGAGTAGGCCGCGAACGACTCGATCTGCCGCCATACCTCCCGGGTCACCTCCTCGGGATAGCCCCGCTCCTGGCAGGTCTGGAAAAACTTGTCGACGATCCGCTGGAACTCCTCCTTCGAACGGTACTTGCCGCTCATTGCCCGGCGGAGAATATCGGCATCGCCCAGATCGAGTCCTGCAAAATGGTGGCATACCTTCAGCACATCCTCCTGATAGACCATCACCCCGAACGTCTCCTTCAGCTGCTCCTCCATCACCGGATGCAGGTAGGTGAACTTGCCGGGATTGTGGAACCGGTAGATGTATTCCCGCATCATCCCCGACCGCGCCACTCCGGGCCGGATGATCGAGCTGGCCGCCACCAGCGTGATGTAATCCTCGCACCGCAGCTTCTTCAGCAGTCCCCGCATGGCCGGGCTCTCGATATAGAAGCATCCGTTGGTCTCGCCAACCTTCAGCAGCTGCCGCACACGGGTATCCTTCTTGAATTTCTCCACCTGATGAATATCCACATTGATCCCGCGGTTCTCCCTGATGATTTCCACCGACTCATGGATATGCCCGATCCCGCGCTGGCTCAGGATATCGAGCTTCTCAAACCCGATATCCTCCGAAACATACATGTCCCACTGGGTGGTGGGAAACCCCTTCGGCGGCATGTCGAGGGCGGTGTAGTAGGTGATCGGTTCTTCGGATATCAATACCCCGCCGGCATGGATGCTCCGCAGGTTGGGGAAGTCGGTCATCTTGTTCCCGATGGTCCGTATATGGCTGATAATCTCCGTGTTATTCAGGGGGCTCAGGGGTTCGTCGATCAGCCGGTCGATCTCGGCTTTCGGCAGTCCGTACACCTTGCCGAGCTCCCGGAGGATCGATTTGCCCTTGAAGGTCGACATGGTGCCGAGCAGCGCGGTGTGCTTGTAGCCGTATCGCTTGAAGATGTAGTCCTGCACCTCCTCGCGGTCGGTCCAGGAGTAGTCGATATCGAAATCGGGCGGACTGGTGCGCCGGGGGTTGATGAAGCGCTCGAAATAGAGATCGAGATCGATGGGATCCACGTCGGTGATCCGGAGACAGTAGGCGACGATGGAATTGGCCCCGGAGCCCCGGCCCACGTGGTGAAAGCCGCGCGACATGGAGTACCGGATGATATCCCAGGTGATCAGGAAATAGGCGGCAAAGCCGAGTCGGGCAATGATATCGAGCTCTTTATGAACGCGTTGTATCGCTTCGGCATTTTTCTTTCCATACCGATATTGCACCCCGTCCATGGCCAGCTTGGTGAGCAGCTGGTAATCATCGCGACGGCTGCCGGTGAAGGTCTGCTTGTTCTTGACACTGTCGAAATCGAATTCCCCCTCGCATTGCGACAGCACCTGTATCGTGTTCTGGATGATCCGGGGATAATCGTAGAGTGCCGCCTTGATCTCATGGATCGGCCAGAACCGCTCCCCGGCATCGGCCGTTTGCTTCCCGTTAAGCTTGGATAACAGGGTATTATGATCGATCGCCCGCAGGTTACGATGGAGTGTATAGCCGTCGGTATCGGCAAACGTAACCGGATGCAGCAGCACCAGTTTGGACGGGTTTGATTTGAATTCCGATGTGATCAGTTTCCGGGTCTCCCGCATGCGGATGCCGATCCATTCGTTATCGCGCAGCCGGATCTTCGGCCGGTTGGCGAATGGATAGATCAGGATGCAGTTATCGATATTCTCGGGCCGGTCGGGCAGGGGATTGCCGCTGATATTATGCTGGCTGAGCAGGTCGTTCAGCTCCCGCATTCCTTCGCGGTTCCGCGCCAGGCCTACATATTTGATCTCATCCTCCACCCTGAACTCGATACCTGTCACCGGCCGGATCCCGGCCTTCC
>CAZEKJ010000019.1:0-10482 GCA_964512915.1 uncultured Porphyromonadaceae bacterium
TGTGCCCCTGTGCCCTTGTGCCCTTGTGCCCCTGTGCCCTTGTGCCCTTGTGCCCGTGTGCCCCTGTGCCCTGTATACAGTTCATCCCCCCCCATCAGCGCCCTCCCCTCAACCCCCCCGATTCTTCCCCTGACATAGGTGGACTTGCTGCCCATGATTGTCGGGACATCGAAGCCGCCCTTAATGGAAAGGTAGGTTCGAAGTCCGGATCGTAAGCCGGCAAAGGAGAGCCGGTCGCCGGCACGCATTTCGATCCTCTCTCCATTGGATTTTTCCGATCCGTTGACAAGGGGCCTCATTTCTGCACCGGCCAGGGCAATGAATGCATCTGCGTGAAATTCGAGAACGGGCCCCTTGAACGTGATTTCCAGCACGGCCTCATCCGGGTCATTCCCAACAAGGTTGTTTGCGAACCGCATTGACCGCAGGTCCATCGCCCCGCTTGCCGGCATCCCGAAAGCCCTGTAACCGACGCGACCGGCATCCTGGACGGTAGTCAGGAAACCAGGTTCAAGAACGCTTATGACAGACGATGGATGACCGATGACCGATGGAAGAACGCGCTTGACTTCACGTAAATCTTCCGTCACCGGTCGTCCGTCATCCTCCGCACGTCTGAATCGTATTCTGTCTCCCGCCCTGCACATAAAGGGTTGCTCCGATGCAGGTTCAAAGAGCCGGGTCGTCGTTCTACCGATAATTTGCCACCCGCCGGGGCTTTCGATCGGATAAATGCCTGTCTGGTTACCGGCGATGCCCACAGATCCGGCCGGAACTTTCAGCCGTGGCTCGGTCTTTCTGGGAGTATTCAGGGCGGGATCCAGTCCACCGAGGTAACAAAAGCCGGGAGTGAATCCCATCATGTACACCGTGTATTCCCCTTCAGAATGTCTTCGGATAACTTCTTCCACCGGGAGCCCGGAGTGACCGGCAACTTCTTCCAGGTCGGGGCCCTTGTCTCCTCCATAAAAAACGGGTATGTCAATAACTTCTTGAATATCTGTTGATTCCGATATTTGGCCGGTGCCAAAATGGGAAACATGGTCCTTAAGGATTTTTAGAAACTCTGACCAATTTATGCTTTCAGGATTGAAAATGATGGTCAGGTCGGAATAAGCGGGTATCACCTCGATTAAGCCGGGAATATCAGCATTCATCAGCATTCTCGAAAAGGCATGGACCTTGCGGTTGATGGCCGGGGAGATAGTATTTCCAAAGGACAGGAGGAAAGCAGTGGAGCCCAAAGGTTTTAAACCTGACAGGTTTTGAAAACCTGTCAGGTTTAAAACCCTGGCCAACTCAGATGAAAGCGGCTGGTCTCCATGCAGGCAAACCGTATCCGCCCCGATCGGGAGTATTTTCCCTGATAGAGTTCGGAGCTCCCCTTTTGTTATCATGCGCCTGACATGCTCAAGACTTTGGGTTATGTCCGTAATGAGCGCTTCCGGCTGGCTGCGGGCAACCAGCTGACCTTTATCGGTATAATTGCGGTCGGCAAAAACCTCCCGGGCCGTTTTAAGTCCGCGTTCACGTGCAATATCAATCATTACTGAACCCGATAAACCCATGAAAGTCAGGGCCGGGTCAACTTTGAAGACCGCATCTGCAAGTATGGCGGCAATCTCAGGGTCCGTTGCGGCATCATTATAAAGGGCTCCATGAGGTTTAACATGCACAAGTTCACCGCCAAGCTCCGCGACCACCATTTTTAGGTCGAGAATCTGCCTCATAACCGATACCAACAGGTCAGCACGGTTCATTTTCATGCTGACTCTGCCAAAATTATCCGGATCGGGATATCCGGGGTGGGCCCCGATCTTTACTCCGTATTTTATGGCTAACTCTGCCGTTTCCCTCATGGTTTCCCGGGTTCCCGCATGTCCGCCGCAGGCTATGTTAGCCGACGTTATGTAAGGCATTATCAGCCGGTCGTTTCCAGCCCCTTCACCCAAGTCGCAATTCAGGTCAAATAACATGCAATCCTAAAAGTATCGTTCTGATTGATAAAACAATGGTTACTAAAACTACAAATCCTCCGGCGATATTTGCGAACGGCTTATTCACATGTTGCCCGAGGATAGACGAGCGGTTCATAATCCAGAGGAGGTACCCGGCAACAACCGGCAGCAGAATCCCATTGGCCACCTGGGCAAAAAGAATAGCCTCCACGGGGCTGGCGCCAACCTGGGAAAAGATCATGCCGATCAGGATGATTCCGATCCAGACCGAACGAAACCTCCAGTCTTTTCGGTCGCATTTCCACCCGAGAATTCCACGGGCGGCATAGGCAGCAGCCAGCGGGGCGGTAATGGATGAGGTAAACCCGGCGGCAAAAAGGCCGGTAGCCATGGCAATACGTGCCCAACTGCCCAGAAGGGGTTCCAATTGGGAGGCCAGGTCGGTAGCATTCTTCAATACCAGGTACGTTCCATAAAAAGAGACGGCAGCTGTAATTATGACGGCCATGGAAATAATCCCTCCCAGGCCGATTGAAACGATAATGTCCAGTGTTGAGCTTTTGAGGGCTTCCTTCCCCTCCCATTTTTCCCCGGCAGCCGATGCATGGAGAAAAAGGTTATAGGGAACCACCGTCGTTCCGATCAGTCCCACCAACGTAAGAAGCGATCCCTTAGGGATGGTTGGTACAAAGAGTCCTTTGAACAGTTTGCCGGCGTCTGGCCCGATCACAATCATCGTGCTTACAAAGGCCAGACTCATCAGGATTACCAAAGCTATCAGTATCTTTTCTATGACCTTGTAGCTGCCTGTCCAAAGGAGGATAAAAGCCAATAATCCCGTTACGAGCGCCCATCCATTTATGGAGACAGTGCCTATGTAAAAGTTATTCCAGCCGGCGATCGTTTCCAGTCCCATACTTCCACCCAAAACATTGCCCGTTTCAAAAGCTGCATTTCCAACAACAATAGCCGCCAGCACTAAAATAATGGCGATTGTCCGGGCCCACTGCGTTTTTGCAGATTCACGGATTGCTTCACCCAAGCCCTTCCGGCTGATAATCCCAAGCCTGGCTGACATTTCCTGAAGAATGATCGTTGCAATCACCGAGAAAAGCATCCCCCACAGCAAGGCATATCCAAACTTAGCGCCTGCAAGACTGCAAGTAGTAACCGTTCCCGGTCCGATAAACGCAGCGGTTACCAGGGCAGCAGGACCGATGGAGGAGAGGCGGGACATGGGGATTGACGATTGACGATTTACGATTTACGATTGACGATTTACGATTTACGATTTACGATTGAAGATTGACGAATTACGATTTGGGTTGCCGGTTGCCAGTTGCCGGTTGGCGGTTAAATTTAATTATATTGTTGTGCAAAACCGAATAACCTGTTGAGATGCGTACCTATATCCTGATCCTCCTGTTTCTTTGCTCTGTTCCGGCCAATGCCCAGTGGAGAACAGCTGAAACTCCCTGGCCCGAGTCTTTCGGCAGCCAGCGGGCGGTTATCGAGATATCAAAACCCGCTGAAATATCGGAGTTAAACCTGATGTGGCGCCGGCACGACCGCAGGCAGGATCAGAGGAGATTTTTGGTAATCAATGCAATAACCGGCGATACCGTCAAAAACATTAACCGTTTGTTGGTCAATCCCGAGGAGTGCAGGATCCTGTTCGGGCCGGTAGATAAGGCCGGCACCTATTATTTCTATTACCTGCCGTTCGAAGTGCAGGAGGGGTGGGGCTATTACAACCGCTCTTATCTGAAGCAGGAGCCGGCTCCGGATGCAAGCTGGTCAGGCTCGGCCGACCGGCCGGATCCGGCTAAAATCGTTAAATCAAAATTTCTGGCTATTGAAAGCCGCACCGCCTTCGATTCCTTTTTTCCGATGGAGATTGTACCCACGGCCAAAGAGATAGAGGTATTCCTGAAAAAGTATTCCGACCCGGTGCTGCTGTTTACCGAAAGCCGTGAGTTTCCGGTCCGGATGAAGGACCAGATTCCGCTAAAATGGATTCAGTCGGGTCCATCGGGAAAGTTCACCGGAACTGCCATGCGGAACGAATATTTCGCTTTTCAGATCGGAGTCTTTGCCGCCTCTCAGGATATTGAAGGGCTTACGGTCTCCTTTGAAAGTCAGGCTTTTTCAATGACCTGCTTCAATACGGAAGGAACTGATCCCTACGGCAAACCCTTCGTTAAACCCCTGGATATTCCAACCGGACGGGTGCAGGCACTCTGGATCGGATGCGACATTGCGGAAACCACGGCACCCGGCAGCTATAGTGCGACCATCAGAGTAAAAGCGAAAAACATGGCTGAAAAGCTTATCAGGATAAATCTTACTGTTAATTCCGATAGGCTCCCCGACCGCGGCGACAGCGAGCCCTGGCGGCATTCGCGGCTTCGGTGGCTGAACTCAACCGCCGGATCCGAGGGCGATCCGGTTGCACCGTATCAGCCTATCAAAGCTGTGCGGGTTAATGCCTTTGAGGCAGCCCATCATCTGATAACCTTCAGTTCATCAGGATTACCGGCTGATATTCAGAATAATGGCAAGCCTGTTCTCTCAGCACCGATTGATTTCTCTGTGATTGTGAACCAGGAGCCCATCAAAGTTCCATCCGTAATCAGTCGCAGGGAACTCACTGACGGACATTACACTCAGCGGTCCGGTGGCACAAATGGCAATCTGCGGATCAACTGCCAGACGAAGCTTGATTACGATGGCTATATGCGGTTTACAGCCACGGTGGATTACCTTGAATCCCCGGAGGGTTCCCCGTTTCTGAATATTGATGACATCCGGCTGGATATCCCGATGTCCAGGGACTGCGCCGGGTACATGATGGGCATGGGGTTGCCGGGATGCGCCACCCCGCTGATGCATACGGCCAAATGGAAAGGCCCGGCCGACAGTTTCTGGATCGGTGGAGCAGATGGCGGAATCTGGTGTGAGCTGCGGGGTTCCACCTACCATGGACCCCTGCTCAACCTCTACCGGCCGGAGCCCCCGCTTTCCTGGAACAATGAAGGCAATGGCGGCTTCTCCATTTTCCCGGTCAACGGAAACACCACGGCCCGGGTATTTACAGGCCCCAGAACCCTGAGGGCGGGCGAACGGCTGAAGTTCGAATGGGCCCTGCTGGTGACACCCGTAAAACCGGTGAATTATTCCTCACAGTTCCTCAACCGATATTATCACAGCGGTGCCCAGCCCACACCCGGGAAAGCCGACTTTGATGCCGGCGTGAAGATCATCAACGTCCATCATGCCAACAAATTCAACCCTTTTATCAACTATCCGTTCATAGCGGTACAGGAGATGAAGACACTGGTCGACTCCCTCCACAGGCTGGGCATGAAAACCAAGATCTATTATACCGTTCGCGAGCTCACCAACCACGTTACCGAAATCTGGGCGCTGAGAAGTCTCGGCTATGAGATTCTTGGAAACGGCGCCGGCGGAGGCTATCCCTGGCTGTGCGAACATTTTGTGGATGGCTATACCCCTCAATGGTATCAGCATTTTCCTGACGGACAAGTAGATGCATCCATCCTGAGTGCACCGGGAGATTCTCGCTGGCTCAACTATTATATTGAGGGGCTGGCCTGGCTGGTTAAGAATGTTGATATCGACGGGCTTTATCTCGATGATGTGTCGTTCGACCGCACGATCATCAAGCGGATGCGAACCGTTATGTCGAGGCTCAAGCCGGATTGCATGATCGACCTGCATTCCAACACCGGCTTCTCGATCGGGCCCGCCACCCAGTATGCTGAATTCTTTCCGTACGTCGACAAGCTCTGGTTCGGCGAAAGCTTTCAGTATGATAAGATGTCGCCCGAAAACTGGCTCGTGGAAACCTCCGGGATCCCGTTCGGACTAATGGGCGACATGCTCCAGGGGGGAGGCAACCGTTGGCTGGGAATGCTTTTCGGAATGACCGTAAGGCTTCCCTGGTCGACCGAAGGGGTTGTCCTGGATCCGCGGCCTGTCTGGAAAATCTGGGATGATTTTAAAATCGCTGAATCCCGGATGATCGGATTCTGGGAAGACGATTGTCCCGTAACAACCAACCAGGCCGATGTTAAGGTGACAGTGTACCAGAAACCCGGGAAAAGCTTGATCGCCATCGGCAACTTCAGCGATAAACATCAGGATATAAATTTGATAATCAACTGGAAAGAATTAGGTTTAGATCCGGATAAATGCCGCATCTCAGCCCCGGCCGTTGAGAACTTCCAGCCCGCCCGGGAATTCAGACGGGATGAAAGTTTACGGGTTGAACCGAGGAAGGGGTGGATGGTGTATATTTACGAATGACGAAGATGGGTTTCGGGTTTCGGGTATCGGTTGTTGGGTAGGGGGCTCTCCGAATGTGTCATCCCGGCGAAGGCCGGGATCCCTAGCCTCGGAGCAACTGGCGGGAGATCCTGACTTTCGTCAGGATGACATCGGAGAGCCCCGTACCCGTCACCCGAAACCTGATACCCGAAACCCATAACCCAATCCCTATGAAACACATTATCATCCTCTTGCTCCTCGCCTGCCTCGGTGCATCCGCCTTCCCCCAGGACCGCTTCCTTGTAAAAATCCGTCTGGATGAACAAAAGTCGCTGAGCATGCTGGCGGATATGAATCTCGACATGGTTTCGGAGCATCCCGGCGCCACGTCCGATGCGGTGGTTACGGGAGCCGAGCTTCTGGAGCTCACCAGGCGGGGATTTAAAACCGACTATTTGCCAATGGATCCGCCCGGGGTGAATATCACCCAATACCGGTCGTACCAGGAGGTGGTGGACCTGCTCAATTCTTTCATGGTCACCTATAGCCGCATTATGATCCTGGATACCCTGGGCTACAGTCAGACCCTGCACATGATGATCCCGGTGGTCAAGATCTCTGACAATCCCGGGCTGGAGGAAGATGAGCCCGCGATACTGTTTGATGGCCTTCACCATGCGCGCGAGCCCGTTGGGATGGAGTGCACCCTGTCCATCCTGGAATACCTGTTACGAAATTACGGAGGAGATCCCAAGGTAACCAGCTGGGTTAACGATAATGAAATCTGGTTTATCCCGATGATCAACCCTGAAGGTTATAAATATCTGGTTGATAATAATTTAAGCAGCCCCTGGTGGCGAAAAAACCTGCATGACAACAACGGCAACGGGGCTATTGACCAGAACTATGATGGTGTTGATCTCAACCGGAACTATAGCTGGGGCTGGTCGTCGGGCGGGAGCAACAATCCGGGCGACTGGGTTTACCGGGGTACGGCGCCTTTCTCAGAAAGTGAGACTGATGCAAAGAGAAAGTGGGCGTTGGTACAGAAACCGGTGCTTTCCCTTTCCTACCATTCGTATGGGGAGCAGTTATTATATGCATGGTCAGGCGAGCCCAGGTCTCCCGACCATGACCTGATTGTAGAGATTGGCGATTCGATTGCCAAAAAAATCCCGAAAACGGGAACCAGCGGGCACTACAGCGTGGATCCTTCTGAATGCACCACCGGTTATAGTAAGTGTTACATGTATGGAAAGATCGGAACCATTGAATATACGGTTGAAACGGCCAACCAGTTTGTGCCACCGGTAGATATTGGAATGCAGGTCGCCCGCGAAAACATGACCGGTGCCCTTTATCTGTTCGACCGAATCCAGGGTCCGGGTATCACCGGCCGCATCCGCGATGCTAAATCGGGATTGCCACTGGTAGCCCGCGTCCGCATTAAGGAGCTGGCCGAAGAGCGGGTTCAGCCGCGAATGAGTGAACCTCAGTTCGGCCGCTATTATCGGCTTCTTCAGCCCGGCTCCTATACGGTTGAGATCAGCCGTACCGGTTACGTGACACAAACCCTGAGTAGTTTTTCAGTGCCCACGGGAAAGATGGTCAGCCTGAACATCGACCTGCAGCCGGTTGCCAGCGGTATTGATGATTTTTACATGGGATCAGATCAGACTGTCTGCACCGGTGCGCGGATTTACCCGAATCCCTTAAGAGATCAGGCTTTCATTGAATTTCAACTGAATACATCCACCCCGGTTACGATCAGGATCATGGATCTGACCGGCCGGGAGGTGGCCCGGGTTTACAACGGGGAAATGGTCCCCGGAATCCACCAGGTTAGCTGGAATGGAACAGGGAAAAGCGGTAATCCGGTTAAGGCGGGAATGTATTTGTGCCTGATTGAGACGAAGGGGGGGGTGAGCAGGATGGCGGTGGTGATGGAATAGGGGCAAAAGGGCACGAGGGCACGAGGGCACAAGGGCACAAGGGCACAAGGGCACAAGGGCACAAGGGCACAAGGGCACAAGGGGGGATAGGGGAATTTTTGTAATTTAGCGCGCCTTAACTGCAATTATGGAAAAGAGTGAACTGGAGCAATATTTCGACCGATTTCGCAGGAATACAATAGGTTACAACCTGGTGTATCCATCACCATATGGGCAGAAACCGCTCATTTATGCTGATTGGATTGCCAGTGGCAGATTGTATGGCCCGATTGAGGAGAACATGTCAGGAATGGTTGGTCCGTGGGTTTCCAATACCCATACCGAATCCAGCGAATCGGGTTCTCTTATGACCAAAGCCTACCACTACGCCCAGCAGCGGATCAAGAAGCATGTCAATGCCGGGCCAAACGACGTTATTATTACGGCCGGTTCGGGTATGACAACGGTTGTGAACAAACTCCAGCGTATCCTGGGCTTGCGCACCTGCGGTAGGATATCCGGATCGGAATGCCTTGAAAAATGCGAACGGCCGGTGGTTTTCCTGACCCACATGGAGCATCACTCGAACCATATGTCATGGTACGAATCCAATGTTGATGTGGTAATTCTGGAGCCTGATGACGATCTGCTGATTTCCCTCGACAACCTGAGGAACAAGCTTGAAGAGTACAAGAACCGGTCACTGAAAATCGGTGCTTTTACAGCCTGCTCCAATGTTACGGGTATAGAAACCCCATACCATGAGATGGCAAAGATCATGCATGAGCACGGGGGTATCTGTTTCATTGATTTTGCGGCCTCGGCTCCCTATGTGGAAATGAACATGCATCCGCAGGATCCGATGGAGAAGCTAGACGGGATCTATTTTTCACCTCATAAATTCCTTGGCGGCCCCGGATCATCAGGAGTGTTGATTTTCGATGCTTCACTGTATAACAGCCAGACTCCGGATAACCCGGGCGGAGGCACGGTTGACTGGACCAATCCCTGGGGTGAGTATAAATATATCGATGATATTGAACTCAGGGAGGATGGCGGAACTCCGGGGTTTCTTCAGGCAATTCGCGCTGCGATGGCTATCGGGGTTAAAGAACAGATGGGATTAGAAAAAATGCGAGCCCGGGAGGACGAGCTTCTTCACTACGCCTTTTCCGAAATGGAGAAAATACCCAATCTGCGGATCTTGGCTGATAAAGTCAAAAAACGACTGGGGATCCTTTCATTTTATATCGAGGGCATACATTTTAACATGGTGGTCAGGCTTTTATCCGACCGATTCGGCATCCAGGTCAGGGGTGGATGCGCCTGCGCCGGCACCTATGGACACTACCTCCTGAACGTCAGCTATGATGATTCGCACAAGATCACCGAATTGATCAATACCGGCGACCTCTCCATGAAGCCCGGATGGATCCGGCTCTCCCTGCATCCCACAATGACCAACGAAGAATTGATTACAACGATGCAGGCGCTCAAGGAGATACAGTCCAATCATGCAAAGTGGCAGAAGGAATACGACTACAACAAGTGCACGAACGAATTCATCCACAAATCAGGAGAATCTGCCAATTCCCCCCAGGTTCCCCAGTGGTTCAGCCTGAGATAACGCATATTGTATTCTGGTACTTTTTTCTATATTACGGCACCGTATACAAACCGGCTAAACCCCTATTCATATGCCAATTTTAGAAATCGAAGGAAGGAATTTTGAGGTCGACGGTGATGGATTTCTTTCGGATCCCACCCTTTGGAATGAAGATGTTGCACAGCTCTTTGCGCGTTACGACGGTATCACGGAGATGAGCGAAAAGCATTGGGCGATCGTTCATCTGATCCGGCAAAACTGGCTCGAAAAAGGGATGGCGCCGATGATCCGGGTCATTTGCCAGGAAACCGGTGTTAAACTCCGGGAGATTTATGAATTGTTTCCCCTTGGCCCGGCCCGCGGAGCCTGCCGGATTGCCGGCCTTCCCAAGCCCGATGGTTGTGTTTAACTGATTATTCCGATATATGAGCTGGTATCAATGGCTCTCACTGGGATCCCTGGCAGTTTGCCTGGTTAGCATTACCTACCACTTTACAAGACTGATCCGGCTAGGAAAGCCGCAGGATCTTGCCCGTCCGGCCGGCAGCGAGTCTGACGGAATACGGTACTCCTTCACAACAGGCATGAGTCCGAGAAAAAAAGAGTCTGCCTATCTTCACCTGCCAACCTATGCTGCCGGAATGATGTATCACACGGGAACCTTTCTGGCTTTCGGCCTTTTGATTCTGTTTTATTT
>CAZEKJ010000019.1:10492-34130 GCA_964512915.1 uncultured Porphyromonadaceae bacterium
GATTCGATCCTGCAGGCTTATGGTCAGGCATTCTATCGGGTTATCTGATGGTCTCACTCGCTTGCGGTCTGTTTATCCTGATAAAAAGGGCTGCCGTAAGCAAACTCCGGATCCTGTCGAATCCCGACGACTATATATCCAACATTCTTGTAACATCTTTCCAGGCTGCTTCCATAGTGTTTCTGTTTGCCGGACCGGCTGCGGAAACCCTGTATTATGTGATTGCAGCCTTGCTGTTCCTGTATCTGCCACTGGGGAAATTAAAACACCTGGTCTATTTTTTTGCAGCCAGGTACCAGCTGGGACTTTTCTTCGGAAGGAGGGGGGTGTGGCGGTAGGAAGGTTGCCGGTTTGCCGGTTGCCGGTTGCCAGTTGCCAGTTGCCGGTTTGGGGTTTGGGGTTTTGGAAGCTTGGAGCTTATTTGTTTTTTGTGTTTTGTTTTTTGGAATTTAGTTAAGTGGAGCAGTTTGAATAAAGAACTAATAAATAAGGGTTTAGCGGTCTTCGATAACCTGCAGGACAATCGCCTGGTTTCGCACCTGAACGCCTGCGTTCATTGCGGATTGTGTGCGGAGAGCTGCATGTTTTATCTCGCGACCGGGGATGAAAGACTCATGCCTGCTCAAAAGGTTGATATTGTGTCTTCGATTTACCGCCGATATCATACGTTCACCGGTAAGGTTATGCCTGGCCTGGTGCATGCCCGCGAACTCAATGAGGAGAGTGCAGCAGAGATGACCGACCTGCTTTTTGGTGCTTGTACTATGTGCGGCCGATGTACGATGCACTGTTCTATCGGAATTGACATATCATTCCTCGTAAGAACCGGCCGGACAATGCTCGCAAATATGGGCATGGTTCCGGCCACTTTGCAATCCACTGTTAATGCCGCTCTTGAAACCGGCAATAATATGGGGATCCCAACCCAGGAGTATGTGGATACCCTCAAATGGCTGGAGGATGACCTGAAAGATGAACTCAATGATCCGACGGCGGAAATCCCCATCGATGCTTCCGGAAAAGAACTCCTGTACACCCTCAATCCCCGCGAGCCCAAGTTCTTTCCGCTTTCGATTTCGGCCATGGCGAAGATCTTCCATAAGGCCGGAGCGAGCTGGACCCTGTCAACCCGTATGTACGACGTTACCAACTATGCCTATTTCTCGGGGAACACAGAAGAGGCCAGGATTATTGCCCGCCGGCTTGAGGAGGAGATGCAGAACCTGAATGCCAAACGCTGCATCCTGGCGGAATGCGGTCACGGCTCAAGGGCCTTTCGCTGGGAAGCGCCCAATTACCTCGGACACGAATTCCCCTTTGAGGTTCATACATCGGTTGAGCTGATCGCGGAATATCTGGAATCCGGAAGAATAAAGCCGGACCCAACAAAAAACACTAAAAAAGTAACCCTTCATGATCCTTGCAATCTCGTGCGGTCGGGGGGGATTCTCGAACAACAGCGCGACATATTGAAAGCGTCCTGCATGGATTTCGTGGAAATGAATCCGCATGGAACCGATAATCTTTGTTGCGGTGGCGGTGGCGGACAGCTGGCGATGAGCGAATACAACGACCGCAGGATGAAGGTAGGAAAACTGAAAACCGACCAGATCCGGGCCACCGGTGCCGAAATCGTGGTCACCCCGTGTCATAACTGTGTGGACCAGCTGATGCAGATCTGCATAGCCAACAAACTGAATGTTCAGATTAAAACAATTGCCGAAATAGTAGCAGATGCCTTATGATTTACCTTGACAACTCCGCAACAACCTTTCCCAAACCGGATGTGGTTTATGATTTCATGTGTAACTTTTACCGTGAGCATGGAGTAAACCCCGGTCGTTCAGGTTTCGATGCAGCTATCGAAACCGAGGAAGTGGTTTTTAACACCCGGAAAATGCTGACCGATCTTTTCAACGGAGACGATCCTAACAGGCTTACATTCAGCTATAACGCCAGCGACTCCCTGAATATGATCCTCCAAGGTCTGGCCCAAAAAGGTGACCATGTAATCACCACCATGCTGGAGCACAACTCTGTGCTTCGGCCGCTGCATCATCTGGAAATGGACGGGATCATCTCAGTCACCCATATCGGTTTTGATCAGCATGGATATGTTGATCCGGATGATATCAGGAAAAATATCAGAAAAAATACACGGATCGTTGTGGTTAACCATAGTTCCAATGTTATTGGCACCGTTCAGCCCATTGGGGAAATCGGAAAAATCTGCAAGGAAAAAGGGCTGATCTTTGTGGTCGACAGCAGTCAGAGTGCCGGCGCTATCCCGATTGACATGAAGGCCATGGGCATTGATGTGCTCGTTTTCACAGGCCATAAATGCCTGATGGGGCCTACAGGGATCGGGGGCAGCTATGTGATGGAGGGGGTGCCGGTGCACGGGACACGGTTTGGAGGAACGGGCGTTCGCTCTGCCCAGCTCACTCACCTCGAAGAGTTTCCCTACCGGCTCGAATGCGGTACCCTTAACCTGGTTGGGGTTGCCGGACTGAACGCCGGGGTTAAGTGGGTGCTGCAGCAGGGAATCGAAAACCTGCATGCGAAAGAAATCATGCTCTGGGATAAGCTGCGGTTGGGTATCCAGAAAATTAACAATGTGATTACCTATTGTGCCGAGGACACAAAAAACCAGAACCCGGTTCTCAGCTTTAACATTAAAGGCTTTGAATCCGGCGATGTGGGTACCATGCTGGATGTGGATTACAATATCGCATGCCGCACCGGACTTCAGTGCGCCCCGCAGGTTCATGTCGGGCTTGGTACGGATAAAATACACGGAACCGTGCGAATGAGCATCGGACCGTTCAACACGGAAGAAGAAATAGACACTGCGATCCAGGCAGTCGGTGAGATCGCGGGAATTCGGGGATAGAATTTCCTTTCTGCCAGAAAGTTTTTTACTTTCACTTCATGGCACATCATCATGCTATAAAATCTGGCTATTCCAAGCTGGTTGACCGGCTCAACAAGTTTCCGCAGGGAGCCACTCCCTCCGACACGCTCTTCAAGATACTGAGCATGCTTTTTTCGGAAAAGGAAGCCGGTCTGGTTGCCCTGCTGCCGATCAAGCCGTTTACGGCTGAAACTGCAAGCAAGGCCTGGAAATTTGACCTGACCACGACGAGGCAGATTCTCGATGAGCTCGCAAGCCGGGCTATCCTGGTCGATATCGATAACCATGGTGAATCGGTCTATTCGCTGCCACCTCCGATGGCCGGGTTTTTCGAGTTTTCCATGATGAGGCTGCGAACCGATGTAGACCAAAAGGTTCTCAGCGAACTTTTTTATCAGTACATGAACGTTGAGGAGGATTTCATACGGGATCTTTTTACCCGTGGTGAAACACAGTTAGGGCGAACTTTTGTCCATGAACCGGTACTCACGGAAGACAATTCCCTTTATGTGCTTGATTATGAAAGGGCTACAGAAGTAATTAAAACAGCCAGCCACCGGGGAGTCGGGATGTGCTATTGCCGTCATAAAATGGAGCATTTGGGCAGAGCCTGTAAGGCGCCGATGGATATCTGCATGACTTTCAACAACTCGGCAGAATCTCTGATCAAGCACGGCTATGCACGGAGTGTTGAGGTTTCGGAGGGGCTCGATCTGTTGCAGAAGGCCTATGAGAACAACCTGGTTCAGTTCGGCGAGAACTCAAGGGAAAAAGTCAATTTCATTTGCAACTGTTGCGGATGCTGCTGTGAAGCTATGATTGCCGCCCGTCGTTTTGCTATTTTGAATCCGGTTCATACCACTAATTTCCTGCCGGTTGTTCATGAATCATCTTGTACCGGATGTTCTAAATGTGTGGGTGTTTGTCCGGTTGAGGCCATGACCCTGATCTCAGCCAATGATCCGCATAAGCCGAAGCGCAGGGTCGCCAGGCTGAACCCGGAGATATGTCTGGGCTGCGGTCTTTGCGTAAGGAACTGCAACCAGGCAAGCCTGCACCTTGAGTCACGGCCGAAACGGGTGATCACCCCACTGAACGGTGCACATAAAGCCGTCATCATGGCCATCGAACGGGGAAATCTTCAGAACCTGCTGTTTGACAACCAGGTACTCTGGAGCCATCGCGCCCTTGCCGCCGTTATCGGTATTCTGCTGAAGCTCCCGCCAATCAAGCAGGCCATGGCGAGCAATCAGATCAAGTCACGCTACATGGAGGCGTTGATTAGGAGGAAGGGGATGTAAATCAGTTGCCGGTTACCGGTTGCCGGTTGCCGGTTGCCGGTTGAGGCCAGAACCATTTACCGAGTAAGTCCTATCTCAGTGTTCGCTCTGGCTCAATTAACCGGTAACTGGCAACCGGCAACCGGCAACTAACTTTAACCAGTAACCAATTTCACCCCTTCAGCATCTGCCTCACCAGCACCCCGAATTTCGGACGTTTCCCGTGCATGATGATGGCGGAACGGAAGATCCGGCCCCCTGCCCATACGGATATCAGGGTAAATACCAAAACGCCTGCAAGTCCTGCGATGGGCTGCCACAGCGGGATGGTTACCTGGGTAGCCTGGCGCACGAGCATCAGCATCGGGGTGAAGGGCGGAATCAGTGACATAATGGTTGCAAAGTTGCCCAGGGGATTCTGGATTATCGGCATCATTACGAACATCGGGATAATGATCGGGAGCATGGCTGGAAACTGCATAGCCTGTGCATCCTTCGAGTCATTGCAGGTGGATCCTAACGCAGCCATTCCGGAGCCTACCATAATAATATTCAGAAACATGTAAACGAAAAACCAGGGGAGCACCGAATAGGGAATGACCTGTCCCAAGTCCATGTAATTCATCGTAATTACGGCTCCGACAATATAAATCCCTGTGGTGGTAAGGGAAACGGCCAGTCCGCCAATCACCTTGCCCATCATAAACTGACCTGGGGTAAGGGAACCCAGGAGGACCTCAGCGATCCGTTCGCTTTTCTCCTCCATAACGGCATTAAGAAGGGGTATGGCCGACATCATCAGGGACATAAACATCAGGAACATAAGGATATATGGGATGAATATGGTCTCGAACACATTGGATTGCCGGGCATCCTGAATATCCCCTGTGCGCGTATCCTTCTTCATCAGGCCCATCCCTTCCATATTGACCCAATAAAACAGGTCGCTGACCTTTTCCGGGGCAATTCCGATTTCCTCTATCCTGATTTCCCGGATTTTCTCATTCAGGACATAGCCGATCCAGTTGCGTGTCTCATCCATCATGGAATTTTCCGAGAAATAAAAGATGCGGGAACCATCTGTTCCCGGTTTAGGATGGACAATATCAGTCCCAATCTGGATGAAGGCCTCAACTTCCTTATTCCTGACCTGATCGGAGAGTTTCAGTTTCTGCGCATCCGGATCAACCGTATCCGGTGAAACCATAATGATCGTATAGGCAGGCGCTATCTTCTCCCCTGTAGCCGAGTCAGTGACCTCACTTATATTTCGCAGTTCAGCCTTCTGTTTGAGGGTCTCACCCAGAATTCCTGAATGGTCGATCACGGCGATGCGCTTATCGGTAGTATCTACCTTGTCCTGGGTGAGGGCCATCACGATCAGCCCGCCACCCATAAAAATCGGAAGGAGTAACAGGGTGATCAGAAAACCTTTGGTCCGGACCGCTGCCCGGTACTCTCTTTTAGCGATAACTAATGTCTTATTCATTGTTGATGTTTTTTTCAGGACGGGCAATACGGATGAAAATATCTTCGAGCGAAGGTGCGGTCATTTCAAACCGGTTAACCCGGGTTTTTGCAATGACCAGCTCCAGTATCCTTTGCGGATCGGTTCCCGGTATCAGCCTGACCTCCTGCATTTGTCCGAAATCGGTGACTTTGTCGACCCCGGCCATACCTGCCAGGGCAGATGCACCCAATTCGGTCTGAAGCCGTATGGTGTCCTGCCCGTATTGTTCCTGTATCGATTGAAGGGTTCCATCAAGCACCTTTTTCCCCTTGTAGATCATAAAAATAAAGTCACACATTTTCTCGGCCACACTCATGTCATGGGTGCTGAAAATGACAGTTGAGCCTGATTTTCTGAGATCCAGGATTACCTCGCGGATGATTTCGGCATTCACCGGATCGAGTCCGCTGAAGGGTTCATCCAGGATAATGATTTCAGGCTTATCGATAATGGTAACGATGAATTGAACTTTCTGGCTCATGCCTTTGCTGAGGGCTTCCACTTTTTTGGTTGCCCAGGGAGTAAGATCGAATTTCTGAAGCCAGTAATCAGCCTCCTTACCCGGATTGACAACCTTTTTCAGCTCGCCATGGAACTGAATGAGTTCGCGCAGTTTCATTTTCCGGTAAAGGCCGCGTTCCTCGGGCAAGTATCCTATTTTTTCAAGGTTGCTTCCGGTCTGTTCCTGTCCGAAAATCTTTATGGATCCGGAATCGGGGTAAAGGATATTCATGATCATCCGGATGGTGGTGGTTTTTCCGGAGCCGTTTGGCCCGATAAAACCATAAATGCTGCCCTTCGGCACCGACAATGACAAATTATCAACGGCGACATGCGTCCCGTAAGTTTTTGTTACACCGTTGATTTCTATTATATTGCTCATTATGAAAATGATAAAGGTTTTAATCCGGCAAATTAGGTCATTTAACTGTTGTTTGATTCAGAATTAGTAAAATTGTTACAAAAGAAAATGGTTGCCAGTTGCCAGTTGCCGGTTAAAGGCGGTTACCGGTTACCGGTTGCCAGTTGCCAGTTTAGGCCAGAACTCATTAAAGTGTAAGTCATAATTCTATGTTCGCTCCGGCTCAATTAACTGGTAACCGGTAACTGGCAACTGGCAACCGTTCTTAACTGGCAACCTGTTTTATTCGTAACCATGACCAAGAAGAAAAGATGAAGCCCCTTCTCCCCGCCTCCCTCCTCGCCCTGCTCGCCTCCCAGGCTTTTACGTTTGACCGGAAGCCTGATCATCCGAATATTGTTTTTGTTTTTCCTGATCAGATGCGTGCCTCCTGCCAGGGTTTTCTGGGTGAGGAGCCGGTAATTACGCCGAATATCGATCGTTTTGCAAAACAGGGGTTGGTATTGAAACAGGCTGTTTCCAATGCGCCGGTGTGCAGTCCCTACCGTGCAATGCTGATGACGGGAATGTACCCGGTTTCCAATGGGGTGGTAAGCAATTGCACCTCAAAAGCCGGTCAATACGGCATTGAGTTGAAGGATAGCGCCCGGTGCTGGTCGGACCTGCTCAAGGAGAACGGGTATAGCACAGGATATATCGGAAAATGGCATCTGGATGCTCCCCATGAACCCTATATTCCCACATCGAACAACCGCGGAGAGCCCAAGTGGAATGAGTGGACGCCGCCGGAACGACGGCACGGGTTTGATTTCTGGCACGCTTATGGAACGTACGATCAGCACCTCAGACCGATGTACTGGTCGACCGATGCCCTGCGGGATTCTTTCAAGTATGTGGATCAGTGGGGCCCGGAGCATGAGGCCGACATGGCCATAAAGTATATCAGGAATGAGAAGGGAAAATATCGGGATAAGAGAAAGCCTTTTGCGTTGGTCGTTTCCATGAACCCGCCGCACATGCCGTATGATCAGGTGCCGGAAAAATACGTCCGGATGTATGAGTCGAAACAGGCGGAGATTGAGGCGATGTTCAGCCATCCCGCAGTCCCGGATACAGCGGATCAGTGGGGCAAGTATTTCAGGAAGCATATCAAAAACCAGCTGGCCATGGTAACCGGGGTCGACGAGCAATTCGGCCGGATTCTGGAGGCACTCAAGTCGGCCGGACTCGACAGGAACACCATTGTGGTTTTCACCTCTGACCATGGGGATTGCCTGGGGAAACACGGGATGATATCGAAGTCGAATCCGTATGAGGAGTCGATGCATGTTCCGTTTATCATTCGCTGGACGGGAGAAATCAACCCTGCTGAGAATAATCTGCTGTTCTCGGTTCCCGATATATACCCCACGTTGATGGAACTTGCCGGTTTCGGCGGAATCACACCTGAATCCGTAGAAGGCAGCAGTTATGCAGCCCTGATGCTGGGAAAGGCACAGGCACTGCCAACTTCGCAGCTTTATTTCATGACGGATGGCCAGCTTTTCAGGAATCCTGCCGGAACCTCCGAGCCTTTTCTGGCTTCCGGCGAGCGGGGCGTCCGGACCGACCGGTATACCCTGAGTATCCTGCGCGGACCGGGCAACAAGACAACCACCTATCTGTGGGACCGGAAGCTGGATCCGATGCAAGTAAACAATGTAGCTTACCAGAATCCGGAAGTGATAAAAGAGCTCGTTGAAAAGGAGCTGCTGCCGTGGTTGAAGAAGACCAGGGATCCTTGGCTGAAATAATATTAGACCTGTCAGGTTTAAAAACCTGACAACTAATCTTCGTTCTGGCTGTCGTCCAGGAAATATCCCTCGAAATCGCTAATATCCTGTGGTTTACGGTGGCATGCCTTAAAGTTCACGGTTGAATCATACCAACTGAAAACTGTATCCTTATCAATTCCTGATGGATTCACAGAGAAATAGTTGTGAAAGGAGGAGTATTCATAATCTCTTGGATGATTGACAAATCCATGGTGGACAGGGTTTCGGTGAATATAAACAACCAAATGCTTATAATAATCCAGATTACTAACTTCAATTCGACAAAATGGCCTCTCGAAGAGAGCGCCCTTTCGTTTTTCCTGATTATTAAAGGCTTTGGCGTAAGCGACAAAAAAATTAGAAAATTGCTTTGACACTTTAAATCCCATGATTCTGTCAGGTGCAAAGGAACCTGACAGGTATTTAATTATTTCCTTTCTGGTTTTGATCCTGACCATGAAATGAAAATGATTATTCATCAAACACCAGGCATAGGTATCAACCAATGGCCCAATACGTTCAAAGTACAACTTTAAAAAATATTGGTAGTTCTTGTCCGTTTTAAAGATGTTACGCTTGTTTACCCCACGATTGTAAATGTGGTAAACTCGCCCATAATCAAGAGGTTTTATTGCATTCATATCAATCACTGGATTTTGGTAATGATTACAATGATATATATGCAATATTTATGGCAGAATGGAGAAAACCTGACAGGTTTTTAAACCTGACAGGTCTAAGTTTAAATTGGGAAAGTTTGCAAACCACCAGTCAGGTAGTACAGTTGTGTTAAGTCTCGCAAGTCTGCCAGGTAATTCACTATCGCCAAACTCTTGATCCCCATAGGACATACAAAAACCACGGGTTTGTTATGTGGGATCTGATCAAGATTTTCAGCAATTTTGTAATAAGGTATTTTTATGCCGGGGAGATTGGGTGCAACTCCATCCATGGGATCGCTCACATCAATAATCAGAAAATCCCTGCCCTCCCCGATCCATGATTTAAGCTCTGCTCCTGAAATACTTTTCGATCGGTTTTCCTCTGTCAGGCATGATTCTTCATAATTTCCGAGCTCTCTTATTTCTGATGCATTCACACTCCTGTCGAGATGAAAAAAGTAGCTGCTGTTATCCAATGCATTAAAAACAAAGACCTTGCCGCTTAATACTTCTCCTACTCCAAGAACCATTTTGATCACTTCATTGGCTTGCAGTGTTCCGATGATTCCGGCAATGGTCCCGATTACACCGCCTTCCGCACAGGAGGGAATCTCAAGCAGGTGCGGCTGCTCCGGCTGCAGGCATCGAAGGGTGGGTCCGCCCTGATAGTTGAATACTGTAACCTGGCCTTCAAACTGATATACGGCTCCATACACCACCGGCTTGTTCAGGATGGCACAAGCATCACTGATCAGGTAGCGCACGGCAAAATTATCGGTACAATCGGTAACAATTTCATAATCTGGCAGGATATCCAGTACCGTATCGGGACTGAGTTTCTGGAAATATACCCGGATATCAACCTCAGAATTCATTTTGCGGAGCCTGTCGGCAGCCTGGACTGCCTTGGGCAGTCCCAATTCTCCTTCCGTATAAAGTACCTGCCGGTTCAGGTTCGACAGATCAAGAACATCATAATCCACTATTCCGATATGCCCCACTCCGGCCGCAACCAGATACTCCAGCACCGGACTTCCCAACCCCCCCGCACCAACTACCAAAACCCTTGATTCCCTGAGCTTTGCCTGGCCTTCGATACCGATTTCCTTAAGCCGGATCTGTCGGCTGTACCGCTCGAGTTCCTTTTCAGACAACATAGTTTTGGCTTTACGGATTGTTCTTAATGGTAGGCACGATAAAAGTCATTACTACCGTGCCGATAACACCTGTGACTAAAATTATTCCCTGCAAAATCATACGATCTTCAAGGTGAGTAAAGCTGATTCCCATCATCGCCCACATCAAAAGAATTGAAGTTATCTTCGATTTTACAGTGAGACCCCGATTCTTTTGCCATTGGTTTATATAAACTCCAACCAATCGGTTCTGGACCAGCTTCTTATGCAAACGATCCGAACTCCTGACAAATAGCGCTGCCGTGAGCAATAGAAACGGAGTGGTTGGCAAGCCGGGTATAAAAATTCCGATAACCCCGAGCACAAGGCTTAAAGTTCCGGCAACGATCAGTAAAATGCGTATCATCTCAGGGGCCAATATAACAAAAACGACTGGGAATGAGAACCAGTCGTTTTTCAATTGCAATGAGCCGGCTGGCGAAACAATCACATGATTTCCCAAAGGCTATTGTGCAGGCATGCCCGAGCCAACACTTTTACTTCTCTCGATCGATTGAAGTGCGAGATAGTTATCTCCAAACTTCTCCAGATTCTCAGTTTCCTTATCGTATTGATCAAAATGCCGCTCTTCGTCCTCTACCAGCATTTCAAAAAGTTTCTTTGATACGGAATCGGCATTCTGGGAGCACTCATTTGCCCATTTGTTGTAATCATTGGCACTGGATACCTCCATTGAAACCGCCAGATCCAGCATCTCCTTAACATTGTGGATCTTTTTAACAACAGTCTTGGTGGCCATCTCAACCTCTCCCTTCAGAAACAGAATCCGCTCGGCTAGCTTTTCAATATGCAGCATTTCCTCAATGGCTGTTCTTCTGAAAAGATTAGCCAAAAGATCATATCCCTGATCATCGCAGTGGAAGTGAAAATACATGTACTGATGAACAGCTGCCAACTCGTCCGCTACAGCCCGGTTCAATAACTCAATGCTTTTTTCTTTCATATTCATTGACTTTTATGTTTTGAAAATAAAAACGATTCTTCTACTGTTTAAACTTCCCGCTGATCTGCAGGCGGATATCCTCGACCCTAAAATCGGGGATATCCTTCCTTTTAAAGTAATCTGCAAGCAGTGAGTCCAGTCCCTCATCAACATAATCCCTTATCCTGTCGGATTCCTTGCAGTATAAATGGTGATGCCTCTCCTGCACCGCATCATATCTCATCAACCCCTGCTCAGTTTTAACCTTGGTGATCACACCCTTCTCAACCAGCGTGTCAAGAACATTATACACCGTCCCTGTTGCAACACTGGGATGTACTTTCCTGACATATTCTGCTACCTGGTCCGCCGTTGGATGATTCATCAGGCTATACAGAGCTTCTATCACAATCAGACGCTGAGGGGTTACCCGGAGCCCGCATTTTTGTAATAATTCCACTGCCTTTTTATTATCCATAATCCTATTTAGGAATGATTCCTATTTTACTGTTTTTCAAAATTACAATACTGTAGCTTTCCCACCAAAATTTGTTTGATATTTTTATTGTCAAATTCATATGGGTATGAAACCGATTTTTCCGTTTGTATTTTTTATCCTGATAGCTGTTCTGGCTCCGGCCCAGGTTTATAAAGACCCGAAAGCGCCTGTTGAACAGCGCGTTCAGGATCTGATAAGCCGGATGACCCCGGAAGAAAAATTCTGGCAACTATTCATGATCCCGGGAGACCTGACCATCGGGAAAGACAAACTGATGAAAGGGGTCTTCGGATTTCAGGTCTCTGCAGAAGGGAAAACCAAGGATGCAACCCAGCAGCTGCTTAATTATAATCCAGGCGCATCTGCCGGTGAATCTGCAAGAATCATTAACGAGATTCAACGATTCTTCGTTGAAGAATCCCGTTTGGGAATTCCTATCATACCTTTTGATGAAGGATTGCACGGACTGGTAAGGTCGGGTGCCACCTCCTTCCCTCAATCCATTGGCCTGGCAGCCACCTTTGATACAGTCCTGATGCATGATGTGGCCAGGGCAATCGCAACTGAAATGAAAACCCGCGGCATCCGCCAGATCCTCTCCCCCGTGATCAATATTGCTTCGGATGTGCGCTGGGGCCGGGTGGAAGAATCTTACGGAGAGGACCCGTTCCTTGCTTCGGAGATGGTGGTGGCTTATGTGTCGGAATTTGAAAGAACCGGGGTGATCACCACCCCGAAACATTTGCTGGCTAACGTGGGGGACGGCGGCCGTGACAGCTACCCCATTCACCTGAACGAACGATATTTACGAGAGATCCACTTGCCCCCGTTTGTGGCCTGTTTCACCCGCGGCGGTACCCTGTCGGTTATGACTTCTTACAACTCCCTCGACGGACAAGCGTGTTCGGCGAATAACTGGATGCTGAATACCTGGCTCAAAAAAGAGTTGGGATTCAAGGGTTTTGTCATTTCCGATGCCAATGCGGTAGGCGGCGCCAACGTCCTGCACATGACCAACAAAACCTATTCGGAATCCGGTGCAAATGCCATCAATAACGGGCTCGATGTGATTTTCCAGACCTCTTACGACCATTACCCTTTGTTTATTGACGGCTTTCTGAACGGGGCGATCGATCACAAAACCATCGACCAGGCGGTTGCTAGAGTCCTGACAGTCAAATTCAACCTCGGACTTTTCGAAAATCCCTATGTGGATCCGAAAATCGCAGAATCCGTCAACGGATCTGCTAAACATCGCGAGATTGCTCTGGAGGCAGCAAAAAAATCCATCGTACTACTGAAAAATCAGAACCATATCCTTCCCCTCAGCAAAGCAATAAAATCCATCGCTGTAATCGGTTCCGATGCCGATGAAGCAAGACTGGGAGGGTACAGCGGGCCGGGGAACCGGAAGGTATCGATACTGGAGGGCATACGGGCATACGGGCACAAGGGCACAGGGGCGCAAGGAAGGTATCCGGAGATCAGGTATGCTAAGGGTTGCGACCGTGAGATCGTGGAGTTTGTGCCGGTACCAACTGACCACTTAGTTTCGCCCGGAGAACCTCAACCGGCAACCGGCAACCGGCAACCGGTAACCGGATTACAGGGAGAATACTTCAACAACATCACCTTCTCAGGTCAGCCGGTGCTCACACGGACCGACCGGCAGGTGCGGTTTCAGTGGACGCTGTTTGGGCCCGATGAGGAGAAGACCGGCAATTCCTTTTACTCAGTACGATGGTCAGGTAAGCTGAAATCGCCCGGCACCGGAACCTATAAAATCGGCATAGATGGGAATGATGGATATCGAATCTATCTGGATGACAAGCTTATACTTGATAATTGGATCAAGCGGACCCGGGAAATCCGGACGGTCGACTATGCGTTTCATGCAGGCCGGGAGTACAATATCAGGATTGAATATTATGAGCCTGCTGGAAACGCTTGGTTCTCACTGGTCTGGAATGCCGGGGTTGAGAACCACACAGATCAGGAAATTGCAGAAGCCATTGATCTTGCCTCCAAAAGTGATGCAGCGGTTGTGGTGGTCGGGATTGAGGAAGGTGAGTTCCGCGACCGGGCTTTGTTGGGGTTACCCGGCAGGCAGGAGGAACTGATCACACGGGTAGCTGCCACCGGAAAGCCGGTTGTGGCGGTTCTGGTCGGCGGAAGCGCCATTACCATGAACAGATGGATCGATTCGGTGGATGGTATACTGGATGTATGGTATCCTGGTGAGGCCGGCGGCGAGGCCGTAGCCGCCGTGCTGTTCGGCGAATACAATCCTGCCGGGCGCCTGCCGGTGACCTTTCCTGTGCATGAGGGCCAGGTACCGCTGGTTTATAATCACAAACCCACCGGCCGCGGCGACGATTACATGAACCTCACCGGTCAGCCGCTCTTCCCGTTCGGGTTCGGATTAAGCTACACCACTTTTGAATATACTGATATCAGGCTGAATAAGCCAGTAATAATGCACGGCGAATCCGCCGAAGTTACCTTTACCCTCACGAATACGGGTAAAGCCTCCGGTGATGAGGTGGTTCAGTTGTACATCCGGGATGAATTTGCATCGGTGGCCCGTCCGGTAATTGAGCTGAAAGGTTTTCAGCGGGTCCATCTGAAGCCCGGTGAATCAAAAGTGATTACTTTTGAGATAACACCGGACCTGCTGACCATGCTGGATAAAAACCTTAAACCGGTAATTGAACCCGGGAGTTTCCGTATTATGGTGGGAGGCTCAAGTAAGGATATACGGCTCCATATAGACCTGTCAGGTTTATAAACCTGACAGGTTGGGAATCAAGATTCAATTAACTGGTTTAATGAGGTTTATAAAAGCATTCAAACATCAAAACAAATTAACTATCAAGACTTCTGTAACTTACAAGAACGAACTGACAGGTGCTTAAATAATACCTGTCAGTCTATTGATCTAATTAATTAATTTTGAATACTTTGGAAATAGTATTTTTACTAAATATTTCTGGCTGAGAATCTCAACTAATTGATTAATTGGCCATTATCAAAATACTACCTACCTGTCAGGTTTATAAACCTGACAGGTGTCAAAGAATGAAAAAATGAAAAAAGTTCTGTTCTTTTTGGCTCTTCTCCTGACGACCACCATCCTCAGTGCCCAGGATGGCTCCATCAATTTCAAGGGCGGCAAAGGGAAGCATTTCTCCCTGGATTTCAATATCAAGGGAATTACCGATCCGGACCCCGTTGACAACCGTATCATCCCGATTTTTATGATCGTGTTGGCCGCCGGTATTCTCCTGGTCTGGATGCTCGAAGTGGCCAACCGCAAATTTAAGGATCAGGGGAGCCTGCCCGAATGGAAATCCGAAGGGGGCGACCTGATCTGGCTGCATCTGCTGGCTGAATTTGCTACTGCCGGGATCCTGATCGCAGGCGGAATCGGACTGCTGGGCCAGAACGGCTGGGGGTACAAGCTCAGCCTGGTTGCGCTCGGCGCCCTGGCCTACACCTCGCTCAACAGCCTTGCCTGGAGCTTTGCACAAAAGAAACGTATCGGATACGCGATCCCGATGCTGATCGGACTCGCGGGATCGGTGGCGGGCGTAGTGCTGCTGCTGACGTGAAGGGAGTGACCAGTGACCAGTTACCAGTGACCAGTAGGGGCGCATAGCAGGCGCCCGTAAACCGGCAACCGGCAACCAGCAACCAGTAACCAGCAACCAGCAACCAGCAACCAAAATCGTAAATCGTAAATCGTAAATCGTAAATCGTAAATAGCATGTCCCTGCGCCTCCTCCTCCTCCTCCCCCTCGCCCTGGCCTCCTGCCAGCCGACCGCAAAATATGACGTGATTCTCCGGAACGGAACCGTGTATGACGGATCCGGCCAGGCTCCGATTGTTGCAGATATCGCACTATCAGGCGATACGATAGCCGCAATCGGCCACCTGGAAGGCCAGAAGGCCCCTGTCGAAATTGATGCTACAGGCTTGGCCGTTGCTCCCGGTTTTATCAATATGTTAAGCTGGGCCAATGAATCGCTCATCGAGGATGGGCGGTCGCAAGGGGATATACGGCAAGGGGTAACTCTCGAAATCTTTGGCGAGGGCGTCTCGGACGGGCCACTGAACCCAACCATGAAGAAGGAACGCGGCCAGTCGCAGGGCGACATTAAATACGATGTTGCCTGGACTACCCTCCTCGAATACCTGGAATATCTGGCTAAACGGGGCGTCTCGTGCAATGTGGCTTCTTTTATCGGCGCCACAACTGTCCGCATTCATGAAGTGGGCTATGCCGACCGCCCTCCAACCCCGGAGGAGCTGGAAAGGATGAAAACATTGGTTCGGAAGGCCATGGAAGAGGGAGCGCTTGGCTTAGCCTCCTCCCTGATCTACCCACCTGCCTTTTATGCACAAACCGAGGAGCTGGTCGAACTGGCCAAGGTGGTTGCAGAATACGACGGCCTCTACATCTCGCATATCCGGAGTGAAGGCGACAAAATCATGTCGGGTATCGATGAGCTGATCCGGATTACAAAAGAAGCGGGTGTACGATCGGAGATCTATCATCTGAAAGCGGCCGGACAAAAGAACTGGCCTAAAATGGATGCAGTAATCGCCCGCATAGATTCCGCCCGCACCGCCGGGCTGACCATCACAACCGATATGTACACTTATACCGCAGCCGCCACCGGGCTGGGCGCCTGCTTCCCGCCCTGGGTGCAGGAAGGAGGCGATGAAGCCTGGGTGAAACGCATCAGGGATCCGAAAATCAGGGCCGGATTGTTGGAGGAGATTCGTGAGCCGGGCGACAATTGGGAGAATTTCTATGATCTCGCGGCTTCACCGGATAACATTCTTCTGATCGGATTCATGGAGGATTCACTGAAAAAACTCACCGGGAAAACCCTGGCCGAAGTTGCCGGAATACGCCGGACTTCCCCCATTGAAACCCTGATAGACCTTGTGGTTCAGAATGGAGACGATGTGAGCGCGGTCTATTTCCTGATGTCGGAGGAAAACGTTAAGAAACAGATCGCTCTCCCCTACATGAGCTTCTGCTCCGATTCTGAATCGGAATCCCCGGAAGGCGTCTTCCTGAAATCAAATCCCCACCCAAGAGCCTATGGCACTTTCGCCCGGCTGCTGGGAAAATATGTTCGGGACGAAAAAGTGATCCCCCTGGAGGAAGCCATCCGAAAACTCACCTCCCTACCGGCCGAAAACCTTCGTTTACATAAACGCGGGATGTTGAAGAAGGGATTTTATGCAGATGTTGTACTCTTCAAACCCGACAGTATCGCTGACCGCGCAACTTTCTCCAATCCCCACCAGTTCGCCACCGGGATGGTGCACGTTTTTGTCAACGGGAAACAAGTGCTGAAAGATGGGGAGCACACAGGGGCAAAACCAGGGATGGTGGTAAAACCTTATCGGAACAAAAGCAATTAGGTGATTTGCCGGCTGAATAAGTGGTCGCCTATTTAGAATGATTCCATATAAGAGCTTAACATTTTCTGCTGCGAGTCCCACCAGAGCCGGATTCTTCCGATTTTCTAATTTAAATAGTATTTATTATTTAATGCATTGATTATCAATCATTTTGTAATTAGGTTCATCCTAAATTATAAATACAAAATGATGATGAAAAAAGTTTACAATTTCCTCAGATCAAGCTTGCTATCCATGGCTGTTCTTGTGGCTATGGTCATCGCATCGGGATTTTCCTTGGCACACGGCCAGTCTGTCACCATTAACATCCCCTATGGCGGCAACTCATATGGCTGGAATCCATGGGTTTACAACTTTTCAGATCCGCTTCCCGCCAACACCGAAGTTACCGGTGTCAGCCTGAAATTCACTGCTGTGGATCAGGGATGGGGTGGCACCGGGGCCGATGCTCAATTCCACCTTACCGATACGAATTTTGGCTATGGTATTCTTCAGCATTACTCCACCACTCATTTTATCTCAAAAACGGGCAGTTTCCCGAACTATGTCTATGGCGGCAACAATACGCTAAAGCTCTATTTCTGGGGATATCCCGGCTGGGTAGCCTATTGGCAGGGCGGAGTCCTGACCATCAATTATGAATTTATACAACCCCTTGTTATGGGATCCCTGACCGGTAGCGACATCAGCTGCAATGGGGGTTCCGACGGTACTGCCGACCTTTCATTTTCAGGTGGTAAAGCTCCGTTTACTTACAGCTGGTCGAACGGAGCAACAACCGAAGACCTGAGTGGTGTTCCTGCCGGAACTTATTCGGTAGTGGTTACCGATGCTAAAGGCAAAACCCTGGCAGGTTCCGTGACACTTGCTGAGCCAGCCCTGCTGGAGGCATCTGTAGCAGCCTCGCCGATCCTCTGCTTTGGAGGCACAACGGATGTATCCACCTCAGTTACAGGAGGTACTGCTCCATACACCTACTTATGGTCAGACAATTCAACCGGTGAAAGCCTCGTTGGCGCATCGGTCGGAAATTACAACGTCACTGTTACCGATGCAAACGGTTGCCTGACTGTAGCTTCCCTTTCAGTTGGCGAACCGGCTCAGCTGCTTGCCAATGCAGGTTCAAACAGTGTTGTGTACCTGGGCTATGCACCAGCTGAAAGTGCCTTGCTTGACGGATCTCCTGCAAGCGGCGGAACTGCCCCATACTCCTATGAATGGTTCGTAAAGGACGGCGCTGCCATCGGGACCAGCCTGAGCCTTACCGTTTATCCGGTTGCTTCAACTCATTACGTTTTGGTGGTAACGGATGCCAACGGATGCATTGCAACGGATGAAGCATCGGTCTGCGTCTTTGATATCAGCGTGCCAGCGCCTAAAGGCGGCAAGGGTGCAAAAAAAGTTTATATCTGTCATATTCCTGAAGGCAATCCAGCCAACGCCCATACGATTTCGGTTTCGGTTAATGCCGTCCCGGATCACCTGGCTCACGGTGACAAACTCGGGCCATGCGGAACCCCGCAGAGCTGCGATGGCACCTTCAAATCAGGCAGTCTGGTTGACCTGGCCGATGCCAGACTCACCATGGAAAACAAACTCTCGGTCTATCCGAACCCTGTTCAGGGAGACGCTTTCGTAGAATTTACCCTGATATCCGACGTACATACCCGGATCACACTGGTTACCATGACCGGTACCACCGTCCAGACATTGTATGACGGAATCTCAACCGAGGATCAGGAGTCCAGGATTAAGGTTGATACTCAATCTTTGAGCAAAGGTGTCTACTTCATCAAAATGAACACCGGCCTCGGTATGACCAAAGCGGTTAAAATGATTGTGAATTAACTCCTTCCCTCTATTTGTTTTAGAAAAGAGGCCGGAAATTTCCGGCCTCTTTTTCTATTTAGCGAGCGCCAGCGAACCAATTAGCGACCGTAGGGAGCCAATTAGGGAGGCGTTAGCCGACCCAATTAGCTGAGCGCAGCGAGGCCAATTACTGTAACAGCCTGCAAGTCTCTGCCAGTGCCGATTTGCTGGTGGTGATAATGGTAAGCATATCGCCCTCCTCGAGTAGAGTCGATCCGCTGGGCGTGAGGTATTGATCGCCGCGCTGTACAAGGATGATGAGGGACTGTTCGGGCAGATGCAAGTCGAGGATTCTGGAGCCGGCAACAGGCGATCCTGCCGGAATCGTCACTTCAACCTTTTCATAGTGAGGATTACCCTCAAGGATCAGGTCGGCGGGATGTAACGCCTTAACCCGCTGAGGCAATACTACATGCAGCCATTCGGCCACCTTAACCAATGTTGTTCCCTGGATCAGAACCGATATAACAGAGACAAAGAATACGATGTTAAAGATCATGCCGGCCTTCTCCAATCCTGCCAGCAATGGATAGGTTGCGAAAACGATCGGAACGGCACCTCGAAGGCCCACCCAAGATATAAACCAGCGATTCCTTGACCTCATACGGAAGGGGGAGAGGCTCAGGAAAACACTCAGCGGACGCGCCACAAGTATCTGAAAAACGGCAATCAAAAGCCCGATCCCGATAACCGGCAGAATATGGCTCGGGAAGACCAGGAGTCCAAGGGTGAGGAAGAGAATGATCTGCATCAGCCAGGCCAGACCGTCAAACATCTTGATAATGGTTTTTTTATGGATCAGATCCTGATTTCCCAAATAGATGGCAGACAGGTATATAGCGAGGAATCCATTACCTCCGAGCGCCATGGTTAAGGAAAAAATCATGAACATCCAAGCGATGGCTAACACCGGATAGAGGCCTTCATACACCAGGTTGATCCGGTTGAATATCCATTTCCCGATATATCCCATGCCAAAGCCAAAGGCCAGTCCGATGGCCACCTGCTGCAAGAAAAGAGGAATAAGGGTCCAGAAACTCTTCTCGGGCGAACCCACAAGACCGGTCAGTGCAATGGTCAGAAAATAGGCCATGGGATCATTGCTGCCGCTCTCAAACTCCAGTACCGGCCTCAGGTTCCCCTTGAGCGCAATGCTCTTCGTCCTTAATATGGAGAACACAGCCGCTGCATCCGTGGAGGAAACAATGGCCCCGAGCAGCAATCCCTCGGTCAGGCTGAAATCGGTAACCAGCCAGACAAAGAGACCGACCGAAACCGTTGTGAGCACCACCCCGATCGTTGATAATGAAATCCCCTGCCAGAGAACCGGCTTCACCGATCGCCAGTCAGTTTCGAGTCCCCCGGCAAATAATATCACATTTAAGGCAACGATGCCAATGAATTGCGCTGCTCCAGCATTATCAAAAGGAATTTTTCCGATTCCCTCGGAGCCTGCAAGCATCCCGATAACCACAAACAATATCAGGACGGGTATACCGGTACGATAGGACGTCTTTCCTGCCAATACGCTGGCAAACAGCAGGATCGACCCGATGAGGAGAATGTTTTCGGCGGATATCGTCATATGTGACAAATTACGAAAAAAACTATTCAGTCCGGAAAGTTGAAAACTCTGGTACAGTAATTGACATGCTTATATCGATATATGTTAATGTTTAAATAATATCTTTCTGTCATGTCAACCGGCGCAATTGTCATTATCGGGGTGATTATTCTCTTTATCGGATTTATTGTCATAAACCAGAAGAGGATGAAAAATCTTCCTGATGTAAAGCCCAGTGAAAACATCAGGGTTCTGAGCAATAAGAACTTCAAGGCCGTCACCTCCCGCGGACTGGTTCTGGTTGATTTCTGGGCAGCCTGGTGCGGCCCCTGCAAGATGATGAACCCGGTATTAAATGATGTCGCCGATGAAGTAACCGGATCGGCAACCGTCGGCAAGGTCAATGTGGATCACAACCAGGAACTTGCGCAGCGGTTTAAGGTCCGCAGCATCCCTACCCTGATTCTGTTCCGGGATGGAAAGGAAGTTGCCAGACATATGGGCGTGAAGCCGAAGAAGTTCCTCATCCAGGAGATCCAGAAATACCAGTAGCCTTATATATCAATTACGATAAACGAGCCGTTTTGATGTCAGATAACCAACCCTCTGACTCAAATGAAACTTACTCTGGCGCTGTCTGTACTGATTCTCATGCTTTCCGCTGCTGGCTTCTCTCAGGACCATCAGCGATTCCAGGCCTCCTTTTCCGTTACAGGCCGCTACCATCCTATGATCAAAGGTGCCGGCACCCCATCCGGCCGGACCACACCGCTGTTCTTTAATCTTGCTGACCAGCTGAACGGCCCGGGGTTCAACGTGAGTCTGGGTTACTTCTTCCCGCAAGCAAACCTCTTGCTCTCCCTTGATAATACCGTTCGGCATCAGATTATCGGGTTTCAGCTTGTGTATGGCATACCCGTGCCGAATTCCCGGAGAATTGCCATGCCGGAGCGAAGAGTCCTCTCCGACCCTTCGATCAGCATAACCAAATACTTCGATCTGGGCGAGGTGGATCCGCTTATCACGGTGGGCGCGGTGTGGATGAACCGGAACTCCGATTATTTTGTGCCCGACAGCAGTTACTACCTGAACCCCTCCGGCGGATACAACTTTAGCGGCAAAGGCGGCAACTTTAACTTCACCGCCCTTAAAACAGGCTTCGGGGTTCGGTATAATCACTGGATCGGCGAAGTAAACCTTCTGTGGGGCTTCCAGCATGTATATGATTTCATAGGCACCATCGTGCTCCCCGAGATCCGGGTGGGGTATGCGATAACGAAGTAACTCGGCTAACGCCTCGATAATTGGGGCTTCGCCCTAATTGGCGCTTCGCGCTAATTAGCCTGGAGGGCCAATTAGTGAGCGCAGCGAACCATTTAGCGAGGCGCTAGCCGAGCCAATTACCCGAGCGAAGCGAGGCCTGTTATTCAATTAGCAACCCCATTTGTATCAAGATGTTAGTTTTCCGGCTATACTTGCGTTACTATGGCAGAAGAATCGATAAAAAAAGGTCTTGACATCGGGGATGTGATGAGTAAGG
This sequence comes from uncultured Porphyromonadaceae bacterium, assembly GCA_964512915.1. GTDB lineage: Bacteria > Bacteroidota > Bacteroidia > Bacteroidales > UBA12481 > UBA12481. The sequence continues at coordinate 32,565 of CAZEKJ010000019.1, forward strand.
CCAAGGCAGCGGCTGCAGCGTTCAGCAGCTACACCCAGGAACAGACAGACAAAATTGTTAAAGCCGTGTATGAAGCGGGCTTCAATGCCCGGGTTACCCTGGCCAAAATGGCCTGGGAGGAGACCGGCATCGGGATATGGGAGCATAAGGTGGCCAAGAATGTGCTGGCCACAAGGTATGTTTACCACGATATCAGAAATATGAAGACCGTGGGAATCATTCGGGAAGACCATGAAAACGAGGTGATTGAGGTAGCCAAACCACTGGGGCCGATTTTTGCCATAACCCCCATCACCAATCCTACCTCAACGGCACTGTTCAAGATCCTGATCTCGATGAAAACGAGAAATCCCATCATTATCAGGCCGCATGGCTCAGCTAAAAAATGCACCAGCGAGGCAGCCCGCATCTGTTATGAAGCGGCCATTGCCGCCGGAGCCCCGGAGGATTGCATTCAGTGGATCCGCCGTTCCACCCCGGAGGAGACCCTCGAAATGATGGCCCATAAAGAGATCGCCCTTGTTCTTGCCACCGGTTCTGTGAGCCTGGTACGCGCAGCTTACCGTTCGGGGAACCCGGCTATCGGAGTAGGACCGGGCAATGTCCCGGTGTATGTAGGCAAGAGCGCGGATATTCCGTTCGCCGTCGAGCAGATCCTCCTCTCTAAAACTTTTGACAACGGAACGGTCTGTGCCAGTGAACAATCCATAGTTGTCCGCGACGTCAGGGCAGCCGAACTGGAAAACGAATTAAAAAAACGGAATGCCTGGTTCCTCAATGACGAAGAGAAGAAAAAGCTGGAACTGGTCGCTTTTAATAAAACCGAAAAAGCCATGGCCGTGGAGGTGATCGGTCAGCCTGCCTGGAAAATCGCTCAGATGGCCGGGTTCAGCGTTCCGGAAAATACTACAGTCCTTATCGCCCGCCATGAAAACCATGAGGTGGGAATTAGCTATCCCCTCTCGCTTGAGATTCTGGCCCCTATCCTCGCCTTTTATGTGGCGAAGGATTTCCCCGAAGCCATCGAAATGTGCAAAAAGATAGACAGTCATGGCGGCGTGGGTCATACGATCAGTATCTTTTCCAGGGAGGAACACAAGATCATGTATTTTGCCGAGGTTACGAATGCAGGCCGCCTGCTGGTCAACACGCCTGCTTCACAAGGTGCGATGGGAGGCACCTTTAACGGTCTGCGCCCCTCCCTGACCCTGGCCACGGGATCGGGTGGAAAGAATATCACCACCGACAACATCACCGCCTCCCATCTCCTTAATATTCAAAGACTTGCCAGAAGACGCGTCAACTCCTGCGTTCCCGACCTGAATGCCTTCTATCTCGATGAAAGCATGGATTCAAATGCGGTTGACCGGGAGTGCGAGCGGTTGAGCCAGGAGGGATGAGAGACTGTGAGACTGTGAGACTGTGAGACTGTGAGACTGAGAGACTGAGAGACTGTGAGACTGAGAGACTGAGAGACTGAGAGACTGAGAGACCGAGAGACTTAGAGACCGAGAGACTGAGAGACCGAGAGACTGAGAGACCGAGAGACTTAGAGACCGAGAGACT
>CAZEKJ010000019.1:34230-66034 GCA_964512915.1 uncultured Porphyromonadaceae bacterium
AGAGACTGAGAGACCGAGAGACTGAGAGACCGAGAGACTTAGAGACCGAGAGACTTAGAGACCGAGAGACTTAGAGAGGGAAAAATGCGTGTATTTAAAGAATAAAAATAATTAAAGACTAATCTGTCTTTGTTTTATTTAGACTAAATTAAAATAATTTTATATTTGCGATTGTTTTAACCCGATCGCAATGAAAAGAGTTATTTACGCCCTGTCGATACTCCTTGTCTCGTTTCCAACTTTTGCCCAACAGGACAACAGTCCGCAGAACCTCGCATCCACCCTGCTTTCCAAATCGGATCAGAAGCTGAATATCGGCGGATATGCCACCATTGACATGACCACGCAGTTTCAGGAGGGCAAACGGTCAAACACCAGCCTGGATGTCTCCCGCATGATCATCAGCATGGGATACCGCTTTTCCGACAAAACGCAGTTTCTCACTGAGGTTGAATTTGAGCATGTAAAGGAAGTATTTGTGGAGCAGGCATTTGTCAACCATTCTTTCAGCGATTTCCTCAATTTCAGGGCTGGATTGTTACTGGTTCCGATGGGAATAGTAAATGAATACCATGAACCGACCACCTTTAACGGAGTTCTGCGCCCCATGGTTGATAACCTGATCGTTCCCACCACCTGGCGGGAAATCGGTGCAGGATTCACAGGGCGGTTCCAGGAGATCGGCCTGAAATACCAGTTGTATCTGGTCAACGGGTTCAGCAGTTACGGTACCGACAACAAGGGTACTCTCAATGGATCCGGCTTTCTCCGCAACGGGAGGCAGCGCGGTGCCAGGTCGTTCGCCTCTGCTCCGAACCTATCGGCCAGAATCGACTATTATGGCATCATGGGCCTGAAAATGGGTTTGGCAGGCTATTTTGGCGATACGCAATCAGCCATGTTCAACAACCTTGACAAAACAGATGAAGCGATGATGGCCCGTGCAGATTCAACGGTTGTGGGAATCGCAATGGTGGGACTCGATGCACGTTACAGCCTTAAAGGATTCCACATACGGGGCCAGTGGATAGTGTCGAAACAGTCCAACACCCAGGCATATAACAGCTTTACCCGCAATGACCTGGCCTCCACGGTCAGCGGTTATTACGCCGAAATCTCCTACAACCTCCTGAAAACCACTTCCAGCAATCACCAGCTGACCCCATTCTTCCGTTATGAGCATTATGACACCCACCTGTCGGTTGATCCGGGGCTGACCCGTCAGGACAAATACAATGTCAATGAATTCATCTTCGGATTGGGATGGAAACCCGCAGGAGGCGCTGTATTCAAGGTGGATACAAGGCTCCGGAAATCTAAAACAGACGAAGCGTTTACCCCCTGGCTGAATGCCGGTGTAGGCGTTTGGTTCTAAAAAAGACAGGCCATGTTCCGATTCCTGATCATTCTCTTTTCCTTAGGGGCTGCTGCCCCCATCTCTGACCAGCCCTTCTGGGTATCACACAATAAGCAGATTATTAAGGAACTGACAGCCTGGTCGCCAACCTTCGCCAAGGCGGAATATCAGAAATCAGCAGGTACGCGAGAGTTTTACAAGATCCTCGACAAAGCTGGTACAGCCGCCGGAACCCTTATCCTCACGAATGCAGAAGGTCGGTTTGAGAAATTCGACCTGATGGTGGTTGTTGACCCCTCAAACAAAATCAGACTGATCCGGATCCTGAAATACCGGTCAGAATTCGGATCAGAGATAACCAATAAAAAATGGCTGGCCCAGTTCTACAACAAGCCCGAAAGCACTTTCGTTTTTCGCAAAAACATCGATGCCATCTCCGGCGCCACCTTCTCCTCCCAGGGCCTCATCAATGAAATCAACACCCTCCTCCCCCTCCTGAAATAATCACCCTCTTTACGTCACAGCAAGACCACCCTCTTCACCTCCATCCTCCCCCCCTGCTTAGCCCTGATAAAATAGACCCCGGCCCCGGCCGGAATTCCCCTGTCTGTCATCCGGTTCCAGGTAAACCGGTGCAAACCCGGCAAAACAGTTCCCCTGTGAAGCGTAAAAACAGGTCGGCCCGATGCGTCATAAACATCAATATCCATGGGGAGCTGAACATCGGGATAAATCTCAACGGTTATATCGGATTTTGATGGATTGGGAAATATGTTGAGGTGTGGTGAGGATTTGTTAAGGGATGGTGAGGTAAAGGAAGCGATAACTTTGAAGGGGATAATTTGGTTGGTAGAATTACCCTGATAGTCGGTTGCGATGATCGTGAAGGTATGATCGCCGAGGGAAAGCGGCAGCGGCGAGGCATAGGAAATCACCGAGTTGACGGGGTCCCAGCTTGCATCGGTCACGGATCCGTCGATCATCAGGCTGGTTCTTGAAAAATCAATTCCAACGCCGGTTGATGCCTCAAACAGTTTTACCCAGATTTTTGCCTGCGGGGCTATGGAACCGCCGTCCAACGGATAATATTCCAGGATCTCCGGTGCCGATTTATCCCAGGAAGGTCTGATCTCAATCCCCACCGCATAGGTTCCCTGCCGCGTAATCTCAGCCCCCACACTGTCGGGATGCGCCGCGAGGTCTATGGCAAAGGGCATCCAGCTGAGATTGTCAGGGTTATACCAATAGAGTTTTGCAAGAGTTTTCTCTTCTTCTGCAAATCCAAGGTCGGTGAGCATGTTTTCATCTATGAAAAGAGTCAACTGAAGGGGGCTGAATTCATCGGGTTTCTCACCCGACTGGTTAAACAGGCTAACGCTGACGGCCTTGCTGATAACAAAAAGATCGGACTGCTCAGGTCCCGATTTATAGCGGTCAGGCTTTGAGGGTTCCGTTACGCGGGGTGACCAATAGGCAGAAATGATTTTCGGGTCCATCAGGGGCCTGCTCTCCAGAAACCAGTTCCTCGGATCGGCCACACTGATCACCACCTTACCGGTACTTTCTGCCGTACCCCACAGTTTTCCTGCATTTTCGGGCAGATCGGAGATAAACTCAATCCCCTCATCAATCAGGAATTCACCGAGATCGATCAGGTTCAGGACCCCGTCGATCACCAGATCGATAGCCCCATCGAAGAGGTCGGTCAGTTCATTCTTGACCGAGAACAGGCTGTTCTGGTCGGTGACACCCGGATATTCTGCCATGGGAAGGATTTTTCCCTGGGCCAGTACATACTCATCCGTGAGGGCTGAAATTTTATCCAGGTAAGAGAAGGCAACCCCGAATTCGAGTCCAAGGCCTAGCACCAACGCAGCATCCAGCGCGATTTTTATCTCGGTATTGATTCCCTTGCTGTATTGCTCCTCGGTTGACAGGACGATATGATCATCGAAAGAGCCCAGGCTGTCCTCATCAAATCCGAAGACCGCATCCAGGGCATCACTGAAAAAGGCAGATCCAAGCCGCAGACCGGGCATCGTGGCACCAGGCTGGAAGATCATGGCCACATCGTGGATCATATTGGAGGCTGCAGCCTGAGCCTTTTCAATTACGGGTTCGGGGACGTTTACAGAATAAAGATGACCGTAATACCCCTGCAGGAAAGTGAGGCTCGCCTGATTGTAGGTCAGGAACCCCATGTTGAAACTTGTTAGTCCGTTGGATGGATTGAAGCCTGATTCTACAGAGATTTCCGCTCCCTGCTTATACTTGAACACGCTCCCGATATTTGCGTTCCCGATCTTGAAGTTCAGCGCTCCCACATCGAATCCGGCGGCCAGCCTGACACCCAGGGTCATGTCATTAGTATCGAAATAGTGAGTAAACGAGGCTCCAAGCCCAACCGACAGGGACCCTTCAGCCAGGGTGAATTCTGGCAATCCGGAGTTTTTGGCCGGCGTCAGCTTGAATTCAGCCGCCACCTTCCCTTCGGTGCTGACCCCGACATTCCAGGAATCGTTCAGGCCGGAATAGATGGCCGATACATCAGGATTGATAATGATGAGTGCCTGGGTCAGGGCATTCAGGACGATCCCGAAATAGGGGCTCACCACCATGCCGCCGTAGGAGAGGGTTTCCAGCAGGTAAGCGGCTTTTGCCTTGATCTGGGTGGCATCAGTCTGGGTTGCGTATGGGAAAAGCATGGTTTGTCCGGCAGTTCCCTTGGTGATGACCTCTGCACTCACGCCAACATTCACGGCATCAATAACCGTATTGATGGCGGGAGATTCTACTTTTCCGGCAACGCCAGCTTCCAGCCGCCTGGTTATCCATTCATCCCCGGCCTCGTTCCTTTCAAAGTTGATCCCCATACCCCCGGTCCCCGAAGCCGTTGCAGATGCCGCTGCAATGGATGGTCCCGCCCCCACCGCGCCTGCCAGCGCCTTAACGCCCGCACTGCCGCCGGCGAAAATGTCGATGCTCTGCACAACCGGCCGCTTTTTCAAGTTCGCCGAAAAGGGTGCCGGCTTGGGATTAAAAATAATCCAGCCTCCCGACTGGCTCACCGAATCGGGCAGGGATACCGGGTAACTGCCGGTCTGGTTGATTCCCCTGAAATCGGCCCAGAACTGCATGATCCCGTCGCCCATATACTCTCCCCCGCAGGGAATCGTGTGGTTGTTCGAATTCATGTAGTAGGTAAAAGTCATTCCTTCTGACATTTCCACGGAATCCGGATGTACGAAATAGTAAAAGTATCCCTTGGAATCCGTGGCGAAGTCCTGCCGCCGGAAGGGCTGACCGGTTAAGGAAAACTCAATCTCCGTATTGCCCATGCCATAGTACCGCACCGCCGTATCTGCCAGTCCGTAAACATTCACCCCGAGCTCAACCCTCCTCGGAAAAGGCAGAGCCTCGCTGGCAACATACCTTACGACATAGAGATTCTGCAGCTGTCCGGAGATCATCCGATAAATCGTTGCCAGGTCCTTCGAGGTGGGTGAGTAAAAATATTGCCCGCCCGTTTGGCGGGCCATCATTTCAAGCGAAGGATCCGCATCGCGGCCGAGTCCGATTGTGTAAACATTGATCCCAGCCTGGTTCGCGGCATTGATCACATCCGCCGCAGTTTTGGAGCTCTCATTGTCCTGTCCGTCAGACAATGCCAGAACCGCCCGGATTCCATCCAGTCCCCGCACCAGCGCAATGCTCATATCCAGCGCATCATACAGGGCGGTAGCCCCTTCCGCCCTGAGTGAATTAACCGCTGCAATCAGGGAAGCCTGGTCCGAAGAAAAACCCAGGTCAACCCCGGCATTATCGGCGAAACTTACAACAGCTGCCTTGTCGGTGGGGGTGAGCTCCCGGATAAAGTCAATGGCCGCATTCTTTGCATCCCTCAGGGGAATCCCTTCCATGCTTCCGCTGCGATCCATCACCAGCGCTACCCTGACCGCTCTTGAAGCCGTCCGGCCGATCAGCTCAAAACCGGGAATATTAATCCTTTGCTCGCTGACGGTGATATTATCACGGGTCAGCGTCCGGATCGGAAGAAAAGACTGATCGGTAAGGGAGAAATGGCATTTAACTACCGGGAAGGAATCGACATCGATATGGTAGAAATTCAGGGAGATATCATCCACCCGACCCTCCGCGGTAACCGGGAGAATGGTCCGCCCGGTTCCCGGACCGTTTGTTCCCAGCTGAATTGTATCATGCTGAATACCAAACTGCAAAGGGGTAAATGAAAAAGGAATCCTGACCGTAGAATCCGGGAGAATCCAAAAACGATCGTCAGCATCGATGGATATCTGGGAAGAGGTATTGCCAACGGTGGTGATCAACAGATCAATATCTCCATTATTCCTGATAATGAACGCAGTATCTTTCTTCCTCCCGGTAAGCAGGTATCCCAGGTCCATGACCGGTGGTATCAGCCCGGGTGATACGCTCCCGTTAGCCGGTTGCAAAAGCCTGGGCTCTAATACCATTGCGCCGGTTCCGGCAATGATCTCCCCTTCTCCCCCTGGATTTGCGCTGTTCCGCGGACCGGTGGTATGGCCCCACCAGTTATTCTGCAGCTGCAGCGTGGCATCTCCGCGGTGATCAATGGCTGTTGTATTGTTGAAAAAATCGTTATGATCGAGAACCGGATTGGATTCATCATTTACATAGATGGCCGTTTTCGAATGCGTGAATGTCGAATTAGAAAGGGTCGGCGACCCACCCTGCAGCTGAAGCTGAGTGCCCTCAAACCGGCAGTGGGTGAAAGTGCCGCCTGAATTATCGCGGAACCAGATCCGGCCGTTCTTCCCGGGAGCTTCTTTAAAACTAACATGATCAGCCAGAATGGTTCCGGTTACCGTTGCACTAGAACCGATATATAAATACTGATTATTCAGATGAATCGTGGTTCCGGGCAATATGGTCAGAATTGCCTGGTCGCGGACGTAGATTGCTTCACTCAGGGCATAATCCCATTCAGGCAACGGAAGGGTAACAGACTGTGTTACATTATTCTTTAATCCGATAATGGGAGTATCGGCCATATTGCCCGACATGACCGGTAAATTCAGGGCGTTGGCCTTAACCGGATATTGAGCGTTGCTGAAAGTGTTGCCGGTAAGGGTAACCGGCGTTCCGGCATCAGCATCCATGTCAACAAAAACATTGCTGAAGGTGCAGCCGGTTAAGGTTGCCTTGCCGCCATCCTTCAGGCTGATTTTCCGATCGGTTCCGGAGCTGCTGCTGATAACGGCTCCGTTGGCCAGGAGTTCTCCGGCGCTGCTGCTGCCGATAGCAAGGGTATAGGATTTCAGGTCGATATAGATTCCGGGACCCAGGGTGAGCTGGGCATTGGAGCGAACGGTAACATTGGTGAACAGGGCATAGGACCACTGAAGAACCGGCAGTGCCAGGTTCTGCGTAAGGGTCCCTCCGATCCCGATAACTGCAGGAGTTCCTGCATTTCCTGTAAAAACGGGAACACGGTTCACATCGCAGGTAACCGGGAAAGTGACATTACTAAAAGTGCTTCCTGTAATGTTCAACGTCTGGCCGGCATCAGCATCTATATCGATATACACATCATCGAAGGAACACGCGTTGAGATTGCAGGTGCCGCCGTCCTGAATCAGGATCTTCCGGTCGGTGGTCTGGGCGCTGAAAAAGGATGCCCTGTCGGCGGCAAGGCTTCCTGTTGTAGAACTCCCTACGTTAATGTTGTAAGAAGCCATGTCAACGGTAACATTGCCCTGGATGGTCAGCACCGCACCGGACCGTATGGTGAGGTGGCCGGTCAGGACATAATGGCTGCCGCTGGTCCAGGTGGTGTTGACTGACAGGGTTCCGGAAACCTGAGTCTGGCTGAAACCACTAAAAACAGTGGACAGCAAACCCAGCAAGCAGAATAGAGACGCATAATAATGCGTCTCTACATGATTTCTTTTCATGGTCGTAACTGGTTAGGTTTACTAAAGTTACGACAAATAGTAATTGGCTCCCTGCGGTCGCTAATTGGTTCGCATTCGCTCACTAATTAGGGCTTTGCCCCAATTAGCGCGTAGCGCCATTTAGTGAGCTTCAGCGAACTATTTAGTGAGCGTCAGCGAACCAATCTTCTCCCACGGAAAGTATGTAATCCCCCCCTCCTGGTAGCTCTCGCGGCCGAGATGCCCGTAACTTGCCGTTGGCCGGTAGATAGGGTTCTTCAGGCCCAGATCGCGGATGATCCTGTAGGGCCGCAGCGGGTAGTTCTCCAATATGTGTTGTGCGATTGCGGGCTCTGTCCAGCCATTATCCGCAGTTCCGAAAGTATTGACCAGGATGGAAACCGGATCGGGCTCGCCGATGGCATAGGAGAGCTGTATTTCCATCTCCCGCGCCATTCCGCCAGCAACAAGGTTCTTGGCAATATATCGGGCTGCATAAGCGCCGGACCGGTCGACCTTTGAGGGGTCTTTTCCGGAAAAGGCGCCGCCGCCATGCCTCGACCAGCCGCCATAGGTATCCACGATGATCTTCCGTCCGGTAAGGCCGCTGTCCCCATCGGGCCCCCCGGTGATGAACAGTCCTGTGGGATTGATCTTGATCTTCATCCCGTTGTTGAACAACTCACGGATATGGGGCGGAAGCGTATCGAGGAGCTGTGGTAGCACATGTTTGACCATATCCTCGTGTATAACCCGGCCCGGTTCACTTACTCCCGGCATCGGATCATGCTGCGTGGAAACCAGCAGCGTATCCACCGAGCGCGGAATGCGGTTCTCATCGTAAAAAACGGTAAACTGCGACTTGCAGTCGGGACGCAGGTAGGTCATCACCTTCCCTTCGCGACGAACATCGGCCAGAATCCGTAAAATCCTGTGCGACAAATCAATAGCCACAGGCATGTAGGTTTCCGTCTGATTACAGGCATATCCGAACATAATACCCTGGTCTCCGGCTCCCTGATCCTCGGGATTCGACCGGTCAACTCCCATGGCAATATCCGGTGACTGTTTATGGATATAGGACTGTATCTCGGCGGTGGTATCGGAAAAGTTGATTTCCGGACGGGTATAGCCGATGTCGCGGATCACCTGCCGGACTGTTTCTTCAATATTTACATGAGAAGCAGAGGTAACCTCTCCGGCCAGCACCACCCGGTTGGTGGTCACAAGCGTTTCGATGGCGACATGCGACTCGGGATCTCCCTTAAGATATTCATCCAGCAACGCATCGGAAATCTGGTCGGCCACTTTATCGGGATGGCCTTCTCCCACGGATTCACTGGTAAACAGGTAACCTTTTTGCAAATTCAGACTCATTACACAGTTGTTTTAAATTAATACTGTGCATCAACAATCGACGAGGGATAATTCAGAGTTACACTTTTTTGATCTGAAACGACCCACATCCTTTTAACCACCGTTGCGTGCCGCTCGGTTGGTTCCCCGTTCGGGGGATCGTGATGCGCGGCAAAGATAAAAATCTTTTGGTTTGATACAAGCAGGTGCTGATCGTGACACGTGAAGCGTGATGCGAAATCCCTTGAATTTCACCAAATGATCGTCGCTACCGATCCGCTCCCTAACGTCGAGGTCACATTCTCCCCTTTAAACCTGATATTGAAGGTCTGGTCGGAGCCGCCATCGTTTAAGACGATAACCACCTTTTTGCCGTCAGGGGTCTGATAGGCGACGTTCGGTAAAGTCAGAGGCATCGTGGAGGCAATCCGCACCGATCCGGCTGGCACAAATTTCGATGCGTGGGCGATGATGTAATAGGAAACATTCCGGGTTATTTCCGTTCCGATGGTAAGCGCACCTTCGCAGCTTGTACAGCCGCCGTCGGTATGGGGTTTATAGGAAGGATCGGAGGCAAGGTTCCATTCGAGAACATTCTTGCTCCAGTTCCGGGGTGCTCCGATGACCAGGTTTTTTACATGCCAGCGCAGATCACCGCCGAAATTGGACGGGCCTCCCACCCATTGTTCCGTGAAATAGAGATTTTTATCGGGATGAGCATCATGAACCGTTGTGAGGGCGCTGATATCGCCTCCGTACAGATGAAAGGCGGAGCCATCCACAAATTGCCGCGCATCGGCATCATTCAGGATATTTATCGGATACTCCGGGACATCACAATTGTGGTCGTACAAAACTATTTTCGTCTTCAGGTTTGCCGCCCTGAATGCGGGGCCCAGGTTTCTTTTGATGAACAGGGCCTGTTCTGCCCAGGGCATCTCCATGCTGGGATTGTTATGAGGATTGAGCGGCTCATTCTGGATGGTAATCGCATCAATGACAATCCCCTCTGCCTGCATGCCCTGAATATATTTAACCAAATAGCGCGCGTAAGCATCGAAATATTCTGGCAAAAGCCGTCCACCCTTGGTGCTTTTGTTCGATTTCATCCACGCGGGAGCCGACCATGGGGATCCCATGATTTTAATATCGGGATTATGAGAAAGGACTTGCTTCAAAACCGGGATGAGATCCACCCTGTCCTTGTCGAGGCTGAAATGATCCAGCGCTACGTCGGTCTGGCCTGACGGCATATCAGCATAGGAAAAAACCGAGGCATCCAGGTCAGAAGCGCCGATGCTGATGCGAAGGTAGCTGATGCCGATGCAATTACTATCCCTTGAGAATAGCTCCCGGATCAACCCGTCGCGGCTCGCAGCCGGCAGCTTGTTGATGAGCCAGGCACTGCCTCCGGTGAGCGTAAAGCCAAAGCCATCCATCGACTGGTAGGCCTGGGTGGTGTCAACCTCGATTACCGGGTAGGCATTCTGAGCGGCCGAGAAGTGCAGGTTAAGATCAAGCTGCCTTAACGCGATAGATTTATCGGCATTGGTCAGCCAGAAGGCAACCTCCGGCTTTTGGTTATCGGGATCGACAGGGGTTTTCTTGCAGCTGGAGGCGATATTAATACCTGCGATAATAAGCAGTATTCCAGTAAGATAGATCTCAGGTCTCGTTTTCATGGTGGGGGTATCTTGTTGAGTCAAACTTAAAAAAAAAGCTCCCGGGTTGGGAGCTTTTCTTTTAGTCGGTAATCAAATTTATTTTTTGATCAGTTTCTGCACCTGGCGTTTGCCGTCTTTGTCGACTACGGTAACAAAATAGAGACCGTTGCTGAGTGAAGAGGTGTTGATCGTCTGACTGTTAGCGTTGTTCAGTTCATAGCTGCCAACAACCTGTCCGAGCGAGGAGGTAATGAAAACCCTCTGAATCTGGGTGGTTGAGGAGATATGCAGGTCATTGCTGAACGGGTTCGGATACAACCGGAGAAGGTCATTATTCTCAACGGTAGGAACTCCGAGCGTGAAACCTTCAGTTCCCCAAACATATTTCAGGGCAACACTTCCAGCTACAGTGTAGGTCCTGTCGCCACCCGGTGCCGGGTCGCCGGTTCCCCAGCCTGCTCCTTTGAAGAATTTGAATGCATAAACACCGTCTGCGAGATGCATCCAGATAGTATAGACACCGTCGCCATCAGGGTCAATCATTTCAAGGGCCGGGTTAGTCCCGGGTTCCATCCATGAACCGTATCCGCCGCCAAAAGCTCCGGCCAGGTAAACTTTGTCGCCGGCAGCGATGTTGGCCGGTTTCATGTCAACAGAAATGATCTGTTCCGCGGGAGTGGCCGGATTCGGATCGTTATTCACGAGGAAATCATCGAAATAGATCACGATATCTTCGGTCAGACCGGTAGGATCGGCAAAGTCGGGCATGAAGGCAATCACCGGGTAGGTACCTGTTTTCCCTGAGAAATCGAATACAAAATCTTCCCAGGCATTCACCTTGGTCTGCGCATTCATACTGGCGAGTTCAAGGGTTCCGGCGGCTCCGCCTTCCAGCTTGAATTTCACCGGGCTGATTCTCGGTTTCCAAATCTTAACATGTACATACTTGTTGGTCGTAACGTCGACTGCAGTCGGCAGTGAGGACCAGAAACCACCCCACGGAACGCCATCCTTGTCACGGTCGAACTTAATGACCATGTTGCTCAGGTTGATGCCAGACTTATCAGGATTGGCAATCTTTGTGAAAGCACTCAGGTCTTCAGCACCACCCAACATCAGGTTCATCGGGATATTCTCATAGTCTTCCATTACCGTAACAGGAGCACTTCCAACTGCGGGATCGTTATTGATCGTGATATCATCGAAATAGATGACGATGTCATCGGTCAGGCCCACTGCATCGGGGAAGTCAGGAAACAGCACGACTTTAACGTACTCACCGGCTGCGGCGACAGTGTTGAAATCAAAAACCAGCTCTTCCCAGGCATTGGTCAGGGTTTGCGCGGTGTTTTTAACCTCAAAGTTTCCGTCAGCTCTTTCAACCTTGAAAACAACCGGACTGATTCTGGGCTTCCATACTTTAACATGCACATACTTGTTGGCATTCAGATCAATACCCTTAGCCAGCGTGGTGTAAAAACCAGCCCATGGGTCACCGTCTTTGCCGCGGACAAACTTGACCACGTTGTAGCTGGTATTGGCGCCGGTTTTATCCGGGTTGGGAACAACCTCCATTTTGCCGTTGGCACCGGAGGCAAACACGTTCATTTGAATGCTTTCGAAATCTTCAATGACCTGGGCCATTGTGACTCCTGCAAAAGCAAACATCAATGTTAGCGCGAGTAAAGTTTTCTTCATATAAATAGAATTAAGGTTACTGATTATTGTGAACTATAAAATTAATCCAATTCTTGATAAAAATCATGTTACTGGCAAACTTTATATATAACGATCCACTTATTTTTTTGTTCAGCCATTAATAACCCGGATTCTGAGTGAGCTGGGAATTCTTGTCGAGCTCCGCCTGCGGTATCGGCCAAACCAGCTGCCAGGCTGCGATGGAATAGCCAAGGCTGGCTCCCCCGGGGCCTTTCACATTGTTGATGACTTCAATCGCCCTGCCGGTTCGCTTCAGATCATACCAGCGCAGGCCTTCGAATGCCAGCTCCAGCCGTCTCTCCTTTTCGATGGCCAGCCGCATGTCGGCCTGGTTGCCTGCCGCAGTATTCGGCAGCTTGACCCGGCTCCGGATCTGGTTTACCAGAGCGGCGGCACCGCTCAGGTCACCTGTCTCATTCAGGGCTTCAGCCTTGAGCAGCAGGATATCGGCCAGCCGGATGAAAATATAGTTCTGCGGGCTGGGCCAGATATTGTTGCGGTACTTGTACAGGAAAGGATACTGATCCTGCGGCCAGTTGGCGTCTGACCATTTCCCCGTAACATTGAGAAAAGTGATCGAAGAGGCCTTCCGGACAAGGTCCTGCTCGGCATCAAAAGCCGCCACCAGGTCATTGGAAGGGATATTGAATTTCTTCCAGTCCATTCCGATAAACATGCTGGCCCCCCAGTTGCCCGAGGAATTGGTTCCCTCGTAGTTTATCTCGAAAATAGACTCCGATGAGTTTTCGTGCTGGTTATCCCACAGGTGATCATAATTCGACAGAAGACTGTAAGGGCCGGCAATCACATCATTGCAATATTTCAGCACCTTGCTCCAGTCGTGCGGTTCCTGGGTGGCATAAACCCTGGCCAGCATGGCGTTCACGGCTCCGGTGGTTATGATGTTCTTGTTCAGGGCAGTGGGCTTGACATATTCTAAAGCCGTTTCGAGGTCCCTGACGATTTGCGCATACACATCTGCCACCGGAGCCCGGGATGGAAAGAGGATCGGATAAACATCCGGCAGGATCGCTGCGCTGAACGTCTTGAATTCTTTCAGCTGCAGGGGAACATCACCCCACAATTGCACCAGCTGGAAATAGATGTAAGCCCTGATAAAGGAGGCTTCTCCGCGGATTTCATTTTTCCGCTCGGAGGTCAGCGCCGGATCAGGTACGGAGTCCACATTGTTAATAACGACGTTGGCCTTGCCAATGGTGGAATACAGATAAGCCCAGTCGCGCTTCACGTTTGCGTTGGTCGGACTGATCTTGTAATCATCTATCTGGAAATTGGCGGGATTGTCGGCTCCGGCATAGCAGTCGTCCGACTGTGCATCGCCGTTTACGAAATAATCAAGTTCGAAGTATTCGTTCCGGAAATCCGCATAGACCCCGGCCAGCGCGGCTTCCGCTTCGCTGGCTGTCTTGAAGGTCGGGCCGGAAGTCGCGGAGGTCTCCACCGCAACACCATTATCCACAGGCTTAATGTCAAGAAAGTCTTCGATCTTCTGGCAGGAATAACTGGCAGCTGCAAGCAGCCCGCCGATCAGGAGAATATTTAATTTTTTCATGGCTGCTGTTTGTTTAGAATTCAACATTTAACCCGATAATAACTGACCGTGCCTGGGGGTAGGTTCCGTAATCCACCCCGAGCGTGGTTGAACTGGTGCCAAAAGCATTGACCTCAGGGTCAAAGCCGGTGTAGTTGGTAAAAGTCAGCAGGTTCTGGCCGGTGAGGTAAACCGACAGATTCCGGATTCCCTTGATCCGGCTGTTCTCATCCAGCACTTTATACGACAGGGTCAGTGATTTTAACCTGATATAGGACCCGTCCTCCACAAATCGCGAGGAATTGTAAACATTATTGACGCTTCCGTTGCGCACGGCCCTCGGAATATCGGTGAT
The DNA here is from genome assembly GCA_964512915.1 of uncultured Porphyromonadaceae bacterium. GTDB lineage: Bacteria > Bacteroidota > Bacteroidia > Bacteroidales > UBA12481 > UBA12481. Next base: position 48,167 of record CAZEKJ010000019.1, read on the forward strand.
GGTATTGTCGGGCGTCCAACGGTCCAGAACGGCCACCGACTGGTTCTTGCTGTCGAACATTCCCTCCAGGTCGATTCGGGTGGCATTGTATACATCATTCCCGTAACTCCCCTGGAAAAACACCACCAGGTCCCAGCGGTTGTAGTTGAGCCGGTTCGTAAACCCGAAGGTGAAATCCGGCTGTGCGCATCCGATCACGGTGCGGTCGCCGGGATCAAAGATCCCGTTATTGTTGAAATCCTTGTATTTGATATCCCCGGTAGCCGGGTTAACCCCTTCCGATACATATCCGAAGAAAGAGCCCAGCGGAAGCCCGGCCTTTACAATGGACACATCCTGGTTGTTGCTGTATATCCCTCCGTAATAATAGACGTTGGTGTAATTGAGGGCGGTAACCAGGTTCTTGTTGAACGACATATTAAAATCAGTATACCATTTAAATAGCCTGTCCACATTCACCGTGCTGATATTGAACTCTATACCGCGATTTTCAATGTCACCGGCATTGGTCTGGATGCTGGTGATCGGCAGTGTGTTCGAAAGCTGGACATTCAGCAGCACATCGGTGGTTTTCTTGATGTACGCATCGAAATTCAGGACCACCCGGGTCTTGAAAAGGCTCAGGTCAAATCCGATGTTTGACTGCGTGGTGGTTTCCCACTTCAGATCGGGATTGGAATAGGTAACCTGGGTAGCCGAGGGGCCAGCCAGCGGATTCTTGGGCGTCCTGCGTGAATAGGCGATCAGGCCATAGCTTGCATAGTTTGAAATGCCCTCCTGGTTGCCGTTTTTACCCCAGCCGCCGCGAATCTTAAGGTCGTCGATGAAGGTAAGGCTCCGCATGAATTTTTCCGATGAGAGCCGCCAGCCGGCTGAGAAGGAGGGGAAAGAACCCCATTTGTTGGCCAGCTTGGAGGAAGCATCCCGCCTGACGGTTGCCGTTACGTAATACTTATGGCTGAAATCATACGTAGCCCGGGCGAAGAAGGAAGCCAGCGCCCACTCCTGGATGGAGGTACCGCCGGAAATGATGTTGGCTGCCCACAGTGACCTCACCAGGGTATCGGCCGGAAAATCGTTGCCCGACAGGTAGGAGCTGTTACTTTTATATCGTTGTAAGCTGCTTCCTGCCAATACATTAAAATTATTTTTACCGATCGATCCGGTGTAATCAACCGTATTGTCCCACATCCAGACATTATGGTTGGTCTTGTCGGAAGAGCCCATTCCGTTCTGCTTGCGGCCATAATTGGTTTTGATATTATCGAGATAATAGTCCCATTCATGGCTCTTTACATCAATCCCCAATCTCGATCTGACCAGAAGACCTTTGATGATCCTGGCCTCCGCGTTGAAACTGCCGAAAACCTGGTTGTCGTTCTCGCTCTGATCGGGTCCGTACATATAGGCAATGGGGTTTTCCCAGGAAGGCTGGAACGGGTTGGGATCATACCACCCGCTGGAATCGTTTTTATAAACATGCAGGAACGGAGGCGTGTTCAGGGCGCTCATGATGACCCCTCCACGTCCGGAACTTGCATTGTCAGGAGTATCTTTTGTCCTGATATTCAGGACGCTGATATTGGTTCCGATTTTCAGCCATGGCTTCAGCTGGTTGTCGAGGTTGACTCTCACAGTGTACCGGTCAAAGCTGGCCGGCTTAACGATGCCCTGCTCATTCAGGTATCCCGCTGAAACGAAATACCGGGATTTATCATCGCCGCCAGAAACGGAAAGCTGGTGCGACTGGTTAAATCCGGTGCCGAATACCTGGTCGCTCCAGTTGGTGTAATCGGTAAAGGTGGTGTCGAGCTCCTTGCCGGTAATCTCCAGCATGAGTTTCCGGTACTCTTCGGTGTTCAGTACCTCAATGGGTTTCCGGAGCTGCGACATGCCAAAATAGGTGTTATAGGTGATAAGGGGTTCGTTTGCCTTGCCTCTTTTCGTGGTTATCAGCACCACGCCATTGGCGGCCCTGGCGCCATAGATGGCCGCTGAGGAAGCGTCCTTGAGCACGCTCATCGTGGCAACATCGGTAGGATTCAAACCCCTGATATCGGTAGTTGGAACGCCGTCCACCACATATAGCGGCTCATTGCCTGCCAGCACCGAGGTGGCGCCGCGAACACGAACCGAGAGGCCCGAACCCGGTTTCCCGGAATTCTGGGTCACCTGCACCCCGGCAGCTTTACCCTGGAGCGCCTGAAGGGCTGAAACGATCGGCCGGTCCGCAATCTCCTTTTCTCCTACCGTGGCAACCGCAGTGGTTATATCCATTTTCTTCTGTGAACCGTAGCCCACCACAATGATCTCGCTGAGATGCTTTACGTCTTCCAGAAGGACTATATCGATGACAGACTGGTTAGCGATGGGGATCTCCTGGGTAACAAAACCCACGAACCTGAAGACCAGGGTGCCACCGGTCAGTGTGATCTGGTAGCTGCCATCCGAACTGGTAGTTGTGCCATTGGAGGTACCCTTTACCTGAACCGTAACACCGGGTATCCCGATACCGCCGGCATCGGCAACTTTCCCGGTGATCGTCCGGTTCTGGGCGAAAACCGCTACAGAGAGGGCAGCAAAAATGATAAGGGTAAAGACTTTTTTCATTGCGACAGGATTTATACACGAAAGATACGAAAATGTTGCTGGTTAAAGGCTGTTACCGGTTGCCGGTTGCCGGTTGCCGGTTGTTGCCAGAACTGTCATTCCAGGCAGGCCGGAATCTCCTGACAGGTGCTCCGAGGTTGTCATTCCGACGCAGGCCGGAATCTCCTGACAGGTGCTCCGAGGCCGGAGATTCCGGTTTACACCGGAATGACAGTTCTGGCGAAATAACCGGTAACTGGTAACTGGTAACTGGTAACTGGTAACTGTTCACACAACTTTCACAATTCACCAAAATCCCTTCACACTCCGGACCGGCGAAATTTTGATATTTACCGCATTATGGCCAACTTGTTATCGTGAAACGAGCCGATCCCGGATCCAAGCGAAAAAGAATCATCCTGTATTATGCCCTGGCGGTTGCGCTGCCGGGATTGATACTGGGCTTTCTTGCTTTCCGCGGAATCCGGAACGACCAGGCCCTGCGGGAAAAGCAGTCGCGGAACGAGCTCCAGCTTCTTGCACAGGATTTCTTCCGGCAGCTGGATGCCGGGATACCCACCCTCCCGGATTCTCTCTGTTTCATGATCCTGGAGCGGGACACCGGCGGGGTGCCGCACCTTGTTCACCATCATCTGATTTACCTTCCCGACAGATATCTTAGTGTCCCTGCCGTTCCCCTGGAGTCACCCGCAATCCGGCAGGCCTGGAACCGGGAATATCAGGATAAAAAATTCACCGAGGCTCAGGCATTCTATCAGCAGGCGTTAACTGAAAGTACCACACAGGAGGTTACCGTGCAGGCTCTCAACGGATTGGCCAGGGTGAGCCAGAAAACCAGGCTGATTCCCGAAGCCATAATGGCCTATCAGGATCTTATCAGCAACTATCCGGCGGCTATCCTCGGCGATCATCTGCCTGCCGCAGCTGTGGCAATGACAGAGCTCATCAGGCTGCACTCCGGTACAGGGGATCAACCGGCTGCCGTCAGGGTTGCCAACCAGCTGGCCGACTTCCTGAGCAGCCCCCCCGTGGAGTATGAGCAAGCACACTTCAGCTTCCTGTATCAGGCTTTACAAGACCAGGCTGCCAAGCCCGATTCTCAGCGAATGGCGCACCTGGCGCGGGAAAAAGAGAGAACTGATTTCCTGATTGCAGCAGCAGAAAACCAGAAAAGCCTGTTCAACGGCGAATCGGGGAAAAAGAGATACCTCGATTCCAAAAAGTTCCCGGCACTGTTTGTGCAGAAGAACCAGGAAACAGGCGTACAGACAGGAAAAATATTCGATCTCAAAAAGCTGGCGGATTTTCATATTCCTTTATTAATCAGCAAATTGGATCCTGACTCAAAAACCATCTGGAATATCCGGACCGAGTTTGGTGAGAACCTGTTTGCTGCAGATTCCAATTCAACCGCCTCTTCAGTGCAGATCGGGTTTCCCCCGAATTACCCTCCCTGGAATCTGATCCTGTCGATTAAACCCCAGACGAAATGGGCCGTTCTGTTCGGGACCAGTCAGGGGCTGTTTATTTTTGTCTTTGCCTTTATCGCCTTGCTGATGGTTGCGGGGCTGGTATTCATGGTTTACACACTGAATCAGGAGATGAAGCTAAGCAGGATGAAATCCGATTTTATATCCAACGTTTCCCATGAATTCAAGACTCCGCTCACCTCGATACGCCACATGACCGAGATCATGTACCTGAAGCGGATCAAATCGGAACCCCGGAAAGAAGAGTACCTGCAGTCGATGCTGGAGCAGTGCGATCATCTGGGGCACCTGATCGAAAACATTCTGGATTTTTCCAAGATTGAGGAGGATATCAAGAACTACCGGTTTGAATGGCATAATCCTGATGAACTCCTGCGCGACCTTCTGCCGGTTTTCCGCAGCCGGGTGCCGGAATCGGATTTCAAGCTCACCTATCAGGCTAAAGATGAGGCACCCTTACTTTATATGGACAAGGATGCGATGCTGCAGGTGTTTTATAATCTGATGGATAATGCGCTGAAGTATTCGGGCGAGGCGAAGAGGATAGAGATTACACTGGAGGTAAAGGGCACAGGGGCACAAGGGCACGGGGGCACAAGGGGGGGAGAGCAGGGGGTAGAGGTGAGGGTGAGGGATTGGGGGCTGGGGATTCCGGAGAAGGATTTGCCGAGGATTTTTGAGCGGTTTTACCGGGGGGATAAGCTGCGGACGGAGGGGATCAAGGGGAGCGGGATCGGGCTGACGATTGTGAAGCGGATTGTGGAGGCGCACAAAGGGGAGATCCGCGTGGAGAGCAAGGTGGGGGAAGGAAGCGTTTTTACGGTGTATTTGCCGATTGATCAAAACCAACCACATGATACGAATTCTGATCGTTGAGGATGACCGGGCTATCCGGATGGGGCTCGAGGATGACCTGAAAGCCGAAGGGTATGAGGTTGACTTTGCGGTCAACGGACCATCGGGACTGGAGAAGGGGCTAAAGCCCGGGTACGACCTTATCCTGCTCGACCTGATGCTGCCGGGAATGGATGGCCTCGATGTATGCAAGGAGCTGCGGCGCAAGAATATAGGAACGCCGGTCATCATGCTGACCGCCAAGAGTCAGGACTTCGACAAGGTGATCGGACTGGAGCTGGGAGCCGACGATTACATCACGAAACCCTTCCATTCGCATGAGCTCAGGGCCCGGATCAAGGCAGTATTACGTCGGACACAGCAGTCGGACCTCAAAAACTTCAACCAGGTGATCAAGGCCGGACCGTACGAGATGGATACCGGAAAGTACCGCTTCAAGCGGAACGGAAAAGAGATCCCGCTTACCGTGATTGAATTTGAGATTCTTAAGCTGATGATCCTGCATCCCGGGGAGGTGATCCACCGCGACCGCATCCTCAGCGAGGTTTGGGGCAATGATGTGCTGGTAACCTCCCGCACCGTGGATGCGCACATTGCCAAGCTGCGCCGGAAGATCGGTGACGACGGGGAGCAGCAATGGATCCAGTGCATGCGGGGGGTTGGATACCGCTTTGTCGAATTTTAGGAGGTTCACCGATTTTTCACACATCATCACCTGATCGTCAAACTCACGCCGGATGCCGGAACTAGTTTAAGGGTAAAACCTTTGCCATGAAAAAACTTGTTTTCTTACTGGTGATCCTGATGCTGAAACCCTTTGATACTGGGGCCCAGGATCAAAAAGCCAAAACCCGATTTTACGAAGGGGTTGTCGCCGAGGAGGTGACCGGCGATCTCGACAAGGCGCTCACCATTTATCGGGAATTGTTAAAGAACAGTGCAGGCGACCGCCAGCTGGCTGCCAGGTGCCTGTATCATATCGGGCTGACGTATGAAAAGAAAGGATCCGACAAGGCCCTTGGCTATTACGCCGATCTTCTCGAAAAGTATCCCGACCAGGCCGATCTCGCCGACCTGGCCCGCGGACGCATCAGCCGGCTCAAGGACGCCAACACCTTCATCGATCCCCGGGACGGACATAAATATAAATGGGTGAAGATCGGCAATCAGATCTGGATGGCCGAGAATCTGGCGTATATGCCGTGGGTGAACCCGCCGAAGAAACAGGAATGGGGCATCTGGGTGTATGACTATGATGGTGAGGATGTTGCCGAGGCCAAGGCAACTGAGAACTATCAGAAATACGGATGTTTATACGATTGGACCATGGCCATGGACATTGATCCGAAATATCTGGAAGAGCCCTGGAACGGGGATTCTGAAAACCATCAGGGGATATGCCCTCCCGGGTGGCATTTGCCAACGGATGGGGAGTGGAAGACTTTGGAGAAGAGTTTGGGGATGAGCGATTCTCTGGCAGAGGTCCTCGATGATACCCGAGCAGGGGATCAACCTTCGAACTTCAGGATAATCGAGCCTAAAAGTTTTGTCCCGGTTGGCAAATATTTGAAATCTGCTTCAGGTTGGTACAGGGAAAGCAATGGTGATAATTCATCCGGATTATCCTTGCAACCTGCTGGAGTAAGAAATTGTTTGCCAAAGGAGGGTATTGCAATATCCCATAATACTCGAAACTATGACGGTTTTGGTTATTCAGGAGTTTTCTGGACATCGACTGAAAGCCAGGATACTACCTTTGGCAATCAACCGCGGACGATGTACCTTAACCAAACTGCCTTTACACGATCTCTGCACACCCGTTCTATGGATGTTAGCAGAAATACCTATAGCAGTCGGGGCGAAGGAGTGTCTGTAAGATGTTTAAAAGACGACGATCAGTTTCCCATTTTCAATAAGGATGTCGCAGGCGGAAAATATGGAAAAATTGTGGTGTCCCCCACCGTTCCTCAAGAAATTGCTATTGAGAAATCCATCACACCCGTTTTTGTGAACAAATTCATCTTGCCTGCTAAAGACCCAAAAATCAGGGGAACGTTGTCAATCATCCCCAATGAGGACAGGATATATGTGCTTCGCACTCCCATACCGATAATTTATGCACTGGATAGCCGGACTCTGGACACCATTTGGACCCATCAATTAAAAGCAAACTCTATATTCAGTATGGTTGAATCGAAAGAATTTATACTATGTGAAACTCCCGTTTCCATTGTTGGTATAAGGAAAGTTGATGGAAAACAAGTCTGGCAAATTGGAGGCGCAGATGGTGCATTGCAGTTCAGCCGGATTGCCAATGAGATTCTTTTCATTCAAATCAAAGGATTCTATTATGCAATTAATGTGAATTCAGGCGAGGAAATCTGGAATCATAAGCAGGATGAAAGAATTTCTACTCGGGCCACTTTTGTAAACGATACGCTTTACGTTCCATTGATCCCATCTTCGTCTGGAAGATCAACGCCACCACCTGTTAGCGAAACGAAACACACAGTTGTTGAAGCGATTGATGCTAAAACTGGAAAATCCATCTGGGAATATAAATTTTACAGTCAATATTTTCACTGTGCTTATAACAATGGCTTGGTTATGATCAGGGGAAATAGTAACCTGTCGGGCCCCTATCTTATTGCCATTAATGCCAAAACAGGAAAAAAAGAATGGGCCACCTTTTTGGGTACACAGAGCTCGGATGAACCCATTACTGTGGGTGATTCTTCACTTTTCTTGTTAAGCCCCAATTATAGAACTCCAAATCAGCTTCTTGCACTTGATTTTGATGGCCGGATCAAGTGGAATAAGATAGTTCCGAAAATTGTTTACAGCATCAATGAATATCCTGTGGTTTTCAATAACAAAGTCTTTTTTCTGACTGGTACAACGGCCAACCGTGCCATAATAAATACAAGGCTAATGGCAGTAGAGGCTACTAATGGTTCCACCATCTACACCATTAACCTGGTTTCGGAGCCACTTACCTATCCAATTTTTAGGAACAACAAAATGTATATCGGATGCCAGGACGGCCTATATATTTTCGAGTATCCGAAGCTTGATTAAAGCGAAAGATCTAAATCAGCTCCCCCTGCCACGCACCGTGGGAGGGGGTTTTATTTTTTGGGGCTGGGGGGGGGTGTCGAGAAGCATAATCATGCGTCTCTACGTGCATTTGGCGGGGGCGGTGTAGAGACGGATAATAATCCGTCTCTACGATCGGGCCGGCGCTAAGGCCGGCCCGTACGACGCCGTCATTCTTTTGGGAAACGGGCGGACGCAAAGGTCCGCCCCTACGGAGCCCGGGCCAACCGGCATGCACTGCGCGAACTGGTCACTGGTCACTGGTCACTGGTCACTGGTCACTCCATCGCATCACGAACCCCAACCCCCTCTCAATCTGCTCCACAGTCGGCAAGGCCTTCAAATAATACTCGGGCAGCTCCGGGCCGGTGGAATAACTGGCAACACCTATCGGGTTCTGGGTTTTCTTGAGGGCGTATTCAACAACAATCCGGTCTTTGGCTTTGCAAATAATGATGCCAACCGCCTCATTTTCATGCGGAAGCCGGTGGGTATCATTCAGGACGTTCAGGTAGAATTCCAGTTTTCCCTTGTATTCGGGTTTGAAAGCTCCGGCTTTTAATTCAATCACAACCAGGCATTGTAAACGGCGGTGGTATAAAAGAAGGTCTATGTAAAAATCCTGGGAACCCACGGTGATTTTGTACTGGCTACCAAGGAAAGCAAAATCACCGCCAAGCTCCAGTAGAAATTGTTGCATGTTCCGGATTAATCCTTCCTCAAGTTCGCGTTCGGTGTGTTTTTCGGATAACTCGAGAAAATCAAAGGTGTAATGATCCTTTATGGCGAGAATTCGTTGATCCTTGAAATTTTCGGCTGGTAATTGATCATGATTTGTTTGGCCAAGAAGGTATTTTTCATAGGTCTTATTGTCAATCTGGTGGTCGAGTACTCTAAAGGACCATCCAAATTTCTTAGCACTTCGCAGGTAAAAGTTTCTTTCTTCTCTTGATTGACATTTTGATACTATGCACATGTTATGAGAAAAGCTTAATTCTGCAGACAGTGTCTGCATAATTATATCATCCTTATATTCTGAATAATAGCTCACCATTAGCCAAAGATTTCGGGCAGAGAATCCCTTTTGATAGGGGAAATCCTGTTTTAGATCTTTCGCCATTTCCTGGATTACGGCTTTCCCCCATCCCAGTTCCTTCTGCTTCTCGGATATCATCTTCCCGAGGTCCCAGTACAATCCAACTAATTCCTTATTTACTGCCTTTAAAGCTTCATACTGTGCATTGCGGATTCGATCTTTAACGGTTCCAATGAAATCGAGGTATTCGTTTGGTGCGTCCATAGTCGTGTGTTTTCTGATATAGATGCAATGCCGGTGGCAAAATGGAAAAACAGGAGAGAAATTTTCGTGCATTTGGCAAGGGTACGACGCCGTCATTCATTTGGGAACCGGGCGGACGCTAAGGTCCGCCCCTACGGATTGTCCGATTTATCCGGAATCTTATAACCAATTGCCCTTCTGGGCTCATTCTTTCTCTCCACCAATTGTTTGATGGCGGTAAAAACGATGTGAAACTTCTCGTCGTACTTCTTCTCCAGTTTATCAATCTTGCTTTTGAGATTCTCATTTACCAACATCATTTTTCGCAATTGAACAAATGTTCTCATGATGGCAATATTTACTTCCAGGGCTTTCTCTGACCTCAAAACTGATGACAACATAGCCACGCCTTGTTCGGTGAATACCATAGGGACAGATCCTCCAAGAACCCTTTTCTCTGGTATCACATTTTGTGATACCAGCCAATCTACCTCAGGTTCAGAAAGTTCAAACATAAAATCAGGAGGAAAACGCTTTAGGTTTCTTCGCACTTGTTGCTTAAGAGCCCTGTTTTCGACTCCGTATAAAAAGGCTAATTGATAATCAATGATTACCTTGGTTCCTCTGATATCAATGATATGATCAGATGGATTACTAAATGAATTGGCTGGCTTTATCATTTTATTTTCATACAAAGATGCCGCTGGTTATTTTGCGAAGGTCATTGTCTTTCTTGTCTATCATTACATGTAGTAAAAGCTAAAACATTACAGGTAAAACTAATTTCTGCAGTTAATGACTGCAGAATTGCATCTTCCTTATATTCTGTATAATAACTGACCATTAACCAAATATTTCTAGCTGAGAACCCCCTTTGATCTGGAAATTCAATTTGTCTTTTGAGATCGGCACTCTCAGACATCATTTTCCTGACCTGGACAAAGGTTCGCATGATTGCAATATTGACTTCAATAGCTTTACCCGAACGCAGTACTGATGAAGCATAGCAACACCTTGCTCGGTAAAACCATAAGGTGGGGCTGGTGAATACTTATGAGCACCAAGGTTATCACAATTTGTGATAACCTCCTTCCATTCAATCTCCGTCAGTTTGATCAGGAAATCACCGGGAAATCTTTCAATGTTTCGTCTGATTTGCTGCTTAAGTGCCCTTTTTTCAATTCGATACAAACTGGCCAAGTGAAAATCAAACATGACCCGATGCCCTCTGACATAGAAAATCAATGTATTCAAGTTTAGTAAGCTGATCTCTTGTTGCTGTTCCATGAACGATTATTGCTTCTCTGATATAGATGCCGTGCCGGTGGCAAAATGGAAAAACACTATGAAATATTTCTGGCACATTGACATAGTAGCACATTGTCAAATTGCGTCCGTCACCAAACTTTCACACAATCCTGTATATCCTTCATTTTTGATCCGTGTTAAAACCAAATCTTTACCATAATTGAGGTAATTTAATAGCATGAAACCGGCCGACCGCGGATCCAGAAGAACCCGTATTATTCTGATTTACATCCTTGGAGTTGTCATACCCGGTGTGGTACTGGGATTTATGGCATATCGGGGTATCCGGAGCGATGATGCCCTCCATGAAAAACAGGTTCGACAGGAACTTAATCTGGCAGCCCAGGATTTCTTTCAACAGTTTATTCAGGAAATCTCGGATTTGTCCGCTGATACAGCTTATGCTCCGCTTATTCTTTTTCGTGATACCGAGGTTCATATTGTTAAGGACCAGCTGCTTTATCTGCCGGAGGCTTTCCTTACCGATAGAGGGTTGAACAGGCTGGGTGCAGAGCCTGACCGTGGCTGGGAACTCGAATTCCTTGATAATGACCTTAATGGCGCAAAGGATTTTCTTCTTGAAAAGATTTTAGAAAATGAAAAATCGCCCGGGGCCATTAATGCCCGTATGTCCCTGGCCCGCATACTCCGGAAACAAGGGAACCTAAACGATGCCTTGAAGCAATATCAGAAATTGATTGCCTGTGATTCGAAGGAAAATACCGGCCAGCTTCCGCATCACCTGGTTGCCCGGGTGGAAATGGTGAAAATCTGCAATTCCCTTAATGCCACAGCACAGGTTGCGGCTGGACTCGAAGCTATCGCGACATATCTTCTTCATCCGGAGTCTGATTATAATTTTCAAACTTTCGATTTGTTTTACACCGAATTAAGAAATCAAAAAGAGAAACTTCCGAAGGCCGACAGTCTGTTCAAGCTAATGGATCAGGCAACCCTGCGAACCAATCATCTGAATAAATTCCTGATGATGGCCGGTGACTATCTTACCAACCCGGGTAACCAGCAGGTTTATCTTCCAAAAAACGGCTATCGTGACCTATTAATCACTCAAAAAGTTGATTCGATTGGAATCCGGGCGGTCTTGCTCGACCTTAACCTGATGATTGATAACCGGGTTGGTTCCATCATCAGGAAGGTGGATTCCGATATGGAATACAGCTGGCAGGTTTTGGATGAGTCGGGAATTGTTCTCTTTAAACATGTCAGTCAAAAAGCTGCATCCTTTTTAACCTTCCCCTTCCCCAACCCACTTCCGGGCTGGCAAATTGAAATTCAGATCAATCCAAAACCACTTTTCCCTGCAATGTTCGAGACAGGGAAAGGATTATATACCGGGATCTTCGGCTTGCTGGCTTTTTGGTTAATCCTGGGATTGGTATTTACCATCCACCTCCTGAGCCAGGAACTCAGGCTCAGCAGGATGAAAACCCGGTTCATTTCCAATGTGTCACATGAATTCAAGTCGCCGGTAACATCCATCCGGCATATGTCGGAGCTGCTGAAGCTCAAGCGTGTGAGAACGGAAGAAAAAAAAGATGAATTCTATGATTCCATGATCGAGCAGTGCGATCACCTGAGCCATCTGGTCGAAAACATACTTGACTTTTCGAAAATTGAGGATGATATCCGGAAATACCGGTTTGAAAAAATTGATCCGGCAGATCTGATAAATATTCTGGTCGGTATTCACCGTAACCGGCTGTCTGAATCAGGATTGGAATTAAATTTTTCCGTAACCGGAGAGATTCCCATGATCATGGCTGATCAGGATGCTCTCCGTCAGGTGGTTTACAATCTCCTCGATAACGCCGGTAAATATGCTGCTGATGGGAGGAAAATCGATGTTACACTCAGCGCTACAGAAAAAGAGATTTGCATTGAGGTGAAAGATTACGGACGGGGAATTGCGGCTGCCGACCAGCAACTCATTTTTGAACGGTTTTATCGTGTGGATGATGCTCAAAACGAAGGTATCAAAGGATCCGGCATCGGACTCACGCTGGTTAAAAATATGGTGGAATCGCATCATGGGAGAATCGAACTAATCAGTATGATTGGCCGGGGCTCTGCATTTTGTGTGTACTTACCAATAGATCAAAGTCTTGCAAAATGATAAAAATTCTGGTTATCGAGGATGATAAAGCGATCAGACTTAGTCTGGAAGAAGATCTGGCCATGGAAGGCTACGAGGTTGAAGCCGCCGTCAATGGTAATCAGGGGTTGGACATGGCCTTGCGGTCTGAGCATGATCTGATCCTGCTCGACCTGATGTTACCCGGCATGAATGGGCTTGAGATTTGCCGTGAGCTCAGGCGGCAGGGTATCCGGACTGCTCTGATCATGTTGACAGCGAAATCAGAGGATATCGACAAGGTGATTGGGCTGGAACTTGGGGCAGATGATTATATCACGAAGCCATTCAACTCGCATGAATTGAGATCCAGAATCAAGGCGGTGCTGCGGCGGACCCGATCTGAACCTGGCAAGCCTGCTGATGTGATCAGGCTCGAACCTTTCGAGATTGATATTTCCAGATATGAATTTCGTTTGCACGGTGAATTAATTGCACTTACCCAGCTCGAGTTCGATTTGATGGCCGTGCTGATGCGACATCCGGGTGTGGTTTTACGGCGCGATGACATCCTGAATGAAGTATGGGGACATGAAGTATTTGTAACACCTCGAACCATCGATGCCCATATTGCGAAGATCCGGCGAAAATTCAAAAATGCTGAAGATCAGGACAGAATTGTCTGCCTTAGGGGTGTTGGGTATAAATTCCAGGAAGCCTGAGTGGTTGAATACAATGGCCTGAATTTTCATTAATCCGCAACAAATCGCAATCAAAACATCATACTGTCATCTTACCAGCCGCCTACTTTTGAAAGAAAAACCTATTATGAAACGCTATGCCTTCTTGCTGATTTTTCTTGCTTTTTCTTTGATTCCGGTGTTGGCCCAGGAAACCACCCCGGATAAGCTGTTTTACCAGGCAGTTTATGCTGAGCAGGTCGATGGCAATCTGACAAAGGCCCGCACCTTGTATGAACAGATCCTCCAGTTAAAATCCACCGACCGGGTTCTGATGGCAAAAACCCTGTACCGGCTCGGTTTAATCGGGGAGAAAGAGGGAGCCCAAAAGGCACTGGGTTATTATACCCGGGTGATTGAGCAGTACCCAGAACAGAAAGATATTATTGAATTAGTCCAGACCCGTGTTGACAAGCTCGACAACGCCAACACCTTCATCGATCCGCGCGACGGACACAAATACAAATGGGTTAAGATCGGCAACCAGATCTGGATGGCGGAGAACCTGGCGTATATGCCGCATGTGAACCCGGCGAAGAAACAGGAATATGGGATTTGGGTGTATGACTATGATGGACAAGACATTGCAGCTGCCAAGTCCACAGAAAACTATCAGAAATACGGTTGTCTCTATAGCTGGACTACCGCCATGACCATCGATGAAAAATTCCTTACTCAGCCCTGGAAGGGTGATACTGTAAATCATCAGGGGCTCTGTCCGACCGGCTGGCATATGCCAACGGATACGGAGTGGAAAGAGATGGAGATGGCGTTGGGTATGCCTGATTCGGCTGCAAATGATGAGGGGTTTGGCAGAGCCGGAACATTTTCTTCCGGGAAATTAGTATATGAATATCCCCCGGTTGGGCGGTTTATCAAATCGACTACCAATTGGCTCAGTGATGGAAATGGTGATAATACTTCCGGATTCAATGCGCTACCCGGAGGTGCAGTTTATACCGGTGGAGGCCCAGGAGGCGGGTTCAACTCATTGGGTTCCTATGCTTCATTCTGGACATCAAGCGAGGTCATCATGAGAAATCGTAAAGATTCGATCACCGGCTACAGTGCATGGACACGGGACCTTATGGGAGGAAAAAATAAGGATGATGTTTATCGGCTGAATTGGGATGATCGATCGTACGGACACTCGGTAAGATGCATAAAAAACTTTCATGGAGAGTATCCTTTGGTGGCGACTAAAATCCATAAAGCGAAAGAATATATAAAACCTGCCATATATGATGACAAATTTTCTACTGCAATCAGCTCAAATAAAGATTCGGAAAATAAAGCGAAAGTTGTTGTCGATCAGTCAAATGCAACCTTAAATGAAACAGAGAAAATTCTAAAAGCATCTGACCTTTATCTCTCAAAAAATTGGACCAAATTCGGTCGGGACCTTCATAACACGGGTTTTACTGAAGGTAAGGTTTTACAAGCCGCTCCGTCCTCTGTGAAAAAGTTCTTAGCAGGCACCTTAATTAAATATGCAGTAATCGTTGATGACAAAATATTTTGTAATGGGTTGGACAGTACACTATATGCACTGGACATTAATTCAGGAACCCAATTATGGAAGTTTAAAGCTGAGGCTACCATCTTCTCCAGCCCGGTGATTTCTGGTGGAACAATAATATTTGGAAGTGAGGACCTTGGTGGCAGGAGAGATCTAACCAAAACATATGGGAATAAGTATCTATATGCACTGAATATTGACAATGGCAGTGAAATATGGAAGATTAAAAAGGCCAGTGGATCCTCCTGGAATCCCGTTGTACTTAATAACACAGTATTTGTTGGCAACGGGAGCGAATTTCTGGCTTTGGATGTAAAAACCGGTAATGAAATTTGGAAATACTCCTTGCCCCCTGGACTTGGTACCGCGGAATCGGGTGCAGCTATTTATCAGGATATGGTCATTTTTGGTGCGGCAAAAAAAGTGGTTGCGTTAAACCTGGCAACAGGATCTTTAGTTTGGGAATCCGAGGGGAATACTATCGTTTTTTCCAGCCCAGCGATTTACGACGGAAAGGTATTCTTTGGAGGCAGTGATCACTACTTTTATGCTCTCGATCTTAAAACAGAAGAAAGAATATGGAGATTCTTTACAGAAAAATCTTTTATCTGGTCGAGTCCCGGAGTTGCCTATAATTCTGTGTATTTTGGAGCAAGCGATGGATCCTTTTATTGCTTGACGGCCAACACAGGCGAGCTGATCTGGAAATACAATCATACCGGTGAAACGTGGATGAACACACATCCTGCTATTGCTGACGGTTTGGTAATATTTGGTTTAAACGACAGCAAAGTGATGGCATTAGACGCGCACACCGGCCAGATGAAATGGGAATATGCTGCCGATAAAGTGAAATTCTGTAGTCCGTTGATTTACAAAGGAAAGGTAATAGTCGGAAGTTCTGATGGACTCTATGTCCTGGAATAACACACGGACCTCCATACTCACACCCACGTCCACGCCCAACCCCATTTTTCCCCCCAGAGCCCTTGTCGTCCCCGCGAACGCGGAGACGACAAGGGCTTTTGAAGGAAAAGGAGGAGTGCGGGTTAGTTGTAGAGACGCATAATCATGCGTCTCTACGTGCATTTGGCGGGGGCGGTGTAGAGACGGATAATTATCCGTCTCTACCATCGGGCCGGTCCTTTGATTTACAAATAATCATCCCAACAGCCTCATTTTCATGCGGAAGCCGGTGCGTATCATTCAATACATTAAGATAGAATTCGAGCTTTCCCTTGTATTCAGGCTTGAATGGACCTGATTTCAGCTCGATGATCATAAGGCATTGCAGACGACGGTGAAATAATAGAAGATCAATGAAAAACTCCTGACCACCAACCTGAATCTTATATTGACTACCCATAAAACTAAAATCACCGCCAAGTTCAACCAGAAATTGCTGCATGTTCCGGATTAATCCTTCCTCCAGTTCCCGCTCACTGTGCTTTTCTGATAACTCGAGAAAGTCAAAGGTGTAATGGTCCTTAATGGCGAGAATTCATTGATCCTTGAATTTCTCCGCGGGTAATTGGTCGAAATTGGTTTGATCCAGGAGATACTTTTCGTAGGTCTTGTTATCGATTTGGTGGTCAAGAACTCTGAATGACCAGCCAAATTTACTGGCTGCATTCAGATAGAATAAACGATTTTCCTTTTGCTTACATTTTGAAATTATTGCCATGTTATGTGAGAAACTCAATTTGGCAGACAGTGTCTGCCAAATTATATCATCCTTATATTCAGAATAAAACAGAACCATCGATCGAAGATTCCGTGCTGAGT
This sequence comes from uncultured Porphyromonadaceae bacterium, assembly GCA_964512915.1. Taxonomy (GTDB): domain Bacteria; phylum Bacteroidota; class Bacteroidia; order Bacteroidales; family UBA12481; genus UBA12481. The sequence goes on from CAZEKJ010000019.1 coordinate 64,941, forward strand.
ACCCTTTTTGTCCAGAAAATTCAAGTTGAAGGTCGTTTGCAATTTTCACAATAACTGATTCCCCCCAACCCAGTGCTTGTTGCTTTTCATATATCATCCTCCCAATATCCCAATACAGTCCAACAAGCTCCTTATTTACAGCCTTTAAAGCTTCATACTGCGCATTGCGGATGCGGGTTTTAACTGTTCCGATGAAATCGAGGTATTCATTTGGTGCATTCATATCAGGTTGTTTTTATCATATAGATGCAATCCAAGCCAGGAAATGGACAAAAACCCACACATTTCACACAATCTTAACAGAACTCCACTGTTCTTTCACGTGCCTTTGGGGCGGCTGGGGTACCTTTAAGGGCGTGAAACGTGAAACGTGAAACGTGAAACGTGAAGCGTGAAGCGTAATTCGTAAATCGTAATTCGTAAATCGTAAATCCTTCATCCCCATGTCCGAAACCCTCACAGAATCCCGTGCGCTCCTTACCTCGCGGTTCAATGCGCACCTCACCTTCAATGTGCTGAATACGGTACAGGGTTTTCTGCTGGAGAAGGATGCCGAGGGCGCTTTTGAGCTGGTCTCCTGTTATTCGCGGCTCCTGCACAAAATGCTTATCAACGGCAGGCTCGATATTCCCCTGAAAGAGGAGATTGAAACCATCCAGGATTACCTTCAAATCGAGAAAATGAGGGCCGACGGCGGATTCAGCTTCTCAGTTGAAACGGACCCCATGCTCAACAATCTGATATTTCCTAAATCCCTGATGGTCAGCTTTGTGGAGAACGCTATAAAACACGGGATCCGCAAACTGAACGGCATCGGATGGATAAAGGTTTCGGCAAGAAACAGCAATAACCCGGATGCCGCAGAAGAGAAAACATCCATTATCTCGATACGCAACCTCGCACCGGCCAAAATCAACGGCAACGCCCACGACCATCAAACCGTCCACGGTCACGAACTTGCCTATGGCTTGCTGGAAGCCTATATGGACCGGACCGGCCAGGAGATTACCATCGAGGTGCGGGAATACCCCGCCGACGGGGGGCTGTTGGAGGTTGAAGTGGAAATTAGGATTAAGAGTTGAGAGTTGAGAGAT
>CAZEKJ010000019.1:66044-76416 GCA_964512915.1 uncultured Porphyromonadaceae bacterium
TGGATATAAGATGATTTTTTAAGGATGAAGTTGAAATTGAGAGATTCGAATTGAGAATTCCGAATTCCGAAGTGGGAGATTCAAGTTTTTGCATCACGCATCACTGGTCACGCGTCACGCGTCACGCGTCACGGGTCACAGTTTTCACAATCCCCTGACATTTCCCCAGTTTTCCTTGACACAAAAGGTAAAATCAATCCGCATATTTAACCTGATTTCTGTTACTTTTCTTTGTTGAAACCCAGGTACCCTGAATCGAAACGCAGGAGGATCATCCTTATGTATGCCATGGCCGTTCTCCTGCCGGGCATACTGCTGGGTGCATTGGCCTGGCGCGGCATCCAGAACGATGGGGCCCGTCGTGAAAAAGAGAGCCGGATCCGCCTCCAGGGCACCTTCGATTTCTTCTGCCAGGCCATGGATTCAATCCTGGTTGCCCGTATGGACGACCTGACGCCTGGCTTGAAGGAGGATACGGTACCTGCCTTTCCGGAATTTGTCAGGCTGGCCTTCCACCAGGCGCATCAGGATGACCCGGAACTGCTGCACCATGATCTGCTCTATATCCCCGACAGCCTGAATCCGGGGGTTCCGGGGATCGGCGTCTTTTCTGCTGAATTCAGGGAAGCATCGGGATTGGAGAGCGCAGGGCGTGACCTGGAAAGATCCCGGATGCTCTTTATGGCCATTGCCCGGAAAACGGCAAATCCCGATGAGGAAATCAACGCCCGGCTGGCCGCCGCCCGGATCAGCAAGAAAATGAACCAGCCCCGGCAGGCAATCGATGAATGGTCACGGATTGAAACCCGCTTCCCCTCTGACATGATCAATGGCAAGATCCCGGTCAAACTCATTGCCCTCACCGAGAAGGCTAGAAATTTCAGGGAGCTCGGAAAGGAAGATTCCGTCAGCCAGGTGGTCAATATCCTGTTTCAAACCCTGCTTAACCCGCCAACTATTTATGAATCTGCTCAATACAGGTTTTTCAAAGAACAATTGGAAACCATCTACCGTGGAGGTGACCCTATGGCCGATTCCCTGCGTGGCGTTTTATCAGAAAGGCAGGCGTATACCGATTTCTTTATCAGGCTAATTCTTGAAAAAAGTCCCCTTTTTCTCGAGAGGGGTGACCGGCAGACAATCACCACCGGCCTGCACCGGTTCCCATTTTTGTATGAGAATCAGTCATATCTTTTTCTGACGGCTGAATCATCCGGAGGCGATCGTTACGGGATGGTCCTGGAGATGGGTACCCTGGCGAGGATGGCAACCGATGGAATCCTGGAAAAAGCAGATCCCGCAGGCGATCTCAGCTGGAGCCTGCAGGACCCGGCCGGAAAAACCATCGTTTCGTCTATCCGTTCCGATAAGAATGAATTCGTCAATTTCAGCCTTCCATCCGAATTCCCCGGCTGGAGCCTGCATATCAAGGAGAACGAAATGGGCTGGCCCGATGAATGGCTCTCAAAAGGAAATGGCACCTACCTGCTTATCTTTATTTTCATTGCGCTCATTATGGCACTGGGCCTGGTTTTTACCATGAACACCCTGAACCAGGAGCTCAAACTCAACCGCCTCAAAACCGATTTTATCGCCAACGTCTCCCACGAGCTGAAGAGTCCGCTCACCTCGATCCGTCACCTGATGGACCTCCTGTACCTCAACCGGGTAAAGACGGCTGAGCAGAAACAGAAATATTACGCCACCATGATCGAGCAGACTGAGCATCTCAGCTATCTGGTGGAAAACATTCTCGATTTCTCCCGGCTGGAGGAGAACCGGAAAAAGTACCGGTTCCAGCAGGCCGATTATGCTGAACTCCTCAGTCAGTGGATCGACCAGACCGAGGATCATGCCCGGCTGCGGCAAATCAGGATTATACGGCAGTGGGAAGATCAGCTCCCGATGCTTTGGATCGATCCGGATGCCATTCAACAAGTGCTTTTTAATCTGATCGACAACGCGGTTAAATACTCCGGGGATTCCAAGCAGATTGAGGTTTCCGTTACGGTGGACCACAACGAAATCAAGACCACCGTAAGCGATTGGGGGATTGGAATCGCCAAAAAAGATCAGGATAAGGTGTTTGACCGATTCTTCCGGTGCGAGGAGAACCTCACCCGGGGGATCAAGGGGAGCGGCATCGGGCTGACTATTGTAAAGAGAATTGTGCAGGACCATGACGGCTCCATAACGGTTGACAGCAGCCCGGGCCAGGGGAGTCGCTTTTGTTTTCGTTTACCCGTAAAACCGAGGAAGGATCATGAAGAAAATATTACTCGTTGAGGATGATCCGGCTATCCGGATGGCCATTGTGGATGATTTCACCTTTGAAGGTTACCGGATCGAGGCGGCACAAACCGGACCGGAGGGCTTAAAAATGGGGCTGACCGGAAGCTACGACATCATCCTGCTCGACCTGATGCTTCCCGGTGGTGTTGACGGGCTCGATATTTGCCGGGAGCTCAGGCGCCACGACGTTCTGACGCCGATAATCATGCTGACAGCCAAAAGTCAGGATTACGACAAGGTGATCGGGCTGGAGCTCGGGGCCGATGATTATGTAACCAAACCCTATAACCCGCAGGAATTGAGATCGCGGGTTAAGGCCGTTTTACGGCGCACGGCACCTGTGGTAAAGCGCGACCTCAAGCCCGTTCTGGTCAGGGGTCCCCTGTGTCTGGATCCCGCAAGGCACCAATGCAGCCTGGGCGGTGAGATCCTGACGATGACGGCCCTGGAACTGGATATCATTCATATCCTGATGGAGAACGCCGGTGAGATTGTGACCCGCGAGGAGATCCTCGATTCTGTCTGGGGTCCCGATGTACTGGTATCGCCCCGGACCATCGACACACACATGGGCAACCTGCGCAAGAAAATCTGCACGGCCGCCTGGCCGGGCAATTCCATCCAAAGCATCCGGAGCCTCGGTTACAAACTGATCCTTGAAGAATCTTGACCCTTCCGTCACATAAGTTGACGCCCTCTTGAGCCCCTTCACAACAGTCCGGCATAGCTTTGATGATAAAATGAACCGACCATGAAAAACGTAACACTATCATTCATTTTCCTGATGCTCCTCGCCGGAAGCCTCCAACTTTCCGCACAGGAAACCAAGGCCGTCGACCTCATGTCGAAAGCACTCTATGAAGAAAACATCAATGCCGACTTCAACAAAGCCAGCCTGATCTATCAGCAGGTGGTAAAGGACTTTTCCCAGGACAAAAAAACCTGCGCACAAGCCACCTACCGGCTCGGACTTTGCTCCGAAAAACTCGGTCAGGCCAAGGCACAGGAATACTTTATTTCCGTGGTCGAGAACTTTCCAGATGAACAGAATTTGGTTCTTCTGGCAAAAGCAAAGCTGACTAAAACAGAAGGAATTAAGTATTTTACTGATCAACGTGATGGTAATCAATACCCATTTGTTGCAATTGGGAAAAACTACTGGATGGCAAAGAACCTCGCTTTTATGCCAAAAGTAAGTCCACTAAAAGAGCAGGGTGGAATCTGGGTTTATGAATATGATGGCAGCAGTATCTATGAAGCAAAGCTTACGGAAAATTATAACACTTATGGATGTCTATATGATTGGGAGATAGCAAAAAATGCTTGCCCTGACGGTTGGCATTTGCCCAGTCATATTGAATGGACAGATCTGGACAATTTCGTTGGAAGAAACGATCCTAATGGCTATGCTGATCGACAGAATTACTCTGATCAATGGATTTTTCAAAAGTTGGTTGATCAAAAAAAGTGGCACTACACCTGGATTATCAACTCAACCAACTTCGGAGCTGTGCCAGGAGGGACAAGGGTTAGAAGACCTTCAAGAGATTTCTATTACGATCAGGGAGGTGGAGCCTATTTTTGGAGTTCAACAAAAGCCACAACTAAAGATATTTGGTTTAGAAATCTTGATCAACTAACGGAAAAAATTATTGTGGGAGTTGGCCTTCCCGAAGATGGGATGTCGGTCCGTTGTGTCAAAAATGAACTGGTTGAGTTTGATAAGGAGATTGCCCCTTCCATGAAGTTCTCCCCAAATTCCATGGGAAAGGTATTACGGGATCTTGAATCAATCGATTTCTTTATTCGTAACGGTGATCAAATTGAAAGGGTTGACTTTAACGTTATCCAAAACAAGGATACTACGCCTATCGGTCATTCTTTTGCGGGTCAATTTAAAAGTTATTCAATTGGTTGGGACACAAGGGAATTTGCTGATGGTAAATACGAATTGCAAATTGTTGCCAAAACCTTCATTGGCAAGGAATATAAGTTATCTGGGGAATTCACCATCCTCAATCATGCTGAATCCAAAGTTGATGGGTCTTTTGTGGACAAACGTGACAGCAAGGCATATAAATTCGTGAACATTGGTAGCCAAATTTGGATGGCCCAGAATTTAAATTTTACATATCGAGATGGGAATAGTTCATTCTGCCAGAACTTTCTTCCGTCTAATTGTGATATTTATGGAAGGCTGTACGATTCCAATTCAGCTAAAAAAGTTTGCCCCGAGGGTTGGCACCTTCCAACCATTGAAGAGTGGGACACCCTGTTTAATTATATTTCTGCCAGCAGGGATAAAAATAATCCTGCAGATACTGTTTCAGTTGGATATAAATTAAAATCCGTCTCTGGTTGGAATAATCATGCAAAAAATGCCCCTGGCTTTGGGAATGGCGATAATTCGTACGGGTTTAATGCTCTGCCTGGTGGATGGGGGGATTATGACAATTTCGGATGGCAGGGAAATATTTCCTCATTTTGGAGTTCGTCAATCGTCAGTGATCCTTTGACTTGGATGATTCAATTAAGTTGGATACGCAATTCCGTGGATAAAACATATTATGGCAGTGAAAGCCAGTATTCTTACGTCCGCTGCATCAAAGACTCCGATCCAACCAGGCGTTGACCATTGGTTACTGCCTGAAAAAACATCCCTGCGGTGGAAGGTGGGGGATTCGGGGGATGCAGAGGGACTAAAGTTGAGATTCGAGCACAGAGTGTTGAATGCTGAAATTGAGATTCAATTAGGTTTGGCGATCCTTGAATCTGATTTTCAACATTCAACACTCTGCGCTCGAATCTCTCAATTGTTCCTTCATTGGACGGATGTATCCGTCCCTACAGGCCACCCATCCACCGCCCCAACCCCCTTTCGATCTGTTCAATTGTGGGGAGCGCCTTTTCATAAATCTCGGGCAAATGAGCGCTGGTACTGTAGCTGGCGATACCGATCGGGGATCCGGATTTTTTGAGTGAGTATTCAACAACCATCCGGTTTTTGCTTCGACAGATAATTATTCCGATGGCTTCGTTTTCATGGGGCTTTCGATAAAAATCGTTGAGGACATTGAGGTAGAATTCCATTTTCCCTTTGTATTCTGGCTTGAAAATGCCAGCTTTTAACTCAATGGCAACCAGGCATTGCAGGCCTCGGTGGAATAGTAAAAGTTCAATGAAGAATTCTTCATCGCCCAGAGTAATCCGGTGCTGACTACCAAGGAATGCGAAATCACCGCCCAACTCCAAAAGAAATTGCCTGATATTCCTGATCAGAGACTCTTCCAATTCTCTTTCACTATGTTTCTCTGACAATTCGAGAAAATCGAAAGTATAATGGTCCTTGATGGCCAAGGTTCTTTGGCTCTGAAACTTTTCCGGAGAGAGCTGATCGTAATTGGTTTGGTTGAGGAGATACTTTTCATAGGTTTTGTTATCGATCTGGTGGTCAAGAATTCTTTTCGACCAGCCGAAATTCTTGACGGATTGAATATAAAATTGACGCTCTGCTTTATTTCTGCACTTGATGAGAATTAAAAGATTATGCGCCCAGGCAATTTCTTCAACCAGTGGTTGAAGAATTATATCATCCTTATATTCAGCATAAAAGCGAACCATGTACCAAAGATTTGTGGATGAGAATCCATTAACGAGTGGGAATTCTTTTTTCAGATCACCCGAAATATTTTCAACAACTGACTTTCCCCAGCCTAATTCATTCTGTTTCTCACTGATCATCTTTCCGATATCCCAATAAAGCCCAACCAGCTCCTTATTGACTGATTGCAGTGCAGCATACTGGGCATTGCGAATCCGGTCCTTAACCGTTCCGATGAAATCGATGTAATCTTTGCGTGCATCCATATAGCAAGATCATTTTGCTATATAGACGCGGTTTCAGTATCAGAATGGAAAAAATAAGAGGAATTAAATTGTCGGAATTCCAAATCAGGGGATCCCGGCTTTCACCGGGATGACATCAATGCGCCCGATACCCGATACCTGATACCCGATACCCCAAATCGTAAATCGTAAATCGTAAATCACCTCAATATTTCAGCAACCGCCCTCTCAATCTGCGGGTCTTTCCCCTGGATGCGATCAAGAAAGGTCTGCTTCACATAAATATCGGGCTTCACTCCCTCTTTTTCCAGGTTCTGGCCGTCGAGCGTGTAGCAGCCCCAGCCGGGAAGGCGGTAGAATGATCCGTCGACCAGCCCCTTTCCGGAGGTGAATATGATCCAGCGGTAGGATTCGGTACCAATGACCTTGCCCAGGCCAAGCTGCTTGAATCCGGCCGAGGTCATCTCAGCATCGCTGAGCGACTGTTCGTTGATAAGCAGCACAATCGGGAAATCCGATGGACTGAAGTTCGACTGGTTTGCCAGTTTGCCGCCCCTCGATTTCCATTTCAGGTAGGTTTTCTGCTGCAGGAACCTCAGAACATCATCATGAACATTGCCGCCCGTATTGTATCGCAGGTCGAGGATCAGCCCTTTCTTTCCTTCCAGCTCCCGGGTAAGGGTCATGATAAAAGTCTCCAGTTCACCACCGCCCATATTTTTCATATGGACATAGGCTATTTTATTGTTGCTGAGCTTATTAACCCTATTCCGATTGCCGTCGATCCACTCCTCATACAAGTAGCCGCCGATGGCTCCGGCCCCGGTGGGATGAACCTTGACGTCCAACTCCTTGCCGTCGCGGCTGAAGGTGAGCACGAGCTCCTGAGTCATGGCCGGCCGGTAGAAATAGTACTCCCGGGGCAACGACCCGCTGATGCGCTGCTGATCCACAGCAACCAACAGGTCACCCGGCTGGATATCAATGCCTTTCCGGTCGGAAACGCTGCGGGGGAATACGCGGCCCACTTTCAGCGGATTGGCCTGATCCCATTCAATACCCGGCTCCAGCGTGGTGTAACTCAGGCGGGAAGCCTCCTCAGAACCCGTGGTGGTGAATCCCATGTGCGACGAGTTCATTTCCCCCAGCATATCAGTCATGAGTATCCGGAAATCATTGCGGTTATTGAGGAAGCTCAGATATGCGGCATATTGTTTCCGGAACCCCTTCCAGTCGACCCCGTGCAGGTCCTCGTGATAAAAGTTCTCCTCGAGGTTGGCCCAGGTTTCGTCAAACATCTGGATAAACTCAGCCTGCATATTGCGGGTAAAGCTGTGGGTCATCTCAATTTTTTCACCTTTGTTGGCGTCGACATTCAGCTTGTAAACCGCGCCGCCCGATAATGCATAGTATTTGTCCCCGGCTTTCACGATACCGCCCGGAGCCGGCAGACCCTCAATCTTCTCGGTTTTCGCAGCCTCAAAGGGAGCCAGCGTGGTTTTCCACAGGGCCATGGCGCCTTTGTCGTGGTTCGACATGAAGAGAACCGTTACTTTTTCCCCTTTTTGGATCAGATAAGCGCCACCCTGGGTTCCGAAAGCCGGGCTGATCAATTCAAACCGATCCCAGATCCTGTCTGTGTTTATACTGATATTCAGCGTTGTGTCTTTCTTGGCGCCGGCCGAATCCTTTTTGAACAACTTGTCGAACTCGTCCATTCTGTATGGGGGATCAAACTTATCCAGGGCCATTCGGTAAACGTGGTTATCCCCGCCTCCGCTGGGATACGATGGCTTAAGCCTGTTGGTGGAGAAATAGATATACTTCCCGTCGGCACTCCACACCGGACCGTTTTCGGCGACGCCCGTTCCGGTCAGATTCGTTATCTCCTTAGATTTCAGGTTGTAAACAAAGATGTCATCCTCAAAATTCCGTTTGGCGGTATACAGCACATAGCTTCCGTCGGGCGAGAATCCCGGCGCTCCGTTCTGGAATCCCCAGAATTCATCCGTCACAATGGTTTTGCTTTCAAGCGTTTTCAGATCCATAAGCCTGAGCTCATCGCGGCCGCTGATATAGGCCGCTTCGGTGCGCTTCTCATTAAACTCGATATCCCGGTTGTTGCGGAGATCTTTCGTAAGCTGCTTCATCTCACCTTTCCCGTCAGCCGAAATCGTAAACCAGTTCAGGTACCCGTTCCAGGTTTGGTTGAATAAAAGGGTTTTGTTGTCTGACAGCCATTTCACAGACATGACCCGTTCGAAACGTAAAGACGCATCATAATGCGTCTCTACCCCGGACCTCCCCTGTGCCCCTGTGCCCTCGTGCCCTTGTGCCCTCTCGATCTTCCGCATAAATTTCCCCTCGATATCACTCACAAAGAGGTCCCCGCGACTGACAAAGGCAATCTTTTTATTGTCAGGAGAAACATCAAAGTCCGATATTGTCCCGGTAATATTATAACTCAATTCTTTGGGAAGCAGGTTGTTACGCACTATTCCGATATTCAGCTTCGAGCTTTTATCGGATTTAGGGTCATATACATACAGTTGGTAATCCTTTTCAAAAATCACTTTGGAACCATCAGCGCTGACAAACGGCCTCTTGATGGAGGTTTCAAAATTGGTCAGGAACCGGGTTTTGCCATTGTCCAGTTTGCACAGGTTGTATTGTCCGTTTTTCTGATCCGATACAAAGTAGAGGGTACCCTCGCGGTCGATGGTGGCCCACATGTCTTTCCCCAGGTATTCCGTATACTTTTTGTGTTCATTCGTTTTCGGGTTCCACGATTGGATCTCCGGGTTGTACTCGCCTTTGTACCCTTTGCGGTGGGCCATGCTCGAGCTTTCCCAGGTGTCGTTAAAAAACAACTCGCCCGTTTTCGGATGTTCAACCACATTATGAATCCGGTTGAAGTACTGGGTGACAATCGGCTCCGGGTTTCCGCCGGCTGCCGGCACGCGCCAGGTGCTTCCGTTGGTGCGGCCGGTATTGAAATATATCCACTTCGAATCCCAGCTCCAGTTCTCTACATCATCGCCGGCTGAATGGAATGTAATCTGCCTGACATCACCGCCCTCAATCGGAATAATATAGATATCGGAATTCCCCAGCTGCCTTCCCGAGAATGCAATCCACTTCCCATCGGGAGATATCCGGGCGTTCGTTTCATACCCGAGCATGGCCGTGAGCCGCATAGCCTGGCCGCTTGCCATATCGGCCTTCCAGAGGTCGCCCTCGAAGCTGAAAACAACCGTTTTCCCGTCGGGTGACAATGCAGGAAATGACAAAAAATATGCATCGCCCGGGGCGGGGCTTACGGGCATAGGGGCATAAGGGCTTGCGGAGGAAGAAGAAAGAAGAAAGAAGAAAGAGACAAGAAAAAGAAATAAAGATTTCATGATAGAAGATTTACGAATTACGATTTACAATTGACGATTTAGACGCGCAATGAAGAGCGAAAATAACAGATTATAGACGCAATATTTGAAAAAGTGTTGAATGAGTAAATTCACTCTTCTCACTTCCCCCCTTCACCTTCCACCTTAAAGGCGTATGCGGCGGTTTCCCACCGTGCATCGGGCTTATAGGGAGGCATGGTGATGACCAGGTCCTTGCCGTCATACCTGAACTTCAGGGATTCGCCGGTCTGGAGGAACGTGACGCGTGATGCGTGACGCGTGACTCGCACTGCTTTTTCGCCCTGGCTCTCTTCCTTAGACCCCGCACCCGATACCTTGTACCCAAATCGTAAATCGTAATTCGTCAATCGCAAATCCTTCCCCGGCCATTTCGGCGTGATCGCATAAACCGCATTTCCCTTCCGGGTAAAGAACACCTCCTTCACCGCCTGCCCGGGGGCGGGTTCTATGGTTTCGTTGAGGATATTATAGGCCAGCATGAATTCGCCCCGCTTGATCTCGGGTTTGGTGCCGGCCGACCACTGCACCGGGGTTTCGCACATGTGGGTTCCGTAGATGGCTTCTCCGTTGATAGCTAGCCAGTTGCCTATCTGAACCAGCCGTTCCTGCATGATCACAGGGATCTGTCCGTCGGCATTGGGTCCGATATCCAGGCATAGGTTGCCGCCCCGGCTCACGATATCCACCCCCGTGGATTCCGCCTCATTCCCGGTGAACATGGATTTATAACGGCTTTTCCCATATCCCCGAAACACCCACCAACCGGTCGGCACTCCCTGCAAGGGATGAAGAAACCGCGGCGGCGGGACGGC
>CAZEKJ010000019.1:76426-84077 GCA_964512915.1 uncultured Porphyromonadaceae bacterium
ATCAGGATCAGCTCTTTGGACGACCGGTAATCATCAAAGTTTTCCGCCCGGTTGTACCCATAGGAATAGCCCATACCGCGGCTCTCTTCCCAGGGATGCGCATCATTATCGAGCCCGCTGCCATATTCGGTGGTGTAAAACCCGCCGTGCTTGTGCCGTGAGTCGTTGCCCCAGCGGTCGTTAATCACCACCTCCTTGTTCTTTGTCTCATTGAACAGCCAGGCCAGCAGCTCAGGCGACCGCCATTCTTTGGAGGGTTGCTCCCACTCACCGTCGGCCCACACAATATCGGGTTCATACCGGGTTACGAGATCCTTGAACTGCGGATGAAAATGATCCGCCACAAATACATGAAAATCATTCAGATACCAGGGATGATACCATTCGTACAAGGAGTAATAGAGTCCCATGCGGATCCCCTGTTTCCTGACGGCCGTGGTGAGTTCGCCAACCAGGTCGCGCTTCGGGCCCACCTTCACCGGATTGTAGTTCTCACCCCAGGCTTTCTCAGCCTCCGCGCTGGGCCACAGCGTATATCCGGAGTGATGCTTGGTGGTGAACACGATATATTTTGCTCCGGCACGCCGGAACAGGTTGGCCCATTCATCAGGATTCCAGAGCTCAGCCTTGAACATCGGGGCAAAATCCTTGAATTCCACGTTGTTTCCAAACTTTTTCTGATGAAAATCGTACACCTGCCCATCGAACGATTTTTGCTTCATCCAGTACATATACCACTCGGCATATTGCCCCTTCGGGCTCCAGGCCGGCACCGAATAGAGGCCCCAGCACACGAAGATGCCGAACTTGGCATCGCCGAACCATTGCGGGGTTGGGCGGGAGTCGAGGGAAGGCCAGTTGGGTTCGTACTTCGGCTGGGCGTGCAGGGTGAGGGTACTGAGGAGGGGCAGGAGAAGAAGAGACCGGAGGATAGTGACCAGTGACCAGTGACCAGTGACCGGTGATGTATGGAGGTTGGAAAATTCTGCATTCATATTGTGCTTTTTAATATTCCTAAAGGTATTGAATGATTAATTGTGAAAGGTCACTCATAATAATAAAAACCATCAAAATAAATCCCCATTTTTATCGGTAATTAAAACCAGTCATGAAACCACATTACTCTTTTCCTGCCACCAACCACTTGTCGCCTTTGACACTAAACCGGTCACTGGTCACTGGTCACTGGTCACTTCTGCCAAGATCTCTAAGCCTGGCCGTTGTTTTATCGATCCCAATCCTCCTGGGTGCCCAGGAGCCCTGGGCCTTCGCCCGCACAGGCTTCGCAGGCGGCCGGATTTCCGATATCGAGGTGGATGCAAACCGGAATATTTACACCAGCGGATCCACGGGCGGGGTCTTTCGGTCGTCTGACTGGGGAAAAAGCTGGAGCCCGATTTTTGACCGGGCCGGGGGCAGCCTGGCTGTTGGGGATATCGCTGTCTGTGAGACCAATCCCGATATTATCTGGGTGGGAACCGGCGAGGCTTCGGGTGAGCAGAGCGCCGCATCCGTCGGCGACGGGGTTTATAAATCCATCGATGGCGGGAAAACCTGGCAGTGCATGGGATTGAAACTGACCCGGCACATTGCCAAGATTCAGATCAATACATTAAACCCTGATATTGTGCACGTTGCGGCAACTGGAGCTCGATGGGGGAACAATGAGGAGCGGGGCATCTACCGGACAAAGGACGGCGGTAAGAGCTGGCAGAAAGTATTATATCTGAATGACTTCACCGGGATGGGCGATCTGGTAAGCTTTCCGGATGGCAAAACCCTGCTGGCCTCCTCGTGGCACCAGTACCGAAGCGCCTGGGCTCACCTGCAGCGCGGACCGTGGAGCGGGCTGTACCGGTCGGCCGATGACGGAGAAACCTGGCAAAAGGTGACGGAGGGATTTTCCTCGGATACTTTGGGTCGTACTGCTCTTGCCTTTGCTCCGTCGAACCCGAAGGTGGTGTATGCCTGTGTGGAATCGAAAGCCGGCGGACTCTACCGGTCGGACAACATGGGAGTCACCTGGAAGCTCACAAGCAGCAAGATTTCCACATCGTACTGGTATGGAAGAATTTATGTGAATCCAACCGATGAAAATAATGTTTTTGTGATGGGTACGATGGTGCAGGAATCAAAGGACGGGGGAAAAACCTTTGCAACCGTGAGGATGCGGGATGTTCACGTTGACCACCATATTCTCTGGATCGATCCGAAGAATCCGGATATCAGGCTCCTTGGCAACGACGGTGGCTTTTACAGCACGGCGGATGCCGGCAAGGCCTGGAAGTTCCATAACAATATGTATATCGGTCAGTACTACGCCATTGCCATTGACCAACAGGATCCATACTGGGTGTATGGCGGGTTGCAGGACAACGGCGTTTGGGGAGGGCCTTCCAGGATCGGAGGAAAGCCAGCGGGCGACTCGCTGATCAAGAACATCAGCGGGGGCGACGGATTTTGGGCCGCAGTAGATCCCACCGATGCCAACATTGCCTACGGCGAGTCGCAGTACGGAGGTCTCGTCAAATATGACCACCGGACCGATAAATCGGAGTATATCCAGCCCCGGAGCAAGGATAAGAACAACCCCTACCGGTTCAACTGGAATGCACCCTATATCGTTTCAACACATCCTCCCCACCCGATTTACCTGGCAGGAAACAAGCTGATGAAAAGTGACGACCTTGGCGGAAGTTGGAGCGAGATCAGTCCCGACCTCTCGCGTAATGAGGATGTGAAATCCAGAACCATCCAGGGGATGAAGCCGGTGCTGAAGCCCTATGCCTCCGCAACGGCCCTGGCTGAATCTCCCCTGAAACCCGGGGTGATCTATGTGGGGACCGATGATGGCAACCTCCAGATGACGAAAGATGGCGGATTAACCTGGCTTAACCTCTCAGAAAAGCTGCCGATGCCTGCCGACCGGTTCTGGACACGGCTGATCTGCTCGGTCCACGACATCGGGACGGTCTATGCCGCCTGTGCACGCTATTACGAGGCCAACGACCTGAAACCCTACCTGTTTAAAAGCACGGATTTCGGGCAAACCTGGATTCCCCTGACCTCCGCCATGCCCATTGAGGCCGTGGTGAGAGGTTTTGCCGAGCATCCCCTTAACCCTGATATTCTCTTCTGCGGAGTCCATAACGGCCTGCTGACCAGCAAAGACGGCGGCAAAACCTGGAACCCCATACCACAACTTCTTCCAGTGGCCGTCGATGATATAAAAATCGCCCTGATGCAAAATGAACTAGTCCTTGGAACCTACGGCCGAGGAATCATTCTAGTAGACCTGTCAGGTTTATAAACCTGACAGGTATCTCATGTTATTATAATTTGCTTAATAACTGTTAATTAGAAAGCAAAGACTTGCCAACTGCAAATGCTAGTCCTTTTAGATAAAGCCCATCTAATTTGATATCAATTCGTTACGAGCATTGAGTTGTAAATTAATCCGCTGACCTGACAGGTTTTTATTATTTAATTGACAGGTCTTCGCATGAACTTATTGATTATCATTTGTATAACTGATCTAATCATGATATTTTTAGAAATAATACCATTCAAAAAGCAAAATCAATCTGACTTAAACAGCAAAAATGCTTAACAATAGAAGAGTTCAATTGTAATTATATACCTACCTGTCAGGATTATAAACCTGACAGGTCTAACAGAATATTGAAATGAAATTCATCGGAGCCCACGTCAGTACCGAAGGAGGCGTTGAGAACGCCCCGCTCAATGCGCATAAAATCGGGGCAAATGCATTTGCATTGTTTCTGAAAAACCAGCGGCAGTGGGTGGCCAAACCCTATACCCCGGCTACCATTGATGCCTTTAAGAAGAACTGCGAAATCTATGGATTTGCCCCATCGCAGATTTTGCCACACGACGGCTACCTGATCAATATAGGGAGCCCTGATCCGGAGATGCTGGAGAAATCCCGGGCGGCTTTCCTGGATGAGGTCCAGCGGGCGGAGGCATTGGGGCTCGACCGGATCAATTTTCATCCGGGAAGTCACCTGCAGAAAGTATCCGAGGAAGATTGCCTGAAAACCATTGCAGAATCGGTAAATATCACGCTGGGTAAAACGAAAGGGGTGACAGCAGTTCTGGAAATCACCGCCGGACAGGGAAGTAATGTCGGGTACTCATTTGAACATCTGAGATATATTATTGACCGCGTAGAGGACCAGTCGCGCATCGGGGTCTGCATCGACACCGCTCACTCCTACTCAGCCGGCTATGACCTGAAAACAGAACAGGGTTTTACTGAGACCTTCGCAAAATTCGAATCGGTCATCGGATTTAACTACCTGAAAGGCATGCACATCAACGACTCCAAGAAGGAGTTCGGATCACGTGTCGACCGGCACGAAAGCCTCGATAAAGGCACCCTCGGAATTGATCTTTTTCAACGAATCATGCAGGATCCGCGGTTTGATGGCATGCCCCTGATACTGGAAACGCCCGACGAGGAGATATGGGCTCATGAAATCGCACAGCTGAGAGCTTTTTGTTAAGAGGGTTAAAGGTTGAGTGAGGAGATTCGAACGCAGAGTGTTGAATGTTGAGATTTCAGATTCAGGGCGTCGTAAAGATGCATAATGACGAGAGACACATAGTGATGAGAGACGCATAGTGATGCGTCTCTACCTGGATCTAATTTTCAACTTTCAACACTTTGCGTTCGAATCTCAACCTTCATTCTTGTCCCTCTTCAGTTTCGCACTTCCCCCCTCAATCTTCAGCGCCAGCCCCTGAACGGTTTCCCGTTTTGCCATGACTTCCAGGTTTGTCCGGATTTCCACAAATTCATCATGCAGCGGACAGGGATGGGTGGCGTCGCATTCCCTCAGGCCAAGGGCGCAGCCAATGAAGTAGTCCTTCCCTTCGAAGGCAGTTATTACATCTGATAGCTTGAGGTCTTCCGCGTTGCGGCCGAAAAAGAACCCGCCTCCCTTACCCCGGATCGATGATAAAAGTCCGTTCCTGACCAGTGTCTGCAGTATTTTCGCGGTGAACTGGACCGGTGCATCGATTCCCTCCGCAACTTCACGGAAGCCCGGCCGGCGGCTTTCCTTATTGCTTAATGCGATGTAAATCAATGCCCTGATGGCGTATTCGGTTGTTTTTGACCACATATCTGATGGTTTGCTTATCCGGTTTTAAATATAAGAGGATTTTATCTTTATTTCTTTAATAAGATTTAAAGACCTTTTTGTATTTAATTAAAAAACCAGTATTATTGCCCTACCAAAACCTCATTAATTCTGATATGAAAACACGCACGCTTTGGATCAGCTTTACAGCAGTGATGATCCTCTCCTTCGGGGTTCTCCTGTTCTTCGGCCGCGAGATATACCGTCAGGCGCCGCCGATTCCTGAAAAGGTTGTTACCGCCTCGGGGCAGGTGCTCTTTACCGGCCAGGAGATCCGCGACGGCCAGAATGTATGGCAATCAACCGGCGGACAAGAACTGGGTACGGTTTGGGGGCACGGCTCCTATCAGGCGCCCGACTGGACAGCCGACTGGCTTCACCGGGAGGCGACATTCATCCTGAATACCTGGGCCCGGGAGGGGTACAATTCCGATTTTGATGCACTGGGCGTAGAGCCACAAGCGGCGCTTACGGCCCGTCTGAAGGAAGAGATGCGTAAAAACACCTTTGATCCCGCCACCAAAACGCTGGTTGTTTCCGACATGCGGGCCAGGGCTTTTCAATCCAACAGCCAGCATTACAGTGGTTTGTTCATGAATTCGCCGGAACAGGCAAGCCTGCGCGAGGCCTATGCGATGATGGACAACACCATCCGGGATCCGGAGAGGATGAAGTTGCTTAACACTTTCTTCTTTTGGGCAACCTGGGCCACCACCACGAATCGTCCGGATCAGGAGATAACGTATTCCAACAACTGGCCGCCGGAAAAACTGGTTGGCAATGAGCCGCCGGGTTCGCTGGTTTTCTGGACCGGGTTCAGCGTCATCATCCTCCTCGCCGGAATCGGCCTTCTCGCATGGTACTATGCCGCAAATCAGACCCATGGAGGAGATAAAGTGCCGTCAACAAATCCGATGATCGGCACGAAGGTGACACCTTCTATGAAAGCGACCCTCAAGTATTTCTGGGTGGTTACCGCCCTGATCCTTGTGCAGATCCTCATGGGTGTGATCACGGCCCATTACGGGGTGGAAGGGCAGGCGTTCTATGGCATTCCGCTGGCGGAGTTCCTGCCCTACTCCCTGTCGCGCACCTGGCATATCCAGCTGGCCATCTTCTGGATCGCCACATCCTGGCTCGCCACAGGGCTCTATTATGCCCCGGTAATATCGGGCCATGAGCCTAAATATCAAAAACTTGGTGTAAACCTGTTATTCGGGGCCCTGCTGGTTATCGTTGTGGGATCCCTGGCCGGCCAGTTTATGGGGATCATGCAGAAACTCGGACTGATCGAGAATTTCTGGTTCGGCCACCAGGGTTATGAATATGTCGACCTGGGCCGTTTCTGGCAGATATTCCTGTTCATCGGACTGTTCATCTGGTTATTCCTGATGGGGCGATCACTTTGGCCGGCATTGAAACAAAAATCGGAAAGCCGCAGTCTGGTCACGATGTTCGTAATCGCCAGCGTAGCCATCGCTGCCTTCTACGGAGCAGGCCTCATGTGGGGTCGGCAAACCAACCTGGCCATGGCCGAATATTGGCGCTGGTGGGTAGTTCATCTTTGGGTGGAAGGATTTTTTGAAGTATTTGCCACGGTAGTGATCGGCTTTTTGTTCGTAAGAATGCAGCTGGTGCAAATAAAAACGGCAACCATCTCGGTGCTGCTTTCCACCGTCATCTTCCTTTCCGGCGGAATTTTGGGAACCTTCCATCATCTCTATTTCACAGGAACCCCGATCTCGGTACTTGCCCTGGGGGCCACATTCTCTGCCCTTGAGGTGGTTCCGCTGGTTTTCGTGGGCTTCGAAGCATGGGGTAACCTCAGGCTAAGCCGCTCTTCCGATTGGGTAAAAATCTACAAATGGCCGATCTATTTCTTCATCGCTGTGGCTTTCTGGAACCTGGTCGGTGCCGGGATATTCGGATTCCTGATCAATCCTCCCATCGCACTTTACTATATGCAGGGGTTGAATACCACGCCGGTCCACGGACATACCGCCCTGTTCGGGGTGTACGGAATGCTTGGCATCGGCCTGATGTTGTTTGTACTCCGGGAGATGAACCTCGGAGTGGTGTGGAAGGAGGGCCCCCTGAAATGGGCTTTCTGGCTCATTAACATCGGATTGGCTGCCATGGTTTTGATCAGCGTTCTCCCAGTGGGCCTTGCCCAGACCATCGCCAGCGTAAAGCATGGCCTGTGGTATGCCCGGTCTGCGGAATTCCTGGATACACCCCTCATTTCAACCTTCCGTTGGATGCGGGTTTTCGGCGATACGATCTTTGCTACCGGAACCCTGCTGCTGGCCTGGTTCGTGTTCGGGCTGAAAACGGGGTGGACAATACGGAAGTAGGTGCGGGGTTGTGAGGGATGGTGAGGGATGGTGAGGTGCTGTGAGGAATTGCGAGTTATTGTGGGGGGTTGTCATGGGTTGTGCGGGATGGTGAGGGATGGTGAGGCGTGGTGAGGGGCATAGCCGGCAACA
>CAZEKJ010000020.1:0-65869 GCA_964512915.1 uncultured Porphyromonadaceae bacterium
TGGATTTCTTAGTTCCAGAAGACAAAATGTTGAGCTCATGGAAGAGATTGCAGAGAGCAGGCCGGGTTGGACAATGGTTTTGGTTGGCCCGGAAGATGACATATTTAAAGAAAGCAGACTTCACCAGCTCCCCAACGTTTTTTTCACCGGCCCGCGAAAGCCGGAAGAACTGCCAGGATATATCCAGGGATTTGATGTTTGCCTCAATCCACAACGCATCAACGATGCAACCATTGGGAATTACCCGCGAAAAATCGATGAATATCTGGCTATGGGAAAACCCACTGTTGCTAGCGCTACCAAGGCCATGGAGTATTTTGCTGAATATACATATTTAGGCGAGTCTGCAACTGAATATATCGAATTGATAGATAAAGCATTGGCAGCTGACTCCCCGGAACTTGTAAAAAGCAGGAAGGACTTTTCACGGAGTCATACCTGGAAAAATAATGTAGATGAGATTTACAAGGCAGTAGAAGCCGTAGAGAAGGAAAAATCAGAAGCATCAAAACCGAAGAAGGTGGAAGAGTCAGGATTAAAAGCAAAGCTAAAGTCGAATCCGAAGTTGCAAAAATATGTTATGTTATTCATAACCCCTAAGAACAGGCCCAGGCCAAGATGGTATATCCGGCTTCTGATTAACCGTTTTTTCCACAAACGGGGCAAAAACTCACTGATACGCAGACCTTCAAGAATGGATGTGTTTCCCTATAACCGCTTTGAACTCGGAAATTCAAGCACAATCGAGAGTTATTGCGTCGTCAATAACGGTTCGGGGCATGTAATCCTGGGTAATCGGGTCAGGGTAGGGATAGGTAGTGTAATCATCGGTCCTGTTAGAATGGGAAATGGATCCGGGTTGGGCCAACATGTTTTTGTGAGCGGATTTAATCACGGATACAAAGACGCCTCAAAGAATTCTAGTGTTCAGCCACTCGATATCCGTCCGGTTGAAATTGGTGAAGAATCTCACATCGGTGCTAATTCCGTAGTGCTTGCAGGTGTCAGGATCGGAAAGCGTTGCCAGATTGGTGCCGGCAGTGTGGTGACAAAGGATATTCCTGATTTTTCAATCGTTGTAGGAAATCCAGCCCGCATCATCAAAAGGTTTAATCAGGAATCCGGTGTATGGGAAAAGGTCTAATATAAAATAATTACAGAATGGTTTCAATCACAGTTCTTTTTTGGGTTTTCATCTTTATTGTTTTTTATGCATATATCGGATACGGTATCCTGCTTTTCCTGATAATCCGGATAAGAAGGTTACTTGGTAAGGGGAAACCCTATACCGGCAACCCGGATTATGAACCGGAAATAACCCTTCTGGTTGCAGCCTACAACGAAAAGGATTACGTAAACCAGAAGGTTAAGAACAGCCAGGAGCTTGATTACCCCTCCGAAAAGGTCAGAATGGTCTGGGTCACTGATGGTTCAAATGATGGAACACCTGAGATCCTGGCAGGATTTCCCGAGGTCACTGTTTTGCACCAGCCTGAAAGACGAGGCAAGATTGCTGCGATGAACCGGGCAGTCAAACTCGTCAAATCTCCAATCATTGTTTTTTCTGATGCCAATACAAACCTGGGCAGAAATTCGCTCAGACTCATTGTCGATATGTTCAGAAATCCCAAAGTAGGCTGTGTTTCTGGTGAAAAGCGAATTCTCCAGAGTGATGCTGAAGCTGCTGCTGGTGCTGGCGAGGGACTCTACTGGAAATACGAATCAACCTTGAAAAAATGGGATGCAGAATGGTATTCGGTAGTGGGTGCAGCCGGGGAGCTGTTTGCGGTCAGAACGGAATTATATGAGGAAGTTGAGCCGGATACCCTGCTGGATGATTTTATCATCTCGCTGCGGATAGCCATGAAAGGATATACCATTCAATATAATCCGGATGCCTATGCGGCAGAGACCTCCTCGGCAAACGTCAAGGAAGAGTTAAAAAGAAAAATAAGAATTTCTGCCGGAGGAATACAATCTATAGTCCGATTACATAATCTTTTAAACATCTTCAAATACGGAAAGCTGTCATTTCAATATATTTCCCACAGGGTGCTCAGGTGGTCTCTTGCACCGCTAAGCCTTCTGCTGATTTTAATACTGAACGGTATACTGGCCGGAAATGAATTATTTAACCATTCACCTGGATTTTATACCGTGATTATGGGGCTACAGCTATTGTTTTACATTGCCGCATTAATTGGCTGGGCTTTGGAAAACAAACAGTTGCGAGTTAAAATCCTTTTTGTACCGTATTATTTTTTTATAATGAATTATTCGGTCTACCTGGGTTTTTTCCGATATCTGAAAAAGTCCCAATCGGTTAATTGGGAGAGAGCAAAGCGCGCCGCAGGTTGAACAACTTTGGTTTTCTGGCGTTAATAGTTTAAATTTGTTAAAAGAAGCATTTATTCAATATTACGAACCGAACACTTTAAATGAATTAATATGAAAGCGAAACGATTACTCATGACAGTCATTTTGATTGCAGGAATAACCAGCCTGCATGCTCAGAATGCTGATAATAAATGGGGTATTGGTGCACATCTTGGCGTCATGGAATATAACGGTGATTTTGCCAACCAATTCTATTCCTTTCAACAGGGTTATGCAGTTGGAGGCAGTCTTTCACGGTACCTGAATCCATCATTCGATGCCATGTTGCATTTTTTCTATGACGGAGTGAACAGCAATGACCTCGGCAAGTTTGGCCAGGCCACCTGGCTTGATTTCTATTCCCATATGTATAACCTCAACCTGCTTGCGAAATACAAGTTCAACAACGGTTACATTCTTAAGGAGACCGCTATTGTTGCTCCTTTCATCCTTGCCGGCCTTGGTGGTAATTTGGCCAAAACCTCCGGTACGGGGCCTTCCGGCGCCTTTGCAGAAAGCTATATTAACCCGAATATTTATGGCGGACTGGGTATCAATTTTAGGATCACTCCCGGTATCAGTCTGGCGGTTCAAAGCAGTCTGATGACCCCATTTAATGATAAAATTGACGGTTGGTATTCACCGGCTTCCTCAGACAATAATCCGGAATTGTTTCTTGAAAACTCGATCGGTCTTTACGTAACTCCGGGTAAGGAAAAAGCTAAAAAGAAAGATTCCGATGGTGATGGAGTTGTGGATAAATTGGATTTATGCCCCGATACACCGGCAGGAGTTCCTGTTGATGCCAACGGATGTCCCCTTGACACTGATAAGGACGGAATCCTTGATTATCAGGACGATTGCCCAACCGTTGCAGGCTTAAAACAGTTTAACGGCTGCCCGGATACTGATGGTGACGGGATTCCTGATAAAATGGATGAATGCCCGGATGTTGCCGGCACTGCTGCACTAAAAGGATGTCCTGATAGCGACGGCGATGGAGTTATCGACAAAGACGATCGTTGCCCAAACACTCCCAAAGGGTACAAAGTAGACCGTTTTGGCTGTCCGGTTGACGCTGATCGCGACGGCATTCCTGACAGTGAGGATGCTTGTCCGGATACCCCGGGTGTTAGTGAGCTTAAAGGGTGTCCCTTCGATGTAAAGGCAATAATTGCTAAGTACAATCTTACCATGGAACCGATTCTGTTTGATTTTGATTCCTATACACTGAAATCAGATGGAATTATTGCCCTTGATAAGATTAATAATGCATTGTCCAATCATAAAGATTTTGGCGTTCAGTTCGACGGGCATACTGATTATGTCGGTTCAGAGGAGTATAACCTTAAACTCTCAGAAAAGCGCGCAAATTCAGCAAAAGACTATTTAATGAAGAAAGGTATCGGTGGCGAGCGGATCCGACTTCAGTATTTCGGTGAGTCTAAACCTGCTCAGGATAATAAGAGCAAAGATGGACGAAGCTTGAACCGCAGGGTAGAGTATAGTCTGTTCGAACTCGGGAAATAACACAACCCTTGAATAAAGACAAATCCCTGAGAGATCAGGGATTTTTTTTTATCGGTAGTTAGCCCTTATCATTTTATTGAAATTGAACCCAAAATAAAACGTTTCGAAAGGGTCTGTAACGGTTATGACTATCTTTTCCCACAGGTTTAGATTTTTATCCCGAAGCATTTTTTTCTTCATCTGATAAATGCCTTCACCAAGCAGGCTTCCCAATATGGGAGTAACAATCAAATCGTTATAACTTGGCTGCTGAGTACCTCCTGCAATGATATATTCATAGATAGCCGAATTTAAGGCTGCTCCTGCGAAGGCTTCCAGCCAATGAGCCTGACGATTACGGTAAGCGAGATAGGAAAATGATCCCATGACGGGATGAACCTCATAATTCCATGACCAGTGATCGCTGTCCCAAACTGGAGGAAGGGTAAAGGTGCGCCGGTATTTCTGCAGGCTAACTGCTTTAACCACGTCAACGTCTTCCTTGATATACAAATAAGTATGTGCTGCAAGGGACGAAGGCCAAAGGATTGTCTGGCTATATAGAAACCTTTTGGGTGCAGTATTGGCTGACTTAAACCAGATTCCCTCGGTTGCTTCCTCAGACTGGGCCTTTAAGCCTGAGTAAAAATGAGGATTGGTAAACCCAAGACAAAGAAGAAGTAAGTATTTGTTCATTATCCTGATTTTACCAGATCTGAACCCGGCATGATGGCTCTATGAACAGTTTGTCTTCATTACTGATTCCGAATGCCTGATAGAACAGGTCTATGTTTGGCAGTGGACCGTTCACCCTTAGTTCGCCGAGTGAGTGAACATCCTCCTTTGTCCGCCTGAGCAACTCTTCCTGACGGATGGAATTTGCCCAGACTCTTGCATACGAAATGAAGAACCTTTGAAGCCCTGAAAATCCTTCGGAAACCGGATATTCTGCTGATTGCGATAAGGTGTTATGATAGGCAGTCAGCGAGATATTCAACCCGCCCAGATCTGCAATATTCTCCCCAAGGGTTAATTCGCCGTTGGCTGTGATGGCGTCCATTACAACATATTGATTAAACTGGTCAACCAAAGCCTGGGCACGTGTCTTGAATCGGGCTGCATCTTCCTCTGTCCACCAATCGGCAAGATTACCGTTTTCATCGAAATGCCTGCCCTGGTCGTCAAATCCATGAGTAAGCTCATGACCGATTATCATGCCTATGGCACCGTAGTTTAAGGCATCATCGCCATCAGCATAAAAGAAAGGTGGCTGAAGGATTGCCGCAGGAAAAACTATCTCATTTTGAGATGGATTGAAATAGGCATTGACGGTCTGTGGAGTCATACCCCATTCATCCGGGTCGACAGGTTTTCCAATTTTAGAGAGGTTGAAGCGGTGCTCAAAAGTTAAGGAGCGCAAAATATTTTCCGCATAGGAATCGGTTCCGATCTCAAGGTCCGAATAATCCTTCCATTTATCAGGATATCCTATTTTTAACCGGATCCGGTCTAATTTTATCAGGGATTTCTCTTTAGTTGCATCCGACATCCAGTCCAGGTCCTGAATCCTTATGCGCATGGCTTGCCGGAGATTCTCCACCAATTCCAACATCCTTTTCTTGGAACTCGGAGGAAAGTGTTTCTCAACATAAAACTTGCCAACCAGCATCCCCAAAACATGGTTAGTAGATTGAACCACTCTTTTCCACCTGGGTTGAATCGCTTCCTTTCCTGATAAAATTCTGCCATAAAAGTCAAAATGAAGGTTCACTAACTCTTCATTCAGATAAGGGGCAAATCCGTTGATCCAATTCCATTCAAGATAAGATTTCCACTTATTGACCCCCAATTCTTTAATCAGCAGGTTCATTTCCCTGAAAAAATCCGGTTGTGAAATGTTTATTTCCTCAGGTTTTTCAATATTGAGCGTAAAAAAAAATGATTTCCAGCTAAACTCAGGACAAATCTCGGTTAACCCCTGGTAACTGGTTTTGTGATAGGTTTTATAGGGATCCCTCAGGTCGAGCCTGCTCATTGATCTTTCAGCCAGGGCAGTTTCAAGCTCCATAACATCGTTGGCCCGGTCCCTGGCTTCCTGATTGCCCGAACCGGATAGCGAGAAACATTGCTGCATGTATCTCCAGTATTCCCCCCGGATTTTCTCAGACCGGCGGTCAAAATCGAGATAATAATCCCGGTCAGACAGTCCCAGGCCTCCCTGATATAACTCCGCAATTACCAGCTGGCTGTCTTTTAAATCAGCTGCCCCATAAAAATTAAACAGGGGAGTCAAGCCCAAAGCATGCATCCGGGATATTTCTTCCTGAACGCCACCCATATTCCTTATCGCCCGGATCCTTTCGAGCTGGGGTAAAATGGGGTCGATCCCTAAATTGTCAGATTTCTGAATATCAAGACCTGTTTGGAAAAATACCGTAATCTTCCGTGAGGAGGGATCCGATTTTTCATTGTCCCCGGCTATAAAATCTTCAAAAAGCTGCCGGAGATGCGCCTTATTCTGGTCGGCGAGAAGGTCGAAGGTTCCATAACGCGACTCTTCAGGAGGCAATGGGTGACGGGAAATCCATCCTCCATTGGCATGCCGGTAAAAATCCGTTCCCGGGTGAACGGATATATCCATGTCATCAGGATCCAGCAATAAGCTTTTTGCCAAATGCATATGCAAGTCAGGAAGTGAATAGGTTCTCGAGCAATTCAAACAACACGACAGGTCTGACCGGTTTTGTCAGGAATGCGGAGCAGCCTGCCTCCTGGCATTGTTGTGCTTCGTTATCCAGCGCGAAAGCAGTAACGGCAACAATAGGCAATTCCGGATGTGTTTTCCGGATCGCTTTTGTTGCATCGATGCCATTCATTTCTGGCATCCGCAAATCCATGAGGATAACATCCGGGTGGTATTCCTGATTAAAGGCAATGGCCTCTAAACCGTTTTTAGCCCAAAACACTTTTGATGCCGTTGACTCAAGGACCTTGTTGAGCAGCATGTAGTTAATCATCTCATCCTCAGCAATAAGGATGACTTTATCCGGCCATTTAAAACGGTTTTCGCTCATCCCTATAAAGGTAGAACTTTTTACATGCTTTCTAAGGTCTTCCTTATGATTCCAATGGCTTCCTCGATCTGCTCCCGGGTAATCACAAGCGGTGGGGCAAATCGGATGATATGCTCGTGGGTTGGTTTAGCTAAAAGGCCATTGTCTTTCATTGCGACGCAAACGTCCCAGGCTGTGGAATCACCTTTTGGCCTGATAACAATGGCGTTAAGAAGACCCTTTCCCCTGACAAGCTCTATCCGGTCTGATTTGATTTTCCTGAGTTCCTCTCTAAACAACTGGCCAAGTGCTTCAGCATTCTCTGCAAGTTTTTCATTCTTCACAACCTCCAGGGCGGCTATACCAATTTTTGCTGCCATCGGATTGCCTCCAAAAGTGGAACCGTGCTCACCAGGCTTAATGCAAAGCATGATGTCATCGTCGGCAAGAACGGCAGAAACCGGGTACGCGCCACCTGAAAGAGCTTTTCCCAGAATTAGTATATCAGGGCGAACATTTTCATGGTCACAGGCCAGAAGTTTACCTGTACGGGCAATTCCGGTTTGCACTTCGTCGGCAATAAACAATACATTATGGTCTTTGCAAAGCTTAGCTGCCTTGCTGAGATACCCCTCATCCGGCACAAATACTCCGGCTTCGCCCTGAATAGGTTCAACCAGGAACCCTGCAACGGTCGGATCCTGCAGAGCCTGCTCAAGAGCAGGGAAATCGTTATAGGGAATTTTAATGAAACCTGGAGTAAACGGCCCAAAACCACCGTATGAGTCAGGGTCGCTCGACATGGACACAATGGTGATGGTGCGTCCATGAAAATTGCCCTCACAAACCACGATCTTAGCCTGATTTTCCGGAATACCCTTCTTGGTATATGCCCACTTACGGCAAAGCTTGAGAGCTGTTTCATCACCCTCAGCACCCGTGTTCATTGGCAGAACCTTGTCATAACCGAAAAACTTGGTGATATACTCTTCATATTCACCGAGTGTTGAATTATAAAAAGCCCTTGAGGTTAGTGTAAGCTTTGCAGCCTGTTCAGTCATCGCCTTTATAATTTTTGGATGGCAATGTCCCTGGTTAACAGCTGAATAAGCCGAAAGGAAATCATAGTATCTCTTGCCTTCAACATCCCAAACAAAGACTCCTTCACCCCGGTCCAGCACTACCGGCAGCGGGTGATAATTATGCGCTCCATAAAGGTCTTCACGCTTGATATAGTCAATCGGTTTCATATGTGGATTAGAGATTTGATTATGACTACAAAGAAATCACTTTTTCCTCTGCATAACAAATGACTCAACAGCCAATAAAACAAGCGCAGCAATAAGGAACAAGTGCCAGAGAGGTTTTCCGGAATGGTCTGCTGCTAATCGCCCAGGAGTTGTGCTGGCGTCAGTTTTTTTGATATCGGTGACCTGCCAGCCCTGACTTGCAAAGTGAATTTTTATTAATGAATCCGACTCATAAGAGAGATCTGATTCCATTCTGCTTCCATTGAGTGCCAGAGTGTGACGAATTTGTTCATTTTGCATCAAAACATAGAAGCCGGGATCTTGTATTCCTGTTGTGAAAATCAGAGAGTTACCCCCAGCTCCTGATTTAATCTCCGGAACAAGGCCAGTACCGGAATCCAATCTGACCAATTTGACAACACCTTCTGCGGGATCCAGAATGGTGTTGATTTCAGCAGGTTCCCCTGAACCCAAAATATAGTAGTTATGGGAATCACTTGATGATGCGGAGGCGAGACGCATGGTCAACGGGATGAAGATTGGGTGGTACATCAGGTCCCCGGATTCTTCGTTAAGTGGAAAAGCATTTAAAATGAACCTTCCTTTGCCAACTGGGAATTGACTTATAAGCAACTTTCCTCCGACCGTTGTGAGAAGATCTAAATGGTCGGGTTGGTCACCAGCAAAAACAAAAAAACGACTAACGATTGGGAGCCGCAACTGTTTGCCGGGATTAACAATAACTGTCTCTAACCAACTATTAAGTTCCAATCCGGTTGCGGATTCCTGGCTATGGATATTAACGGATTGTATAACCGGCATCCGCAAAGAATATAGAAACTCATTATAACTTTGGATTTCTCCATTTAACTCCGGGAAAAACCACACAGTCCCTCCCTGGTCCAGATAAGTCTTTAGCCTTTTTGACAGAACCGGATCAATACTCCGGATGCCAGTGAGAACAACCATACCGTAGTCTGTGAAATCGGTTCTTGGAAATCCCTTAAAGGGATATTCATCATATTTATAGTAAGAATCATTTGTAAACAAAGCAGAGAAAAAACGGTTCGGACTATCGCCAAAAAGCTGAAGAACCGGGATGCCGGCGGATATGGAAAAGGCAAATAATAATTCATTGTCAGGCTCATACGGATAATCAGAAATAGCTACTCTTCCTTTTTGCCAGCCATTGCTGTTGATTGTGAAGGGAATTTCGACCTGGGAATTGGTCAGAGCCGGCAGGCTTACGAGAATTTCATTCCTTAGGGTGTCATTGACAATCAGCCTCACCGGCAGGTTTGTCAGATTATCGCTTCCGAAATTCCTGATACTTACCGACAGGACACTGGTTTCATTGATTCGGTGTATGGGGTTTGTAAACCAGCATGAATCTATTCCGATATTTGAAACAGAATCTGCACGAATCACAACGGGAAACAACTTTATTCCAGTTGAATCCAGCGGCAGTGGGTTCGTAAAAGAATTTTTAGAAAAATCTGAGATAAACCAGATTTCTGAAAGAACTTCCTGGGTTCTTTCAGCACCCGTGGTTAGGTCCCGGAGAACTCTTGATGCTGAGGTTGTTGACAGAACAGGATACTGTACCAATATTCTTTCAATGGCCGTACCTGCATCGGAAAGTCCCTGGTACTGCGGGCTGTTGTCATTAGAAAGGACGAAGAATTTTTGGTCCGGAGGGTAACTTTGAATGATTGATATCGCATAATTCTTGGCCGCTTCCAGCTCGCTTCACCAAAAGGGATGCCCATGCTTTCAGAATTATCAATGAAAATCCCAACGACCCCATTGCGGGGGGCCAAACCACTTTTACTCACTATAACGGGCTTTGAAAAAGCGAATAGGATACATGCAAACACCAATAAACGCAAAAGAAGAAGCAACAGATCCTGAAGGTTCCTGCGACTTCGGTGAGAAGTCTCAATGTCCCGAAGGAACTTCAGCGAACTAAAATAAATTGTCCGGGTTCGCCTGAAATTGAGAAAGTGGATAAGCACCGGTATTCCTAACAGGAACAGTCCAAAAAGTATTTGGGGATGTTCGAAAATCATAAGTTAGAAATTGGCTTGCAATTTCAGGTTCAACCTTCTGCCTGTCAGGTAATTTGGACTTGCATACTGCCGGTTCGAAATATCTTTTATCCAAATGTGTGACATGGTGTTTTGAATATCCAGCAGGTTAAAAACTTCAAGACTGAGCCAAAGTGATTCGAATTGTTTGAAGAACTTTTTGTTTGAAGGCTTATTCCCGTCAATGATTATTTTGGATACTCCGAGATCTACCCTCCGATAGGGGGGTATTCTAAGAGCAGATTTCAGGGTTTGGCTTCCAAGAGGGCCAAATGGTATGCCTGATCCGAACAGGATGCTTAAATGAGCTTTATACGAACTGTTATTGGGTAGGTAATCCTGGAAAAACAGGGCAACATTGACCCGCTGGTCAGTTGGCCGTGCAATAAAACCTACTGTATCGCCTTCAATATCTTCCTGGGTTTGCATGATAGACAGGTTGGCCCAGGATTCAATACCGGGTACAAAATCTCCATTGACTTTAAAATCAAGTCCGACTGCATAGCCATAGGAAAGGTTATCTCCATAATAACGGATTCTTACATTATCCACTTCATAGGGGATCAAGTCCCATAAGTACTTATAATATAGCTCTGTAGTAAATTTAAAGGGCCGGTTCCAGGCCATGAAATAGTAATCTGTGCCACCGACCACATGTACGGATTTCTGGGCTTTGACATCCGGATTCATCTTTCCTGATAAATCCCTGAACTCCTTAAAAAGTGCCGGCTGATGGTAGGCTCCGGCAGAAAGCCTGAATTGCAGATCCTTCTTCCAGGCTGGCAGAAATGAGATGCTGGTGCGCGGGCTTATCAGAAACTCCCTGTTTATGGCTGTATAGGTACCGCGTAATCCGCCGGTCAGAATGAGTTTGCCGGATGGCAGACTTTTTTCCCATGAATCCCTGACATACCCGGTCAATTGGTTTTGTGTCAGTTCCGACTCGGCGAAATGAGTCTGGGAGAGGTTAACGGAAGAATCGGAATAGGGGAGGGAATACCCTGCTGAATCCATCATCATCCATTCTTCAATCCGGTCGGTGAAAAAGCTGTGTTGCAGCCTGGCTCCCCATTGTAAGGAATGATTTCCGGGCGCCCTCCACTTTCCTTTGTACTCCAGGCTGATAACATTAGCCTTTAGCCTGTTTCGCGCATGGTCGAGAAAAGTTCCTACCCCGATATTAACGATACTGTCGGCAAAATTGTCTGAGTTTAATCTCTCATCAAGTTCATTCAGCAGGTATTGCCCCTGGATATCAAATGATTCAGTCTCCACAGTCCGGAATGCTGAGACTATCCATTTCATTTCCAGGTTATTATCAGGGTGGAAGGTGGCTGTTGCCGCACCCATATAGGTAGTAAAGGCATCTACCTCTTTGCCGTCAAACCAGATTTCAAGCTGGATTGCATCTTTGACTGTGCCGAAAGATGTCTCGCTGTACTTTGGAATAAAATTATAACGGTTGCTGGCAATGTTGCCCAAAAAACTTAGCTCCCAGGCATCAGAGAGATCATAGGTAAGATAGGTCTGAAGATCAAAGAACTTTGGATCATAATCACCTTTTGTTTCCAGGCTGTTTAAAAGGTATTTATTTGATTTGTAGCGTAATCCCGTGATAAAGGAAAACCTTCTGTTCTTGCTTGTGCCTTCCAGGTGCAAAGATCCGCCCAGCAAGCTCAGGCTTGATGACCCTGCAAAAAAGGTGGGCTTTTTATAGCGGATGTCAAGCACCGAGGATAACCGGTCGCCATATCGGGCATCGAATCCGCCGGCGGAAAAGAGGACCGAGGAGACCAGATCGGGATTGATAAAGCTGAGGCCTTCCTGCTGACCCGACCGGATGAGGAATGGACGGTAAATCTCTATGTCATTGACATAGACCAGGTTTTCGTCGAAATTGCCGCCCCTGACAGAATACTGGGAGCTGAGTTCATTGGTTGAAACCACACCCATCATGGTTTTGATAATTCCTTCAAAGCTTCCGGATGCATTCGGTAAAACGGAAACCGTTTTAGGGTCAATCCTGACAAGATTTGAACCCGGATCCCGGTCCGCCCGGATAACCACCTCGTCAACGGTTTCTATCATCGGAACCAATTCAATATCCATATTAATGTTGAGGGGGTCCGCGTAATCAGCAGGGCGCAGCTGGATTTCCCTTCTCTCGTATCCCAGCCTTGACACCGCTATCAGGATCTCATTTTTCCGGGTTGTGCTTAACCGGTAAAAACCTTTTGTGTCCGTTGTAGTGCCGGCAGAGGTTCCCAGAACTGCAATATTTGCCAGTTCAACGATTTCGCCTGTAGCCTCTTTCACAACGCCTGAAATCCTGACTGAATTTTGTGCGGGTAAAGCAGTGCTCACCACCCACATCAGAATAAGAAAGACCCCGAAACCTGATGGTCTCATGCAGGGGCCGGGGACGTTACTTTTTCTTAAAATCACCGTTTTTCAGAGCTTTAAAGAATTGTGCCCAGGCCAGCGGATTGGTTATATTGACCGGAGGTAACTGGCCTGCCCAGTATAAACGGTCATTATAGGTTTTCATTGTATTGCGGAAGGCCATTGTGGGAGTAGCCGGTGCGTTGATCAGCATAGCCTTGAGGTCCATCATATTCAGATTTTTTATAGCCCTGTCAAGGTCAGTTGTAGGCAATTCATAGGCCAGAAAAGCCTGCTTAAACCGTTCATAATTACCTTGCCAGGGTTTAATAACCAGTTCTCGCAGCTGGATAGTATCCTGGAACAATTGAATAGGAATAAATGGATATTTAACAGAGAACGTGTCGCGAACGATGAAGGTCAGATATTTGAACCCCATTGCCCTGAAAATTATTGTGTCATTTACCTCTGCAGGAAAGTTGAAGTTTCCCTGCAGATCGCTCGCTCCTGCAAGCCCCTTATTCACCATGATAATGTGTACATAGGGGACAGGCTCATTCATTTCAGTAATGGTTCTCCCGGTAAGATGAATTATTTGCGGTTTTGCAGGCTCCTGGGAAAACAAGCAGATACCGGTTGCAAAAAATGCTGCAGTCAGCAAAAGTAAGGTCCTGAAGGCTGGTTTCATCATGAGGCAAATATACCTGAAAACGGTTGTCGGCAAGAAAAATTATGGATACTTTTGCAATGGGCAGCATAAACTTGGCTGCCTTTTTAATTCAATAGAAGAAATAATGGGACAATTAGTACTTCTGGGGGCTGAAGCTATCGCACAGGGAGCATTGGATGCCGGCATGTCGGGTATATATGCTTATCCCGGGACCCCATCAACCGAAATTACCGAGTATGTTCAGAGAAATAAGTATGCCCGGGACAACGGAATCCGCAGCAGTTGGTCGGCTAACGAAAAAACCGCGCTGGAATCTGCCTTGGGGATGTCATATGCAGGTAAAAGATCGATGGTATGCATGAAGCATGTAGGATTGAATGTTGCTGCAGATGGATTTCTGAATTCGGCGATAACCGGTGCAGGAGGTGGATTTATCGTGACAGTCGCGGATGATCCATCAATGCACTCGTCCCAAAATGAACAAGACTCCCGGTTTTACGCTGATTTTGCCCTCCTGCCAGTCTTTGAGCCATCAAGTCAGCAAGAAGCTTATGATATGGTATTCAGTGCATTCGCCTTGTCAGAAAAGTTTGGTATTCCTGTTATGTTGAGGATAACAACCCGGCTTTCGCATTCCCGGGCATCTATAACTACCTTATCCCCAAGGAGCCAGAATGTCCTGAAATTGCCGGAAGATCCGAGACAATTCGTCTTGTTGCCTTCCATAGCCAGAAAAAGATATAAAATGCTGCTGGGTATTCAGAACCAGTTGATTACCGAATCTGATAAATCGGGTTATAATTCTTTTGAACCCGGTACTGACCATTCCCTGGGAATAATTGCCTGCGGGATCGCCTGTAATTACGTTAATGAGAATTTCCCGGGTGGATTACCTTATCCTATGCTCAAGATCTGCCAATATCCGGCACCAGAAGAGCTCATCCGTAAGATGGCTATGGAATGTAAAACACTTCTTGTATTGGAAGAAGGATACCCGTTATTGGAATCTAAGCTTAAAGGACTGCTAAACAATACGACCCTTACGATAAAAGGACGTCTTGACGGAACGGTGCCAAGGGATGGCGAGCTTACCCCCGACATTGTCGGCCTGGCATTGGGTTGCAAGGTAGCCCTTGGTCCTGGCATACCCGAATTCCTGGCCAACCGTCCGCCTTCGATGTGCAAGGGTTGCGGACATATTGATACCTTTCTCGCACTGGAAGCAGCACTTAAAGAATTTGGCGGCGGCCGGACATTCTCGGATATCGGCTGCTATACCCTTGCAGCACTTCCGCCGCTCGATGCGGTTAATTCCTGCGTCGACATGGGCGCATCAATAACCATGGCCAAAGGTGCCGCCGACGCTGGACTCATTCCTGCAGTCGCCTTTATCGGCGATTCCACTTTTACACATTCCGGCATGACGGGTCTGCTCGACGCTATAAATGAAGACAGCCCGATTACCGTCATTATCTCAGATAATGAAACCACTGGAATGACCGGAGGCCAAACTTCAGCCGCTTTTGGAAAGTTAGAGGGCATTTGCCGGGGTTTGGGCGTTCCGGAGGAGCATCTGAAAATCATAACCCCTCTGAAAAAGAACCATGAACCTAATGTTGATGTTATCAGCCAGGAACTTAAGCATCCCGGCATCTCGGTCATCATCAGCCGGAGGGAATGCATTCAGACAGCTACTAAAAGGAAAAAAGAGGAAAAATCCTGAAAAACCCGAACCATGAAAACCGATATTATTTTAGCCGGAGTAGGAGGGCAGGGCATATTGACAATCGCCGCTGCGATTGGCTTTGCATCACTTCACGAAAAACTGTTTATTAAGCAGTCAGAAGTTCACGGAATGAGTCAGCGAGGGGGAGCGGTTCAATCTCACCTGCGAATATCTTCGGATCCTATTTCATCCGATCTCATTCCGCATGGCCGGGCAAGCCTGATTCTATCAGTTGAGCCCATGGAAGCTTTGCGCTACTTACCTTATCTGTCAAAAGATGGATGGGTGATAACCAGCATGATTCCGTTTGTGAACATTTCTGATTATCCCGACTTAATGATGATTGAGAATTCTATAAGAAGTATTGATAATCATATTATCCTCGATGCTGATAAGGTTGCAAAGGAATGCGGTTCTCCAAAATCCTCAAATATTGTCATGCTTGGTGCAGCCTCAGGTCATGTCGGCCTCTCCTACGATGCTTTAAGGAAAGGAGTGGAAATGGTTTTTGGCAGGAAAGGTCAGGAAATGGTCGATGCTAACCTTCGTGCGCTCGATGCCGGAAAATCTTTTAGCCGTTAACTAATTGATTACCATATTTTTGAAGGATAAATGCCGCGCTGGTACATTTGGTTTAACCGATCAACCACTACGGGTTTGTCTGCCTGGTAAGTAACTCCAAACCATTGTGCCTGGCTTTCAAGGACCTTCACGCTAATCAGGCCGCTGCTGATCATAAGGTTTACTCCAAAAGGAATGTAAAACTCAGATTTCAGCTCATTTCCCCGCTTTCTAAGAAAATCCGAGAATAGTTCCTTTAAGGGCTGCAGAATAGCCGGTGTAAATCCCCAGAAATTCATCGATACCACTTCGTCACCCCGAAGAGCGTGCACCTTTTCCTCTTCATCCATAAAAATGATCCTGTTGTCTTTCTCTTCAATATGCGTGCGTTCCACTACACCTGTCAGGAAGTTTGAAGCATCAACCGAACAGATTCCGCGTGAAACGGACCCGTTTTCAGAAAGTGTATTCGAGATGGAGTAACCAACCATGGATTGTACGCTGATATCGGATGGGGATAGTGCTGAAAGAAGCTCAGCCATTACCCTGAAGGCATCCTTACCATAATAGTCATCCCCGTTGATCACAAACGGCTCTTTGAGTTTATCTGCAGCGCAAAGCACAGCGTGGCCTGTCCCCCATGGCTTTTGACGTTCAGGATTTACTGTAATGCCCGATGGGATATCGGTCAGCCTCTGAACAACGTGGTCAATGAGAATTCTTGATTTATACCGGTTGGCAAAAATCGTATAAAAATCTTCAACAATCTCTTCCCTCAGGACAAAGATTACCTTTCCAAACCCGGCTTCAGCAGCATCGTAAACAGAAAAGTCAATTATCGACTCCCCGTTGGGGCCCAGCTTGTCCATCTGCTTCAGGCTCCCATATCTGCTGCCCATTCCGGCTGCCAGCACTAATAATGTTGGTTTCATTGAAGATCTGTTAGAATTTGTGGCAAAAATAACAATATGACCTATCATCTGGCGTTTTCTTTATATTTGAGTCAATAAATTCTTATTGCGATGGAAAACACTTTAAAAATCATTGAGACCATGACCAAAGCCGGCAAAGCACTGAAAGCAGGTGAATTGGTGGAACTAAGCGGATTATCAAGGGATGAGGTAGACAAAGCACTCAAGCAGTTGAAAAAGGAAGAAAAGATTACGTCGCCAAAAGTTTGTTACTGGGAACCAAAAAAGTAGAACAAATGAACAAGGGGAAATCGGCCGTCTCTGTTGTTAGTTTATTGTCCATGCTGATGTTTTGCGGGTGCAATGAGCCTGCAGCAAAGTCAGGTTCGCTGAGCAACGTCATGATTCCGCCAATGCCATCCCCTAAGGGATATGTTTGCTACAGGACAGAGGGTGACATTATTCCCGATGGATTGTTAAATGAGAAGAGTTGGGAATCAGCTCCATGGACGGATTATTTCGCAGATATCGAAGGAGCTTCAAAGCCTGAGCCGCGTTTCAAAACCCGTGCTAAAATGTTATGGGACAGGGACAACCTCTATATCGCGGCACAGCTGGAAGAGCCACATTTATGGGCCCGGCTGAAGCAGCGCGATACAGTCATTTTCTATGATCATGATTTTGAGGTATTTATCGATCCTGATGGAGATACACACGGGTATTACGAGTTGGAAGTCAATGCCCTGGGAACGGCCTGGGATCTGCTTTTATTGAAACCATACAGGGATGGAGGTCCGGCGGTAAACAGTTGGGACATCGAGGGACTGGATATCGGGATTAATCTTGAAGGAAGCCTTAATGATCCATCTGATTTGGATTCAGGTTGGACCGTGGAAATGAAATTGCCGTTATCCGTATTAAAGGAATGCGCGGCCAAATCATCACCGCCTGTTGACGGGGACCAATGGAGGATTAATTTCTCACGTGTTGAATGGAGAACTTTGATCAGCAACGGATCCTATCTGAAGGAAACCGATCCCAAAACCGGGAAATCCTACCCCGAGGATAACTGGGTATGGTCACCCCAGGGGCGCATAAACATGCACATGCCTGAAATGTGGGGATATGTTCAGTTCTCCGGGTTGGTATCAGGTTCCGGAACAGAGGATTTCAGGCCTGATATTGATTTGCCGGTCAAATGGGCACTCAGGACCATATATTATCATCAGTTTGAATTCTTCAGTCAAAACCAGAGGTATGCCAAAAACCTTGCAGAACTTGGCTTAACCGCTGCAAATTTTCAGGCGGGAGTCGGCCTTCCGCAAATGGAGACAACTACCAGGAGTTTTGAAGCCTGGTTGAGCGGAAAAAAAACGGAATATCCATATAGTATAAGGGAGGACGGGCGGTTAACCCTCAGAACGCCAGTACTACCGGATAAATAGATTTCCAAGCGCCCGGTCAAGATTTCCCGAAGTCTCCTGTGGCTGAATTCTGGCCAAATCGAACAAGTTAACTGCGCATTGTGCAATAACCTGATTTATCCTGATAAAACCCGAAGTTTCCATTGTTTTCTCGGTAGCCGGCAACACAGCGAAAAGTTCAGACGCCATTAAAGCAGCAGTTTCGATTACTGCCGGATTTCCTCCCATCATGTGGGCGACACCACAAGAAGCCATTATTCCGCCTGCGGCTAACTCGTTTTTCCAGCCCGGGTGCAATCCGGAGACTGAGGCCCTGTTCTGAATCATGGATCCGATAAGGCCGGCAACCCAGAGTCCCTCTATAATTTTCTCATCAGCCAGCATATAGTTTTCCTGGATCAGTTTAAAGGAGGCAGGAACAATTGCAGCGCCGCTGCAGGTAGGTGCTGTTATAATCAGCCGGTTATCCAGTATTTCTTCAGCCATCGCCCTGGCATAAACTGCGCACCGCGCTGATTCTGGCGACAGTGAAGGACTATGGTGGATCTGCCTGAGATAATTTTTATAGATCTGTGTAGCCTGGCGCTCCGTGCCATCCGGTAGAAACCCGGAAGCTTTCAGTCCGTGGTCGAGGCAGCCCAGCATTACCTTCCAGGTTGCAGACATACGCTTGTTAACCTGTTCCCGGGTAAACCGGTATCTCGAACATTCTCCTGATAAAATGTAATCCAGAAGGGTAATATTTTCGTTTTCGAGAATTAAACGTATTTCTGAAAATAGCTCAGGAGACGCCATTTCAGTTAGCCGGCCAGCGACCTGGACTCCGGGGCCACGAATAACTCCGTTTCCAGCAGATTGATACTCCGCCTGAAACACTGGCTGGCCATCCGGATTAACCAGGTGGAACCGGATGGTATTCGGATGTGTAAAGTCGTTCGAGGTACGGTTGAAAATCACATCCGATTCAGGATTAAAAGGCCAGAACTCTCCCATAAAGGAGAAACAACCATTTTCCCGTATCCGGCTGTAGAAAACTGGCAATCTTAACGGAGAATCCTCAAGTAAAAAGCCTCCAAGTCCGCAGACGACAGCCATATCTGACAAGTTTTCCTTGCCGTTTTCTGAGAATTTTCCAAGTAATTCGATTAATATCCGCTGATGCGGGCGGTAGGGACTCGATAAAAGCAGTTCACGAAAGGCCTGACCGATCCTGAGGGCGCCTGTTGTGAGTAATGAACTGGGACCGATTGCCAGCGAATAAACCTCAAAAATGCTGGGTAAACCCATCTGGCAGAAGCGTTATTTATCGGGTAGCATCGGTTATCCTGGCCAGGCGTTTTCCATCCCGGTAAGCCACAATGAAAGCCGACCAGATTTTCGTCCTTTGGATGAAACTATCACGAAATCTTACAGCCTCATCATAAGTTCTGTAGGATCCGACGGTATACTTATACCACCCATCAATGAACTCCTCTTGCAGGGTTTCCGAGATTCCGAATTTTGCAGCCAGATGTGTACCGGCTTGCGACCGGTCGCGGAAAGCACCGCACTGAACCCTGTATTCAATACCCGCAACCGCCTGAGCCTGCCTGATATTTGCAGCTCCACCGGTTGAAAGGTTAGTGGGCCTCGTATTATTGTCACCGTATTGTTTGAGCAATTGGTCTATCCTCTGTTCGTTCGAAATATCATTATTAACCTCTGTTTTTCTTACCTTAGAGGGTTCTCCTTCTCCAATGATTTCCTGAAACCGCCTGTCCATGATATCCTCAGCCCTGTTGTCAACGAAAATGGTTTTGTTAAACCGATACGTTGTCAACCCATCCGGTTGCTGATACTCCATTCGCCCGGTTATGGTTTGACTTCCGGAGAGGGCGTCACCCGTTTTAACATGATAATTGTATGTTATAATTGAATCGGCGGGCATCTGGTCCCATTCTATGGTTACCGTTTGATTCATAAAACTGAAGGTGCAGTTATCTGATTGTAATTCAAGTGCGGTAAAGCCATCTGCAAATCGTTGGATCACTTTAGCCGGGCCTTTGTAATTTCCTTTATTAATCTTGATTTTAACCTCGAAATTCCTGCCGGTCTGAACGGTTTCGGGAACTTCACAATCCACAAAAGCCTTAACCTGGGCAAAGTCGTAATTAAAGGCCTGAACGGGCTGTTTCACTGGTTCTTCTATCGTTTTACCTGTTCGGGTTTTTGGTTGTTCCTTTTGCTTTGATGGTTCCCTTTTTGTTACCGGTTGAGTGCTGCTGTCAGTCCCTGTCCTGGTTTTTGTCCTCTGGTTAGCAGATAAATCTGCATTGGCGTTTTTCGACCTGCCTTGAATGGTATATCTGATTCCGATACTCGTTAGAGAGTAATAATCATTAACACTGGTCGAGCCTTTAAGACAATCGAGGAGGTCAGTATTTGTAAGACGCACCGAATGCTCAAGTTCAAGCTGGAGATTTGGAATGACCCGGTAGGAAAGTCCAAGTGTTATTGGAACAGACATTGCAGTTTGTTGCGGGGATTTGGTTGCTCCGTCGGTTTTGTAGCCGAATGTTGGAAGAATGACCTGATTGGTTGACCAGAACCGCCGGACTGACCTGAATCCGATGGTTGAAATTCCTGCTGAAAAATAGGGTGAAAACTTGAAAGTTCTGGATTTAAACATATGAATAGGGTCAACCCGCAGGGATAATCCGAAATCTGTGAGGGATCCAGCAAAGTAGGTTGATGCCAGAGGATTATCCACTACTTCATATCTGCTGTATAAACTTCCGGTCAGAAATTGTGCCTGAATACCCAAAACCGGACTGAATTGCTTGATAATGGCTATGCCGACCCCAAACTTCGAGGCCTGGCCAATTTTTATAATCGGGTTAAAATCATTCTGACTCATGTCTCCGTAAAAGGAGAGGGCTCCGGGACTAAGCTTCAGTGATAATCCCTGCGGGTTAACAGGCTCCTGGGCAGAAATATCGGGAAACGCCAGAGTAACTGTCAGGGTTGTTAAAAATAAAATTATGCGAATATTTCGTTTCATGTTTATCAGTCTAGATAAAAACCTGTTAACTATAAAATGCCCAGTTTATGAAATCGAGAATAAAAGTACGAATTGAATCATGTTTGATCGCACTACCTTATGTCCATTAAACGAATCTTTTATAAACTTTTTTATCAACATATTTGTTTGGTAAGGTAAACATTTAACGTAAAATGAAAAGAATAATTGTTTTAGCCTTTTTGGCTTTGTCCTTCTTCAGTTCTTATGCGCAGGACCTGAAACCAGCTGGTTTTTATGACTATGTGGTTAAGGATATTGATGGTAAAGAATTCAGGCTCAAAGAGCTTAAAGGTAAGAAGGTGATGGTTGTAAATACTGCTTCAAAGTGTGGCTTTACCCCCCAGTATGAGCAATTGCAGGAATTGTATACCCAATTTGGAGGTGAAAAGTTTGTCATTATTGGTTTTCCGGCCAACAACTTCATGAGCCAGGAGCCTGGTTCCAATGAGCAGATCAGGGAATTCTGCACGTCGAAATTCGATGTAACATTTCCTATGATGAGCAAAATATCGGTTAAGGGCGATGACATAGATCCCCTTTATCAGTGGCTGACACGCAAAGAACTGAATGGAGTTGTGGATTCTGAGGTTAAGTGGAATTTTCAAAAATACCTGGTGGATGACAAAGGCACACTTGTCAGAGTCGTTCCTTCCAAGGAAAGCCCGATGAGTGAGGAGATCGTGGGATGGATCACTAAGTAAATATCTCTCAGTAGTATTTCATATGCAAAGCTTGCCGTTGGCAGGCTTTGTCTATTTTTGTGCCTTTTAAAAGTTCCGGTGAAAGAAATTCTGAAAAGTCTTAACCCCGATGAGCGAAGAGCTTTTGTCCTCCATATGGTTTATTCCATCATTGAGGGAATAATTCTGGGCATCCTCGCGCTGAATGAGTTTGTTTTGATAAAGAGTTTAAAGGGATCCGATTTTCAGATTGGAATCTTGTTCCAGTTTACGTCCGTTTTGCTGATCTTTTCCATCCTGTTTAATGAGTGGATCAAACGAACCGCGGATAAAGCAAAGTTAATCCGGATAGTTGCCTGGGTAACGCGATTGCCGCTTTTTGTCCTGATTTTTTTTCCAAAAACCGTTGATGAAATTGCGGGAAATTCGATTTACGGCTCTCTTTTTCTACTATTATTTCTTCTTTTTTATCTGGCAAATCCGATAATTTACCCGATTATTAATCTTCTCCTCAAGAATAATTACCGTCATGAGCATTTCGGGCCCCTGTACAGTTATGCAACCGGAGTCAACAAACTGGTGATGCTTGGTGCCACTTTTCTTTTTGGATTGTGGCTTGATGCAAATCCTTACATTTTCATATA
This sequence comes from uncultured Porphyromonadaceae bacterium, assembly GCA_964512915.1. Taxonomy (GTDB): domain Bacteria; phylum Bacteroidota; class Bacteroidia; order Bacteroidales; family UBA12481; genus UBA12481. The sequence continues at coordinate 22,335 of CAZEKJ010000020.1, forward strand.
TGTTTACCCCTTCATGGCAGGGCTCGGAATAGTATCCGTTTATGTGCTGGCAGCCATTCCTTATCAACAGCATGACCTTGATAATTCAGAACGGCAGGGGATTTGGATATCCGTCCGGGATTCACTGAAGAACATGCTCCGGATTTTCAGGGAGAACAAGCCATACCGGGATTTCGAAACAGGTTTTGCACTCTATGGCTTTGCATGGATGACCACTGTAGCGGTTATCACCATTTATTTTGAAAAAGGGCTGCATCTGAGCTATTCTTCGGTTGCGTTTTATAAAAACGCCTACAATCTTTTATCAATCCTGATGTTCCCGTTCTTCGGCAAGTTGATCGGTACAATCGATCCCAGGAAATTCGGTGTTTACACTTTCCTTTCCCTGTTTTTGTATTTCCTTTTCCTGATGCTGACTCAGGTGTTTCCAGGAAACACGGTTATTCTGGGAGTAACCATTTACTACACCCTTATTCCTGCCTATTTGTCGCATGCAGTTTTTGCTGCAGCGATGGGATTGCTTTGGTATATCGGCTCTGCCTATTTCAGCAAAAATCAGGAAGCAGCCGAATATCAGTCTATTCACTTAACCATGACAGGAATACGGGCACTTTACGGGCCTCTTCTGGGCGTCCTGTTATATCGGTGGTTCGGCCTCACCTCTACCTTTATTATTTCCATGGCTGCCTTACTCGCGGCTATGGTGGTTATGTCCGTAAGCATTCGTAAACATCCGGCTTAGACTCGGTTTAACCGATTTTAGTAATTTAGACGGATTAACATAATGTATATGAAAACAGGATTCAGGTTCTTGTCTCTGATGTTGGCTTGTGTCTCAATACCAGTGTTGAACTCTCAGGGTCAGTCTTTTGCTGATTGGGTGTCAGGCTTTCCTGATGGTTGCACTTCAGTCACGGTTGGCCGCCTGGCCACCTTTGATGGATCGGTTGTGACCTCTCACACGGATGACAGTCACCGGACACGCTCATCTGTAACCATTGTTCCGGGCACTGACCACCCACGCGGTTCCTATACGGAAATGCACCGGCGGGTTAACGATGATACAAAGGCAATGCCCTCCTATGCATTTCAAAAAACCGGCGAAATACCCCAGGTTTCGAGAACCTACGGTTTTATCAATTCAGCATACCCCTGCATGAATGAGGCTCAGCTTGGCATTGGCGAGTCTACTTTTGGTGGAAGACCTGAATTGCGGTCGGATGCAGGCCTGATTGATTGTCAGGATTTGATACGCCTTATGCTCGAAAGGTGTAAAACAGTGAGGGAGGCATTGGAGCTAACAGGAGCACTGCTTAAACAATACGGGTGGAACGATGCCGGCGAGTGCCTTACAATTGCCGATAAAAATGAGGTCTGGCATCTTGAGATCGTCGGACCCGGTAACGGCGAGATTGGTGCCGTATGGGTTGCACAGCGGGTTCCCGACGACCATGTTTCAGTAAATGCCAATGCAAGCACCATAAAGGAAATTGACCTGTCGGACGGGGACTATTTCAAGGCATCTGAGAATATTTTTGACGTTGCCAAAAAAAATGGTTGGTGGAAAGAGGGAGAACCTTTCAGGTTTTGCTATGCGTATGCTCCTGAAAGCCGCACAAGCTTTGCTTCCAGGCGACGAGAGTGGAGAGTATTTGATCTGCTGGCGCCAAGCTTAAAACTTGATCCTAATGCAGAAAACTATCCGTTCTCGGTAAAACCAGATAAACTGGTAACCCTTGAAGATCTGATCACCGTTTTCAAGGATTACTATGAGGGAACAGAATTTAATTTTGTTAAGGATATAACCGTTACCGATGAGCAGGGTAAAACCGTACTGTCACCGATGGCCAATCCGTTCATGCCCTATGACATGAATAAAATATTTAAGATAAATGGAGGATGGGGATGGATGGGGGAGAGAACCATTGCACGGTGGTATACCATGTACGCTACTATTATCCAGTGCCGGAGCTGGCTGCCGGATGATGTTGGGGGGCTGGTCTGGTTTGCCCAGGACAATGTCGCTACCTCGGTTTACATACCCGTTTTTTGCAGTGTTACCGATTTGCCCCAAACCTATAAAGTGGACGGCAGGGAAACCGGATTCTCCAGTGAATCAGCCTGGTGGGCATTTAATCGTCTAAGTACCCTTACTGCGCAGAGGTGGGGGGACATGAGAAAGGATGTTGATGCCGTGTGGGGTCCCCTGCAGAAGGATATTATAAGCAGGACAGCCGAAATCGAGAAACAGGTTTCCAGTATTCAGGATCCGGCAGACCGGCGCTCATTGTTGACTGAATTTACAATAAACTGGGGTAATGAAGTGGTTAGAAAAGCATGGAAACTTGGTGATTTTCTGTGGACAAAGTATGATGAGAAGTTTTAATCAATCATAATGGCAAAGCACAAAAAACTAATCCTTAACATTTTACAGTACCTCCTATTTTTAACTGTGGGGATAGGCCTCTTTCTATGGGTGTACCGCGATCAGGATATGAATTCACTTTGGGCCGGCCTATCAGAATTCCATTACGGCTGGATAATTGCATCGCTCGGCATAGCCCTCCTCAGCCATTTCCTAAGGGCCCTTCGCTGGAGAATGCTACTTGATTCAATTGGGTATAAACCGGGAGTCCTGAACGTTTTTCTATCCATCCTCGTAATGTATCTGGCTAATTTTGCAGCCCCGAGAATGGGTGAAGTCACACGGTGTGGTATCTTGACCCGATATGAAAAAATTCCCTTTACTGCACAGCTAGGAACGGTGGTAATTGAACGGATGGTTGACGTTGTTCTGTTACTCCTGATAATTCTTATCGTTTTGTTGTTTGACTGGAATGTGCTTGCGGATTATATTAGTAGTAAAATGAGTGTCCGGGATTCCGGGAAGTACTCATTCCTGACATCCTGGTGGTTTTTATCAATAGCTGGCCTTTTTGTGTTCATTGGAATTCTTGCAGTCGTTTTCCGAAAGTCAATCCTGAAAACAAATTTTGCCAGAAAGATAGTGTCGTATATTGATAAATTCGTCGAAGGCCTTAAGTCGATTTTATACTTAAAAAAACCAGGGATTTTCATCCTTCTCACCATTGGAATCTACGCCTGCTATTTCATGATGACCTGGTTTGTGATGATTGCCTTCACCCCAACCACGGACCTTTCGCCTTTTGTGGCTCTTGCGGTGCTTGCCATGGGTAGCGTCGGAATGGTCCTTCCATCCCTGGGGGGGATTGGTACCTACCACACTTTTGTTGTTGCCACGCTCATTTTATATGGTACATCGGAATACAACAGTACCTTACTGGCTTTTGTCCTGCATGGGTCAACATCTGTTTTTCTGATTTTTATTGGAGCAATTGCCTTGATCCTTCTGCCGATTGTGAATCCGTCAAGGAAGCTGGTTTAACTATTTTCTAAATAAAAAGGACTTTCTCTAAACCTATCTGCCTCTTCGTTGTACTAATGGATGTAAATAATTGATTCACGATCGGTTCCACTTATGAATGTCCAGCGCTACAGTATCAGTGATCTTGAAAAACTCACGGGAATTAAGGCTCATACCATAAGAGTTTGGGAGAAGCGTTACGGAATTATAAGTCCGGAAAGGACCGGTACCAATATCCGCTTCTATTCAGAGAGTGACCTTCACAGGCTCCTTAATATCAGTTTTCTAAACCGGAACGGATTTAAAATCTCCTTGATTTCGGGCATGAACGACCGGGAAATTGACCAGGAAGTTTCAAGGATCAGCGAAAAGCCCGGTGTCGATGAGGGCTTTGTTCCTGATTTGATAACCGCCGTCAGCAACCTTGATGAAGACTTGTTTGAAAGGGTGCTTAATACATCTATCCTCAAACTTGGTTTTGAGTCGGCATTTCAGGTGGTTGTTTTTCCTTTGCTGGAGAAGGTTTTGCTGATGTGGCAGTTGGGGCGCATTAACGCATGCCAGGAACGTTTTGTAAATAACCTGATACGACATAAACTGGTTGTTGCAATAGATGGCCTGGTGGGCCAGAATGAAATCAGCAAGAAAAACATCCTCCTCTTTCTTCCCTCAGGGCATTACGATGAGATTCAACTCCTGTATGCAAATTATATCCTCCGGAAGTTGGGCAATCACGTTATTTACCTCGGGCCCTCGATACCGCTGGATCATTTGAGATCCCTCAACGGGAAAACAAATATCGATTATCTTGTCGTGAGCATTAATCCGGCCTATCCGGAAAGAGAGTTTGAAAAGTATATTCAACAGTTGACCGAGATTTTCCCACAAAGCCTGATTGGAGTCATCACTCCGCCAAATGAATACAATGTTCAGATTTCCAGCAAGGTACGCATGATTTGCTCCTCTGATGGATTTCACCAAGTCCTGCAATCTTTTTCCTGATCCTTATTTAGACAAAATTTAGGTTGGTTTTTATAATCAGCAGATTGTCAAGTTGATGATTGTGGTGCTTATTTAGAAACCTAACCAGATTGTGTGATTTTGTTTAAGCAAAAGTTAAACAGAATTTGCAATTAATGTACTTAGTCATATCTTTGTCTAAGAAATACAAACAAAAAGATTAACAAAATAAACTATGACAGCACTTGAATTCAACCACCAGCTCATGGTTCTTCAGCCAAAACTTGGTTTTTTCGCAAAGAGTCTGACCGCTGATCCGGAGGATGCAAAAGACCTTATGCAGGAGACTCTATTCAAGGCGCTTACGAACCGCGACAAATTCCAGGGAGACAAGAACCTGAAGGCATGGGTGTTTACAATCATGAAAAACACCTTTATTAATAATTATAGAAGGAATGTCAGATCAAACACTCTGATCGATTCAACAGATAATTCTTATTATCTGAATCTCGGGACAGAATCCGTCTTTCAGACCCCGGAGGCCGCTCATAATGAAAAGGAGATTCGTAAAGCGATAAGCGAACTGCCTGAGGATTACAGAATTCCATTCGAAATGCATACAAAGGGATATAAGTACAAGGAGATTGCCGAGTACCTTGAACAACCACTGGGCTCAATCAAAAGCAAGATTTTCTTTGCCAGGCGGCGACTTATGGAACGCCTGAAGGATTTCAGGTAGTAAGGTAAGCCGGTTTAGCCGGCTTTTTTTTTGTTTACCTTTAAACTCTTAGCTTTTATTAAAGTCAAACATCAGAATTTAAAAACCAATATGTATGAAAAAAACTCTCTTTCTATCAGTCGTCCTTGGGATGTTCCTGATTGTGGGAACAATGGCCCAGAATCCAAACATGAACCAGCAGGATTTTCAGGCCAGAAGGCAACAGCAGATCGATAACCTGAAGAAGGAATTGACTCTGACCAAAGACCAGAATACAAAGTTTGATGCAATCTATAAGGATTTTAACGAGAAATCCGCAGCTGCCATGCAGAATGCCGGGGAAGACCGTGAAGCCATGCGAGCTAAAAGGCAGGAGCTGACCAAGGATCGTGATGCCAAGATTGAAAAGATACTGACTCCGGAACAGATTAAGAAATGGAAAGCCTACCAGGAGAAACTTGCTGCTGAACGTGCTAATATGCAGCGTGGCGGCGGCGGCGGCGGTCGTAACTAATCAGATAATCAGCGGATTTTCACATCTGCCCTAACAATTGTTCCCTGCCCCTGGATGGTTAAAAGATAATCACCGGGAGCAGGGAATGTTATTTCCGGTATTGGATATAAGCCGTCATCTTCCTTGAAGCTGATGATGTGATTCCAGCTCCAGCGGTTAATTCCGGGCTCTGCCTCAAAACGAGTACTGAAGATTTCTTTATCCTTGACATCTGTCAGGATAATAACCATGGATCCTGCGTTTGGCTGATACCAATAGACCTCGGTATCGGTGGATGTAAGCCAGTTGAGATCCCCCTGAAAGTCCTTTTGCGCCGGCAGCTTCCCACCTTTAAGGGCTAGAAAACCTGCTTCACCGGGTGCGATTGACTTGTAAAAGCGTCTGACCGGTTCTGCAAATAGCGTAAAAAGGCTTAGACCGTGCGTTGCAGCAACCAAAAATCCGTTATCACCTGTCCAGGCAAGTTTCTGAACACTAGCGGTGGGAAGCGTGGCACTCAGGGAAGCCCAGCTGTTACCCCTGGTGGCAGAAACGAAAACCCCGCGATCCGTGCCGATATAAATAAGGTCCTGTAAAACCGGATCTTCAAGAATATAATTAACCCTGTCAGTCGGCAAACCTGCTGCAATTGGCTTCCAGTTAACACCTTTGTTCTCTGACACATACAGGTAGGGTTTATAGTCATCCTCATCCAGGGCTCTCATGGCCAGATACACGCGTCCCTCTTCATGTTCCGACGGCATGATACAGCAGACGGCCTTGATCGGCAGGTCATTGCTGATTTCAATCCAGTTTATCCCATCATCGCGGGATACCCAGAGAGCACCTTTTTCTGTGCCTGCATACAATAAGCCTGACTTTAGCGGAGATTCTGCCAGGGCTGTCATGGCACGGCTTTTTCTGAAAGGATCCTCAGAATAGCAAAGATCCGGACTCAGCCTGAACCAGGTATCTCCGCGGTCAATGCTGTGGTATACCTTATTGGCTCCATAATACAAGGAGGTAGGGGAGTGTTTGGATATAAACCATGGGGTAAACCAGCTGGTTCGGATGGGTGATTCCCCGGCTTCACTCGAGGGTTGAATAAAACGAGTTTCTCCGGTCCGGATATTCTTCTTATTCAGGTTGCCATTTTGAGAAGTGTAATAACACAGATCCGGATCCGTGGGATCGGGCATAGAAGTAAAACCATCACCACCCGACCATGGATCGAGCCAAACATACTCCCATGCTCCCGGTGCACTCCCTGAAACCACAGAATTAAGCGGACCCTTGACCGAGGAATTATCCTGGGTTCCGCCATAAGCCATGGGTACTTCCTGGCGGTTATCAACGATCAGATCATAAAATTCACCGGTGGGTATATTATTGCAATGCAGCCAGTTATGACCACCATCGTGACTTATGTAAATACCGCCATCATTTCCAAGGATCAATTTTTCGGGGTTGAAAGGATCCAGGTATAGATCGTGATTATCCAGATGCATTGCAGTGCCCTTATTGGGAATAAGGTGTGTGATCTGCCCTCCGAGCTTCGTAAAAGTCTTGCCTCCGTCATTTGACTGAAGGGTGTGAACCCCAAGAACATATACCTTATTACGGTCATGCGGGGAAACCCTGATATCACCAAATGCCCAGCCGAACCCGGAGTAGATGTCCAGGGAACCGGAATGTGTTCTTTTCCAGGTTTTTCCGTTATCATCTGACCGGTATACTTCGGCACCGATCATTTTTTCATCCCCTTTGCTGCTGAGGGTGTTCCGGTTATCGACCACGGCATAAACCAAATTGGGATGGGATGGACTGATTGACAGACCTATTCTGCCAATACCCGCATTCAAAGGAAATCCTGATTCACACTTTTCCCATGTTGCGCCGAAGTTTTCTGAACGGTAAATTGCCGAGCGCGGACCCTGAATCATCTCCCAGGAAGCGGCGATAATTACTTTATGTACCGGATCCCAAGCTACATCCACAACGCCAACACTATCGGAAATGTGAAGAATCCTCTCCCAGGAGTCGCCGCCATTCCTGCTTAGAAACAGGCCCCGCTCCGCATTTGGCGACCACATGTGACCAATGCACGCGGCAAAAACCATGTTCGCATCGTTTGGATCCACTACTACACGGCCGATGTGGTGACTGTCTGCCAAGCCTTTATGCGTCCAGGTCTTTCCTCCATTATATGATTTGTATATCCCGCTGCCGGGAAAGGTATAACCCCGTGTAGCTCTCAGGTTCTCACCGGTACCCAGATAGAGTATTTCAGGATTCGAGGGGGCAACGGCAATATCCCCGATACTGAAGGTGGCCTGATCCTTGAAAATGCATTCCCAATGAAGGCCCTGGTCGGTTGTTTTCCATAAACTTCCCGATCCGAATCCCGCATAAATGACTCCTGGCTGGTCGGGCGGACAATCAATCGATTCAATTCTTCCGCCTTGAAAGGAGGGGCCTGCGGTTACCCATTCCAGCTTTTTAAAGACAGAGGCGTTCTCCATTTTTTGTACCTCGGAATAGGTTTCAAATGGATTCTGGGCTTTCAGCAGAAAAGAGCTGACCATCAGACAAACAAGCAAGCAGGCCTTTCTAATCATGACAAAGTGTTTTATCTCATCAAAAAACCTTCCCGGAGCGTATCTCCGGGATCAAAAAAGAAATCATGGCGCCCGGTAAAACTGGCTGTGCCTGATACTTCAGGAATTACCGCCCGATAAGGTCCAAATTTTACGGTATCGACAATTTCAACCGTCATAGTGGTTCCGATTATACTTTCAATGGTTACCGGATTCCCTGGCTTCAGATCTCCTCTCAGATAATGCAGTGCTGCCCGTGCCGAAACACCCGATCCGGTTGGCGAGCGGTCAACCTCTCCATCTGCAAAAACACAGACGTTACGGCTATGGTTCGTCTTATTCTCGGGTGATCCGGTAAAAATTGTGCCGTACAGAAAACTTAAGTCTTCTTCAAAGGGATGCGTGATTGAGTATTCATTTATCACGGCATGCTTTATTCTTCGGCCAAAATCGATCAACCTCGTATAATCGGAGGGATCCAGCTTTAATCCGAGAGCCTCAGCCTCGACAAAAGCATAGAAAGCTCCGCCGTAAGCTACATCGAAATGAACCTTACCTATTCCTGTTACATGGACGGTTTTATTTTCCATCAGCACAAAGCTTGGCACATTCTGAAAAAAGGACCTCTCAACTTTTCCCTGCTTTATGTCAGCATGCGCGGTAATCCGCCCCGGAGGCGCATCAATCTTTATAACGGATTGATTGCCACTAACGGGAACCATACCTGTTTCCACTGCCAATTTGACCAGGGCAATCATTGCATGTCCGCACATCGTGCTATACCCTTCATTGTGGAGGAAAAAAGTTCCAAAGTCACCATCAGGGGTAACTGGTGGGGTGATGACCGCACCGTACATGTCTGCATGACCGCGGGGCTCCCACATAAGGCCGGTTCTGATATGATCCAGATGCTGCTTAAAATACCTTCTTTTTTCAAGTATCGTAGAACCCGGGATATCAGGAAGTCCGCCGGTAATTACCCGCAAGGGTTCACCTGCTGTATGCAAATCCAGTGTCTGGATGCATTGCCAGTTTTCTGGCTGTTGCCATTCAGATAATCTTGAGATCATCCTATTGATGCCTTAAAGCCTCAACTTCTTCAATGCTCTTTGGTTTAGGTTTGCCAAGAATCCGGTATCCGTCAGCTGTGATCACGATGTCTTCTTCATTGCGCACCCCACTGAAGTCTTTAAAGTGACCGATCTTTTCAAAATTCAGGAAATTACTGTTCCGGCCTTCCTTTTGCCACAGATCGATCAGTTCCGGAATGAAATATATTCCTGGCTCGATGGTAGCGACAAAGCCCGGTTCCATAGGCCTTGCCAGTCTCAGAGACTTTAGCCCGAATTGAGTGCTCTTAGGCTCGCCGCCATAGCCGACCCAAACTTCGCCCAGATCTTCCATGTCATGAACATCAAGCCCCATCATGTGCCCTGTTCCGCATGGAAAGAACAATGCATGGGCCCCTGCAGCCAATGCCTCTTCCGTGTCGCCCTTCATCAGGCCAAGATCCTTCATTCCGTTTATAATGGTCCTGCAGGCAGCGTAATGCGCTTCCCTGAACGGCCGTCCGGGTGCAAGAGTATCAAGTGAAGCCTGATGAGCCAGGTAACAGAGCTGATACACCTCTTTCTGCCGTCCTGAAAACTTCTTGTCAACAGGGAACGTGCTCGACAGGTCACCGCTGTAATGCATACCTGTTTCTGCTCCGCAATCGCAAAGGACAAGCTGCCCGGGCTTGAGAATATTGCCATGGTAATGGTTGTGGAGGGTCTGCCCGTTGATCGTCATGATAACCGGAAAGGAAAGCTGGCCACCATTGGCCAGTGCAACTTCCGTGACTGCAGCAGCAAGTTTTGCTTCTGACATCCCGGGCTGTGCCATTTTCATGGCCGTTATATGCATATCTACCGAGATGTTTACGGCCTTTTCTATTTCGGTCAGCTCTTCCTCAGTTTTTTTATTGCGAAGATTAACAACCCCTTTCACCATTTCGGTGGAAGCTTTTTTACTTGCCTCATCAGGGTTAATACCCAGGAGATTCATCAACTTGATTTTGTTCTCGGGACGGTAGGGTGGCAGAAAGTGGACAGGACGCCCCTTCTTGCCTGCCAGGTCAAGGTAATCCTTTAACTGGCGGTAAGGCCTGATCTCAGTGATTCCATAGGCCTGGCCCCGGTCAAGGAGGGTGGGCTGGGTGCCCATCCAGACAATATCCTCGACCGTCAGATCGTTGCCGAACAGGATCTCCTGGTTGTTGTCGACATCAATGACAGCAGCCAATCCGGCATAGTCCATTCCGAAAAAATACAGAAAGGTACTGTCCTGACGAAAATGAAAGGTATTGTCGGCATAATTCATCGGGCTCTCTTCATTACCTAAGAAAAGCAGTATTCCGGAAGGAATGGCTTTGGTAAGCGCTTGACGGCGTTGAATGTAGGTTTTGGCAGGAAACATAGTTGTTAACTTTAGATTAATAGGGTCAATATAGGCATATTTCGTCTCGGCAGGATGCGGTTTTTGCCTAAATTTGTCACCTAAATTATTCCAAAATGAAGAATACCCGGGGATTTGCCAGTGATAACAATGCGGGGGTTCATCCGGAAATTATGGCCGCTATTCAAAAATGCAATTCCGGGCATGAGGTTGGTTATGGCGATGATCCATATACCAGGAAGGCAGATGAAAAAATCAAGGCCTTTTTTGGTCAGGATACGGAGGTTTTTTTTGTTTTCAATGGTACAGCCGCCAATGTTGTAGGACTGCGGAATATGACACAGTCATATAATTCGATTATTTGTGCTGAATCAGCTCATATCCAGGAGGATGAATGTGGCGCTCCGGAAATGTTTACAGGTTGTAAGCTGATTCCGCTGGAAGCTCCCCTGGGAAAGTTAACCGTTGAATCCATTATTCCGCATGTTAAGGGAATAGGTTTCGAGCATCATTCTCAACCCCGGGTTGTCAGCATAACCCAGGCAACGGAATTGGGAACGGTCTATTCAGTTGAAGAAATCCGGACAATAGCCGATTATGTCCATAGCAAAGATATGCTGCTCCACATGGACGGAGCGCGGATTGCGAATGCTGCGGTCTCCCTCGGACTATCCCTGCGGGAAACTACGCGTGATGCGGGTGTTGATGCCCTATCCTTTGGCGGCACTAAGAACGGGGCTATGTACGGAGAAGCCATACTTCTTTTTACACCGGGGCTCAGCTCTGCTTTTAAATACATACGCAAGCAATCCATGCAGCTCGCGTCAAAGATGAGATATATTGCAGTTCAATTTGAAGCGCTGCTTACGAACGACCTGTGGTTCAGGAATGCAGCCCATGCAAATGCCATGGCTAGGATTCTTGCTGACAAAGCCAGCCGAATTCCCGGCGTGAAAGTTACCCGTCCGGTTGACGCCAATGGCGTATTTGCGGTTATTCCGGAACGTATGATTGGTCCGCTGCAGGATGAATTCTTCTTTTATATATGGGACGAAAAGGCGCCCGAGGTCAGATGGATGACCTCCTGGGATACAACCGAACAAGATATCGATAAGTTTGTCAGTCTGATAAGGAGCCTTGCATAATGGGCGGTTCGAATGACGCATCTATACGGAGGCTTTTCCTGAGCATGTTTTTCCCGGCTCTTTTTTTGCTTGCTGTTTGGATCGTATTCATTTCAGATCTCGTTCTTGACCTGGAAGTATTTTACCACGGTCTTTATCCAAGAAAGTTGAGCGGACTGCAGGGCATTGTTCTGGCACCGCTCATACATGGGGGACTCAGGCATATTTTCGCCAACAGCATACCCCTTTTTGCGCTGGGATCCCTCCTGTTCTACTTTTATCCCACCCTGTCATTCCGGGTATCCCTGGTCAGTTATCTGCTCCCTGGCATTGCAGTATGGCTGTTTGGAAGAAATTCCTACCACATTGGAGCCAGTGGAATCATATACAGCCTGGCCGCATTCCTCTTCCTTAGTGGTTTACTGAGGCATCACCTTGGCCTCATGGCCGTCTCCCTTCTGGTCGTGATTCAATACGGGACCATGGTATGGGGAGTGCTTCCCCTCCAGGAAGGAGTATCCTGGGAGTCTCACCTGGCTGGCATGGTTACCGGATTAATCCTTGCCGGCGTATACAGGAACAAGGGGCCTAAAGGGTATCAGACTTATGCCCAAAGTATGAGCCTGTTTTCCTCGGATATTTCTGATAATGAGGCTGCTGAGCGTGTTCCCTGGGACGAATATGAAGTGGAAGGACCGCTTAAACCAGTTCCACCGCAGACTGAGCAGAATCCGGAAGAAATAAACAAATAGCTTTATATAAACGTTTTCTTAATTAACCCAGAATATAATGAGACAAAGAACCCTAATCCTTCTGTTTGTTTTAGTGTCTGCCAGCCTGACCATTCAAGCCGGTTTACCAGCCAAGAAAACCGCAAAGCCCGTAAAAAACATTATTCTGCTGATTGGTGACGGGATGGGCGTATCCGAGGTCTATGCCGGATATACCTATCAAAAAGGATACTTGAATATGATGCGATTCACCACAGCAGGTTTCTTAATCACCTATTCAACTTCTTATGTAACGGATTCCGGTGCCGGAGGTACAGCGATAGCTACCGGCCATAAAACCTACAACGGTGCCATCGGGGTTGATTCCACCGGTCAGCCGGTAAAAACAATTCTTGAATGGGCAGAAGAAAAGGGCAAAGCGACCGGTTTGGTTGCAACTAGCGCTATAACCCATGCAACGCCGGCCAGTTTTATCTCTCATCAGGCCAGCAGGTCCGATTATGAATTAATTGCTTCTGATTTTCTAAAGACTGATGTGGATGTGTTCATTGGCGGAGGCCGCAATCACTTTGCAAAAAGAAAGGATAGCGTGGATCTTACGAGGCAGTTGATTGAAAAGGGTTATACTATGGCCTACACCCTGGAGGATTTGGTTGGTATTACCAAAGGACCGGTTGGAGCCCTTCTTGGACCGGAGCACCTGCCAAAAGTATCCGAAGGCAGGGGGAACATGCTAGCCGAATCCGTAAATCATGCCCTAAGGCTGCTATCCACCGACAAGGATGGGTTCTTTCTCATGGTTGAAGGCTCCCAGATCGACTGGGGTGGACATGCTAATGATATCAAGTATATTGTGGAGGAAGTAGCCGATTTTGACAAGGCTGTCGGGGCTGCAATGGATTTCGCTGAGAAGAACCCGGAAACCCTTGTGATTGTGACCGCGGATCATGAAACAGGAGGGTTGGCACTTTCTGGAGGGAATCTATCCACCGGCCAGGTTACAGGCTCTTTTACCACAACAGACCATACCGGGGTGATGGTTCCGGTATTTGCTTACGGACCATTCAGTGCCACTTTTGGAGGAATGCAACAAAACACTGAGATTTTCAGTAAAATGATGAATGCTTTTGGATTCATCAAATCGAAAACCAATTAATCATGTCATCCAGAACTAAAGATAAAGCCATTGCACTGGTGGCACATAATGAAAAGAAAAATGCGCTGCTTGAGTGGGTTAAGACCAATCGGGAAGAGCTTATGAAGCATAGGTTGATTGGAACGACCAACACATCCAGGTTGCTGAATTCGGTTCTTGAAATGAATGTGGAATCTTTCGGTCACGGACCCAGTGGAGGGGATATACTGCTTGCAGCCAAGATTCTTCAGAATGAAGTTGATAAACTGATTTTTTTTGTGGACCTACAAAATCCACATGGTCACGAGCATGATATACAGACGCTTATCAGGACAGCCACCATCAATAACGTCCCGATTGCGCTGAACCCCGCTACGGCAACGCTGATTCTTCATGAGTGCAAGCCGTAGTAACGGTACTCCTTTTCCATGGGGCAGCTCCCGGCCTTTCAATGATCAGTCGGGTTATTTAAAACGGCTGTTTGGCAGCAGGATTCAGAAGCTCTCTGTAGACGCGGGATTCACATGCCCCAACCGGGATGGCTCAAAAGGATCCGGGGGTTGCACATTCTGCAATAACAGGTCTTTCAATCCCTCCTATTGCGGCCCCGGCCATTCCGTAACAGACCAACTTCGGATGGGAATGGCATTTTTCTCAGGTAAATACCCTGATAGTAGGTATCTCGCATATTTTCAGGCATATACAAATACCTATGCTCCAAAGGAAAGGCTGATTCCCCTGTACCAGGAGGCACTTTCCCTGCCCGGCATCGCCGGTCTTGTGATTGGGACTCGACCGGATTGTGTGGATGAATCTATACTGGATTATTTTGCTGAGCTTTCTCAATCTGTTTATGTTTCCATTGAATACGGCATCGAATCGACAAAAGAGTCAACATTGATCCGGATTAACCGAGGTCATTCCTACGCCGATTCAGTTGAGGCCATAACAGCAACGGCCAACCGTGGTATCCATACGGGAGGCCACCTTATTGTAGGATTGCCTGGTGAGGCAGAGCAGGATATCCTGGAACATATTAACAAGATAAATCAACTGCCGCTTACAATGTTAAAATTCCATCAGTTGCAAATCATCCGGGGAACGGTTATGGAGAAGGAGTATGCGGATCACCCGGGGGATTTTATCCGTTTTACTGTTGATTCGTATATTGATTTGATAATCAGGCTTCTTGAGATTCTCCGACCGGATATTATTGTTGAGCGGTTTGCCAGTGTAGCTCCGCCCGCACTGATTTCTACGCAGCGTTGGGGTATAAAGAACTTTGAATTGGTAGCCAGGCTTGAGAGGGAGATGATTAAGCGAAAAACCTGGCAAGGCCGCCTCTTTACCCTGGATTGACGGTTTTTGTTCGCAATCCCAGGAAAAGAGAAAAGTATACAATTACAATCAGGGCTCCTCCAGCGGAAAGGACAAAGGCTGCCTGCATGGACCAGAAGGTCCAGATAAGGCCCGTTATGGTCGATCCAAAAAGAACACCCAGGCTGGCAAAGCTATTGTAGAAACCCAGGGCAGTTGCGGTTTGATTTTTTGTTGAAATGTTTGATATCAAGGCTTTGGAGATGCCTTCGGTTGAACTGGCAAAAATACCGTAAATCAGGAACAGCAAAGCAAACTGCCAGATACCTGAAGCAAAACCAAAAGAACCATAGACTACCACAAACAAGCTCAGACCAAAAACCAGAATTGTTTTTTGACCTACCTTGTCAGAAAGGCGGCCAATCGGGTAACTGCTCAATGCGTATATCAGGTTAAAGAAAATGTAGAAACCGATAACCTGGGTATCTGCAAATCCTTTTGATTTCAAGGTAAGCAACAGGAATGCATCGGAGCTGTTGAAAAGTGTGAATGCAAGTAATCCGATTATCAGGAGTTTATAGTCCTTTGATGCTGTTTTCCAATAGGAAAGGAAGGCGAAGAATGATTTCCTTTCAGCTTGCTGGTGGCTTTTAGCCTTTTCACGGAGCAATAAAGTGAAGAGAACAGCCAATATCCCTGGTATTACGGAAATCAAAAATAGCAACCGATACTGCTCCGGTAAAAAGTAAAGAATAACGAGCGCAATTGCGGGACCCATTGCGGCACCCAAGGTATCCATGCTCCGGTGGAAACCAAAAACCCTGCCCTTATGCTCCCGGGTTGTCAGGTCGGATAGATAGGCATCCCTGGCACTCGTGCGGATCCCTTTACCCAGTCGTTCAACGGATCGGAGCAGGAAAATACCGATTGGAAAAGTGAAAATGGCCATCAGGGGTTTCGCAATGGCACTCAAACCATATCCAAACCGGATAAACGGAACCCTTCTGCCAATCCGGTCTGATTGCTGTCCGAAATAACCCTTTGAAATTCCCGCAAAACCCTCAACAAATCCTTCGAGCAGTCCAATTCCGATAATCGAAAACCCTATGGACTGCAGGAACATCGGCATGATAGGATAGAGCATTTCACTGGCAACATCAGTAAGAAGGCTGACCAAGGATACGATCAGGATAGGCCGGGTGATTATCCGTCCGGTTTTTTTGTCTTCAATGGTCATCTGGTTCCGGATGTATGGTTATCTGAACATTCTGGAAATTTTCCTGAATTTCTGATTCTATCCGGTTACAGAAATCATGAACCTCTTGAAATGCCAGACTGGCTGGCATCTCAATATGGAAGTCAATAAACCGGTAGTTGCCGGCCTTGCGGGTTTTGACATCATGGGAGTGAACGCCGAGGTTGGAGAATATCCTGTTAAGCAGTTCGAGTTCTGAAGGATCCCAGGCGGTATCAAGAAGGGGCATGAATGCCTTTTTTATCAGTACATATGATTCCCGCAAAATCAGAAAAGCAACTAAAATTGCTATGATCGGGTCCAGCCAGTGAATCCCGGTAATCCACATCAGTCCTAAACCAAATGCGACACCTAAGGAGGTGTAAACATCAGTTTTTAAATGAAGCGCATCAGCTTCAAGCGCTACGGAATGGGTGGATTTTGCGGTTTTGTATAATTGCTTGGAAACCAAACTGTTCACACCGGCCGAGATTAACATGACCAAACTTCCGAGACCGATTGCTTCCACTGGCTCTGGGTGGACCATTTTCTTCACGGCTTCAAGAATGATCCATGCGGCTGCAATCAGGATCAACAAACCTTCAATAACACCAGAAACATTTTCGACTTTTCCATGTCCGTAATTATGCTTTTCATCCGAGGGTGTATCTGAAACTTTTACAGCAAAGAAAGCTATGATGGCTGCAAGCAGATCCATTGAAGAGTGAATAGCCTCGGATATTATGCTGACAGAACCGCTTGCAAGGCCAGCCAGAACCTTAAGCAGAATCAGAAAAGTGTTTGAGAAAACAGAGAGTTGGGCAACTTTGGTTTTTTGATTCATATCTGCGGGTCAGAACAAAAGGTCAACCCGTAAAAATAAATCTATTTTCTTTCTTTCTTGGCAACTCTCCCGACTTCGTTCATTACTCTGAAAATATTCCCTGACCATATTTTCTCGATGTCTTTTTTTGAGTAGCCCCGGGTAACCAGTTCCAAGGTGATATTTCCCATTTCAGAGGCATCGTAGCAATCCGCCAATCCGCCACCTCCGTCAAAATCGGTGCCGATTCCAACATGTTCAATGCCAGCAATGGCAACAATGTGGTCAATATGATCCACCATTTCCTTGACGGTTGCAAGCTTTTCGGGGTATTTCAGCCTGATGGCATTACGTTCTGTCCGTGCAGCAGTGAGTTGTTCCTGAGTTAAGTTACTCCAATCACCATATTTCTGCCTGATTGCCGTTTCGGCTGCATTTCTTTCAGGATTTGGTTCCGGTGATTTTACATAGGCAGATAGTATGCACATCTGGATGACTCCGCCATTTTTCGCCAGGGCTTTAATCATATCGTCGTCCAGATTTCTGGGATTGTTGCAGAGTGCCTTAGCGCAACTGTGTGAAGCAATGACTGGGGCTGAAGTTGTCTGGATCACATCATAGAAGGATTTATCTGACATGTGGGAAACATCGACCATTATTCCAAGCCGGTTCATTTCATGTACCACTTCAGAGCCAAAGCTGCTCAGACCATTATGCATGGGGCCGGCCGGGTCGGTTGAAGAGTCGCAGATATCGTTGTTTTTGGAGTGGCATAGAGTAATGTAGCGGGTCCCAAGATGATAGAATTCTTCGATCCGATTAATCTCCCTGCCAATCGGGTAGCCGTTCTCAAGTCCGATAAACATTGATATTTTGCCTTCGTCCTCGAACTTGTAGCCATCCTTGGGTGTTAATGCAATTCCTGCCAGGTCGGCATGCTTTGAAGCAGTTTTATAGATCTGGTCAAATGTTGCCTTGGCTCTTGAATAAGCGGAGTTCCGACCCTCGTCCGTAAGGGGACCCTGGCCCACGAAAACAGCGAAGAAAGCTCCGTCCAAACCACCTTGCTTCATCCTGGGGAAGTCCATTTTACCACCATTTTTTCGCGGGTCATGTGATTCTGCCATGTTAAAAGCGGGATCACCAAAACGCATCGGCGTGTCATTATGGGAATCAACAGTGAATACCTGCTGGTGAATATCCTTCGCCAGAGTTCTCAGATCCGTCTGGCTATATGCCTGATTATTATTGAATAAAGAAAGGAAAGCGAAACTCATTAGGAAACAGATGATTTTCATGCCGGTTGTTTTAGATGCCGAATTTATCGATTATGCCTTTTGTTGATACGGTCTTTAACATGTTTTAACTTAAAGAAAAAGCTTTTCTGCTCCAGTTTCTCCTCCGGTTTTCTTGCGACATAAACCGGCTTTAGAGTGTATGGATCCAGCCCGGTATGGTACATGGCTGCAGACAGTGTCATTGGGGTTGGGGTAAAGTCCTGTACCTGATCGGTATTCAGATGATTTGCCTGAGTTTCTGCTGCTAGTTCAGCCATATCCTCAAGAGTGCATCCCGGGTGGCTGGATATGAAATAGGGGATCAGTTCCTGCCTGATATTGTTTTTACGGTTAACCTCTTCGAAAATCCTTTTTAATTCATGGAATTTTGAGAAGCCCGGCTTCCTCATCAGCCTAAGAACATGTTCTCTCGTATGTTCCGGGGCAACCTTTAATCTTCCTGAAACATGATGCGCGATGAGTTCTTTCGGGTATTCCCGCATGGAGGGATCTTCGGCGGTTCGCTCGTTTAAGAAAAGGTCATATCGTATGCCACTGCTGACAAATGCTTTTTTAATCCCCGGTACTTCCCGTATTTTCTTCATCAGGGAAATCAGATCTTTATGACTGATATTTATATTCTTACAGATCCCAGGGAAGATACACGAAGGTCTTTTGCACCGCTGGCATTTCTTAGTGTCAAAGGGTTCCATCCGGTACATGTTGGCTGACGGTCCTCCGATATCCGAAATGTAACCCTTGAAACCTGGCATTTGTGACACTTGCCGGATTTCGGCCAAAACAGAATGTTCGCTTCTGCTGGAAATATGCTTTCCCTGATGTGCAGATATTGTGCAGAATGAGCAGCCTCCGAAGCATCCGCGGTGCAGATTGATTGAGAAACGGATCATTTCGAAGGCTGGAATCAGCGGTTTGGTCCAATATCGCGGATGCGGAAGTCTTGTATATGGGAGGTTGTGCCAGGTATCCATTTCTGACATGGATGGTGTTTCGAAGGGAGGATTGACCACAACCTGGCAATGGGCGTGAGGTTGAAGAAGGCGGGCGGTTTTCTTGACATTCGATTCTTCCTCGATAATCCTGAAATTCAGTGCATACTTGGTTTTATCAGCCGAAACTTCGCGGTACGGAAAAAGAGTTTTTGTTTCCCGCTGAGGCCATTCCTCTGGAGGCTCCCCGATTGGGAGGGGATATGCAATCTGGGGAACTCTCCTTAAAAAGGTTTGATCATTACCTTCGCTTAATATCCTTGCCAGTTCAATGATGGATCGTTCTCCATTCCCGTAAACCAAAAAATCGATATTCATGGTGTCAATAAGGCTGGGATTTACCTTGTTTTCCCAATAGTCATAATGTGCCAGCCTTCTCAGTGAGGCTTCAATACCACCTGCGATAATAAGACTATCGGGATAAAGCCTTTTGATAATGGAGGAATAAACGGTAACAGCCCTGTCAGGTCTGAATCCCGACTTATTGCCAGCTGAATAGGCATCATTTGACCGCAGTCGTTTATTTGCGGTGTAATGGTTAATCATGGAGTCCATATTGCCTGCAGTGACTCCGAAAAAAAGCCTTGGTTTGCCAAGTTTGGTGAAATCGCGCAGGTCGTCTCTCCAGTTGGGTTGAGGAACTATGGCAACCCGGTAACCTTCTTTTTCAAGAATTCTTCCGATCACTGCCGCACCGAAAGCAGGATGATCCACATAGGCATCACCTGAGAAAAGTATCACATCCAACTGATCCCATCCTCTGTCGGCCATTTCCTTTTTTGTAGTAGGCAGCCATTCGGTCAATCGGTAGCGATCAGGATAGTATTGTTTTGGGTCCGTCATGGTCCTAATAAGATAATTCGAGAAGGGAGCTGTCGCCATAACTCAGAAACCGGAACTCATGGTTTAATGCATATTGATAGATATCTTTCCATTGATCTCCGGTGAAGGCAGCAACAAGTAGCAGAAGAGTGCTTCCAGGTTGATGGAAGTTGGTAATCAGTCTTTTAACGATCCGGAATTTGTAACCGGGAATAATCATCAGCCGTGTTGAGAACTCCAGTAGATCCTTTCCCGTATCGGTCATGTACCGGATGACATTTTCAAGAGATGTTTTCGTTTCCGGTGTACAATTGCCCGCATAGGGATCCCATTGGTCTATCTGAGGTGTTTCATCGGGCCATTCCTTATAAGAGGCCAATTTGACCCCCAGCCAGTAAAGGCTTTCCAGGGTGCGGATTGTGGTGGTTCCAACCGCTGTGATTTCGGCAGGTTCGAGGCTTAGCAGTTTCTCAATGGCTGCTTTTGGAATGATAACCGCTTCAGTATGCATTGAATGATCTGCTACGGAATCAGCTTTCAACGGCACAAAGGTTCCAGCGCCAACATGGAGGGTTATCGGGACCATTACTATGCCTTTTTTATGCAGTTTCTCGATGGAATCGGGGCTGAAGTGAAGTCCGGCAGTTGGTGCGGCAACCGAGCCGTCGAACCGGGCATAAACGGTCTGGTACCTGATTCTATCAATTTCGACAGCAACCCTGTTCAGGTATGGAGGAATCGGGGTTTGCCCAAAAATTTCTGTTATTTCAGCGAATGTTAGATCTGCCGGGTCCCATGACAGGCGAACCAGATTCTCCTGATTACCAGAACCAACCAATTCAGCCGTCAGGGTAAAGGTTGCTCCCTTACTAATGGTTGACACACTCAGGAGGCCAGCCTTCCATTTTTTTTTGTTTCCAATAATGGTATGCCAGACGCAGGTTCCGGTTGAGGCGAACGAGAGTGTGTGTTCGGCAGGTTCAGCAGGTTCAAGGAGGAATACTTCGACCGGACTACCAGTTGGTTTTCGGAACAACAATCGGGCCTGGATAACCCGAGTGTTGTTCCAAAACAGGAAGGAATCGGGTGGCAGCAACTGATCCAGGTCTTTAAAGGAGTCATGAGTTATCTGATTGTTCTTGAAAATAAGAAGTTTACTTTGATCGCGCTCCCCGAGAGGAAAGTGTGCAATTCTCTCTTCCGGGAGAATGTAAGTGTAATCTTTGCTGCGGATATCTGTGATCGTCATGTTTCAGGATTCTGATCCGCCATAAAAATAGGTAACTTTGCAACAAAACAGAGGAGCGACATGGGTAGGGTAAACGTGGGAGATTTAGTAAGGTTTGTTGATGAGGTAGGCGAGGGCAGGGTAGTCAGGCTGATTTCCGAAAGCATAGCCGAGGTGAAGACCCATGATGGGTGGGTTTTACCCTCAAATGTAAGGAACCTGGTGGTTATCCCTGAACCCGGAAAAGCGACCTCAATAATTGAGACGCCAATTTCAGAAGTAACCTACCGGCAAGTTGAGCATGAAAAGGAGGTGGTAAATCTTGCGCTGAATAAGCCACCGGTAGCAAAGTCCTCCAGGATTAAATCCCCTGCCAGGGAGATAGATCTGCATATTAATAAAATAGCGGACAATGTTGTTGGTTTGACCAATACAGAGATACTTGGTATTCAGATGGAAATGTTCCGCCGTGAATTAAATCGCGCCATACGTGATAATGAGAGCGAAATCATCTTTATTCATGGGATTGGCAACGGGACACTGAAAGGCGAATTGAGGAGAGCGGCCGACCGTGACTTTGGATGGTGTTCCCAGGAAGATGCTTCATTTAAGGAATATGGATTCGGTGCTACCCGTATCAGGATTCCACAGAATAAACCTCAATATTAACTACTTTTGAGCCGGCAGCAGACCGTTCTATCGCTGGTCCGTGAAAGCGGACAAGAGGAAAGTCCGGGCAACGAAGAGCGCCATGCTTCCTAACGGGAAGGTGCCGTGAGGCACAGTAGTGTAACAGAAAACAACCGTCCCGGATTCCGGGATAAGGGTGAAAAGGCGGGGTAAGAGCCCACCAGTCCGGATGGTGACATTCGGAGTTGTACACCTCATGGGTTGAAAGGCCATGTATACCGGCAATTAAGGGCTGCTCGCCCGATGTCGGGGGGTAGGTCGTTTGAGTAAACGGGCAACCGTTTACCTAGATAAATGATAGAATTCCGGCAACGGAAACAGAACCCGGCTTACAGGTCTGCTGCTTTTTTATCCTCGTTTTTTTACCGTTCATCAAATTGTTTTAAACTTTCACATAACCGGGCCGAAATGAATTGGTTATGCCCCGCTTTTTTTTTATTTTTGAAATGACTTAGAAACAAGAGTGTTAAGAATAAAATATTTGACGTTCATAAAAAAGTTTCAAAATTGGGGTTACCTTTTTATAAAGAACAGGATCAACAGATGGTGCATTACACCGTTGAAGCCATCCTCGAGGGGCTGAAAAACAGTGACAATAGTGTACTTGAGTTTGTTTACAGGAAATATTTTCCGATCGTAAGGTTCTTTGTCATAAAAAACAGTGGAACGGATGAGGATGCCAAGGATATATTCCAGGAAGCCATGATCCTCATGTACAAAAGGCTGAAAGATGGTACTCTTGATTTAACCTGTGCCTTCAAAACCTATCTCTACTCAGTTTGTCGCATTCTCTGGATGAGGCATCTTGAAAGGAGGCAGATTAAAACAGACGATCTATCGGACAATCAGGTCTTCATTGATATTGAAGACCAGATTGAAGATCAGGTTGCTGAGCAGGAGAGATTTCGATTGTACCAGAAACATTTTCAGACGCTTCACAAGGATTGCCAGGAAATCCTGCGACTCTTCCTGAAGAAAGTTCCGCTAAAGGAGATTGCTCAGCAAGTTAACATCAAAAGTGACAAGTACCTGAAGAAAAGAAAGTTTGATTGTAAGGAGACTCTGACTAAAAGAATTCAAAATGACCCTGATTATAAACGATTAAGAAATGATAGGTGATATAAGTTTATCAGAATTGTTCGACCGTTACCTCGAAGATGACCTCAACATCCTCGACAGGCAGGAATTCGAACTTCGGCTAGCTCAGGATCCGGCTTTTGCCAATCGGTTTAAGCTCCACAAGGAGGTTGATCAGGCTGTGATGGAGAGCGAAATAATGCAATTCCGGAAACAGCTTGAAATGATTCAGACCGATAATCCCGATCTGGTTAAAGATTGTCCCATGGAAGTTGCAAGATTTTTCGAACCCGAAGTTGACCGGGCGATTCTGGAAGAAGATGTCATGAGTCTGCGAAATCAATTAAACAGAATTCATGCTTCCATAATCGATGATGTTGATGCTTCCGAGATTCCTGGTTATGCAAATATTGAGGAAGCAATCATCAGTCAGGATGCTGTGGTTTTGCAAGCTGAGCTGAAGGAGTTTACTAATTCGCGTTTGTCGGGAACTTTACCCGAAGAGCTTGAGGGTGTTAAGCTCAGCCGGGAAATTGACCAGGCACTTCTTCAGGAGGATGTCATGGAATTAAGAGAGAAACTCTCCACCATTGGAAACCAGGTAGCAGGAAAAGTTCTTGTTGTTAATTCCAGACGGAAAGTTATAACCATAATTACTTCCATTGCGGCTGTCCTAACCTTCTTGATCTCCGGCACCATTGTGCTGATGCAGAATTCCAGTATTGCCGGTACCCAGAGATTATCCGGTATGTTTGAGAATTACGGAAGTATCAGTGAATCACGTGGACCGGTGGATGAAGGGAATAAAATTATAAACACTGCAGTTCACCTGTATAATAACAAACAATATCCACTGGCCGGTCCACTGTTTGATGTCTGCCTTGAACAGGATGATACTGATGAAGTGGTCAAAGTTTATGCTGGGCACTGTGCCTTGGAAACCAATGATCCGGATAAAGGGATAAGGTACCTTTCAAGTATTACCTCCGAAGCCCCGGCTTACATAGATGCTCAGTGGTACCTCGCCGGATGCTATCTGAGAAAGGATCAACCGGCTATAGCTCTTGACATAATTGAAAAGCTAAGTAAAAACGAAAAAATAAACAAGTATCATTATCCAATCGAAAACCTGCTGAAAAAACTTCGCAAGAACGAATAAGTGGCTTACAGTTTCCAACCCGTTCCCGCTGATTCCCTTGATAAGTTTTAAAAAGCAGTTCAGAAGTTACTTACAGTTTCCGACCTTCCGTTTCCATTATATCCCCGCTTTTGGCGGGGATTTCTTTTTCCTTTGCGTAAGGAAAAGGCCCAAAACACTTATTGGAATAAGCAAAATCCAGATTATTCCGTATGATTTAGGTTCCGGGAGATCCAAGGACAAGTTCTGCCCCACAGGCAGAACTGCAGCCCAGAACCGGGGATGAGCCTGCAACTGACCAGCTTCCGTGAGGTATGCTAACTTACTGTTCCTTAATGCCGCCGCGATGGGTTGGTCCTGAATCAGATTTTTATAAAACCCTGCCATAATTTTCTCGCTTGATTTGTCATCCACCGTCCACAGAGTCATAATTATTGCCGGGCAGCCTGCAAATAGAAAAGCTCGCCCAAGACTCATGATCCCTTCGCCGGCAGCCAATTCCCCGGATCCTGTTTCGCAAGCAGATAAAACCACCAGTGTAGAGTTCAGCGACAGATTATAAATCTCATGGCCGAAAAGACAGCCATCCTCCTTTTTGTCAGAGCCTGGTGTGAAAACCAGGCATGAGTTCATGGGTTTTTCCCGGTCTGTTAAGGTGTGCATGGCCAAATGCAATATTGCGTAGTCTGAGCAAATGTTTTTAAAGGATCGTTCCCGGGCACCATTTTTTATCAGCAGCTTTCCACCAATTAATTTCCTGGCTGATCTGGCCTCTTCCAATGTTCCACTAAGCTGTGGAAGCGCACCACTCTTGCTTCTCAGGAATTCTGATGATTGGATTCTCTCGGTTTTGTAAATCGGAGCAACTGCCAGGATCGGCCTGGTTGGTTTTTTCTTATGTTCCGGACGGAATTGGTATAAAGTCGCGGTAAATCCATATGAAACTACATGTTCCCGTATGAGGTAGTCATAAGCGTGGAAGTCATGTTTCACTGCTGTTGCCGATGGCTTTACCAAAGCATCAAAAGAAATATAGTTTAGTAAACCATCAGGAATTATTATCAGATCCTTTTTCTTTATCATACTTTCAAATGGTTGTATAAGAATATTATAAAGACCGGTTGAGGCTTCATAATATGTCTTCATCTCACTGCCATTGTAGGTGTTATAACCTCCTTTCATGTAGTTGATTAAAAAGAAAACCCTTGCCAGGGTCAGGCTGTCGACAGGGATCATAAAAACCTGGCTTTCTTTTCGGTTCACTGCTATGCAAATGATAGCTTCAGCGGTCATGGAATACTGAAGCATAACTTCATTTTCACGTAAAGATGCTGCCGTCTGATCCAGGCTGATGAGCGACCTGTCGAATTTGGAACGATAATAGTCCGGATATTTTGTCTCATAAGTCCTTATAAGGCTGTCTTTCTTAATGTTAAGTCGAAAACTCTCAGCCTCAAGCTTCTTGACCAAATCTAAATTTTCGGCGGCCGCAGCGGACTGTCGTGTTAAAGATCCCTGGACTTCCGATAGTTCGAGATCAATTTCTTTTTCAAGGGACAGATCTTCGGCGGAAAGGATCCCTGATTTTGTTTCACTATCGCTCATTGCCCTCCATAGTCCTGCAGATTTGGATATCTCGATGAACTCGAAAAGGGTTTTAAGATCATTACGGTCAAGGGTGCGTATATAGAGGGTATATGCGACGCTAATCATCTCATCAAAAGAGCTTTCCTGCCTTTTGCTCAACTCTATCTGGCTTGAAGAATGCTGCAGTATTCCTCGCGTTGAATCTATTAGGTTAGCAGTGGCGGCATAGTTTCTTATAGCTATCCTGGTTTGATCTATTTGGCCGCTTTTTTCCCCCATGTCCCTGAAAATCCGTGACCTAAGAAGCAACAGATTAATCAGATCCATTGTATTTAGGCTCTTTATTGTTTCTGGTGCATTCTCCAGGGCAACCGCAGCTGGTTTAGGGGCAATAAGCTCAACAATCTGTTTGGTTTTCAGAAGCGCTTCCTGGTAGTTACCTGTCGATCTTAAGAGATTTCCTTCAAGAAGTTTAGTTTCGATCAACAGATCCTCCGGAGGATTTTCCAGTCCTTCAATTAATCCTGCGGTTGATGCCAATTCCGAAAGGGCTTTATATACATCTTTATCGGCTAGTTGATAGAGTTGTGCTTTATTAATCTTTGCCAGGAGCCAAATCCGGTCGTCATTCAAGGGGCTAGCTCTCTTAGTCAACACAATATCAAGTACTTCGCGTGCTTCATCAAAGCGATTCAATTCCATCAGTGAATTGGAAAGATTGGTATATACCATGTCCTCATTGAGGATTTTGTATCGGTCAATCATTTCGATACATTGGTAGAAAGCCTCGATGGCAACTTTATGATTAAAAAGGCTTTGATAAACTAATCCCTTATTGTTCAGCAATTTTGCTTCATAAACATAGGCTGTTTTGCTTAAAGCACTATCCTGTGTGCAATCTTCAAAGAACAACCAAGCCTGCTGTAAATATTCCAGTGAACTATTGTATTCGCCAACCTGGTTCCGCACCGTGGCTAAGTTCAGGTACACAACACCAAAACCGATCCTATCTGGTTGTGTCATTGATTTCAGTACTTCAATTGCTTTAAGATAAAGGCTTTGGCTTTCAGAAAACCGGGAAAAATCCTTGAGCAGCACTCCCGTATTGTTTAGAGCTTTGTACATTTTGTCCAGGTCTTCATCCGCCTTGCCATCAAAATCGACATTCTCCATCCAATCAACCAAAATGGGCAAGGATTCGGTTTTGAAGAACTTTCTATTGTAACGACTTATCAGGTAGGCAATTGTTGCTTTCGTATGAAAGTTCTGGTCGGTGCTTTGCAGGTAGATTAACAAGGACTCAATGACCGGTTTCACCTTATCTTCAGGCATCTTTTCAATCATGTCCAAAATCTCACTGGCCCTGTTATTATCGATAACCTGAAAAGCAAGGGGGGCCTGACAGATTCCGATAGTCGGCACAAATAACATGAATATCAGAATGCCGACTAGAAAAAAATTAAGGTTCTTTTTGCTCATAGATATCAGTAAATATTCGCCGTATCAATATATAAAGAAAGATAGGTTAGGAGGCGATTGTGAGAATTTCAAAGTGGATTTTATAATAATCATATAATCAGATGATTAGCAGGATTTTTTTTAAATTTTAATAAAACAGAGGTTACCTTTTTAGGAAAGGAGGGATTAATAGATGGAAACTGTAAGTTAAAAACTATTAAAATTCACGGAAATGGAACGGTTTAATCTCTCTTCGCTTGTTGCTGCTGCTCTCGCAGTTGATGAAATGATCAATGTTCGTGGTGGTGATGGTCCTGTAACCCCGCCAGTGAAAAAGGGCGAAGAAAGCGACATCATTCTTTAGGGCGACTTCCCCCCAGCCTGGTTTCTTGTTTACGGCAATAATCTCTGATTGCCGGCAGCTATTATTATGTATCTTTCGCTGGCCTAAAAGCGGTCGGAATGCGATCAATAACCTATACCCGACAACTCGATGCGAAAGATTGCGGTCCTGCCTGTTTACGGATGATCGCTGGCTATTACGGCAAAAATTACCCACTCCAATTTCTACGGGAAAGATCCTTTATCACCCGTCAAGGCGTAAGTTTACTGGGTATAAGCGATGCGGCTGAGTCAATCGGCTTTTCAACTCTTGGCGTTCGCCTTACCTGGCAGCAACTCATGAATGAGGCCCCCAAGCCTTGCATTATACATTGGAACCAAAACCATTTTGTAGTTCTTCAAAGAATTAGTACGAGACATGTTCATGTTGCGGATCCGGCACTTGGTATGTTGAAGTATTCCATAAGGGAGTTTAAAAAAGGTTGGATCTCAGCGCTTCATGAAGGCAATGAGGTTGGTTTGTGCCTTTTGCTTGAACCCACTCCTGAGTTTTATGAAAACGAGGGGGAACCTCACAAGCGGAACTCATTCCGGTTTTTGCTGGAATATTTCCGTCCACACAAGAAATACCTTTTCCAGCTTGTTAGTGGTATGCTGGTAGGATCGGTCATTTTACTGATTCTTCCCTTCCTGACCCAATCTGTAGTGGATATCGGAATCAGCAATCAGGATATGGGATTCATATACCTTGTCCTAATTGCTCAACTGGTCCTAATCGCCGGAAGGACCAGTGTCGAGTTTATTCGATCCTGGATTCTTTTGCACATCAGCACAAGGATTAATATCGCGCTAATATCAGATTACCTGGTCAAACTGATGAGACTCCCGACATCATTTTTTGATACCAAAATGACCGGTGATATTTTACAGAGGATAGGCGATCATACCCGCATTGAAGCTTTCCTTACACAATCGACACTTAATGTTCTGTTTTCGATTTTTAACCTGTTTATTTTCAGTATTGTATTGGCAATATATAATTCAAAGATCTTATTCTTGTTTTTAATAGGCAGCTCTTTGTATATTCTTTGGATCAGTATGTTTCTTCGCAAGCGCCGGGAACTCGACAACCGAAGATTTATCCAGTTGTCAGAAAATCAGAACAGCATTATTCAGATAGTATCTGGCATGCAGGAGATCAAGCTTAATACCTGCGAGCAGCAAAAGCGTTGGGACTGGGAGTTTATTCAGGCTAAGATATTCAGAATCAGGGTCAAGAGTCTTGCCCTGGTCCAATATCAACAGGTGGGTTCGGTGGTAATCAACGAAAGCAAGAATGTGTTGATCGCATTTCTGTCGGCAAAGGCTGTCATTGATGGTCAGATGTCGCTTGGTATTATGTTTGCAATCCAGTTTATTGTAGGGCAGATGAACAGCCCCATTGACCAGCTTATTAACTTTTTTCATACGGCACAAGATGCAAAGATCAGTCTTGAGAGGCTGGCTGAAGTGCATGATCAACCTGTTGATGGAGGGAGTACAGAGAGTCAGGTTGACGAAATGCCGGCCAATATCAGCCTTAAAATTTCTGGTTTGGTTTTTCAGTATGAAGGCCCACATTCTCCAAGGGTGGTAGATGACATCACGTTTGATGTGCCAGAAAACAAGGTAACAGCTATTGTCGGTTCAAGTGGAAGCGGAAAAACCACCCTTATTAAATTGCTGCTTGGATTGTACCAGCCAGTTCTCGGGGAGGTCCAATTAGGAAATGCTTCTCTGAATAATTACAATCAAAGGATATATCGAAGCCAATGCGGGGCGGTTTTGCAAGACGGATATTTGTTTTCAGATACTATTGCAAGGAACATAGCTTTAAGTGATGAAACGATAGATCCGGTAAAATTGGCCATTGCTGCTGAAAAAGCTAATATTCTTGAGTTTATAAGGAGTTTTCCCCTCGGATTCAATTCACGGATAGGCGTTGATGGACATGGTATTAGTCAGGGGCAGAAGCAGCGGCTGCTGATTGCCCGTGCCATTTACAAGGATCCCAGGCTTATTTTCTTTGATGAGGCGACGAATTCCCTGGATGCAAATAATGAACGGATCATTATGGAAAACCTTGCGGAATTTTTCAAGGGCAGGACGGTTGTCATAGTGGCGCACCGGCTTAGCACGGTAAAAAATGCGGATCAGATATTGGTAATGGAGAAGGGTAGGATTATTGAAACCGGAAAACATGAGGATTTGGTGAGGAATCAGGGGGCTTATTATAACCTGGTGAAAAACCAGCTCGAATTAGGAATGTAGTATGGCTCACAGAGATCCTAAGATCGAATTGCGACAGGAAGAACTCCGCGATATACTCGGGATAGTTCCCCCATGGATTGTAAGGTGGGGGACGGTTTTGATCGCCATCGTGATACTTACACTGTTGATCGGAGCAGCATGGTTTCGATATCCAGACCGGATCAGCAGTCAGGTTGTCCTGACCTCATCGAATCCTATTAAAGGGAAGCTTTTTTTGCCTGTCAAGGATGCCGGAAAAGTGAAGATTGGGAATAGCGTTGTTTTACATTTTGATAATTATCCCTACATGCAATATGGAACGGTGAAGGGAACGGTTGCGCGAGTTTCCTTAGTTCCTGAATCGAAGCACTATTGTGTCGAGATTGACTTGCCGGAGGGTTTGAAAACAAACTATAAGAAAGATCTTGCGTTTTCCCAGAATATGACTGGCCAGGGGCAGATTCTAACAGATAGCAAGAGCCTGCTGGTTCGGATATTTGAACCTGTTAGGAGCCAGATTAACAGAAAGTACGACTAAGAAGATTATTTTGATAGCTTCCAGCAGCTGAAATAGTAGTCCTCCATAGGCTCATTAATCCGTATTGTGCTGATTCGAAGTTCTGTTATCAGGGTTCCATTTTTTGACTGGATATAAAAGGGAACTGTTATGCCACCCGCCTTTCGATAATCTCCGAATGTAGATTCGGCCACATAGGGCATCTTGTTCACAAGCAGGTTGGCTTCTGTTTTTATAACCAGGTAGGACAGCGCATCAATATAGAAATACAGTACTTCTCCCGACTGTTTTTTGATTTGTATTTTATAGGCAGATTGAAGCCCCACGGGCACTTTTCCCAACAGTGCAATAGTGTATCCTTTGGTTCGATACGAATGCAGGATTCCGTCGAATTCGGCAGATTCCCGTATCTGTGCCAATTCGGCGCCGGTCAGTTGGATGGTATCAAGTGAGGAGTATGGATTATAGCTCCACCCGGTTACACCGTCGTATGCCTGTGTAATTCTGCCATCGTCAAGATGAACGTCGAATCGATATTTATTAGGTCTTTTCTGAATAATGCTAATGGGCAATGCAGATCCCATCTGAGTAATGGTGCCGATTGAGGTTAGAGTTTTAATTTTCAATCTGCTTGAAAAACCAGAAGCCAGGGCATGCTGGCTCAAGATTTCTGCGAGGGTTTGACTATAAACTGAAACAGGTAATGACAGGAGGATCAGGCAGAGGAGGGAAAGAATGATTTTTTTTGTCATAATTGGCACTAATCCAGTGTTTTAATGGCTCTGTAAATGGCGAGAAGATTAAATAACAGGTTTTCGGTCTGTGACAGAGGAAGCATATTTGAGCCATCAGAGAGGGCTAGTGATGGGTTCGGATGTGTTTCCAAAAAAATGCCATCAACACCGGCAGCAATACCGGCTCTGGCAATGGTTTCAATCATTTGCGGATTACCGCCGGTTATTCCGGAAGATTGATTGGGTGTTTGCAAACTATGTGTAATATCCAGAATCACTGGATATCCCCAGGATTTCATGATGGGTATTCCGCGAAAATCAACGATCAGATCACCATAGCCAAAAGTGGATCCCCTCTCAGTAAGAAAAACACGTGAATTACCCGTTTCCACAATCTTTTCCAGTCCAAATTTCATCGCCTCAGCTGATAGGAACTGGCCTTTTTTTAGGTTTACCGGTTTACCGGTTTGCGCGGCAACCTGGATGAGTTCTGTTTGGCGGCATAGGAAAGCCGGTATCTGCAGAACATCTGCAAACCTGGCTACTAAATCTACCTCTTTTGTCTCATGCACATCTGTAAGGACCGGCAGTCCGGTATAACGTTTGACTTCATCAAGCAGATTCAGTGCATCCGTATCCCCGATTCCCTTGAAAGAATCAAGCCGGGTCCGGTTTGCCTTACGATAGCTAGCTTTGAAGATAAGGGGAATCCTCAGCCGGCTGCAGATTTCTTTCAGCTTTTCTGCTGTCTGGAAGAGTGTTTCGTGATTTTCGACCACGCAAGGACCTGCAATCAGGAGGAAGGCCGGGTCCTGATCAAGGTGAATACCGGGAATGGTATGAATAAAGTCGTTCTTCATGGTGGTAAATTAATAATTATAGCGATCACCCCACAGCTTTCTCATTGTAGCGAGCAGCTCCGCCTCCCTTGGATTTTCGGCCGGGTTCCATAACCGGGTTCCCTTAATGGTTTCGGGCAGATATTCTTCATCCAGAAACCGGCCGGTAAAGTTGTGCGGATAATTATATTTTTCCCCATACCCCAGTTCTTTCATCAGGCTGGTGGGAGCATTTCTCAAGTGCAGGGGCACCGGCAGGTCGCCGGTTTTCCTAACCAGGTCCTGGGCGCCTCCAATAGCCAAATAAGTTGAGTTGCTTTTAGGGCAAGTTGCCAAACATACTGCAGCTTCGGAAAGGATAATTCTGCTCTCGGGCCAGCCGATTTTTTTTACTGCATCAAAACAGGCATTTGCAAGAAGAAGGGCATTCGGATTGGCCAGTCCGATATCTTCTGCGGCAAAGATCAGGAGTCTGCGGGCAATAAACTCAGGATCCTCGCCCCCTTCAATCATTCTTGCCAGCCAATAGACCACTGCATTAGGATCCGAACCTCGTAATGATTTTATGAAGGCTGATATTATATCATAGTGAAATTCACCATTCTTATCGTAAAGGGCTATATTTTCCTGAAGGATATGTGCAACCATCTCGTTGGTGACAACTAAAGGCTCAGTTTCAGCCGTGGATTGGACCACAATTTCGAGAACGTTATAAAGTTTTCGGGCATCACCACCGGAAAACCTAAGCAGTGCTTCAGTTTCGATCAGGTCAATCTTTCTGGACCGGAGGTCGAAATCCTGTTCAATGGCTCTTCGAAGCAGGTATTCAAGGTGGCGGCGATCGAGACTTTTTAGAACATAAACCTGGCATCGGCTCAAAAGGGGAGAGATAACTTCGAAGGAGGGGTTTTCGGTTGTGGCACCTATCAGGGTTATGATTCCCTGTTCAACTGCGCCAAGCAGCGAATCCTGCTGTGATTTGCTGAAACGGTGGATTTCGTCAATAAACAGGACCGGTGAAGGAGATCCGAAAAATCTGGTTTTCTGGGCTTTATCTATTACTTCGCGAATATCTTTAACCCCTGAGTTAATCGCACTCAAGGAAAAGAAAGGTCGGTTTAACTGGTTTGAAACGATTTTTGCAAGTGTGGTTTTACCCACACCGGGAGGACCCCACAGAATAAATGAAGGGATGGAGCCTGACTCAATGGATCTCCGCAGGATTGAGTTTTCGCCAACAAGATGCTCCTGCCCCACATAGTCATCAAGAGTTTGGGGTCTCATCCTTTCCGCGAGCGGCACGTTTGTTGGCATTGTTCTCAATTAATATCGGTAAAAATAACTAAATTGAGGTGAAGACGGTATCTTTGGGCAAATTGAAAAGCACCGTTCCCTATGAGGATATTGCCATTTATCTGGGTTTCCGTGACAGCACTGATTTCCATTCCGCTTTTAGGACAAAACAAATTCTATCCGCCTGATCCATATGCCGCCTGGGATGGAATCACGCATAAATCAAGGTATCTGATTACTTCGCCGGGATATATGGGTCCGAACGCACTCCCTGTTCCTTTCTTGCATAAGGGATTGGTGCCGGAGCGGGTCAACTGGAGCGGTCGCTATGAATATTATCTTGGCAAGGGGAATCAGACTCAGGACTTTCATACTGATATTGTAATTCCCATCAGCAACCGTGTGGGCCTGGAGTTTAGTTATACCCCGGTTGAGTTCTTCAGCATGGATTCTGCAACCAGCCGAAACTGGAGGACTTACAGTGGGATGGCATCGGAAGGGCAGGCCCTGGGGGATATCTATTTTGGAACGATGTTTCAGTTGGTACGTGATCATCAGTATATTCCTGATGTCACCTTTGCCATGACCTGCCGGACCGCCAGCGGAACTGGCAGAGAATTTGCACGGCACACGGATACACCGGGTTATCATCTTGATGTATCGATTGGGGATTCATATGGGAATCGGCAAGGATTTTTCCAATTTGTGCGTTGGTATGTTGCGAGCGGTTTTTTGGTTTGGCAGACCTACCTTGACAACTATCCTCAGGATGATGCATGGCTATACGGTTTAGGTTTAGACCTTGAGTTTCGCGATTTCTATGTACACCAAACGTTCAGAGGTTATACCGGATATATGAACAATGGGGATAAACCACAGGTTTATCACGCTGACCTAGGCATAAGGATTGGCAGTGCTGCATTTGTTTTTGGCTATCAGAAAGGATTACGGGACTATCCCTTCGAGTGTTTTCGGGCAGGAATAAGTTTGAACGGGTTGAAATAAATTGACATGATTTAAATTGTTTAACCGCATCTTAGATACCAGTAAAATGAAACGAATTGCCATTATTTTTTTGCTTGCAGGCATCTCGACAAGCCTGTCGGCCCAGAACCTGATTAGTTTCGGACCCAAAATCGGCTGGAATTCGACCAGTCTCTCTACCAACTACACTGATTACATTGATGATATCAAGAGTGGCTTTCAGGGGGGGCTTTTCTTTTCGATTTATCTCAACAGGTTTTATGTTCAGCCGGAAGCCTACTTAAGTATTAAAAAAGGTGCACTTGATTCATCCATTAGTGATCCATTGACGGGTACAGGAACCCTTAACATATCTCAGACTATGACTCTGCGAACGGTTGACTTGCCCTTACTGCTAGGCTACAAGGTACTTGACCTTAAACTGCTGCGACTCCGGCTTTGGGGCGGACCTGTTGCATCCTATGTGTTAAACAGAGATTATACATTAAGTATCAATGGTGTGGATCAATCGGAGAGAATCACAAAGGAAGATTTTAAAGATGCAACCTGGTCTGTCCAGGCAGGGGCAGGCATTGATTTCCTTATGTTGACCCTTGATATTGGTTATGATTTTGGTCTTGAGGATTTTATGACAATTCGATCGTTGGATAATTTTAACCTTAGGAATAACGTTTTCTTTTGTTCATTGGGTTGGCGCATTTATTGAGGCAGTCCAAAACCATCATTTTTTTTATCAAAAAGTGAGCGACTGGGTTTGGAAAGCCTGACAGTTGTATTAGTTTTATTGGATATTGAGGACACAATGATACATATACCGATTTACAGCCTGGCATTGTTTCTGGTATCGGTTATCACTTTTGGTTTGGCGATTTATGCATGGACGAACCGATCGGTTCGTGCGGCAAAGGAATTCGGGTTTCTTATGCTGGCCTCTACCTTATATATTGCCGGCTATGCAATGGAGATCCAGATGAGTACTGTTTCCGAGGTCCTTTTCTGGTTAAAAATTCAATATTTGGGTATTGCCACAATTCCCGCTGCCTGCATTCTGGTTGCCATCAGGTTGACCAACCGTGATCATTGGCTCACAAAATGGTGGATTCGTTTACTCATTCTAATTCCGGTCATCATCCTTCTCTTTTATTTTACCAACTCCCTGCATCATCTGTTTTATACCGGGATAGGGGAGTTTTCTACTGGTAAGAATTTTAATCTGCTGGAAATTGATAAAGGCCCTATCTATTTCTTTAACCTGGCCTTTTTGAACTTTTCCCTGCTGGTATCGATTATACTTTTTTCATCTAATCTCAGGCTGGGATCTGCAACCAGGGATCAGACCATTTTTATGATGGCCGGTAGCCTGGGGCCATGGGTCGGCATGCTGTTTTACCAGCTCAAATTCTCAGACGGATTGGACACCGGTCCATTTGGCTTTTTGATTACTGCCCCGCTTTTTGCTTGGGGGGTCTTTGCAAATCAGATGGTTTTTTTATTACCAAAAGCCCGCCATTCGGTTTATGAATCCCTTGGGGACGCGGCCATTATCATTGATCGCGAAAACAGGTTGGTTGATTACAACCGGACAGCCGGTGTTTTATTGAAGGGGTTTGACCGGGGATCAATAGGCAAGAAATTGGATGAGATATTATCATCTTTTCCTGATCTGCTAATCGAGCTCGGGAAATCTGACAAGCCTCGCCTTCAGATTCGCCTGCGATTTGGCGAATCCAGCCGGACATTTATCCTAAACCGTTCCTCTGTTCTGTCGAAAAATCTTAAGCACAATTTGGGCTGGGTTTTCGTACTTCATGAAATTACCGATCAGGTTTTTCTGCTTGAAAATTTGCGTGAGAGCGAAGAAAAGTACCGGCTCATTTTTGAGAACACTCCGGTTGGTTTAATTCATTACGATCAAACCGGCAAGATCTTAACATGTAATGATCGTTTTGTGAAGATTATCGGATCCAGTAAGGAGATACTGACAGGTCTGGATATGACCAGATTACCGGATCAGAATATTGTTATAGCTGTTAATCAGTCACTTGACGGCAAGATAGGTTATTTTGAGGGTGAGTATCATTCAGTAACCGCCCTTAAAGTTACTCCTGTGCGCGCTTTTTTTGCACCGATTTCCAGAAAGGATGCTTCCATTCTCGGTGGTGTCGGGATCGTTGAGGACTTTACTGACAGATACGAAAGTGACAAGGCTTTAAGGTATCGTGATCAGTTTGAGGCTATGCTGGTTGAGGTTGCTTTGCAGTTTCTTTCGACTTCGCTGGAGGAGATGGATGAAACTTTCAGGGATGGGTTAGCTAAATTAGGGCAGTTTTGCGGTGTCGACAGGTCGTACATATTTAGATTTGATTTTGATAAAAAGCTGATGACCAATACTCATGAGTGGTGCGCACCCGGTATTACCTCAGAAATCGATAATCTTCAGAATATTCCTCTGGAACTGGCTCCTTATCTCATGTCTACTATCCGGAACTCAGGGACGGTTTATATACCTGATTTAAGCCTTTTAGGACCTGAATGGGCAACTGACAGGAGTATTCTTGAGTCGCAGGGAATTAAATCGCTGATTGTTGTTCCGATTGAAACCGATGAAGAGTTGCTGGGGTTTGCAGGTTTTGATTCTGTTCGCGAACTCAGGACCTGGTCGAAGGATGAAATTTCCCTGTTGCACATTATTGGACGCCTGTTCGCGAGTGTCATTAAGAAAAAAGAGGTTAACGATTCCCTCATAGCTGCCAGGGACCGGGCCGAGGAGGCGAATCGTATCAAATCGGTTTTTCTTGCCAATATGAGTCATGAGATCAGGACGCCGCTTAATGGTATACTCGGGTTTGCTGAATTGTTGCAGACTGAGTTTAAGGATCCGGAGGTATCGAGATATGCTGAGATCATTCTTTCGAGCGGAAACCGATTATTGCAAACGCTGAGCCAGATTCTTGATTTATCGCGGATAGAATCGGGAAAAATGGAGCTTTTCATAGAGAGGGTAGATGTAATCGAGGCCATAGATGAAGTTATTTTCCTTTTTTCTGCCGCAGCAACGAAAAAGGGCCTTTTTATCCAGCGTGATCCCATGGTTGAACATATGCATCTGGACCTTGATGACCAGTTATTCAGGAACTCGGTTGGCAACCTGATCAGTAACGCTATCAAATTCACCGATAAGGGAGGCGTCAGGATTACAACGCTTTATGAAATTGTTAATGGCAGGCGTTTCGGGACAATCCGGATTGAGGATACGGGTATTGGGATTCCTTTAAAATTCCAGAAGACCATCTTTGAAGATTTTCGGCAGGTGAGCGAAGGTTCTAAAAGGAATTATGAGGGCACCGGACTGGGATTATCGCTGACAAAGAAGTTCGTTGACCTCTGTGGGGGAACTCTGGAGGTTGAGAGTGAATCCGGATTAGGGGCAACATTTATCATGCGGTTTCCGGAGACAATGGCAGGCGAGGCATCTAATTAGCCGGATCTGGCGATTCTCCTTGCCATTTTAGTAAAAATAAGTATATGTAAGGGCATCAGCCCAAACCAATAGGCACGTCCTGAAATTCCGCTGGGGCGAAATGTTGCCTCCTGATGCATTTCGAACCCTGATGAGGTTTCGTGAATACTAAATTCCAGCCAGGCTTCACCAGGCAATCTCATTTCAGCAAACATCAGCAGCCGCCTGCCATTTTTATCGGCAATCAAAACCCGCCAGAAATCCAAAGCATCCCCGGGATGAATCTGAGTTGGATGTGTTCGTCCCCTGCGAAGTCCTACTCCACCAACCATCCGGTCTATGGTGCCGCGTATTTTCCAAATCCAGTTTGCATAATACCACCCTTTGCTCCCACCGACCGACCAAATGTTTTCCAGGGTTTTTTTGTAATTCGCTCCAATAGGAACGACTTGTAAATTTCTGTAAGTACCATACTTTGGAACCTCAATAAACCGGGTCATTCTTTTAAAAAGGCCGGGGTCATTAAGGGCATCCTTCCAGCTGGACAGGACCAGGTTCTGTTCTATTCTTGCAAAGGCCATCTGGATTGCCTGATCATAGGAAATCGGTGTGATCCCCAGAATTTTTTCAAGGTCCCGGTTTCGGCAGACGAGATCCGATTTCATGCTTTCCACCAGGTTCAGAGCCAGTCTGAAGGAGGTTGTTGTAAAAAAATAGAGCCAATATGAAGATAACTTAGGCGTCATTACAGGAACCGTAATGATTCTTCTTCTCAATTTACGGTTACGGGCATAGCCAAGAATCATTTCCTTATAGGTAAGAATATCCGGGCCCCCGATATCCCAAGCCTGGCCCAGTGCTTTTTCGTTATCCAGAACCCCAATCAGGTATTGGATAACATTCCGGATTGCCACAGGCTGGCATACGTTGTTTAGCCAGGCAGGTGCCACCATAACAGGTAACTTTTCGGCAAGATCCCGTATAATTTCAAAGGAGGCGCTGCCTGATCCCACGACAATTCCCGCCCTTAAGATGGTTGAAGGGATGATGGATTGTCTTAGAATTTTTTCAACTTCCCAACGGGATCGGAGGTGGGGTGACATTTCTCCCGCTTCCGGAACAAGCCCGCTCAGATAAATCACATTCCGGGCTGAGGTTTGCTCCAGGTATCCGATGAAGTTTAGTGCCATGCACTTTTCAAGATCTTCGAAATTCCTTGTTGAACTACTCATCGAGTGCATCAGGAAATAAGCTGCATCGATATCCCTTGGAAGTTTGTCAAGTTGCGCGGCCTTAAGAAAATCAACCCCGATTGTTGTCAACCGGGGATGATGATAGTCTTCGAGAAACCGGTTGCCTGCCCTGACGCAACAGGTTACTTCATGCCCCTGTTCGAGCAGGGCAGGAAGTAACCGCCGTCCAATGTAGCCGGTTGCTCCGGTTAAAAGTATCCTCATTTAGTAATTCGACTCCTTGATCTCAAAGAAAGCTTTAGGGTGATTGCAGGCCGGGCAGTTTTCAAGTGGTTTGGTACCCTCATGTACATATCCGCATTTTCTGCATTTCCAGGCCACTTTCTCCTCTCTTTCAAACACTTTACCCGATTGAATGTTTTCAAAGAGCTTTAAGAACCTCTTTTCATGTTCAGCTTCAACCTTGGCGATGAGTTTAAAGGCGGTTGCTACCTCTTTAAAGCCTTCTTCACGGGCAATTCGTTCGAATTCCGGATATAGTTCAGTCCATTCTTCATTTTCTCCTTCAGCGGCAGCCTTAAGGTTTTCCAGGGTGGTTCCGATTTTTCCGGCCGGATAGACGGCTGTAATTTCAATCGGGAATCCTTCCAGGAATTTAAAAAAACGCTTCGCATGAACTTTCTCATTTTCAGCAGTTTCCTCAAAAATTGCTGCTATTTGTTCGTAACCTTCCTGGCGGGCCACTTTAGCGGCAAATTCATACCGGTTTCGTGCCTGAGATTCTCCGGCAAATGCCTTCAAAAGATTTTTTTCGGTTTGTGATCCATGTAGTTCCATAGGAGAAGTATTAAGAAATGTTAATAGTCAAGGTTTAGAACAGGATACTGACCAGCAGCATAATATTAAGTACTGTTACGATAGAGCCAACGAAATATAGTGTAAATTTTGTGATGGTCTTGTTTTTGTATTTCCCCATTACCTTTTCTGAGGAGGTCAGGTAAACCTGCAGAAAAATCGTGATAGGCAGCTGAATGCTCAGCATCATCTGGGAAATTATCAGTCCATTAAACGGATTGGATATCAAAAAAATAATAATTGTTGCGACGATCAGTGATACAATGACACCCGTTCGTGTATGGTTATCCTTGATATCGTATGGTTCGGAGTAAAGACCGGCAAAAATAGACCCGGCGGCCATTCCTGAAGTAATTGTTGAGGCTACGCCCGCAAACAGCAGAGCTATGGCGAAAATTACCGAGGCCTGGCTGCCAAGCAATGGCTTTAGAGTTTCCTGGGCTTGTTGAAGTTCCGTTATCGGCGTTTGGGTTTTAAAAAATGTGGTTGCTGCGAGGAGTATCATTGCGCTGTTGATGGCCCAGCCGATAATCATGGAAAACAGGGTGTCAAAAAGTTCATAATCAAGTTGTTTCTTGATTATTTTTTCTTCTTTCAGGTTCCACTGCCGGCTTTGGATAATCTCCGAATGGAGGAAAAGATTATGCGGCATCACTACAGCACCGAGAACACTCATGATAATGATCATTGAGCCATTGGGAAATGAAGGGGTGATCCAGGAGCGTGCGGCTTCTCCCCAATCAATATCTACCAGGCTGAGTTCGTAAATAAAAGAGAGGCCAATAATAGAAACGAAAGCAATAATCCATTTCTCGATTAATCGGTATGAATTGGTAACCAGCATAATAATAACGAAAGCAAGAACCAAAATAGCTCCGGCTTTTATCGGGATATGAAAGAGCATATTAAGGGCTATGGCACCACCCAGAATTTCTGCCAGGGAGGTAGAAACCGATGCAAGCATTCCTGTTCCGAGGATTGACCTTGACCAGAAGGGTTTCAGGTGCATGCTTGCGGCTTCGGACAGGCAGAGTCCGGTGGCAATTCCGAGGTGCGCCACATTATGCTGCAGAATAATCAGCATAACGGTGGAAAGGGTAACCATCCAGAGCAGCTTATAGCCAAATTCAGCGCCAGCGGCAAGGTTTGAGGCCCAATTGCCGGGATCGATGAAGCCCACTGTTACAAGGAGTCCGGGACCAATATATTTGAATATTTCCAGGCCGCCGTAACCCGGTTTATGCTCCTTGCTTTTCAGATCTTGTAAAAACTTCAACATCGGGATTGATTCCTTAGTGCTTTCTTATCCGCGTATCAAAAATAACAAAATGAAAGCGATAGATAGAACGGGATTTGATGGGCAGTCCATAAAATGGGAAAACATTCCAGATATCAGAAAGTTCATTGATTATTGTGTTTGGGTAAATCATTTGATGTCAGTGGTTTAATACTTCATGGCATTTTTATTGCTACCTTTGTCAAGATAGTAGTAAGCTAATATATTATTCGGATGAGGGTAGGTTTTCATATGGCTTTGATTTTGGTCATTTTCCTGACAGGATGCCAGAAGGAAGCACCTGATACTGGTTCCGGAACGGAAAATGAAGTGGTTTTCACCATTTATGATGGCCGGGGAACTTTAAAAAGCGGTTCAAATTGTGCTTTTGACGTTGATTACGCCAT
Source organism: uncultured Porphyromonadaceae bacterium (assembly GCA_964512915.1). Classification (GTDB taxonomy): domain Bacteria; phylum Bacteroidota; class Bacteroidia; order Bacteroidales; family UBA12481; genus UBA12481. The sequence goes on from CAZEKJ010000020.1 coordinate 63,764, forward strand.
GGTGATAATCAGTCATATTGTTAAGAATAAGCGAGTTTATGAGAATTTCTTTACTGGCACATACCTTGAGAATGCTGTTTTATACACTTTTCCTATGACACTGCCTATACTTCCAAAAAATCAGTATTACAGGGTGGAAGAGTGTCTCCTTTATGCCGATGAGGACAAGATTCACACCAACCCGACCGGCGACCGGCTGGTTAGTGCAGCTCCGCATGAGGGTAGTAATTTTGGCAGCAGAATTCCTGACCCGCTGAATTTGGAATTTGAAATAGATGCATTCAACAAAACGGATGTAGGGCTGAGTGTTTTTTGCTTTAACGGCTCTGATCCGGCCGATTACGGCTTTGTATGGTTTCAGCCTACTGTTGTTGTGGTTAAGCAGAAATGGTTTTATGGAAGTTTCTTTCCTGATAATTACCTTGACTATACCGGAAGTTCGTATGATTTAGCAGGGGAACTGGCCGTTGATATGCCTGCCATTTATAAGGTTCAGGTATTCAGGGACAAGAATCTCGACAATATTTTTTCCGGTTCTGAGCTGGTTATTGAATATGGAAATGAGAAGGATTATCTTACCGGGAAGATCCAGCCGCTATCCGTTCAATATGCGGATGGTCCGGATGGGAACGGACATTTTGAACTCCGGTTTCTGGCCTATTTACGGGTAGGTGGTTCATTTATCTATAAGGAGGTCGGATCGGTATATTTTGAGGGAGATAATGCCTTTATTTACAGAACACCCGTCTTGGTGAGGAAGCCCGATTTTGATCCGGGCATTGATCCTGGTGACGATAATATCTTTGAATTTGCAATCAGTAATTCCAATACCCAGAATTCCGATTTCAGATTTGGTACTTAATCTTTCTTTTCAACAGGAAGAACTCCGCTACTTTCTTTTATTTTAGCGCCTGGCAATTTTAAAGCAAACCTAAAGCGCTCAAATTCCATGATTCTAATTTTGAAGGCCGTATTGGGGGTAATGACCAGCTTGTTTGGCATTTATTACCTCAGGGATGTGTTTAAAAACCGGAGCAGTTTTTCTGAAAAACCATGGCCCGGATTGCTGACAACGGGGTTTGTAACCAATTTCTTTGACACCCTGGGGATCGGAAGTTTTGCGCAGCAGACGGCTATTTTTAAGATCTTCAAGTTAGTTGATGACAGACTGATTCCCGGCACCATGAACGTTGGCAACACGATAGCCACAGCAACACAGGCTTTCATTTTCATGACTGCGGTGAAGGTTGATCCGGTAACCCTGGTTTCCATGTCTCTTGCTGCTCCGATCGGGGCCGTTTTTGGGGCAGGAGTTGTGGCCAGAATGCCGCGGCGGGGGATTCAATTAGGGATGGGAATCGGATTGCTTGTTGTGGCCATTATGATTTTAGGCGGACTTCTGGACCTGATACCGCTGGGTGGCGAGGCGATTGGACTGGACGGTTGGAAACTGGCCGTAATTATTGTTATGTGTTTAGTTTTCGGAGCCTTGCAGACCATTGGAGTTGGTTTTTATGCCCCCTGCATGGCGATGGTATACTCTTTCGGGATGCATCCTGCAACCGCGTTCCCCATCATGATGACAGCAACGGCCATGCTTATGGTTGCCGGGGGAGGGCGTTTTATCAGGGAGCAGGCCTACGATCGGAAGGTTGCCATTTCATTATCTGTTGCCGGGGTTGCAGGAGTTTTTCTGGCTGCCTATGTAGTTAAATCACTACCGCTGGATGTAATGAAATGGCTGGTTTGCGGGGTGGTAATATATACTTCTGTAACCATGTTCTTATCGGCGAGGAAAAAGTAGCGTGAGTCGCCAGGCTTACCATTTCTTTTGTTAAGATAGTATACCAAGAGGCCAAAAAACTGGTTTCCATACCTTTTCTTATGCCTTAGATTTAGAATGGAAAATTTTTGGAATTAACATAACTAAATCTGAAATCCATGAAGCAACGATTAATTCTTGTTTTAGTGATGGCGTTTTTGTCCTCAACTTTGTTCGGGCAAACACGTCAGCTAACCGGGACAGTGGTCTCTGGGGCTGATAAGCAGCCAGTTCCGGGTGTAGCAGTTGTGGTCAAAGGTTCTAATTCTGGAACCACAACTGAT
>CAZEKJ010000020.1:65879-83488 GCA_964512915.1 uncultured Porphyromonadaceae bacterium
GGAGGTTGATGTGATGAATATTGATGAGGTTATTGTGACTGCTCTGGGAATTTCCCGTGAAAAGAAAACACTGGGATACGCGGTTCAGGACATCAGTTCGGGCCAACTGACCGATGCCAGGGACAATAATATTGTAAACTCCTTGTCGGGCAAGATTGCCGGGGTTCAGGTAACGAGCGGAGGGAGTACAGTTGGAGCATCCTCAAGGCTAGTAATCAGGGGTAATAAGTCCTTTAGCGGTAACGAACCTCTTTTCGTGATCGATGGAACGCCAATCTTTAACAATACGACAAACCTCGACGGTGGCGGTGGAATTGACTGGGGTAACACTGCTGCTGATATTGATCCTAACAACATTGAAACCATGACCGTTCTGAAGGGTGCCAATGCTGCTGCTCTTTATGGCAGCCGGGCAACCAACGGAGTGATCCTTATTACTACGAAAAAGGGTAAAGACGGCCGCAAACTGGGAGTTGATTTTACTACGTCCATGTCTTTTGACAAAGTTGCATACCTGCCCAAGTTCCAGAATGAATATGGCGGGGGATGGAATGGTGAAGAGTATATATGGAAAAGGGACAATCCTGATATGAGTTATCAGGATTATGCTAAAACCTATGCCTACAATTGGGTAGATGGCGGCGGCGGCGGCGTTAATGATAGCTGGCCGATCAACTGGGGGCCCAGAATGGATGCAGGATTGCTAATTGACCAATGGTCGACCGGGCCCAGCAGCCCTTGGATTTCGCGTCCGGATAATTATCGTGATTATTTTCAGACTGGCATGAATGCTGAAAACAGCCTGTCAATTTCTGCCAACGGGGACAAGGCTATGGGGCGTTTGTCCTTTACCAATCTGGACACCAAAGGGATCATTGATTATACCGATCAATCCCAGCAGACCTTAAACGGGAGTATAACCCTGAAGCCAACTGACCGGCTGACTTCGGTAACGAACATAACTTACCTTAAAAAGGAAAGCAACAATATTCCGAATAACGGATATTCCGGGATAGGGGTAGATTTCGCATGGCTTCAGAGAGATTTCGACATGCTTTATGCCAAACAGCTTTACAAAGATAAGGGCAATGCTGATTTTATTTTCCCTGATGGAGACAACTTCTATTATACCCTTAGAAACAAGACCGGCTTTACCCGCGACAGGATGTTTGGAAACACCAGCGTGGATTACAAAATCACTGACTGGATGTCGGTTATGGGAAGAGTGGGGATGGATTTCTACAATGAATACCGGAAGGATCTGACGCAGTCGGGCACCCAGGGGAACATCAGCAGGAAAAGGGGAGGCCAGTTCAATCAGACCCAGTTCTATTATAATGAAACCAACGCGGACCTGATTCTGAAGTTTGACAAAACCTTTGGTGAGATACGCCTGGATGGTCTTGTGGGAGGCAACTACCGTAATGTTATGTCGCAATCCATGTATATGGCTGCAGCCGATTTAACGGTCCCTGACCTGTATACCATCTCGAACGTAAAAGGAAACCCGACCGTTACCATGAACACCAATGAGAAAGAGGTAAACAGTCTTTTCTTTGCGGCCAACGGATCTTATAAAGACTTCCTGTTTTTTGGAGTGACCGGAAGAAATGACTGGAGTTCGACTCTGCCAGCTGCCAACCGGTCTTATTTTTATCCATCTGTAAACCTGGGATTTGATGTTACGGAGGCATTCAAACTGGAATCCAGTATCCTCAGCTATGCTAAACTGAGAGGCAGCTGGGCAAGGGTAGGGGGCGATGCAAGTGCATATCAGCTCACGAATACCTATTCGGCCAGCACGTTTAACTCAATTTCCATGTTCAGTCCGGGTGCCACCTATCCACCTGCCAACCTGAAACCTCAAATCACCTCATCTTTTGAGTTTGGTGGTGATATCAGGTTGTGGCAAAACAGGTTGTCGCTGGATATAACCTACTATGATCAGACCACAGTTAATCAGATTTTGAGAGTACCTACCTCATTGACAACCGGTTACAGTGCAATGCTTTATAATGCCGGTGAGATTGAGAACAGCGGGATTGAGATCATGGCTAACGTTAAGGCTATTGATAAACCGGATGGTTTCTCATGGGATCTAAGTTTCAACTGGGCCAAAAATAATAGCATTGTGAATGAATTATATGGTGACCTTGAATCCTACCGTATTTCAGGCGGATTTGGGGGTGCAACCACGGTAGGTGTACCTGGCCAGCCCTGGGGTGTAATCTGGGGATTACCCTTTGTAAGAAATGATGAAGGAAAGGTTGTTGTCGGCAGTGATGGTATTCCGCTTACGACCAATGTGGGCAAAGCCCTGGGCGATGTCACACCTGATTGGGTTGGCGGTATCCGTAACTCATTTAATTACAAGGGTTTAAATTTCAGCTTCCTGATTGATATGCGTAAAGGCGGGGATTTCTTCAGTTGTTCGGCATGGCATGCTTATGCCACCGGCTCCTATGAGAATACCATTCAGAATAATGTCAGGGAGACGGGGCTTATTGTTGATGGCGTTAAAGAAGACGGTTCTGTTAATGATATCCGGGTTTCTGCGCAGGATTATTATGGCGGATCATGGATGTGGAACAATCATGAGTATTCGATTCTGGACGGTTCCTATGTCAAGCTAAGGGAAGTGGTTCTTGGATATGACATTAATGTTGCCAAGATTCCATGGCTGCAAAAGCTGAATATTTCATTGTACGGCAGGAACCTGGCTATACTATACCGCGACAAGAGTACTGCTGAGCTCGGGATTGATCCTGAGGTTGGACTTGGAGGTGGTGATTTCGGTGTTGGATTTGAAAATTTCCAGATACCAACCACCAGGAGCTTTGGCATTAAATTGAGAGTAAGCTTCTAATAACGCTCAAAATGAAGAAAACTATGAAAACGATAATCAAAATAAAGTTCCTGATACTGCTTTCAGTATTGATGATATCGAATTCTTGCACAAAGAATTTTGATGAGATGAACACAAATCCGAATTCGCCCACAATTGTTCCGGCCACCAATGTCTTTTTGAGGGCCACCAATTCGCTGATTGGAACCCTGCTTGGGGAGAGGCTTGACGTATATTATGCGGGATCCTATGCCGGGCAAACTGCTGCTATCGGTTTCGGAGATTATGAATACCGTGTCGACATCAACAACAGTATGTGGAGGAGCATGTATACCGCAATGACTTATTTTGTGGATGCAGCCCGTTTGGCACAACTTGAGGAGAACACAAACCTGTATGCTGCTGCTTTAATGATGAAGGCTTACACGGCTCACCAGACCACAGATATGTGGGGAAAAATTCCCTATTCTGAAGCTTTCAAAATGGCAGATGAGATTATTTATCCGAAATATGATACCCAGCAGGAGGTTTATGCCGCCATTCTGGCGGAGCTTAAGGAAGCTGCCGATTTGCTGAACAGTGGTACAGGCAGTTTGGGAGCAGGGGACTGGATGTTTAAGGGTGACATAACCAAGTGGAAAAAGTTCTGCAATTCAACCCGCCTCAGAGTTGCCATGCGGATGTCAATGGTTGATGAACCCGGTGCTAAAGCCGTAATAGCTGAGATTCTGAATAATCCATCCACCTATCCGATTATGACTGAAAATGCTGACAATGCGTATTTTGTATGGCCAGGTATCAGTCCGGATCAGGAACTATGGTTTAGGCGCATGGGGGTAGTCAGTGGTCCGAAAAAGGATCAGTACCGCACAAACAGTGTTCTGGTAAATGCACTCAAGGACCATAGTGATCCAAGGCTACCTGTTTATGTTGATAAAAACAAATACGGCGCCTACAACGGTTACCGGTTCTATTACGGTCAGACTAAGGACAGCCTGAACAACGGAAACAATGTTTCGCACATCGGTGACCGGTTTGGCAACGATCCCAAAGGATTTTCTCCGCTGATGAACAGTGCCGAGGTTCATTTCATTCTGGCTGAAGCTATTGAACGCAATTTTATCACTGGCAATGCAAAGGCTGAATATGAAACCGGTATCACGCGGTCACTGGAAGAAAATAAAATCGGAGCCGATGCCATTTCAACGTTTCTCAGCCAACCGGGTGTGGCCTGGGGCAGTGGAACCTCAACAAACCTGTATAAGATTGGGTTGCAGAAATGGATTTCTCTGTTCAAGCAGAGTGTTGAAGCGTGGTCAGAAAGCCGCCGTACGGATATTCCGCTCATGGACCAGAACGTATCGGAGAACTATGCGCTCAAACATAACAGACCTCCCTTCCGGATGGCTTATGCCGATGAGGAAAAGTCTCTGAATACAAGCTTCCCGCTGGATGTCGTGGAGGATGATATCTTCTATGGTACTCAGCTGTGGTGGGATACCCGTAAAGGAATAAAATGATGTTTAGGTTAAGGATAATTTGAATTATGATCGGGAAACAGGTGGACTTGTCCACCTGTTTCTTATTTTTAAACAACGAAGTACCTGGCCTATCTAATCCAGAACAGCTATGCATGCAACATTGAGCACTATAGATTTGATTATAATTCTGGTTTACCTCATTGGTATTCTGGTGGTGGGAGTTATATCCGTGAAATGGAAGAAGATGACCAGTGATGGTTACTTTCTCGCCAACCGGGGCTTGAAATGGCCTGTAATCGGGGCCGCACTGTTTGCATCCAACATCTCAACCATACATCTTGTAGGATTGGCCGCATCGGGTTATAATGAAGGCCTGGTGTGGGGCAATTTTGAATGGCTTGCTGCAGTGACCCTGATACTCCTTGGTTTAGTTTTTGCTCCTTTCTATTTTAAGAGCAGAATTGCCACACTGCCTGAATTTCTGGAAAAGCGCTATGGTCCGGGATCCAGAACGGTACTAGCGTTCATCGGACTGATCGGTGCACTTTTCGTTCATATCGGAATGAGTCTTTATGCCGGAGCCGTTGTGTTTGAAACGTTTTTTGGCATTGATGTGGTAACTTCCATAGTTGTTATCTCACTGGTTACCACCATTTACACGGTGATTGGAGGATTGAAAGCCGTCGTTGTTACGGAAACCATCCAGACGGTTATTCTCATCGGAGGTTCGGTTTTGCTTACAGGAATTGCCATTTTTGCCCTGCCCGACAATGGGGTTCACACTCTTGCCGAGCTAAAAGCCGCCCTCAAACCGGGTCAGCTTAGCATCCTACACACAAAGGAAAGCCTGAGTGCCCTGGGTGAAGGTGGGTTTGAATCGGGTTTAACCTGGTATGCCTGTTTTCTCGGTTATCCGATTCTCGGCTTATGGTACTGGTGTTCCGACCAGACTATTGTCCAGCGGGTATTGGGCGCCAAAACCCAGAATGACGCACAGCTGGGGCCTATTTTTGCAGGGTTCCTGAAAATCCTGCCGGTTTTCATTCTGGTTCTTCCGGGGGTATTTGCTTATGTCCTTTTCAGGGATGTCATCGGAACCGACGCCAATCAGGCCTTTCCTGTCCTGGTCAATAACCTCCTGCCGGTTGGTCTGAAAGGGGTGATGGCAGCAGCCATGCTAGCCGCACTGATGAGCACCATTGCAGCAGCACTAAACAGTTCTGCCACATTGGTGGCCGTTGATATTGTTAAACGTCTCAATCCGTCAACCACAGACAGAAAGCAGATCAGGGTAGGCCGGATTGCGGCAGTGGTTGTGATGGTGCTGGCCATGCTCTGGTCGACACAGGGAGACAAGTTTTCCAGCATCTTTGAAGCGATCAACAAAATTGCCGCAGCTATCGCTCCTCCTGTTGCCACCGTTTTGCTATTTGGTGTCTTCTCAAAAAGAGGCACCCGGCAGGCCGGATTGGTTACCCTGATTGCCGGACTGGTTTTGGGGATAGGTTTTTTCTGTATCGATTTTGCGCCGATCAGCGGTTATATGTACCTGACCAAGGGCTTGCATATTCCATTCATGGTACAGGCCTGGTGGCTATTCGTGATTTGCACGGTTATCTATTTTATTGTCAGTTACCTTACACCAAAGCCTGATCCTGAAGTGATTAAAAAGTATACGTGGGAAAACCCGCTTGCTGTGGTTACCAAAGGGAAATTTGAAGGCATCCGGGATCCCCGTCTTTGGGCTGGTATATTGATTTTAGCATTAGTATGTTTATACAGCATTTTTTCATAATCAGATTAGTATGAGGCAAGCCATTATGATTCAGCCCGATAGAGTACCGGGAAATTCCGGAACCCGCTCCGCTACTGGAGAAAGAGATACTTCTTCGCATTAAGAAGATCGGGGTTTGCGGTTCGGATATTCATGTATTTCATGGAAAGCATCCTGCAACACCTTATCCGGTAGTTCAGGGGCACGAATACTCCGCAGTGGTAGAGGCGGTAGGTTCGGCCGTATCCAGTGTAAAGCCGGGTATGAAGGCAACCGCACGGCCCCAGCTGGTTTGCGGTAAATGCGGCCCCTGCAAAAGAGGGCAGTATAATGCCTGCCAGGAACTAAAAGTCCAGGGATTCCAGGCTCCGGGCGTGGCCCAGGATCTTTTCGTGGTTACAGAGGACCGGATTGTCCCCTTTGATGATTCCATGACCTATGAGCAGGGCGCCATGATTGAGCCGGCGGCTGTCGGGGCTCATTCGACAAACAGGTCGGGAAGCCTGGAGGGAAAAAATGTGGTGGTTTCGGGTGCCGGAACAATCGGTAACCTGGTGGCTCAGTTTGCACGGGCACGGGGAGCAAAAAAGGTGCTGATCACAGACGTCAGTGATTTTCGGCTCGGTATTGCACGACAGTGTGGAATCGAGCTGACGGCCAATGTGGCGGTCGATTCTTTTGCCGAAGCCGTGAAGGGAGCTTTCGGTGATGAAGGTTTTCAGACCGGCTTTGAGGCAGCCGGAGTGCAGGAATCCCTGGATGTACTGATGCAGTATGTAGAGAAGGGCGGGGATGTGGTGGTTCTTGGTGTTTATTCAAAAAACCCGGTTGTAAACATGTATTATCTGGGTGAGCATGAACTGAATGTATACGGCTCCATGATGTACCGGCAGGAGGACTATGAGACTGCTGCTGCCATGATTGCATCCGGGAAGATTGTTACCCAGCCTCTTTTAACGCGAAGTTTCCCGTTTTCGCAATATATGGGCGCCTATGAATTCATTGATAAACAAGGAGATCAAACCATGAAGGTTATGATCGATCTGTAAATGAAGAACGAGGACAGAATGCCTGTAATAGGAGGTATCGGTGAGCTGCTGTGGGATCTGCTTCCATCCGGCAAACAGTTGGGTGGGGCTCCATGCAATTTCGCATGGCATGCGATGCAGGCCGGTTGTAAATGCCATGTGATCAGTGCAATCGGTACGGATGATCTTGGGAGTGAACTGGCTGACACGCTTCATGAGCTCGGGATATCAGACCGATTCATTCAGCGAAATCAGTATCCTACGAGTACAGTCAGCATAAAACTTAACGAGCAGGGGCACCCCGATTATACCATTCATGAGCAGGTAGCCTGGGATCATATCGGGTGGGACGATGAGATGAGCCGGACGGCCCGTACACTTGATGCACTTTGCTTTGGAAGCCTTGCACAGCGAAGCGCTGAGTCGCGGGCGTCGATTCTGAAGCTGGTTGGTGCAACGAGGCCTGAATGCCTGAAGGTCTTTGATATCAACCTTCGTCAGCATTACTATACGCGGGAAACGATTATGGAATCCCTTGTCCTTACTGATGTGCTTAAGCTTAATGATGATGAATTGCCCGTTGTTGCCGGTTTTACCGGATTGTCGGGTGGAGTACCCCAGCAGCTTGATGAGCTGATCAGGCTCATGAATCTCAGGCACATTGTCTATACAATGGGAAGCCAGGGCAGCATGATTGTAAGCCGGGATGCGTTTTCCTTTATTGAAGCACCCTCTGTTTCCGTTGCTGATACGGTTGGGGCAGGAGATGCCTTTACGGCCGTTTTTACATCAGGAATACTGATGAATTTACCACTTACAGATATACATCGCAAAGCCACTGATATCGCAGCCTGGGTTTGCACACAAAAGGGAGCCACGTCAAAATGGCCGACTACGATATTATAAAACAAAAAAACTATCAGATGAAGAATTTTAATTACCACCAGTCGACGAAAATACTTTTTGGCCGTGGCCGGGTTAATGAGTTGGCAGAGGTTGTTTCTCAATATGGCAAAAGGGTGCTTCTGGTTACTACCCCTGCTGCTTCTCCTTCGCTGGAAGATCAGTATAAGAGAGTAAAGGAGATACTTACTTCAGCAGGTATCGTTGTAGAGCATTTCGATGGGGTTATTCCCAATCCTACCACGGCAACAATTTCAGCCGGGGCCCTGATGGCCAGGGAGAAGGGTGCGGAAGTGATCATTGGTCTGGGCGGGGGATCGAGCATGGATGCGGCAAAGGCTATCTCAGTTGAAGCTACCCATCCGGGGACCAGCTGGGATTACCTGTTTTACAAATCGCCGCAGCCCGACCCTTCGAAACTGCTTCCTGTAATTGCCGTTTCCACCACCTCCGGAACCGGTTCGCAGGTGACTCAGGTAGCTGTGATTACCAATACCAAACATCGGGATAAGTCTGCCCTATATAATAACATACTCTATCCTCAGGTTTGTATTGTTGATCCGGAACTGATGCTCAGCGTACCTGAGTTCGTGACGGCTACCACGGGTTTTGATGTACTTTGCCATGCATTCGAAAGTACCATCAATCCGGGCACCGGGGCCTATGTTGACCTATTGGCCTGGGAAGCCATATCGCTTGTAGCAGAATTTCTGCCAAAAGTCCTGGGTAACCTGGGTGACGTTGAAGCAAGGGAGAAGATGGCCTGGGCTGATACTCTTGCGGGCCTGTGCATTGCCAACGCCGGGGTAACCCTGCCTCATGGCATGGGCATGGCAGTGGGGGGCATGTATCCGCATGTGGCTCATGGTGAGTCTCTTGCAATCTTATATCCTGCCTTTGCCGATTTTACCTGGGAAGCGGCGGTTCCTCAATTCTCAAAAATTGCGCGGATATTAAATCCTTCATTAGCCGGAGTTTCGGACCAGGAAGCTGCATCGAAAAGTCCGGGTGAAATCGTTAAGTTTCTGAAATTGATCGGATTGAATAAAAAGCTCAGCGATGTTAACATGCCTGAAGCCGAGATTGAGGCTTTGGCGAAGCAGTGCATGGTTTTGCCTGATTACAAGGGAAATCCGAGGGTGGCAAGTTACGAGGAAATGGTTGAACTGGTAAGATTATCATTTTAGTCCTGATATAAAGCGCCTGCACAGGCCTCTGATCAGCGGAAGAAGATTTCATTCGGGTAAGTATACCAACATGAAAAAGATTGTTCTTATCCTGCTGGCCATTCCGGCATTTTCTGCTGCACTATCGGCCCAGGATCCCAAAGTCCTGTTTTGGTGGAGTTTCGATGATTCGGCGAAATCGGCGGGTAAGGAAATAGTAATGGCTGGTCCGCATGGCAGCTACCAAACCGGTGGGTTAACGAAATATGTTCCCGGAGTGAAAGGCCGGGCCATCAAGTTCGATGGGTTCTCATCCTATATCGATGTAGTGCCGGTAACGCTCAACGATGGAGGCAAGGAGGCTGACCGTTTCAATCTTCCCCGCAAAATCAGCATTGAGGCCTGGGTCTCGCTGGGCGCCTATCCCTGGAACTGGGCGCCAATCCTTACTATGGGTAAATACAAGATCACCGGGTTTTATCTGGGGATCGATTCGAGGGGCAGGGTGGGTTTTCATATATCCGATGCCACATCCGTGTGGCATGAGTGCAATTCTAAACTGAATCCGGACACCAAACTGGGACTCGAACTCAGAAAATGGTACCACATTGTGGGAACGTACGATCCGGCTGAAGGTTTGGCTATCTATATCAATGGAAAAATGGAAAATACCTATACGGATTTTATTGATCGGAGAAGGATTGTATACAGTGAAATTGACAAGGGGTTCCGGATGGGGATAAACCGGGAAATGCTGCCCCCAACGGATGCGATCAGGGATTGGGCAACCTTCCCGTCGAGGTACTCGCTTGATGGAATTATCGATGAGATCAGGATTTATGATAAATGTTTAAATGTTAGTGAAATAGCCAATATTTACGCTTCAGCAAAACCGGAGAATGAGCCGGAGTTTGCCCCCCGGAAATTCCCCACTGTAAAGCCATCCGGACGATTCGGAGCCAACTATACCCGGCTGAGTTTTTACCCCGAATGGGATGCGTTATGGCCCGTGGGTGAATACCATGATATAGTGGTTCAGTTCGACGATTTGCCCACGAAAATCATGTTCTGGCGGGGCACCCGGTATTCTCCCTGCCTGGTATCGGAGAATGGCAAATGGATGGCCGACCAGAGTCGTGAAACCGGCAATAACTGGTTCCTTGCGCAGGGTTCGCGGGATGAAATGCCAACCGGCTGCATGGAACATATGTCGGATGTGCAGACCCGCAGCTCGCGCGTGGCGATCATTGAGAGCAATGATGCCCGGGTGGTGGTTAACTGGCGATACCTGCAGATGGACGTCAGATTCCGGCAGAATGATTCGCCGGATAACACGGGTTTCGGGGAGTGGGGCAATGAATTGTATTATATCTATCCCGATGGGGTTGCGGTACGGAAGTTACTGCCGGGCAGCGGCGGATGGCAGGAGACCATCTTTCTGAGCGAGCCGGGAACGAGGCCGGAGGACAATGTGGAGCTGGCAGCTGCTACATTGGTGAACATGAGAGGCGAAAGCAAAACTTATTCCTGGGAAAAGGGATACCCTAAGTTTGATTTACCGGATGCGAATATCCAGGTGGTCAATTTTAAATCAAAATTTAAACCCTTCCTCATTTTTCGTGAGGGTGGGAGCTTCTCAGTGTTTAATGGTGAAGTCCGACCGGAATATTCTCATTTTCCCTGGTGGAATCATTGGCCTGTGGCCCAGATAGCATCGGATGGCCGGAGTGCGAATGCGCCCGACCAGGCGGCGCATTCCTCATTAAGCTGGGGAGATCCCAACGGGGATGCGGCATTGTATGGGATGACCGACCAGGCACCGGCATCGCTGGTAAAACTTGCCCGGTCATGGAATTATCCCCCGGTGCTTACGTTAACATCGAAAGGCATTGAAAATAAAGGGTATGATTACACGCAACGCGGGTATATCCTCGACGCTGGAGGTAGCCATACGGGTATTCGATTCAGTTTGTCCGGAAGTGTGGATTCTCCGGTCTTTAATCCGGTTTTCGTGATCAGGAACTGGGTGAATTCTGATATCCGTCTGAAAATCAACGGAAAGGCTGTGCAGCACGGTAAGGATTTCAGATACAGTGTTGAATATGATGTGGAGGGGGTTCCGACGATGGTAATATGGATCCGGTACGAGGGGGAGAGGGAGGCTTTATTGGAGATTGCAATTATTTAACCACAATAGGCACAATAGGACACAATAGAAATAAATATTGTAAAGACGGATTATTATCCGTCTCTACTGTGTTCTATTGAGCCTAATGTGGTTCTAAAAAAGAATGTTGATTATGGGACTAATGAATAATTTAATGGGCATTGCAGGGCTAAGTATTTTATTATCCATCAACTATTCAGGCTATTCGCAGGTACCGGCGAAGGTGTTTCCCGGGGCCACGGATAAGACCCCGTCGAGATCGGAGTATTTTTCGTGGATTAACAATACCAATGAGGGGACTACCGAGGCCCAGACCCTGTGCAACCTTGAGTTTTTCAAATGGCTGCAGGATGAGTACGGGATGGTCCTGGATATCTATGCTTTTGATGCCGGGGCGATCGATGGTTCAGGATCTTACGGATCCATGAAATCCGCCAAATTTAAGGGCCAGTTCCCAAATGGATTTGCACCTATAACTGAAAAGGCCGGCCAGATGGGTACCCGGTTTGGAATCTGGGGCGGTCCGGATGGGTTCGGGAATACCCCTGAGGAGGAGAAGGCCCGGACCGACCTGATGGTGTCGCTTTGCCGTGATTATCGGTTCGAACTGTTCAAGTTTGACGGGGTATGCGGGGACTTGCGGACTGAAAAGCAGGATGCATTTGTGCGGATGATGACGGAATGCCGTAAGGTAAATCCCGATCTGATTTTGCTGAATCACAGGCTGAACCTGGGGGAGGAGGGGGTAAAACACGCTACTACCTCGCTGATGGGCGGAGCTGAAACGTATATCGATGTGCATATGACCAATGATCAGACAGCCACACATCACCGCGCAGGGGCCCTTTCGCGTGATCTGGTGCCGGAACTGCACCGGCTTGCCGAGGATCATGGTGTTTGCCTGTCATCCTGCCTCGACTACTGGGAGGATGAGCTGATTTTACAGGCGTTTAACCGCAACCTGATCCTGGCTCCCCAGGTTTACGGGAACCCCTGGTTCCTTCGTGATGATGAGTATCCGCGTTTTGCGCGTATTTTCAACCTGACCCGGAAATACAAGGAAATTCTGGTCAACGGAGTGGTGCTGCCCGAGGATAATTATGGTGAAAAATCGGTTTCACGGGGTAATGAGCAAACCCGTTTGATTACTCTCCGTAACCTCACCTGGCTGCCTGTAACACGAACCATAAAGCTTGATGAGGAGATCGGCCTGGCCAGGGGCTCGATTGTCGAGGTTCGTCAGTTCCACCCCTCGGAGCGACTTGTCGGCCGCTATAAAAAGGGGCAAACGGTTTCCGTGGAAGTACTTCCGTTCCGGTCGTGTCTTCTTCTGGTTACCACTGAAAAGCAAGCAGGTCCTGCAGTTGAAGGCTGTGATTATGAGTTAGTCAGGGATATACCGGGGAAGAATCTGATAATTGATCTGCTGGGGTTTCCGGGTGAGAGTAGAACGGTAGTAGTTAAGGGGGTGGATAAATCAGCAAAGCTGGCCACGCTGGATGGTAAACCGGCCAGTGGATTAGTAAATGGCAAACCCATGACTATCCGGTTCCCCGGCGATCCATTAAAAGAAAAATACCACCGCAAGCTTGGCGACTTGAAATCCGTTCCCGTGCCGGCCGATGCCGAGGCTTTATATGAGGCTACCTGCTTTGCGGCCGATAATAATGCACTTGAGGCACGGTCGCTCGTGCGTTCGGGACCGACAGCCATTCCACAGGTGAAGGCTGCCAGGGATGCGTTCACAGATCAGCAGCTTTTTATTGATCGGGGGCTTTGGGACCGTTATCTGTTTGATGGCGACCGGAACAGTGCATTTTATCCGGGGCGCCGGTGGGGAAGATCGGATATACGGATCAACGGAGGTTCTTTACGGCTGGATATGGGTAAAATCACCAAGCTCGACAGCCTGAAAATTATTGTCGGGAGTGAGCAGGGGCTTCAGCCGTTCAAGTCGTGGGAAGGTTTGCGTTTTGAGGTGTCAGCGGATCTGAAAAGCTGGAAATCCATGTTGGGTTTGGCGGGAAAGGAAATGACACTGGAACTGGATCCTGCGAACCCGGTGCGGTTTATCCGTTTACCAGGCTCCCCTGAAAGAGTCTGTGAAATAGAAGGATACTCCGGCGGCAGGCAGGTCGACAGGAGCCTTTGGAGGACATCGAACCTGTTCAGCCAGTACCGCTCCGTTGTCGCGAAAGAGGCTTATGAAACCAGCTTCGTTTTGAACGAAATTCCTAAAGGGAGTTTTCTCGCTATTGCTTTAAATGGTAAACATGGCGAAGAGGGGGCCTATGCTGCCGTCCGGGTGAATGGCAAGCCGGTAGGTGCTCCCGACAGGAGTATTTCCTACAGGAGCAATGCTTGGGAGTATCCGGTGCCGGGCACCGATTCCAACTACACGTATTATATCCCGTTAACCGCTGACATGATCGGAGCCAAAATCGATGCGGTTGTATTAGTGATGAAAAACGGGGTATCGGAGTTCAGGCCCGAGGTATGGATAACGGCGTATCCGGTGCCGTATGAGAGGATTAGGGTGGAGGTGAGGGGTGGTGAGGGATGGTGAGGAATGGTGAGGGATGGTGAGGGATGGTGAGGGATAGTGAGGGATAGTGAGGAATGGTGAGGAATAGTGACGGATGGTGAGGGATAGTGAGGGATAGTGAGGGATAGTGAGGGATAGTGAGGAATAGTGAGGGGTAGTCTGGAACTTAAAGTGGGACAAAATGGGGCTGGGACAAAATCCCCGGCCTGAAGGCCAGGGTTACTGATGTATGTCGATGATAAGTTTTGTCATTGTTTGACAGCCGTCATGACATTATTTATTTCTTTGTTTATCCCCCTTTAGTTTTGATTAGTTTTTTGATTGGTCTTCCAGGAATTTATCCTGGAATGTTCTTGATTCGTTGGCCGGCAGTGAGATAACGACGGCGCTGAAGTTTGTGAGGTGGTACTTATTGTAGAAGCCTTTCATGAATGCCGATAATTCTTGGTGACATGATTATTTCAGTATCTTAGAAATCCTATTTCCTATTTCAATACTCAGAACATGAAACCAATTTTATCCATTCGCAGGTCATTCTACTACCTATTGATGACCGCAATTGCAATGTTATTCTCAAGCGCAGGTTTTTCGCAGGTTAAAACGTGGGAAGGATCCATTACCATTCCAACCTATGGCTGGGAAAACGATGTGAATCCCAAGTTCTGGGGGATGGAGGGCGGGGCAAAAGGTTCAACAACCGTGAGAGCTTCCATTGTGTATCCTTATTATATGCAGGATCATCTCTCCCGAAAGCTGGAGGATGTTACCTACAAGGCGATTTACCTGGAAAATGAGTACCTGAAAATCACCTGTCTGCCGGAACTCGGCGGCCGGCTGCATTCGGTTTATGACAAAACCACCAACCGGGAGGTGTTCCATAAAAACAATGTGATCAAGCCGAGCATGATCGGGATGCGCGGGGCGTTTATCAGCGGCGGGGTGGAGTGGAATGCAGGGCCGCAGGTGCATACCGTGACGATCCTGTCGCCGGTGAATGTGATTTCCGGAACCAATCCCGATGGATCGGCTTATCTGGAGGTGAGCAACCTGGAGAAGAGTCTTCGGACCCAGTGGACCGTGCGGGTTACCCTGCATCCCGGCAAGGCTTATCTCGATGAAGAGATGAGGATTTACAATCCGACCGATGCCATGAATCCCTACTATTTCTGGAACTGTACGGCATTTCCGCAGCTGCCGGGCACCCGGTTTATCTATCCGATGAGTTTGGGAACCGATCATTTCGGGGTTGAGTTTTTCAACTGGCCGGTGAACAAGGGAAATGATCTATCGTGGACCAAGAATTACGCGGATGCTGCCTCGATTTTTGCCGTGGATTGCGGATATGATTTCTTCGGGGCCTATGATGTGGACCTCGATCGGGGTGTGGTGCAGGTGGCCAATCATAATGAGCACAGCGGAAAGAAGGCATGGACGTGGGGGCAAGGTGATTACGGACGTATCTGCCAGAAAAACCTGACGGATACGGATGGAAATTACATCGAGGTACAAAGCGGTCCTTTGCAGACCCAATCGGATTATGGCTTGCTCGCGCCGAAAAGTCAGGTTTCCTGGAAAGAGTACTGGTATCCGGTTCACGGTTTGGGTGATGGGTTTGATTTTGCTAACGAGCGGGTTGCTTTCCAAACGGAACGGAAGAATGGGCAGCTGACGGTGCGGATGATCGGGACGGAGAAGTTTACAGGGGCAACAGTGACGGTCTATCCGTTAATGGAACTATTTAAAGTAGAGAAGAAGGAAATATATAGTTCATTGGTGAATCTTTCTCCGGAACAGGCTGTGACAATTTCCTGCGCGTTGCCGAACGATGATGAAGTGGCAGTGACTCTGATAAGCGCTTCGGGGCAGAACCTGGCGGGCTTTATTAACCCACTTCAGCAGCGGAAGGTGATTCCGCCAACTCAGCCGACATACGTGAATAAGCCTGATAATCAGCTGACTATTCAGGAACTTTATCTGAAGGCGCAGAAATTTGACCGGGCGCTCGACCGTAATATGGCCCGGAAGTATTATCAGCTGGTACTCGATCAGGATTCACTGCATCTGGGTGCGCTTCGGGACCTGGCTATTCTCGATTTTGAAAGTGCCCAATACGATAAGTCTGCCAAGGCGCTGAATAAGGCACTGAAGCAGATTCCGAATGATGACGGTTTGGCCTGGTATTTTCTCGGGCTTTGTGATTTACAGCTGAAAAGAGCTTACCAAGGTGAGCTTGCGATGAAGTGCGGATATAAGGCATCGCGGTGTATGGGTACGGAATCCATTGGTTTTGACTTGGTTGGCCGTTGTCTGATGATTCGGAAGCAGTATCCGGAGGCGGCTTTGCTTTTTGACCAGGCGGTGAAGGCGCATCCCGGTAATGTATCGGCGTTGCATCATTACTTGATTGCCCTGCATATGAGTAACAGAACTTCTGAGGCATTGGAACAGGTTAAGAACCAGATTTCAGACAATCCAACGGATCTGGTCAGCCGGTCGATGGAAGCGCTGTTCACGAATGATCCGGCAAAACTCACCATTCCGGCCCGACAATATCTTGGCGAATATGACTTCGAAATGCTGGAGGCGAGTATCGCCTTTTCCGAGCTGGGGTTGGATGCCGAGGCAGGTTGGATTCTCGAGAATGCCTGCATCAACGGAGTGCCGGCAGAAATGCAGAACTTTATCATCCAATATCATCTGGCCTATCTTTATGGCCGGAGCGGGAATCAGGATAAATCGGGTGTTTATCTGAAGCTGGCGGCCGGCAATGATCAGGATTTCATCATGGCCTCCAGGCCGGAAACCCTGCCTGTGCTTGAGTTTGCCATCCGTGTGAACCCGAAGGATGCTTTGGCTCAGTATCAGCTGGGCAACCTGCTGGGCAATTTTGGACGGCTGGATGAGGCCGCCATCCACTGGAATAAGGCTGTTCAGATCAGACCCTCGATGAGCATACCCTGGCGAAATCTCGGACTGTATCACTGGGTGATTAAGAACGACCATGCTCATTCGGAGGAGTGTTTCCGGAAGGCTATTCAATTCAGACCCATGGATCAGACGTTATACAGGGATTTAGCCCGGGTGCTGGTTGATGACAGCAAACGGCCGGAGGCGATCAAGGTCCTTGAGACCATGCAGTTCAAGGGAATGAAGCGATCGGACATCATACAGGATCTTGCGCAGAACTACCTGGACGAAAAGCGGTTTGAAGAAGCGTATAGTCTATTGATAAAGACGCCTTATTTCGTGAATTGGGAAGGATCAACTCTTACCTGGGATCTGTTCAACCAGGCGCATATCGGGAAGGGCATTGATCTGTTCAATCAGAAAAAATACAAGGAGGCCTTGAAACAATTTGAGGCTGCACTGACGTTCCCCGAGAACCTCGGAGTTGGCCGGTCGGTGCGCACTGAGGAGGCAGTCGGCTGGTACTGGAAGGGGAAAGCGCTGCAGGCTTTGGGCAAAACCAAAGAAGCGGCGGCCGCCTGGAAAACAGGTACCGAAACCGCTGATGGTTCGGCCAGACAGATGGAATATAAGGGGTTGTGTACCGCGGCATTGTAGGGGGTGGGACAAAAGGCAAACGGCAGAGGGCAGAAGGCAAAAATTAGTATTAAGGGATAGGAATCAAGAATTAAGGTGAGGGGGAGTGCTCACTAAACTGTGTCACTTTCATTAATCCTGTTTTCAAAGTAAATAA
>CAZEKJ010000021.1:0-37983 GCA_964512915.1 uncultured Porphyromonadaceae bacterium
TTTAAGGCAAAAGGCGAAAGGCGAAAGGCGAAAGAAAGATCAAAGATCAAAGATAGTGCTGGATTTGGGGGAGGTGGTGGCGACGGCGGAGGTGAGGGTGAATGGGAAGACAGCGGGAATTCTGGTGTGCCCGCCGTGGCAGGTGGACATATCGGATTATGTGAAGAACGGAAAGAATAAAATCGAGATTCTGGTATTTAACACGTTGTCAAACCATTACCTGACGGTGCCCAGCCGGTACAAGGGAAATTCGCTGAAATCGGGGCTGATAGGGCCGGTGAGGATATTGACGATTTACGATTGACGATTTACGATTTACGATTGACGATTGACGATTGACGACGGACGAACCCCGAACCCAAGAGCTCTTATATGTTGCCCCGGTTTTCAAACCGGGGGTAGGGCAATGGTCACAAACCTCACTTGTTCAGGCCTTTAAAGGCCTGGGCAAGTATAAAGGAGTGTTCCTTCACCAACATATAAGTGTTTCAATGCTATTAGATCGAAAAAGCATAAGAAATACCAAACTTTAACGGGCCTTTTGTACCTTTGGGTATCCCCCTTTTCTGTTATTCATCTCCATAATTCCCGGCTCATGAAAGCACCATTCGGATTTTTACGCAGAAAGTACATTGGGGCTAGTCTTCTGCTTCTGTTTTATTTCGTTGTTTCACAATCAGTTATTGGCCAGGGGACGTCCTATAAAATCCGCGGAACCGTTCAGGATGAAACTACCGGTTCTCCTTTGACCGGCGTGAGTATATCGGAGTTTAAAACCGGGACCGGAACGACTACCGGGCCGAATGGACAGTTTGCCATGGAATGCAAGGAATTGCCCATTCAGTTGCTGATCCGGCACCTGGGCTATTTCAGCGATACGATCCATATCCGGAAAAATGAGGATTACAAAAGATATTATGAAGGTAAGAATCAGATTATCAGGCTTCGGGTAAATCCGTTCATGATTGATGAGGTGGTAGTGATCCCTCCGCAAACGCCCGTGAAAATTCTTGCTAAGGAGCCCTATGCCGTGATCGATTACCTGATGGAGGGTAACCGCTTCTTTGCTCTCGGCTACCGGAATCATAACCCCCTCCGGCCGGAGATCTTCATTGGAACTCCCTCAGGACGGCTGCTATATACCCTGCCACTCCACCGGGCACGCGAATTATATCAGGATTGTCTGGGCGAGAAATATGCGGTTACCAATGATAGCGCCTATTTGCTTAAAAACCTGGGGGATACATTACTGCTGAATCCTGTCTGCGACGTTGAGTTTTTTGAATCCCGTGTGAGGCCGATCGTTGCGCTTGGAGATAAGGCATTCATCACGTTTGAAATTTCATCCGGAGGTCAATATCAGGATTATTCCTGGTGCGAATTTGAGAATCCGGTGAAAGAGGAGCTCTACCGGGTGGGCGATTTCGGGAAAGAACAGGGGCTCAAGGGAACCAACACTCAGCTTCGTCAGCTGCGGTTAAGTAAAATTAACCGCGATTTTATTGGTCCTGGCGAAATGAGGATCATTAATGGCAATATGGCCAGATTATGGAACCAGATCAATACCGATTACCGACCGGTTCGCTCCCGGATGATCCAGGTGGAAGACAGTGTCATGTTATTCGATCTGACAAAGGGTCGGGTCTTCTGTATCACCCTCGGTCGGGAGCTGAAATGGGAATCCATTCTTCAGTCCAACCTTTCGAAAGACTTCACCGGAAGGGTCCACAGGGACCCGATAACCAACCGTTTTTTCCTCGAATTCCTTAATATCCAATCCTCCTACCTGATAGAGATAAATCCATTAACCGGCCAGGAAATCAGGACAATAGCCATCAGGCCATATAAACATATTGACCATGTGAGTGTGTATGATAATAAGGTGTGGTTTTTATATCAGCCTGATATTGGGGAGGAAGGGAAGAAATTGTATTATATGGGGCTGTGACCGGGGGATTGTTTGTACATTAATAGCCTAAATCGGGCTAACCATGATAAGGCGACAGTCGGTAAATTTCCAATGGTGCAGTGTGTTTTTCACTTTCCTGTTTTTTGAATTGGCATCGCTTTCTCTCCCTTTATCTGCGCAGTATGCCGTGCGCGATGAGTTTCCTAATGGACAGAATCGAGGCGTGCTGTACGAACATTTCACGGGCGAAGAATGGGACGCCTCCAACTTTGCCTCGCCCAAAGCCATTAAAAGGTGGGAGAGCCTGCGATATGGGATGTTCATTCATTTCGGCATCACCTCCAAACCGGAAAATGCGGATCTTTCGTGGGGCAGCATCAACCCCCGGTATGCGCCGGATTCGCCCGGAATTACGGCCAATGGAAAGTTCCGCACCGAGGATTGGGTGAACTGGCCTTCAGCCATGAAGCTGGAAAAATTCAATGCGAAAGAGTGGGTTGAGTTGGCCAAAAGAGCCGGTTTCAAATACATCGTTGTATGTACCAAGCATCACGAGGGTTTCCATATGTGGAACACGGCCTGGTCCGATTTTAAAATTACAAATACTCCATTCGGACGCGACTATATCCGGGAGCTGGTGGATGCGTGTCATGAAGCCAGAATGCCGTTCGGGTTCTATTTTGCCCAGCGGGAATGGTATCATCCTTTTTATCAGCCCGTTGACATTAGTAAGGTAAAGGTCGATGGTGTCCACTGGACCCTGAATCCGGGAGAAACCAGTCCGGTTGGTCCGCTGCATGCCCAATATCTGGATTATCTCAGGAATGTTGTGAAGGAGTTGTGTACGAAATATGGCAAGATCGATATCTGGTGGTTTGACGCACTTTCATGGGACGGCATGTTCACCAAAGAGATGTGGGATTCCGAGAACCTGACGCGCATGATCCGTCGCCTTCAACCGGGCATTGTGATCAACAACCGGGCTTCCCTGCCCGGCGATTTTGATACGCCGGAAGGCCGCCTGGGGACATTTCAGGATTGGCGCCCGTGGGAATCCTGCATTCCCCTGTCCGATGCCTGGTGCTATACAGGACAGCCTGCCCATTCCTTCGAACACCTTTTGCACCTGCTGGTCGGCGCTGCCTGCGGCGACGGGAATCTCCTGCTTTCATGGGGCCCCCGCTGGAACGGTCAGTTCGATGAAGCCCAAAAACAACGGCTGTTTGAGATTGGCGATTGGCTGCGGGTTAACGGGGAATCGATATACAACACACAGGGAGGCCCCTGGAAACCGGAAAGCTGGGGCGGGTCGACGTATTGGGGCAATAAAGTGTTCGTTCATCTTTTCAAAAAACCAGATGGTGGATGGACCTTACCCAATATACCAGACCGGAAAATAGTTGCAGCTAAATTCCTGGATAGTGGTGAACCGGTGAAATTTAATCAGGATGAAAATCAGATATCGATCACCCTCCCGGATCATGTAACCATCAATGGAGATCTGGTTGTTGAATTAACGATGGATAAAAAACTCAAATAGTAATAGGTATGAGAAAATCTCTCTATTTAATTCTCCTGTCGGGAATGGTTGCATGGGTGTCATGCGAGGTTAATTCCGGCACCACCATGCAGGCCGTCCGGGATCCTGAGACCGGGCAGATCATTTTGTCCGATAAAGGCAAGCCGGTTCTTCAGTACAACTACAAGACCGTTGCGGAAAGGGATGCGATGGATACGCTGGCGGCCAACAAGTATATTGTTACGGCCACAGACACTTTTATGGCGAATCCGAGCATTTATGCGGTTCCGCGCAGCAACTACATCCATCCGGTTTACGGGCTGGAAGGAGAGATGCTGACGCGCGACTGGTCGAGGGACCATCCCCACCACAGGGGTATCTACTGGGCCTGGCCCGAGGTGGAATTCGGCAGCAAGCGCGGCGACCTTCATGCCCTGCAGATCGTTTTCGCCCGGCCCACCGGAAATATCGGGCTTAAAAATGGAAAGGATTTTTCCGAGGTTGAGGCCGAATACCTCTGGATGTGGGGCGATACAACTCCCATTGTACACGAGGTTGCATTGATCCGGGCCTACCGCGCTACCAGGGAGGGAAGGATCGTTGACCTGGCCTTCCGGTTTGTTGCGCTCAAGGACAGTGTCACGATTGCCCGGCGCGAAACTAAACTGTACGGTGGATTGAATATCCGCATGCAAACACCTAAGCAACAGGAAATCTCCTTTCACACCGATTCAGCGGATGTGGCTCCAAAGCGGGCGTGGTCTGACTTGAGCGGTTTGTTCAGCGGCGCGAAGGCACCTTCCGGAATGACCGTTTTGCAATGGAAACAGAATCCCGAATATCCCGGGGAATGGGTTCAGTACCCCGAACTTTCCTGGATTCAGCCGACCTTCCCAACTGCCGGCACACGTTATAAATTGGTGCCCGGCGAGCCATTGGTCCTGCGTTTCCGGCTTTTCATCCATTCCGGCGCCAAACCCGATCAGAAGCTGTTGTCGAAGTTATGGGATACCCTTAACGGGGCGACAACGCTTCCGGAATTTACCATTAATCCGTGAAGCGTGAAGCGTGAAACGAAACATACCCACCCCAACCTCCCGATACATCGGGACAGGCTCTCCCTCGACCAGGGAGGGGCTTCGCTCCGAGGTAACATTAGTGTCAAAACCGGCAACCGGCAACCGGTAACCGGCAACCATAACCAGCAACCAGCAACCAGTAACCAGTAACCAGTAACCAGCAACATGAAACCAAAAACCCCAACTTCCCCCTTCTCCCGCCGCCGCTTCATTAAAGCCACAGGCGCTGCTGCCATTGCAGCTCCCATCCTCATGAAAACCTCCTTTCTGGGTGCTAATGAAGTGCCCCCAAGCGACAAAATTAATCTCGGCATCATCGGATGCGGAGGCATGGGCATGGCGAATCTGAACGGATGCCTGGCCAATCCGAACGTGGTGGTAACCGCCGCCTGCGATGTCTGGAAAGACCGTCTGGACCCGGTTGTCGAACGGTTCAAGGCTACCTGCACGGGTTACACCGATTTCAGGGAGATGCTTCGCAAAAAAGATCTTGATGCCGTGATCATTTCAACGCCTGCCCACTGGCATGCGATTATGGCCATTGCCGCCTGCGAGGCAGGCAAGGATATCTACCTGCAGAAACCGATGACGATGCACCTCGGCGAGAGCCTGGCGGTCAGGAATGCCGTGAGAAAGCACAAGATCATCTGCCAGGTGGGCACCCAGATTCATGCCAGCGAGAACTACCGGCGCGTGGTTGAACTCGTTCGCTCGGGAAATCTCGGCGCCATTGGTACGGTGCGGACGTTCTTTGTGATGAATGAAGCTCCGAACGGCATCGGCCTGGGCAATAATACCAATGCACCCAAGGGAATGGACTGGGACATGTGGGTGGGCCCGGCGCGGATGCAGCCATTTAATCCTCAAGTGGTCAGGGACGCTTTCTACCACTGCTTCTGGATGGATTTCAGCGGCGGGTGGACACCCGGCATGGCTCCGCATATCATCGACCTGCCCATCTGGGCGCTGGATCTGGGCTATCCGACTGAGGTCAGCGCCACTGGCGGACGGTTGATCATCCGGGATGACGGCGATGCGTATGATAACCATGAGGTGATGATGCGATATCCGAACCTTACCATGACCTGGATGCAGTCCTCCACCAACAGTTATGGCTTCGATTTTTTGCGCGGACAGGAGAGCCGGCGCAGGCTGGGTATCTATTTTCATGGGGTCAACGGCACGCTTCAGACCGATTATGACAACCACCTGATCTTACCGGAAGGGGACCGGATGAAGGGGATGGTGACGCCTGCCAAATCGATCGCTCCTTCACCGGGTCATGAACTGGAATGGCTGGAATGCATCAAGTCGCGCAAGCAGCCCTCCTGCAATGCGGATTACCATGTGAAGATCGATGTACCGATGGCGCTCAGCACCCTGTCCTTAAAGCTGGGCCGGTCGCTCCGGTTTGATCCCGTTAAGGAGGCCATCATCGGCGACAAGGAAGCCTCGGAGCTGGCAGTGCCGGAATACCGGGCGCCGTGGAAATTCGCGAAGGAATACCTTTGATTTGGCGGATGTACGATTGACGATTTACGATTGACGATTTGGGGGACGGGTTTGGTTTAGAGCAACCCGCGTGTTTTCAAGATTTCAGCCAGATCGGGATGCTTCTTTGAATAATATTACGGCCCTCATATTCAAAATCATAGGACGAAAATAAACATAACTGCGATACATTTTAAAATATTCCATGATTTGGTATTTTCTGATAATAGATGCGGAAAAGGGTCTGGAATGGAAAAAAGAAACATTAATAATAAAGACTGAATCGAAATTAATTTGTCACTCACTGGCCTAATGCTGCACCGACGCATGCATGTTTCCTGCTAAATATGTTTTATATTTGTATTTCATACATATAAAACATGAATCCCGTAAATTATACCAGTTCCCTGCCGGCCGAGGTACTGGAAAAGCTCGAGTTCTACGCTACTCGCTTCAAAGTTCCCAAGAACCGGATTATTGAGAAATCCCTGAATGCCTATTTTGAACGATTGAAACGGGCGGAATATATCCGGTCCTTTAAGAAGGCAGCCGGAGATCCGGATGTGGTTGATATGGCCGAAGAAGGTTTGGAAGATTACCTGAGAATCCTGGATAAGCCATGAAGCAGGGTGAAATCTGGCTGGCCGACCTGAACCCGGTTCAAGGCAGCGAGCAGCAGGGTATCCGGCCGGTGGTGATCATCAGCGGAAATGCCATGAATGATAATCTGGGGGTCAGTATCGTTTGCCCTCTGACAACCCTCATTAAAAACTATGCGGGCTGTTTCGTGGTCTCTAAGGATACTTTAAACGGGTTGGAGCAAGATTCTGAGGTGATCACGTTTCAGATCCGGACAATCTCGCATTCGCGGTTGTCAGGAAAAACAGGACGGATTACCACCGCCCAACTTAATCTGATTAAAAAGGGGCTGGGGGAAATTCTGACGTACTGACACGGGTGAAATGCAAAATATAAAGACTTTACCGTATCGAAATGGAAATCAACAATAAAATCAGAAAACCATTCTCGGCAGACATCAGTAACCCCGGGGTTCAACCCGGGGGTCGGCTCCTCCTGACTTTGCTTTTCGCACTGACCACCCTGTCCCTCCTCGCCCAGGTCAGAGACGAAAATGTGATCATCGTTAAATGGCCCGAACCTACGAACACCTTGCGATCATTTCCGCAATCCATCGAATGCATCCCGCAACCGGTGTACCGGCACCGGTGGGATGGAAATCCGGGACGGGAGATTCTGGTGAAGTTTATCGGGGAGAAGCTGCGCGGGCCTGCGCGTGTGGAAATGAAAATTGGCGAGAAAGAGGATCGGACCTATCTTCAAGCTCCTGATAGCGGCTTTTCCTCATACAAAGTAATCCTGCCTCCCGATGTGGGTGTGAAGGAGGAGACTGTAGTGACTGTTTCGATGGTCCAGGGGAAGAACACGGTCAGCCAGACGTTCAAAGTGCCGCCGTTGCGCCAGTGGAATGTGTATCTATATAACCATTCCCACGTGGATATCGGGTACACCAACACGCATAAAAATGTGGAGATCCTGCATAAAACCAACATCCTTGAAGGAATCAAACTGGCGGAAGCTACGTCAGGTTACCCTGAAGGATCCCGATACCGCTGGAATCCGGAGGTGACCTGGCCGCTGGAGAGGCTCTGGGAAACGATGCCCGAACAGCGGGAGGCCGTGCTGGATGCCATCCGGAAGAATTACCTCACGGTGGACGCCGGGTACGTGAACATCAATACGAGCGTTTGTTCCGATGAGGAGCTGTTCCATGTGTTCCGCTTCAGCCGTGAGATGCAGGCGCTCACCGGTCAGCCCATGACCACCTTCCAGCAGCTTGATATCCCGGGCATGAGCTGGGGCCTGATCCCGGTGATGGTGCAGCAGGGGGTGAAGTATATCATGTCGTGGCCCAATTATGAGCGGGCCGGCAATGCGCATAAGGAGATGGATGGCAAGCCCTTCTGGTGGGTGGGCCCGGATGGAAAATCGAAAGTGCTGTTTTTCCAGCCCGGTCCCTATGCCAACAGCGGCAGCATGACCAAAGGCGGCACCACCGGGCGGCCCTGGTTCGGGCAACGGGATCCCGACAAGGTCCCCGCCGTTATCAAAACCGGCAATGCCGATGTGAATTTCACCGGCAAGCTGGCTGCCATGGAGAAAGACGGCTACCCCTATGACTTCGCCGTGCTCTCCTGGACCCTCTGGGATAATTGTCCGCTCGATGCCGATATTCCCGATGCCGTAAAGGCCTGGAACCAGCAATATGCTTACCCTCATATCATTATATCATCGGGGAATGAGATCATGTCGATGATTGAGAAGAAGTACGGGGATAAACTGCCGGTTGTGACAGGCGATTATACCGAATACTGGACCGACGGGCTGGGTACGGCAGCCGGACTCACGGCGCTCAACCGTAACGCCAAGGAACGGCTTACCCAGGCCGAAACGATTTGGACGATGCTGCATCCCGGAAAACCTGCACCCCGCGGGGAATTTGATGAGGCATGGAGATATATCGCCCTGGGGTCGGAGCACACCTGGTGTGCCGAGAATCCATCGGAGCCCTACTTTCAGGATGCCATCTGGAAAGTAAAACAAAGTTATTTCCATGAGGCCGATAACCGCACCCAGACCCTGCTGGAAGAATCACTGGCTCCGGTTACCGACAAGTCGAACGGCGCACTGGGCCCTGTGGAGGGTCCGTCGGCCGGCGGAATCGCGGTGTTCAACACCCAATCGTGGGCTCACGGTGGGCTGGTCACCCTGTCGGTATCCGAGAGCCTCCACGGCGACCGGGTTGTTGATGAGCAAGGCAAGGATGTGCCGGCGCAGCGGTTGTCGACCGGCGAACTGGTATTCCTCTCTTCTGATGTTCCGGCTTTCGGTTCGCGGCACTACCGTGTGGAGGCGGGCAAATCAACGGCTACCGGAGGATGTACAATATCGGACCTAAAACTGGAGAACTCAAAAATCAGGGTGCAGCTCGACCCTAAAACCGGAAATATCATACAACTTACAACTCGCGTGAATGGCAGGAATTACGCCAAAACCAAAGCGGGCGGAGGGTTGAACTTTTTCCGCTGGATGCCCGGCGACAGCGATAATGCACAGCCTGACTCGGTTATCTCGATATCGGTAACGGAATCAGGACCGGTGGTCGCAGAACTCCGGATTGTTTCCAAAGCTCCCGGGTGCCGCAGTGTAACCCGGTCGGTGCGGATCATCCGCGACCAGCCCTGGGTGGAGACCAGCAACGTGGTGGACAAGCTACCGTTGCTGGCCAAGGACGGGATCCATATCGGGTTTGATTTTGATATTCCCGGCGGAAAGACCCGTGTGGACATTCCGTGGGGTGTGATGGAGGTGGAGAAGGATCAGTGGCCGCAGGGAAACCGCAACTGGCTTGCCTTACAGCGCTGGCTCGATGTCTCAAACGACAAGGAGGGGATTACGTGGTGCTCTTTGGATGCTGCTCTCTTCGAATCCGGTGAAATGACCGCCAACCTCACCGGTTCCTGGGGGAAGGTGCGAAAGCCCTGGCTCGAGCATATTGTGCCCGGCAGCTCGGTGTATTCCTGGGTGATGAACAACCACTGGCATACCAATTTCCCGCTTACGCAGGACGGTCCGGTTACTTTCCGATACCGGCTTCTGCCGCATGGCGCCTATGATGCCGCTGCTGCCAACCGGTTCGGACTCGAGCAGGCACAACCACTCGTTCATGTTACTGCCAATAATGACCCTAAAATCACGCCGTTGGTTTCCATTGATAATGAGCGCGTTGTGATTACCATTCTCAGGCCTTCGGCCGACGGGAAAGGAACGATCATCCGTTTGCGGTCACTGTCTGGCAAACCGGAAACCGTGAACCTGCGGATGGATGGGTTTGGCCTCCCGGAACGGAAAATTGAAATGGATCCGTGGGGGATGGTGACGGTGGAGGGAATGGTGAAGAGTGAATAGTGAAAAAGTGATAGGGTGATAGATTGTTCCGCCCCCTACAATATCCGCCCGATTTTATTGAATGGAATTTTCCGGAACCCCATTTTCCACGCCGGCGAATTCCTGGCCAGGCGGTATCCGGTTTCGGGCCCGCCGATCTGCGTCAGGTCGGTGGAAACATAGTTGTTTTTCAGGGTAAACAGTTTTTCGTCGGCATACCAGGCGATCTCTTTCCATTTACCGATGCACACATTTCTTTCAATCAGGTTTCCCTCCGGTGGAACTCCCTTGAATGCCGGGCTGGTTATGGGCTCAGCACCGGGTTCGCCGTAAAAGGCGTCGAGGGTTTTTATCTCCGGATAGTTAGCCCGATAGAGGTCCTGCGGCACGTCATTCATCCGCTCCCGCATGGTTTTGTTCACCATATTGTACCAAACGGGTGATGGATCTATCCCTCGGCCGTCGGCTCGTATAGCAGGATCGCACTCGACAAAGAGGTTATTGATCACCCTGTGATCCCGTCCGCCCCCGATGAACATGGCCCAGTGGACCTTGTAGAATACATTCCCGTACACCTCGGTGCCGCTGACGCAGTCGTCCATGTATACACCCATGGATCCCATGCCCACGCCGCCGGTTTCATGTATATAGTTGTGAATGATCCGGTTGCCTCTGAAAGTATAGTCTCGCCCTGTATAAATGGCACCCACATCCCCGGTTTCCAGGGCGACGTGATGGATATCGTTATATTCCATCAGGTGGTCGTTCCCCCAGAAGAGGATGGCGCAGTGCGGATGATCGTGGATGAGGTTGTGCGAGGCCCGCATTCCGACGCCGGTCATCTGGATGGCCGGTGCATAGCATACCGACCAGCGCGCCTGGCGCTGGAAATGGCAGTTCTCGACGAAATGGTTCGAAGGAGTCAGCGTCTTCCTGTCGCCGCCAACCAGGGTAACACCGCCGTCGCCGGTATCCAGCAGCTCACAGTTTACCACGCCGTGGTTGGTTCCGCCATTGATATTGATGGCTCCATTGCCAATATTGCACAGATAGCAGCCGATCACCCGGTTTCCTTCGCCGCCGCTGATCTCAATGGCCGATCCCCGGGTGGCCTCGATGCGTATTCCCTCGAAAACCATGTGGCTGGCATCGGTCAGCCGAATTACAGGCTGTTCAAGAATCGAAAATAGCGCCTCGCCCGATCCGATGGGAGCCGTTGGCCAGAAATAGAGCTTTCCGGATGCCGTGTCGACAAACCACTCCCCCGGCTGATCCAACTCCTCCAGGATGTTCATGAAGCAGAATCGCTGACCTTTCATAAAAGCATAATTTCCATGTGGAGGCTTCGTCCGGATGAACCGCTGGTCCACATCCAGCTCCGCAATCTGCTCATAACTATTGGCCCAGTCATAAGCCCAGTAACCATGTATCCAGATATTCGAAAAATCCTTCCACCGTTTCGGCCGGTCTCCATTGTAGAAAAATCCGGCCGTGAGGGCGCCCATGATGGTGCCATGACCGTCATCCTTTGCCGTCTCTTTGGGGAAGCCGGCTATCAGTTCCCAGGCGCCTTTGTTGGGCCAGCGGGACAGGTTCATCGGAAGTCCGCCGAAAAACAGTTCACCATGAGCCGGGACGGATGCCCGGCCGAAGCCGCGGGACCTCAGGGTCCCGTATTCATTTATACCCAATGCTTTCAGATCAACCACCAGCACCTGTCCGCGCGCCGGTTCATCCAGCCTGGCCAGAACGGCCGCATCGGTAAGTGGCTCGAATCCTGTAATCACCCGACCGCCGAGAAACCGCACCGGCTCATTTTTATACGCCTTCCAGACCATTGGGGCATCGGGCGAGCCACTGTCATCAGAAATAAGCTCCAGAGATTTTGTCCGGATATAATCCCCGCCCCTTAACCAAACAGTTATCCCGTGGCGGGGTATGGCTCCAGATTTTCTCATTTCCCGCACGACATCCCGCGCCCGCTCGGGGGTGAGAAAAGGTTTGGAAAGGGTTCCCGGATTATCGTCGCTGCCGGTTTTGGAGACGTACAAATCCCCTGTGCGGGTTGAAATACCCGAACCGGCCCAGGTGGGTAAAAATGGCAGAAGAAAAATGGAAACCAGGTACAAAGTGGTGGCAATGGACTTTTTCATGGTTTAGGCTGATTTAGCCCAAAGATAAGAATACAGGACCGACATTGGAGTGCCCATCCCTCACTATACCTCACCACACCTCACTATACCTCACCATACCTCACCATCCCTCATTATACCTCACCACCCCTCACCTAAAGACCATCCTCCTCGCCACGGTCTCCTCCCTGGTCACCAGGGAATAGTAGTAGATTCCCGGCGCGAGGTTATATTCATCGGGCTGGAATCTCAACGTGTGCTTGCCAAATGACATCACTTCCCGGTCAGCCAGGGTCGCTACCGTTCTCCCAAAGAGGTCGATTACCCGCACGGTTACCGGTCCGGAATCCCTTAGCTTGAACGAGAAAAAAGTGTATTCGTTAAATGGATTCGGGGAATTCTGTTCCAGCGAGACCGGGGTTTTGTCAGTCGTTTCAATGCCTTCCGAGCCCATGGTCAGACTTGCGCCCCAGAGGCTGTTGATTCCGTTGTCCTGGCGCGACCACACGGCGAAAATCTTGTTATTGTGAGCGCTTATTCCGAGATAGTGGCCGAAAAATGCGGTAGAATAGGGGGTGAACGGAGCATCACTGATCTTAATGTTCTCAAAACTGCTGCCGCCATCCCTGGAAATGGCCAGGTATACATCGGTCTGATTATCGGAATAGTTTCTTCGATCGTAATACAAAATATAGAGGTATCCGGTGACCTGATCGATGGTTACGAAATTGAAAAACTGGTCTTTCCCGGCCGGACCATTGTTTACCTTTTTCGGAGTTGACCAGGTGCTGCCGCCATCCCTCGAATTGATGATCCAGATATCGGAATCCGTTGCACCCCCTCGTTTCTCCGACCAGTTGATATAAATCGCGCCGCGGTACCGGCTTGTGCTCCTGTCACAGGCAATGACCGGAAAGCTGGGCGTGAGCTGCATCCCAGGAATCGTATAGATCCACTGTGCAGGCTGCGATACCTTCAGATCATTAGCCAGCCAGGTATGACCTTCATCGCTTGACTTGTCGAACATCAATCCTGCCGGACTCCACCAGCAGACATAAACCTCGCCGTTGGGCCCGGTGGTGGGGTAGGAGCCGTGCACACTCTGGAATCCTCCGGATGCATTTCCTCCTTTTTTGCTTATCCTGATTTTATCGGACCAGGTGAGGCCGCGGTCCTCCGAGCGGGCCAGGAAAATGATCGTGGAATCAGTCGGGGCGAGGCTGCCGTGTTTGTTGAATTGCGACCAGCTGACATAAAGATTTCCGTGGACAGGATCAAAGGTTGCCCACTCCTTATCGATCTCCATGGTTCCGTTCAGTGCGGTGTAGCTGCCATCCGACCAGGATGCCTCAATATTGTTCATCTTCTGGCAGACCACCCGGCTCAGGTTGGGTACCAGATGGAAATAGTAAAAAGCGCCCTGATCGTCGCAAACAATTACCGGATCGCAGTTAACCCCGTAGGACGAGCGCAGTATGCCATGCTCCCAGGTGAGGCCGCCGTCTTTGGAAAAGTAGTAGTTGTTTGCGTTAGCCCCCACCATAATTTCGTTCGTATTCTGCGGATTGATGCAGACGGAAGGCTCATTCGGATCCCAACTATTGATTGAACTGCCGATCCGGATATTCGGTGATTGGGAGAAAAGACCTGAATGGACCACAAGACCGACTGAAAGGATAAGTATTACTGTTTTCATTAGTTACTCCTTTACTTTAAGTATGAATATATAATCGTCCTCTATGAATGTTTCAATCCGCATGACTTCATAACCGGTTTCGCGGGCACTCTTGTCAATTCTATCACGGATCGGGGGAGTTTTTGGGTTCGGCTTGCTCCGGTCAATATGAAGTTCTTTATCAAGTTCAAAATCACGCATCTCAAGAATGGCCAGGATGGCGCCGGGTTTCAGGCTGTGTTTCAGATTTTTCAACAGATCATCGGGCTTGCTTAAATGATGATAGGTATAGACCATGATAGCCAGATCCAGCGAATCATCCGGCAATAATGGATCATCTTCATCACCGATTATGGTTTTTACATTAGTGAATCCGTTTTTTTTGCATCTGTCTTCCAGGTACTCCAGACTGGATTTACTAATATCGTTGGCAAGGATTTTACCTGATGGACCCACTTCCCTGGCCAGGTAAACCGTAAAACGTCCACGGCCAGCGCCGATTTCCCCAATGACCATAACGGATTTAACCCCGATAGCATCCATGATCTTTTTCGGGGGCTGACGCTCAGCTTCCTTGATTTCCCAGCCCTCTGACAGGTCTGTTTGGGCTTTCAGACAGGCACCTGAACAGAAATATGCACATAGCAGAAGGAAGGAGGCTATCGTTTTAACCGGTACTTTCATAATTCAATTACTTTCTTTGTGATTCTATTGATTATCAAATAGATAATTAAACCGGTTATTGCGATTGCAATTCCAAGGAATGACTGAACCGGTTTGCCTATGAGAACATACAGGGCCATGCATCCCTCAACGATTATGAAGAAAAGGGGGATCCAGGGATACCCAAACGTGTGATAGAAGGGCTCGCCATTAGTTTTCATTCTGATTCTTAGTACAATAACCCCGATTACCGAGGTAATGGTAAACAGGCTTAATGTGAAACCGAGCAGGGTCATGATCTGGCCAAATGTTGAAGTAGCTATAAGCGCAAGCGAGATAACAGCCAGCAAAATGGTGCCATAAACAGGGGATCCATGTTTATTTTCATGCCCTAAGATTCGCAGGGGGTTGTAATCATCAGCTAAAGCCTGGGTAACCCGCGGACCGAATATCAGAAGGGAATTTATGGACGCAATCAATCCGATCGAAATGAGGCCTGCAATAAAGTTGCCTCCTGTAGAACCGAAGATATTTCTGGCTGAAATATAAGCCACATCAACTTTCCCTTCCAAATCCGCCAACGGCACCGTATACAGAAAAACGAAATTCAACAGGGTATAGAGGACCATGACGATCAGGGTCCCGGTAATGAGTATTTTGGGAAGGTTTCGAACGGGATCTTTTATCTGATGTGTGATGTAGGTTGCTGAATTCCAGCCTGAATAGGCAAAGGAAACATACACCAGCGACACGGCAAATGCTGGGTTGATGATTTGCCTGAAATCCGAAGATTGAGCCGTAAAATCAAAACTGCTGTGAGGACCGGTTATCAGCCCCGCAATACAAAGCAGCAGGATCAGCAGGATGTTTAAACCGGTTGTGACAAAATTGAAATTTACCCCGGTTTTAAAACTGCTCAAATTAATCAGGGTCAGGATTAAAATGACCGACACGGTGATTATCATCGGGGAAACGGGAATGAGATTGGCCGCATAGGAACCGAGTGCAATGGCTGCAATCGCCAATGGAGCAGCGAAGCCGATCGTGATGGAAATGAAGCCCGACATGAATCCGAGGGCCGGGTGAAATATCCTGGACAAGAAAATGTATTCACCACCTGATTTGGGTATACGGGCGGCTAACTCGCCGTAAGTCAGCGCTCCGCACAAAGCTACCAACCCCCCGGTGATCCAGATGAACAGCAGCGCCAAAACCGAATGCACTCCGGCAACCTGCAGGCCAAGGCTGGTGTAGACTCCGGTTCCCACCATATTTGATACCACTACTGCGATGGCACGCGAAGGTGATACAAGTTTGCCCGGCTCCACCATATCATTATTTACTGGCTAGTTTAATGTCTGCCGTTGATATATTATAGACGAACAGGGAATTGTCATGCCTGATGTAAAGCCTACCCTGACTGATAACCGGGTGGGAGCAGTGGTACTTGGTCCCGCCTTTGATAAAAAGTGAGCCGATGGTTTCAATCCCCGATTCAACCGGTTTGAGGAGTGAAAGTGTTCCGTCAATATCGTAGGCATAGATTAAGCCATCACTTGCTATCGAGGTGACAACCATGGCGGTGGCGGGGATGGAACTTATAGTTTGGCCTGTGAGCCAGTCAATGGCGAGATATTTTTTACCCTTGCTTTTACCATACATCCGGTTGCCGATGAGGACGGGATCACCCTGCATCGGAAAAAACTCATTTTGTGTCCAGGCTACCACGGGCGGGTTGCTGCCGTCGGTAAGTTTCAGGAGAATACTCGATCCCTCAGCCAGATAGAACAGGTAGCCGTTATGATAAAACAGGCTGCCAACCATAGTACCATGTTCCCGCTTATACTTCCAGGCTATGGTGCCATCTGCAATATTCAGCGCGATAATCGATGTTGCATCCTGGTAGATGTAATATTTCCGACCCATATGGTCAGCCAGAGTCGGGGTGTCGAAACCGCTCACCTCAGATATTCCTTTACTCACCCATACAACGTTTCCTGTCGACTTGTCCAAAGCAACGACATTCTTGTCTGCACTACCAGGCGCACAGATGACCAGGTTGCCTTCGACTACGAGATTGTCGAGATAGCCGGATTTTGGATTGACGCCATTGAATTCTTTAATCATGTCCTTTGACCAGACCACGTTCCCTTTGCCTGTGCTGAAGCAATAGAGCGTGCCCAGCCCAGTGGTTATGAAACCTTTATCCCCACTGATGACCGGGGTGGAATAGGTTCCGGCATATTCACCCATGAAATCCCGGCTCAGGCGTGTCTTCCAAAGCAGAGTACCTTTGGTGTCGAAGCAGAAAAGGTGACAGATGCTGTCGAGGGTTCCAGCCGTAATGACCCGTTCACCGGCAACGGCAGCCGAGGCATAGCCTACGCCCAGACCATCGAACTTCCAGAGAAGTTGCGGGCCGCCGGATGGCCAGATCGTCAGGAGGTCTTTTTCAGGGTACGTGCCGTCACGATTCGGGCCGCGCCATTGTGAAAAATCGGACTGTGCAAACAAACTGGAGGAAGACAGCAGGATAACGGCTAAAATGGTGAGTTGTTTTTTCATGATTTTCTTGATATATCGTAAACAAACAGGGAATTTTCATGACGGATATAAAGCCGGCCATCCCGGATTACCGGATGGGAGAAGTGCTCATTAGAACCACCGGGAACCCTGAAGGATCCCAATATCTGCATCCGGTCGTCCAGGGCCTTGAGCAGTTTGAAGTTTCCGTTTACATCATAGGAATAGATCAGGTCATCAGCAGCAATCAGCACAAAAATCCCACTTCCGAATGGCTCCGAGAACAGCGTCCGACCAGTTTTCCAGTCGGCACACACCAGCTTGCTCCGGTTCCCGGGTCCGTAAATCCGGTCACCCAGGACCACTGCTTCTCCCTGGACGGAGAATAGTTCAGGGTTTCTCCAGGCAACCTCTGCACCGGATCCATCTGGCGCTACCCTCAGCATCACGCTGCCGGTGGTTTCATCATCGAGCCCCAGCAGATAGCCGTCCCGGTATATGGGTGTACGGTGGCTGGAAAGGTGCTCCTCCTTCTTATCGTATTCCCAGATGGTCTTACCGGTCAGCCTGTCAAGCGCTACCACATTCTTCATCTTCCCTGATGGAGTGCAATAAATCTTGTCGCCATCCACAATCAGGTTATCGACAAAGCCCCAGTTCCGGTTGGTACCCAGGCATTCGTTCATCAGGTCCCTCTGCCAGAGAATATTCCCGTCGGTTGCGCTGAAGGCAAACACCCTCCCGTGCCCATTTGTATAGTATCCTGTGCCCAGATTTTCGTATTTCCAGAGCAACTGAGGTCCTCCGGCAGGCCAGGCGGTAAGAAGGTTCTTTTCGGGAAAATGGCCGTCGCGGTTCGGCCCGCGCCAGCCGGTAGGCTCGGATTGGGAGAAACACGCCGTGAAACACAAAACCGTCAACCCTATCGTCAAAAGTGTATGCGAGTCAATCCTGTAACTTCCACAATGCCTGGGTGAAAAAACTAAAAGCATAGTATCTTTTTAGTATGGATTAAGATTTGATGAATTTCCTGACCGTTTGGCCATGCGAAGAAATCAGGATGAGGCTATAGACGCCTGAGGACAACCTTGTCAAATCGGATTTAATCGTATGATTACCTTCCGGTTGATCCGTATCAAGCAGTGTTAGAATTCTTCGTCCAAGTGCGTCAACCACCTGAATGTCAACATGCCCGGACTGAGCCAGGGAAAATTCAATCATAACGGCATCTTCAGCGGGATTGGGCCAGAAGTTTTTCAGTACCACCTCACCCCGCGACTCGCCAGGATCCGTTATCCCTGACCGGGTCGCTTTCCGGATGGTATTCGGCCCATAATCCTCCCCGGAATTCCGCGAGAGGTTAACCTGGTTTTTACCATCGGCATCCATCCGGTAAATTTCGGAGTTGCCGAAACGGATAGTCTGAAAAAATATACACTTACCGTCGGCCGACCAGCAAGGTTGGTCATTAACATTGCCAACATGGGTGAGGATTTTGTCGTTTGTACCATCTGCGCTGATCACATGGATCTGGGCATCGGTTCCGGCCGGTGATATCCAGGTAAAAACGATCTTTTTCCCATCCGGTGACAGTCGGGCATTGTGCTTGTCTCCGGCCGAACGGGTGATTTGCTGCACATTGCTTCCATCAGGGTCCATGCTGTAGATTTCAGACTGACCGGTTCTTTTGCTGCAAAACAGGATCGAGGCGCCATCGTCGGACCAGGCCGGCCGGCTGCCCTGACCGGCACCGGTAAGTTTCTGATAACCGGATCCGTCTTCCCCGATCACCCCGATTTCACCCTCTTCAGATTCAATATCGTCTGATACGGTAAAGACTATCTGCCTGCCATCTGGTGACCAATCCGGGAAAGATGCCTGAAGCCCGGTACTGGTGAGTTTTCGTGGGTTACTGCCATCGGCATTCATTCGGAAAAGTTCAAAATTCCCTTCCCGCTCGGATGAAAAAACAATCTGCTGTCCATCGTTGGAGAAGGCCGGGTGCAGGTCGCTGAATGAATTGGATGTCAGTCTTTTCAGATCCGTTCCGTCAGAGAACATAGTGTAGATTTCAGGATTGTCATCACGATCCGAGGAAAAGACCACCCGGTTGGTGGTATCCGGTTCAACCGGCCTCAACAGATCGATAAAGGCCGCGCTGACCCAATAGGCATTGTATCCCTGATCTCCTGATGCCCCGCGAGCCGTGCTTAAAAAAAGATACTTCCCATCAGGTGATACACTGGGATAACCCTCTTCCTGATCCGAATTGATCCAGGTACCAAGATTAACCGACTGAGTCCAGCTCCCATCCTTTTTCCGGTAGGAGATATAGATGTCATGCAAGCCGGATCCTCCCGACTGCTTCGAGATGAAAATCAGGTATTCTTCATCCGGACCAATGTAGGGACAACCTTCATTCGCAACGGAATTGATCTGATCCGGTAATCTTTCCGGCTGGGAATAACTTCCGTTTATCCACTTTGAACAATAAATATCAGCATTATCGGATGTCAGGCCGGCATTGAAATAGATCGTGCGGTTCCTGGTCATGCTCAGGTTCCAGCCACTGTTGGGAAAAGTAACCAGGTGCTGTGGTTCCGACCAGGTACCACCGGATTGCTTCACCGTTTGATAGATGCCGGTTCCTGCCGGACGTTGCGAATAGAAAAAGAGTGTATCCCCCGTTGATGAAAATACCGGGCAATTCTCAATGACTGTTTGGTTCCCGAAAGAAGCCGGCTCAGGGATTGTCCATTGATTGTTGACGAGCTGGGTATGCCAGATTTCAGCACGGTTTACCGTTTCCTGATATTTTGTGAAGAACATCTCTTTATAATCGGGCGAAAAAACAGGTGCGCCATGCCACATCCAGACGTTATTGACGGCAAGCATTTGCAGGTTATTCGGGGGGAATCTTCGTATTGAGGTCGACGGTGGGGACTGGCCGAGATATTTGTTGATCGGATACCGGATCCGGCCCCAGCAAGGCCAACCGTCCCAGGCGGAGTTGATAGTCAGACGCTGTTGATTCGAGCCATCCGCTTTCATTGTATATACTTCGAAGTTTCCATCGCGATCGGTCTGAAAGACAATATTATTGCCGTCGGGCGACCAGCAGGGATCCTCTGAACGACCTGCTGCACTTGTCAGCCGTGTGTTGCCGGTACCATCCGGATTGATGACATACAGGCTGCCCACCGGTGTTCCGGTATTTGTATTGATCGAGTAAACAATTTTCGATCCGTCGGGCGACCAGGCCGGGAATATCTTATTGCCATCACTGTTGGTAAACCTTCGCTGATTGGTTCCATCCGGGTTCATGAAATAGATCTCATAATGGCCATCCCGATCTGACATGAACATAATCGTCTGTCCATCAGGGGAAAGCCTGGGACGTTCATCATGCGCCTGGTTGTTGGTCAGCCGCTGCTGATTGGTTCCATCAGCATTCATTACCCAGATTTCGGACCGGGTGTCGAAATATTTTATGAAATAAATTCTGGAACCATCGGGAGAAAATTCCTGTGAGTATTCATCTTCCGGAGAGTTTGTCAACCGCTTCTGACCGGTTCCGTCAGACTTCATGCTATAAACCTCATAGTTTCCGTCCCGCTTGGATTCGAATGCAATCCATGCGCCGTCGGGCGAGAGGGAAGGGCACATATTGTCCGTGGTGCCGCTGGTAAGCTTTTTGAGGCTGGTTCCATCGGTATTCATGCTGTAAATCTGCCGGGACCCCTCTCGGCCGGAATCGAAAATGATCTTGTCAACAAACAACGAGTCATGCGCAGTTTGGGCTATTATCGGGTACAGGTTTGAGATGCTGAGGATAGCTAAAAGGAAAACAAATGATTTGTCTATATTCTTCATAGCCAATCGGATTATAATGATTATCCGAAAGGTATGTGAAGGGCCCTAAAGCTTAGGGCGCCGGTTAACGGATGGAGAAGATGGGTTGACGGATTACAGTCTTGCCATGTGGGCCAGAAAAATATCTTTCCGTGTTCTTGAGATCGGAACCTGCGATCCGTCGGTCATCTCAATGGCACCGCCATCGGACCGGATGTATTTCTTAACGTGTTCGAGATTGATCAGGTGGGAATTATGGGCCCTGAAAAAGTTCCGGTCGCTCAGTATATCCTGATATTCCTTGAGATTGGTCGAGACCAGGAGCTTGCGCTTGCCGGTGAGGTAAAACCAGGAGTAGCTTCGGTCGGCCTCGATCCGGATGATCTCCTTCGTATTAATGTATTCCATCCCTTCCGATGTTGGGATCGCCAGCTTGGCAGGGGCAGCGGAATTGAGGTTCTCGAGCAGTGTTTCCAGGTTCCGGTTGGGCTGAAAGGATGTCGAGCGCTTTTCAGTGACTTTCTCAATAGCCAGAATAAACTCGTTGATATTGATTGGTTTCAGGATATAGTCGACCGCGCTGAATTTGATGGCCCGGATGGCATAATGGTTGAAAGCGGTGATAAAGATGACATCGAATGTTTTATCCGGAAACTGTGCCAGCAGGTCGAATCCG
Organism: uncultured Porphyromonadaceae bacterium; assembly: GCA_964512915.1. Taxonomy (GTDB): domain Bacteria; phylum Bacteroidota; class Bacteroidia; order Bacteroidales; family UBA12481; genus UBA12481. The sequence continues at coordinate 21,486 of CAZEKJ010000021.1, forward strand.
CTCCCGTGAGGCATCTCCACATCAAGCAGGATCAGATCAGGTTTGCTTTCCCGGATCACATTTATCCCGTCCATGGCATTGTTTGCCGTGTTGACTACCTCCAGCGACGGGCAGTATTCCTTGATGATCGATCGGATGAAATTTACGGCATCCGGCTCATCATCAATAACAACCGTTCTCAGTTTTGCTTTCATGTGAGGATGGGTATGTGAATTTCAACCCTTGTTCCTGTGCCCTTTCCTTCTTCATCCTTCAGGTCGGTGAAGTGGGTTTTGAGACTGGTGCCGTAAAGGGCGCTTACCAGCTTGAGCCGTGATTCTGTGATCTGCGTGCCAAGGGAATTGTGGGTCTTTTCTTTGTTCCGGCTGATCTCCCGTGAGGCATCACGTCCGATTCCGTTATCCTCAATTACCACGGAAACATGGTCTTTGCCGAGCATCAGGCTGATCTTTACTTTCCCTTTTTCTTCCCGGTACATGAGGCCGTGGCAGATGGCATTCTCTACATAGGGCTGAATCAGCATGGTTGGAATCTTATACATCAGGGTATCAATCTCTTCATCGATAATGATCTCATAATCAAACTTATCCCGAAACCGGATCGATTCCAGTTCAAGATAGAGCTGAAGGGCATCGATCTCATCCCGGATCGGAACAGCCGTATGCTGCGAGTTTTCCAGGATCTTCCTCATCAGGCTGGAAAACTTGGTGAGGTAGTTATTCGTGGCCAGTTTGTCATGCTTATACATGTAATACTGGATGGAATTCAGCGTGTTAAAAATGAAATGGGGGTTCATCTGCTGGCGCAGGTTAGCCTGGGTCACCTCCAGAATTTTCTGGTCCATTTCACTGATTCTGCGTTTGGCGTTGAGCTTGGCCTGCCGGAGCAGGAGAAGTCCGATGATGATGGAAAGCAGGAGAAAGGCTCCGACACCATACAGCAGCAACCGCTGATTCTTAACTTTCAGCGAGAGGAGTTCCACCTGTTTTTGGGAAGCATCGGCCTCGTATTTGGCCCGGGCCATGTTCAGCCCGTCACTATTTTTTTGTTTGGCCAGCGAGTCGCTGTATTGTTTGTACAGTATCTGATACTTATAGGCATCCTGGTGGTTGCCCTGATCGGACGCCATCTTGCTCATGTCGCCGTAAATCCAGGATTGCGTATACCAGTCGGAGTGCTCCCTGGCGGTTTGTATCCCTTTCTTCCAGTAAGCCATTGCCTTGTCAAATTTTTTCATGTCCCGATAGATGGTTCCCATATTACCAAGTGCATTGGCAAGAGAATAATATCTCTTACCGGGAATCGCATAGTCCAGACATGCCTGGTAATAAAACAACGAAGAATCGAGTTTCTTTTCCAGGTAGAAATTCCAGGCGATATCGGCCAGGGCTACGGCAATGGTTGCTGTATCGCGCAATGGAACTGAATACTTAAGGCTTTGCCTCATATACCGGTCAACGGTATGGAAGTCATAGTTGTAGCCAAAATTCTGTTTGCCGAGTTTATAGAGGGCAGCCAGCGTGCTGACGGAATCCGACTCCTGCCTGGCGAACTGCAGCATACGTTCGAGGGATTCCCTCACTTTTGCGGGATCGCCAACAACGGTATATACTTCCCCAAGGGCATTACAGGCTTTGGCAGACAAATTTTTCAGATGGTTGAATCCGGCAAATTCCACGGTTTTATTCAGATAATCCACACTTACATTGAACTGACCGGTATACTGGCAGGTTTTGGCAAAAAAGATCATCAGTTCCCCCTGTGACTGCAGTCCGATCTGCGACTGGGATGATTTCATGGCGCGAGCGGCCATATCATAGGCATTCCCGTAGTCTTTTCGCTGGAAGGCGGATTCTGCAAGAGCCCAGTAGAGAAGGAGCGGCGTCTGCATTTTTTCTTTGGAAACTACCTCTTTGGCCAGGGATAGTAAGGAATCGGCAGTGCTCTGGTTCCCCGGGAGCTGAAGGAGTTGCCGGGCTTCCCTGGCCCAGGAAATCAGCCGTGCGGTATCAGCAGCAAACGGTGGATTGCCTGCAAAAGCCGGCGCAGCTATCAGGATAAAAACACAGATAGCCAATAATAATCGCTTGATCCTCCCTTTAAACATCACAGAGAAAAACTGTTAGTTACAAAGATAAGTAAAACGCAAGACAGGGAGGGTTGATTTGACCAATGGCCCTTCCGGGTTAACGGCTGACGACCGGAAAGCTCGAAATTCGCAGTCGTGCCGCACCCAATGGGATAAGAACAGCCGGTTCAATTTAGAAACTTTTAGGTATCTTAAGGCCGCAAAACCTAAAACTCCTTTTTATGGACACCCTTATTCCAACCCCTGAATCCATACCGGTTAACTGGTGGTGGTTTCAGATCCTGCTGTTGTTCACATTCCTGGTTCACCTCCTCCTGATGAATTTTATTCTGGGAGGCAGCCTGCTGGCCATTTTCGATCTGATTCGCAAGAAGAACCCGGATGAAGAGGCGCTCTCCCTGCCAACCCTTGTGGCGCTTACTATAAATTTCGGGGTACCACCCCTGCTCTTTGTACAGGTCCTGTACGGGCACCTGTTTTACTCAAGTTCAGTAATCATGGCTGTACCCTGGATTCTGGTTATACCGATATTGATTCTGGCCTATTACGGGGCCCATATTTTTTCACACAAGCTTGCTAAAACACCGAAATTCGCCAAAATCAGCCTGGTAATCAGTGCGTTGCTGATCCTTGTTATCGCTTTCATTCAGGTAAGCAACAACACGCTGGCGTTAACTCCGGAGCGTTGGGGAACCTACTTTGACCAGCCGGGCGGAGCAACACTCAACCTGGGTGAAACCACCCTGATCCCCCGTTATCTTCACATGGTGATCGGAGCCATCGCGATTGCAGGCCTGGGAAAGGCCATCTGGTTTAAATTCAGCAAAAAGGCGACCGGTGAGAAACAGGCCGCTGGCATCCGCGAAGGCCTGAAGATATTCGGATGGGTTACCCTTGTTCAGATAGGGATCGGAACCTGGTTCTGGCTAACGCTTCCCGGCGATATCTGGCGGTTGTTCATGGGGCAAAACCTCGCCTATACCATCCTGATGGCAGTGGGCTGGCTGCTGGCTCTTCTGATCCTGCACAGCGCCCTCACAGGTCGTTTCTGGATGGCCGTAACAACAGGACTGGTGACCATGGCTGTTATGGTGGTCATGCGCGACCTGGTACGCCACGCCTACCTGGGAGATGTTTTCTCCCCAAAGGACCTGACGGTTACGGGAGAAGTCTCGCCGCTGATTGCTTTTCTGGCCGTTTTCGTAGTGGGACTGGCAGTCCTCTTTTATATGGTCCGCCTTGCCCTCAAACCTAAAACTGAATAGCCATGAACTACCCGATATGGAATTTACCGGAAATTGGCGGCGGATTGCTGATTGCAATCATCGCCATCCTGCATGTTGTGATTTCCCACCTTGCTGTCGGTGGAGGCCTTTTCCTGGTCCTCGCCGAGATGAAGGCCCGGAAAACCAACGATATGGCCCTCATGGGATACGTTAAACGCCACACCAACTTCTTTTTATTGCTGACCATGGTGTTCGGCGGAGTAACCGGAGTGGGCATCTGGTTTATAATCGCCCTGGTTCACCCGGCCGCTACGTCAACCCTGATCCATCTCTTTGTGTTCGGCTGGGCCATCGAATGGGTCTTTTTCATCGGCGAAATCGTTGCCCTTCTGATCTACGCGCAACGCTTCGGTTCCATGAATTCCAGGGACCACATCATCCTGGGATGGCTCTATTTTATCTTTGCCTGGCTCTCCCTGTTCGTTATAAACGGGATACTGGGCTTCATGCTAACTCCCGGCCGCTGGCTGGCCGATGGCGGTTTCTGGAACGGATTCTTCAACCCGAGCTTCCTTCCCGGACTAATTTTCCGCACCTGCATCTCCCTCCTGTTTGCCGGGATCTTCGGATTGGTTACGGCAGCATTTGGCAAGGATCCGGAATTGCGGGAAAGAGTATTCCGGTATTGTGCCAAATGGATGTACCTGCCTCTCATTGTTCTGGTTATCAGTGGATTTTACTATACTCAGGTCATGAGTCCGGCCTCGTTTGAAAACCTGTTTCATTTCAATCCGGAAGGCGGCCTGTTTATCAAGGTTCTTATTGCAGCCTCGATCCTGCTGTTTACCCTGGGACTATTCACATTGGTTAAGTCGGGGCACCGGGTGCAAAAACTACTGAGCCTTCTGCTGGTCCTCATATCCTTCGGGTGGATGGGCGGCTTCGAATACATGCGCGAAATTGCCCGGAAACCCTATGTGCTTTACGGTCATATGTATTCAAACGGAATCCGCCCTGAACAGGTAGCCGGAATTCAGGAAACCGGACTTCTCGCAACCGCAAAATGGACCCGGATCCGGGAAGTGGACCCGGCTGATCCGCTGCCGGCCGGGGAGGAAATATTCCGGCTGGAGTGCTCTGCCTGCCATACCCTGAACGGGTATAATGCGGTGAGAACCAAAATTGCCGGAATGACCGAGCGGGGCATTGAAGCCCAGCTTACCGGGCAGGGAACGGTTCGTACCTATATGCCGCCATTTATCGGTACCGGGGATGAGAAGAAAGCCCTCGCGGCTTACCTCAACCGCACCGTCAACGGAAAAGAACCTTATCAGTTCATAAAATTTGAGCCGTCTGCAGAATCTCATACCGTTCCACCGTTCGACCCGGCCCGGGATGAATATGTTCTGCTCGTTTGGAACGATCTGGGCATGCACTGCCTGTCGGATAACGACAAGTACTTTGTTTTCCTGCCGCCGGCCAATACGCTAAACGCGCAGTTTTTCAAGCGGGGCGACAAACCCGGGATTCTTACCAGTGGGATTAAGCTGATGTACGAGGTGGAGGCTCCCTACCAGCATCCGGAGAAGCATGTAAGGTTCTGGGATTACTCTGAAAAGATATTCGGAGTGAAGTTGGAAACCGGAGTGGGATTGGCCGGCAAAAAGGTGATCGGGGAATTTGATGTGAAAGGCAACCATTTTGCCGCCGACCTGATTCCTGTGACTCCTTATCGGGATAACCTGCCCTATAATCCATATCCGTTGTTCACCATCAAGGCAATAGAAGAATCCACCGGGAAGGTCCTGATGGAAACCCGGGCCGTAGCTCCCAACTCAACGGAAATGGGATGCCGGAACTGTCACGGCGGAGGCTGGCGGGTGGATAATGTTTCCGGGGTATCCGACGAAACCGCAATGAATATCCTGGCTATCCATGATAAATACGAGAAAACGACACTTCTGGCCGATGCTGAGGCCGGCAACCCTAAGCTATGCCAGTCGTGCCACGAGGACCCTGCCCTGGGCGCTCCGGGGAAGGCAGATGTATTGAACTTCTCGGCCGCGATGCACGGATTTCATGCCAACTATATGAAAGGTATTGGCGAGGAAGCCTGCAACCTTTGCCATCCCTCACGCACCGATGGAAATACCCAGTGCTTCAGGGACCGCCATACGGATGTGGGTGTTACCTGCGTGGAATGCCACGGAGCCATTGAGGATCACGGGCTAAGCCTGCTTGTGCATGAAAATGCCAGGGCCAAGGCTGCCGCACCCCGACTGATGGCGAACCTGAAGCCGGTAGCTGTAGAAACCGCTGCGCAGGTTAAACCCAGGATGCCATGGATACAGGAACCCGACTGTAAATCCTGCCACACCAATTTTGATATCGTTAATGATGGCTTTGAGGGCAGCGCATTCAACAAATGGGCCGCGGGCTTTGATGCCTTATACCGTAACCGGACCGACAACCATGGCGTGATGTGCATTGCCTGCCATGGTTCCACACATGCCGTTTATCCCGCTGTCAATATGTACGACAGAGATCGGGATAATATCCAGCCAATTCAATATCAAGGCATTGCCGGCCCCATCGGAACCCAGCGGAACTGCAAGGTTTGCCATAAAAAGGAGATGACCACCAACGGACACCATCGGAATATGATACGTTAATTCTCGCCTAGCCGCCTGAAGAATTCATCTTTATAGGTTTCACCAACTGGCAGATAGGTGTCGCCGATCCGGACCCGGTTCTTGGTCACTTCCCGTATTTTGTCAAGTGAAACCAGGTAAGAGCGGTGTATTCTGAAAAAGTGATTCATCGGAAGGAGTTCTGTCACCCTTGAAAAGCTCATGAGCGTCATGATCCTTCCGTCAGTAGTCCAGATGCTGAGGTAATCCTTCATGCTCTCGATATACAGGATCTGATCAATCCGGATATTTTTCCATACGCTCCCTGCTTTTACAAACAGGCTCCCGGTATATTCAGGTGGAGGAGTGGTTTTCTGCCTGGCCTGAATTTCAAAGGTTTCTACAGCTTTTAAAAATCGCTGGAAAGAGTATGGTTTCAAAAGATAATCATGAACTCTTAGTTCGAAGCCTTTAATGGCAAATTCACTGTGGGCGGTGGTCAGGATGATCCCGGGCCTGGTATTCAATGTTTCAATGAATTCAATGCCGGTAATGCCATCCATCTGAATATCAAGAAAAACAAGATCTATTGGAGTCTCCTTCAGGAATGAGAGTGCCTCAACCGGATTGTAAAATGCCGCCAGCAGCTCCAGGTAATTCACCCTCCTGATGAATTCCGTAATTTTCTCCAGCGCAAGTGGTTCATCGTCAATGGCTATGCAGGTAACTTTCATGACAGGTCGAGGTATAAATGGCTGTAATAGATGTTGTTTCGGGCTTGATGCTCAAAGCGGTATTTGCCCTGATATTGGAGATCGAGCCTTCTTTTTACGTTCTGAATCCCAATACCCCCGGTTTTTCCAACCTGAGCTTTCTGGTCTGGTTGTATGCTGTTCTCGGTTTTAAAATTGAATTGATTCCCTTCAATGGAAATGCTGATTCTGATTCCTGGAACCTGGCCTTGCCGGTAACAGTGTTTAAAAGCATTCTCAACCAGCGGGATCATCAGCATCGGAGCAATCAACAATCCATTGCTGCTTCCGGTACGAGAAACAACCACGAAATCAGGCTGGCTGATCCTTATTCTTTGCAGCTCAATGTAATTATCCAGATATTCAAGTTCTTTGTCGAGGGAAACCAGGTTGGCAGAAGTTTCGTAGATCGAATACCGCAGAATATCAGACAACTGTATAAGCGCTTCGGAGGCCTTTGCCGGATCATGCAGGACCAGGTTATCGATATTGTTTAGCGTATTGAACAGAAAATGGGGATTCAATTGCTCCCGAAGCTGAACCAGCTCGGTTTGTGTCTGCCTGCTTGTCAGTTCCTGGCTTTTTAGCTGGGACTCATACCATAGCATGAGCAGTTTAAATCCGACGGCTACGCCTATGATCATGTTGATCATAAGTATGCTTTTAAAATATTCCGAAACCAGGCTTTCGTGCTCTGCCAGGCTTGCAGGCAGAAAGGTAAAAACATGGTTTTCGAGGAGGTTCGAGGCAACCGCAACAAAAAGAATAAGAACCAGATAGAGCAGGGCGTTTCTTGCCAAATGCCTACGGTTCAGGATACCCGGCAGGAGCCCGTAAAGAGTTATATAAACCGCAAACATGTCCAGCGGTGTATAGCAAAGGTTCATCAGCAGCTGCCACCCCAATTGGTCAGGCTTGCTGAGCGTGGTTGGTATGGTAAAGAAGGCCAGGATCAGGACCCAGAAGGCGGCATGACGCGCAACCGGATTGCTCAGGTGCTTTGGGTATGGCCTGATATTCATTTGTTTAAAAACTCAGCATTAGTTTTATATGGGATTAATGAAGGTACAACACTTTCTGATATCCCATGCAATCCGGTGTGTCAACCCGTATGGTGTAGCAACCCGGTTTGACTGTTTTTCCTGAACGCATGGTACCATCCCAAAAGGTACCTTTACCCTGGTTGTCGCCTGTAATCCATTGATCCACAATCCGGCCTGTCATATCTGTTACGGTTATGGTTACCGGAACCCTCTCTGCCAGGGCCCATTCGATAGTAAGCCTGTGTGAGAAGGGATTGGGATAGCACCTGAATTCACCCTTGCCTGCCGGTTGGTTGAGTGCGATTCCTGAAACGGTGGGATTCTGGATTTTAAAAAGCCAGGGTTGGTACAGCGTGTTCTCCAGCGTCGTCTGACCGGCGACGATGAAATTATTATCGATCCCGGATATCAGGGAGGTACACCAGGAAGAGCCTGGCAGATCAAACCAGCCGTTCAGTAGCGAGCGTCCGTCAACATCAGTAAGAATCAGGAAAAGCTTGTTCTCCCGGCTCCCCTTTTTCTTGGCGATGCCACACAGGGCAAGTGTTCCGTTTGGTGAAACAACTACGGACTTGCCATAGTCGTAGAACCGGGTACTGGCTTCATAAAAAGTGAGCGACAGGCAATTGCCGGCAGGATCGGTTTTTACCAGGGCCAGTTCCAGGAAATCCTGGCTATGCAGGTCCCCATGCCCGATAAGGTAATAACCACCATCCGGTAATTCAATGGCTTCATAGCCGCTGTCGTAGTTGTCCTTATGATAAGTCTGCTGCCAAACCATCGATCCCTCGCTGTTCATGCACATCAGAAGCATATCCCGGTTCCCGGTTGTGGTGCTTCCCGTTTCCCCGGCAAGGATGTAGTTTCCGTCGCGGTTCTGAATGATTGAGCGGGCGATTTCCGGACCAGCATCACCCAGGGTGCGAGTCCACTGATATTCACCGGTTTCATCCAGTTTAACAACCTGCAGGTCCCATTCCCCGCTTGCAGTTTGACTTGTATAACCGGCCACCAGCAAAGAGCCATCGGCCGCCTGTATCACGTCACGGCCAACATCGGAATCAGAGCCTCCTAACTGTCTTTCCCAAACGAGGTTGCCTTCAGAATCGATTTTGATAATATAGATATTCTTATCCAATCCCCGTGTGCTCGAACTGTAACCGGCGGCAACATATCCTCCGTCACGGGTGTTGATCACCGACCAGGCAAATTCCCAGCCAGTGCCCCCGAAGGATTTGACCCACTGAAGCTTTCCCATAACATCCGTTTTAATCAGCAGAATATCAGAGTTTTGTCCGGGATTTGCCCAGGTATAACCGGCAGCCAGGTTGCAACCATCCGGGGATATGCATACGGAACGAAGTCCCTGTGAGGTTTCGGAAGCATACAGGTGATTCCACAGAGTTATATCAAGACTCGATTGTTCACGGTCTGAGATGGCCGGAGACTGGGAGAACCTGTTGAAATTCCTTCCTGATTTTTCAAGAGCGGTGGATATCATCTCAATGTTTTCCTGCATATAGTACATCCCCCGGGTTGATGTTATGATATTCTGATCGCACACCGGAGGTATATTGGCTCCCTGATACAGAGCTCCGGCGGCAGTGTATTCTGCGGAGTATTCAGCCCGGCCTGAGACTTTAACCCCGCTGATTATATTGGCGGAAGCCAGGACCCGAACGCCTGCGCAGGTAGCCCAGATCACTTTCCCCTGCTGTTTAGCCTCTTTCAGCAGGTTAACGAAAGATACGCACCCGGTCAGGTCGCCATACGGATTGACACTGTTGCGCCACTCCATCGGCATGATGGCAATTACGTCCCAGGCATCGGAAGAGGTGATATCCTGGAGCAACGTATCAACTTCAAACACCTGGTTACCGATTGGGGCTGAGAAAGTGCAGGAGCTTACCTGACGGGTTACGCCGGTCAGCGTGACGGAGTACCCGTTTTCTGCCAGGTTGTCAAGGTTGAAATGTGTGTTGGCCCCGAACTGAGCGGGCAATACAGCAAGGACACGGGGTTGGGCGGGGAGATGTGTTAAGAAGAAAGAAGAAAGAAGAAAGAGGAAAGATGAGAGGGCAGCTTTGAGACTTCTTTTTTTCATGACCCATGAGATTTTTGAGCGAATCTATAGCCATCAGAGACTTTTGTAAAAACCGATAGACGAACGGCCGATTATGATCGTCAAATAGCCGGCTAACCCCTCTGCGGAGTTGGTCGACCTGTAACCGCAGATGGTCGATTATTTTTTTCAATCCTGCAGAACCGCAATAACTTGCCTCGAAAAATCAGAAGAAATGAATAAGTTACTATTGCTGATAATCGATTTTCTCCTATTCTTTTCAGTTGCCCGGAGTCAAAATCTACCGGCTGTCTTACTGGACAATCCCGGAAAACCCAATGGGAAGGTCAGCCTCAGTGATATTGGGACTGCATTTCAATATATATCGTTGGAAACCTCGCCCGGATGTCTGATTGGAAAAATACATCAATTGGAATTTGACGGGGAGCATATCGTGGTGGCCGATGCAGAACGAATTTTACTTTTTGATAAGACCGGCCGATTCATCCGGCAGATCGGCTCTTCAGGGAAGGGACCGGGTCAGTATGTCAAAATATCTGATATAGCACTCAATCCCGTAACTGGGATTTTGGCTGTCGTGCCCATTTATGAGTCTCAAATCATCCTGTATGATCTTCAGAATCATCATTTAGCAACAGTTAAGGTTAGTCCAAAACCGGATCATATTACCTGGTCAGATGAAGGACACCTCATCGGGGCTTTCAATGACAGGATTATGGCGTCTGCACAAAACAACCAGGCCATGCTGATCATTTATGATAAAGACCTGAGAGCCGTAAAACGGATCAACTCCCGTTTGCAGCACGAGAAGGCAGGTCAGGCATTGATCATGCTTCCAACCGAATGCCTTCATTCCGATCGCGGCCAAACCTGGTTTAAATGGCCCAGAAATGATACTCTTTTTGCCGTTGAAGAATTGCGACTGAAACCTTTAGCTGTCTTTGATTTTCAAAGAGTTGCAATGCTTTTTGAGAACTATACCGTCGAGAATCTGATGAAACAGGCCCTGGGAGGAGAATACCTCTATCTGAAGGATGTGATTATAGACAAGAACAGGCTGTTTTTTCAATATAAATTGAATAAGGTTGAGTATTACGGTATTTATAATCAATACGATAAGAAACTACACCTGATCGGTGAGGCGGTAAAACCTGAGAAAATCACCGATTCGATAGACCAGGGTCCCGGTTTCTGGCCTCGCGAAAAGGTAAATGATCAGTTGATCGATTGGTTTGATCCGGTTGATATCAAGGATCTTGGTAAATGGACAAAAAAAACCGGAGTTTCACTGAAGGTGGATGATAATCCCGTTATCAGGTTTCTAAAAACAAAATAATCATGAAGAAGATACATTTAATCCTCTGCGGGTGGATAGTATTGTTGTCAGCCCGGCCAACTGCATTTGCTCAGTCAAAATTTGTCAGTCAGATAATTGTTAACCCGTTCGCAAGTTCAGCAAGTCTGTTTGCATGTGATCTGGACAAAGATGGGGATACCGATTTTTTGGCCGGATCAGGGGTACAGGGGGTTTACTGGTTCGAAAACACCGGGGGGCAGCCAGTAAGGTTTGTTTCTCAAACGGTGGATGCCGTCTTGAAAAAGTGCTACTCAGTGGTTGCCGGCGACCTGGATCTTGATGGGAATCCCGATGTAATTGCCGGTTCCTGGGACGATCATGACATAGCCAGGTATAGGAGGCAGGAGAATGGAACCTGGACAAAGACCCTGATTGAAACCAATCTGACCAACGTGCATGAGCTTTTTATCTGTGATGTCGATCAGGATGGAAGACCTGATATTCTTGCAGCGGGTGCCGGGGTTGATCAGGTGGTTTGGTACCGGAATCAAGGATCGGAGCCCTGGAGTAAGAATATTGTAAGTAATACTTTTGGCGGTGCAAGGAGTGTTGCTGCTGCAGATCTGGATGGGGACGGAGATATGGATATAGCCGGGGCAGCCTCTGATGATCATGATATTACGGTCTGGTTGCATCAGGGGCTTGCGCCGGACCAATGGAATAAAGTCACGGTTGCAGATAATTTCACCGGCTCTCACCGGGTTCAGATCATCGACATAAATCTTGATGGAAGGCCTGACCTCCTGGGAGCAGCCTGGGGAGTGAATGAGATTGCCTGGTGGGAAAATAATGGCGAAAATCCTTCTTCCTGGGTTAAACACACTATTGATGGAGCGATGCCACTAGCCTTGACAGGATTGGCATCAGACTTGGACCTCGATGGTGATATTGATATTTCCGCTACGGGAGTTGGAAATCAGGTAGCATGGTATGAGAACCAGCTGGGAGATTGCAGCCAGTGGCGGAAAAAGAGTATCGACGCTCAACTGGTTGGTCCATGGCCCTTGATTGCCGGGGACTTTGACGGGGACCTCGACCTGGATCTGATCGCCGGGGGAGATGCCGGGAATCAGATCCGGTATTACAGGAATGACCGTTATGGCGTATTTAACGGCTGCATGCGGTTGCCATCAGGAAATATTCCCTTGGGAGTCTTTTTGCCTGAGCTGCCGGAATCGGCTACTAAACCATCCTTGCTGATCGCCATACCCGGAGCCTCGGATCCGAGGGATTACATGATGCTTCGGGATGCCCTGATACCGGTTTGCGAGAACCGGCCGTGTGTAATACTGACCCCGGATTTTCCCCGGGCTGAAGCCCCTGGCTATCAATGGACCGATGATTCATTTATAGGTTCAGTACTGGATTTTGCACAGGAGCGCTATTCATTTGATCCGGGATATGTTTATGTGATGGGGCTTACCTCCCAGGGCAAACCAGTCCTCACTGCCGCACAAACTGCGGATAGAAAAGTGAAGGGATTTATCGGCTTCAATCCGTTAATTACTTTTTATGATGAAGATGAGTGGCCTCACCTGGCAATCCCAGCCGTTGTGGCAATCAGCGAGACCCACGCGGATATTTCGGTCGTTCAAAACCTGGTCAATCATTATGCACAGGATCAGCCCGGTTTATCTCTTATTAAGTTTGACGGACCTTCCTCGGATTATCTGACCAGCGAGTTCCCCGAACTTACCATTCAATGCATGGATTTGATTGATGAGGCTAATGCGGTGGGTGTTGAAAACAATTTGAATCAAGATAAATCCCGGTCATTAACGCTGAACCTTCGGGCCCAGGATGGACAATTTTGGTTGGGGATCAGGGGCGTGACTCAAGGGGAGGTTACCGTGTCCCTGATTAGTCTGGAGGGGAAACTCCTTGCAAATCGTGTATGCCGGCTCGATTATCAAAATGGGGTAGTACTTCTTTCTGACCTGTTTCAAAATATCAGGGAAGGGATTTACCTGATTCGTGCCGCAGATAAGTTTGGAGGAACCGGAATCCAGAAGGTGTTTGTCGGGAAAAAGTAAAATCTCTTGGGTTTAACCTTTGATTCAGTCTGATAGGGTTCAAGGGATTTTGTGATTTGAGATTAATTTGCCAGATTACACATAGAAATCCTTACTGAAATGAAACAGATTATCCTGATTGCAATGCTTTTTGTTGCTCTGACTTGTTGTTCTGATGGCAATAAAAGCCAGTCCCCAACCCAACAGGATTTCCGGGAGGTTGAGGCTTCAATCCGGGGTTCCATAGCCTGGGCGGCAACTAAGGATACCAGCCTTCTCTATTCGATCATCCTGGCCGATTCCACCTACCTCGAAGTTCAGCCGGAAGCGCGGATTGTTAAAGGAAACCGCCAGTTCAGGGAGGGTGAATCATTCTGGCTGGATCCCCGTTTCAAGGCGATTCGTTATGAGATACGCGACCTCAATATACGGTTTTCCAAAAACAGAGAAGTCGCCTGGTTTTATTGCCGGCTTGACGACATGAACGAGTGGGACGGAAGACCTGCAAACTGGGAGAATGTCAGGTGGACGGGTGTGCTTGAAAAACATGGCGACTCCTGGAAAATGATGCAAATGCATTTCTCTTATGATTCAAAATAAATTCCTATTACCATGAACCTGACTTTCAAATGGTTTTTTACAATCCTCCTGTCATTTTCTTCATTTGTCCTTCCGGGTCAAATCAGCGGAACCGATACTGACCGGACCGCCAAATTACTGCAAGCCCGGCTGGATTCGATTACCCAAAAGAAATTGGTGCCCGGAACATCACTTGCTGTCAGATACAAGGACGGGAAAACCATTAGCCTGGCTTCCGGACTGGCCGACAGAGAAAGCCAGATCCCAATGAAGCCGGATGCGGTCATGTTTTCAGGAAGCGTGGGTAAAACCTATGTGGCTGCGGTGGTTCTGAAGCTTCATGAAAAAGGACTGATAGATCTTGACAGAAAGGCTGCTGAATATCTGAAGGACGAGAAATGGTTCGCCGGGGTGCCAAACGCCGCTGAAATTAAGGTCAGCATGCTGTTGAATCACACCGCGGGGATACCGGAATATGTATATGCCAGAGAGTTGTGGCAGAAAATTCAGAGTGAGCCCGATAAGGTGTGGACCGTTGGGGAACGACTATCCTATGTTACAGGCCGGGCCCCTGTTCATCCGGCTGCCCAGGGATGGTCCTATGCAGATTCGCATTATCTTGTTCTGGGGCTGATCATCGAAAAGGTAACCGGGAAAAGCTACTATGAAGTTCTTGACGAGTTGATCCTGAAACCCTGCAAGCTCAATCAGACTTTGGCGGCCGACCAGAGGGAACTGCCGGGGTTGATCCCGGGATATACCGGACTCACCGAGGCTTTTCTCCTCCCTTCAAAGGTGCTTGCCGAGGGTCTTTATGCTTTCAACCCTCAGCTGGAATGGACCGGAGGCGGCCTCATTACTACCGTTTCCGACCTTACCCTTTGGATGCATTGCCTGCATGGGGAGAAATTGCTGAGTCCGGAATCGCACCGGCTGATGGTAACTCCGGCACCTTTCACCACAGGCCTTTTCGAAAATGCCGGATACGGATTCGGCTCTTTTGTTGGATCCACGGATGGAATCACCTATTTCGGACACACCGGATTTGTTCCGGGATACATGACTTACGTTCAGTATCTGCCTGACTCCGGAATAGCAATCGCCTTTCAGTTTAATTGCGACAATCCGCACCGTGGTGCTTCGATCGACAATTTCTTTAATTCCCTGAAGAGGATCGTTCTGGGAAATTTGTAAGCCCTGTGGCTCAGAATTCTTCGACTATCTGAGTTCCACTAACATCACCACAGGATTGCTGTTCTCATCCAGAGATGAAACAAGTTGTTTCAATGCAGCCGCCTTGTCGGGGAATTTTGCCGGAATCATGCCGGAACCTGACTTTCCGGTCACCTCGATCAATTCCATGGCGTTGATCAGGCCAACAAACTCCCTGCCGCCCTCATTGTCCCACATCGGCCAGAACGAGGGCCCTCCGTCGAAGTCATTATAAACGCCCTGGCGGGCCGTATCCGGATTGGCCACCATGAAGGCGGGATCGCCGGTTTTGCTGCAGACGGACATCTGCATCCTGCCTTTAAAATAGAACTTCAGGTACCACGCAGTTCCGGTTTCGCATCCGCTGATATCCAGAACATAATTGTCTTTCTCCCTTAAAAACCGGGCGTAATCCTTAAATCCGTCAACCGGCATTTTCAGGCTGCCTGGGTCCCAGCTGAGTGCAGAACTCATAAGACCTTCCCCGGTGATCCGGCAAATCCGGTCATCTTCCCAAGTGTTGTATAGAAATCCACCCCGCGTTGGAGTCATTAAGGGTGTCATAATTCCTCCCCGAAGATCCGCCGTACGCTGGGGCTCGAAAAACCGGGTCAATATTTTCCCCTGCTCATCTACTATATACAGCCGGAAGTATTTCCCCTCAAATTCCTCCTGGAAAAAGGTCCAGGCAAGGAACCGGTTGTTTCCCAGGGGTGCGAAAGTCCCGAATCGTTTCTCTGGCTTGATGTCAGTACGGTGCTCCCCCTCAAATGAAAAGGCCATAATGCTGCCCTGGATCGCATTCCAGACATAAATCTGACGGGTGGTGGAATCGGGCCAGAAATTGAAATCGGAATTGTATTCCCCGGGCCCTTCCCCGATCTTGCCAATAGTGCGTATGAAGCGGCCATCGCGGCTAAAAACCCCTACAGGTTTCCCGTGTTCCGACACGAAAATGAACTCACTGCAAGGTTTGACATGGACCGATTGTTCTCCGATCAGAAATTTAAAGGTGGTTTCAAGAGGCACGTAGGTCACCTGTGCCGCAATATCCGACAGGAACAGATCTTTCCGGTTACTCACCAAATCAGGGATATTAATCCCGATGGAATCTTTAGGAACAGGTAACGGTTGCTTATCTGGTTTTTCCGGTTCCGGCTTTCCGGGGGTGCACATCAGTGTGGAGGCCGCAATAGTAACAATCGACGCCAGGGAGTAGAATTTCATCGGGATATTTATTTTAAATCAGCACGATAACACCCAAGCCGATTACTGTACAAGCCCGGGATGATCAGTAGCCCCTTTTCCGGTATCCATTCAAAATCAGCCAGATTGACCTGAATGGAGGTGGTGTTCAGGATCTCCCGGTAGGTTCCGGTCTTTTCCAGAAGAAACAGATGTCCGTTGAAATCGCTGAACAGGATTCGCCCGTCACCGACAGGTTGGATCCCGTCCATGATGGCGCCCTGATAGAGGTTGGCCAGAACGGTCACCTGCTTTGTTTTAATATCGATA
>CAZEKJ010000021.1:37993-68900 GCA_964512915.1 uncultured Porphyromonadaceae bacterium
GCTTTGAGTGCAGGATCGCCCGAACAGCCCACCAGTAAACGGTTTCCATCGACATGAAGACCATTGGGCTTGATTAGTTCCCCGCCTTCCATCCACACGGAAGCCAGACCCTTTTGAACCTGGTAAATCCGGTTGGTTTCATTATCGCTGACATAAAGGGTGCCATCCGGAGCGGAGGCGATATCATTCGGAAAAACGCAACCTTCCAGGGGGATTCTGCGTATAACGGCACCCGTTGGGGGATCGATCTCGACAACACCCGTTCTTTCGGCTGCAAAGAGTTTTCCGTTGGCAAGGCATAGCCCGGTGGGCCTGACAAGCCCCTTCACCCATTCCTTGTTGATGATCTTGCCCTCCAGGGATATTTGAGAGATATATTCCTGTGGGCCGGCAAGAAAGTTTGAAACGTACACCAGTCCCGATGCCGGATCATAAACCGCGGATTCGGGGTAGTTAAGCTGATGCTTGAGTTCCCATATCGAAGTTAACGCCGGGTCAATCGCTACCGCCTCCCCGTCGCGCATCATGAATCCCCATCCGCCGAACTCCTCACCGATCAGCAGGGTGATCTCGTTGTCGCCCTGCTTCAGCGGGAGCATCAATTCATCAAAAAACCCGATAAGTCCCTGGAATCCCGGATCCCGGCTGAGGTATGCATTCGTACTGTTCAGAACCGGTATACCGTTGAGAAAAACAGTCACATAATCGCTGTATCCCAGCTGATAGCGGTGAATCCCCGGTTTATCGGCCTTAATGAGGGTCCGGGCAAACAACCAGCCGGGTTGAGCTGGGTTTCGGGTGACAGCCCGATCAAGGTTTACCAGCCCGTTCCGGTCCGGCATAACCGGCTTCCAGCTCAGGTTTTGCCGGGAATCGTAGTACTGATAGGGATTGATTTCGCTGTTGACAATGGGTTGCGTGATCTCCCAGTTGCGGATGATGCCGGGAACCGGTGGTTCTTCTGCCGGAGCTTCCGGTAATTCCAGAGTTCCTGCGCTGTACCGGAAGTTGGAAAACCAGGCCGATCCGTCGGCAGGGCCTTTTACCCCGATACGGCCGGTGATATCGCCCTGTTCGAGACGATTGATCAGCATCGTGGTTACCGATTCCCCGTTCATCGTGGCTAACGCCCTGGTATCGTTGATGTCGAGTTTAAAATGGATCCACTGATTCAGCGGGATAACGGCCGGTGAGGTGTAACCGGTGCCATGATACAACTGCCAGCACGAAACTCCGTGGTAAACCGGAGTATACTGGAACGCATCGGCATTGAGGCCGTTCCCTTTATGCGGCCGCACATAGAATTCCTCATAATCCCGGGTGGGCTGCTGATGGAATACCACCCCGGCATAGGAGCGGCCACCGGTTACCCAGATATCCCATTCGAGGGTCCCGTTCCGGAACTGCACCCCCTTCAGTAGCGCCAGTCCTCCATAGGCCTGCCGGCCGCCGATCTCCGCAGTTTTACCGCCGAACATATCCCAGTTCTCAGCCGTAAACGGGATGGGATCCTGAGCCCTGACCGAGCCGAAAAGAAACAGACCCATTGCCAAAAATGGAAGCCAATACTTTTTCATAAGGACTTTTTTTTAAAGGTACAATCCTTCGGTTTATCCCGATACCATAAGACGCATCGTGTGTCGCCGCTATTACGCCGTTTGACGATTTATTCTATCCCTCCCCCTGCTGTCATTCCGGCGAAAGCCGGAATCCCCTCCCTCGCTGCTGTCATTCCGGCGAAAGCCGGAATCCCCTCCCTCAGAGCATTGGCCGGGAGATTCCGGCATTCGCCGGAATGACAGTACATTTTCCTACCTTTGCACCCCGAAAACGATATCTACATGACCCTCGCAGAAGAAACCGCCCGGCGCAGAACATTCGCCATCATCTCCCACCCGGATGCCGGAAAAACAACCCTTACCGAAAAGCTACTGCTGTATGGCGGCGCCATTCAGGAGGCAGGGGCCGTCCGGAGCAACAAGATCCGGAAAACGGCGACCTCCGATTTTCTGGAGATTGAAAAGCAGCGTGGGATCTCCGTGGCTACCTCGGTGATGACCTTCGAATATAACGGGATCCGGGTCAATATCCTGGATACGCCCGGCCACAAGGATTTTGCTGAAGACACCTACCGGACCTTAACAGCCGTCGACAGCGTTATCCTGGTGGTGGACCGGGTTAAGGGGGTGGAGGAGCAGACCCGCAAACTGATGGAAGTGTGCAGGATGCGAAACACGCCGGTGATGGTCTTTATCAACAAGATGGACCGGGAAGGAATAGAAGGAATTGAGTTGCTTGAGGAATTAGAGGATGAGCTTAAGATTTCAACCTGCCCATTCACCTGGCCGATCGGAACCGGCAATCAGTTTAAAGGGGTTTATAACCTGTATAAAAAAAGCGTGCAGCTCTTCTCACCGGGAAAAAGCAACATTTCCGAGATGATTCTCAGCAGCACCGATCAGAATCCGGCTGAGCTGGAGGAGTTTGCCGGCAAGGAGAATCTCCGGAGACTTTGGGAGGAGATCAGCCTTACATCGGAATTATTTGAATCCTTTGATTACAAGAGATATCGCGACGGGCACCTGGCACCGGTCTTTTTCGGCAGCGCCCTGAATAATTTCGGCATCCTGGAGCTCCTGGAGACTTTTCTCGAGATTGCGCCGGGACCCGGATCTGCCGAGGCACACGAACGAACCATCCAACCGGATGATAAGCTTTTCTCGGGCTTTATCTTTAAAATTCATGCCAACCTCGACCCGAACCACCGCGACCGGATCGCTTTCCTGAGGATCTGCTCCGGCCGCTTTGAAAAAAATAAACTTTATTATCATCCACGTCTGGAAAAACGAATGCGCTTCTCCTCACCCACTGCCTTTATGGCGAATGCAAAGAGCTCGGTGGATGAGGCATTCCCAGGGGATGTTATCGGACTGTATGATAACGGCAGCCTTAAGATCGGGGATGCGCTAACCGAGGGTGAAGTGCTCAATTTCAAGGGGATACCCAGTTTTTCACCGGAGATCCTGAAAGAGGTCATCAATATGACCCCCTTCAAGGCCAAGCAGCTGGAGAAGGGAGTCAGGCAGCTGACTGATGAAGGTCTGGCCCAGCTCTTTATTCAGCAGCCTGGTAACAAGAAGATCATCGGAACGGTTGGTGAGCTTCAGTTCGATGTAATCAAGTATCGCCTTGAGAACGAATACGGTGCAACTTGCAACTTCCACACCCTCCCCTTTGCGAAGGCCTGCTGGATGACCTTCAAGGACAAGACCCAGATGGAAAACCTGCTCAACCGGAAAGCTTCGGTAATTGCCTTTGACAAGGAGGATAATCCGGTTTTCCTGGCCGAAAACGACTGGATGCTCCGGATCATCAAGGAGACCTACCCGTCGGTCAGCTTTTTCAAAACATCGGAATTCAAACCGGAAACAGAAATCATTCCGTAGGTGGCGGGCCAAAAAGGCAGAGGGCAGAGGGCAGAAGGCAAAAATTAGCATCAAGGGATAAGAAAAAAGAATGAAGTTGATACTGTAGTTGACTTATAATCAAGCAGGTGCGAAAGTCCCTTCTTTCTTAGTCCATCTTTCTTTTTACTCATTTTTGCCTTCTGCCCTCTGCCCTTTGCCTTTTTGTCCCCCCCCCTGCTTATGATTTATCCACCAGGGTTCCCTTCACGATTTTCATTCCCTGGCTGGCTCCGCGGATCAGAACATATATGGAATTCCCTGAGAAATTTAGCAGTAATGGAGAAAATCTCACGGCTTTCCGGCCGCTCTCATAACAGAGGTAGTAAGAATCGAGGAACTCTCCACCCGCATTGAAAACATCCGTCAGTACTCCTTTCTTTTCATCGAAAGTGTAGGTAAAGGCACAGATATCATCACCCTTGCAGACCACCCTGGCAATATCATTTTTATAGGCCGGCATCCCGGCCTGCCCAGAAACATAAGGCACCCGTGGATAGGTTCTGGTGAATGAGCCGACCAGTTTGCCCGTATTGAGATCTATTTTTTTTACAAGGTACTCCGGTGTATGGCTCAAATAGGCAAAATGATCATCATCCAGATCGGTCAATGGAACCGTTTGCACTGTTTTGATAACCGAACCCTCAGAAAGGTCTTTTATGGTCACCGATAGGTTTTCTAAATCCTTCTTGTCCTTACCCTGTTCATCCAGACTGTATAAACTGGCGCCCATGAAATAGACTCTTTGATCTTTCGCGAATAAAAAGGATGAGGAGCGATCAGTAATCTGGAAACTGTTTTTCAGAAAGCCGGTTCTGTCATAGACAAACAGCGTCAAACTGATCCGGTCAAAAACATACAGCCGGTCAAGGTTTGCCTGGAGATTTGTGAGCAGAATATTTTCCGCAGAAGGCTTGAACTGACGGATGTAATTTCCCGCTGAATCAAATTCGAGAACTTTCGCACGATCCAGGACAAACAGGTTGCCGTCAGGAGAAACATCCAGTCCGCCAGGATTCTCTAAGTAATAATCCTTGCCAGTTTCCGGGATCGACAAGGTTTCTTTGATCATGACCACCCGGTTCGCTTTTCCGGAAAGCGGTTTGTCGGTGTTTGTTACCGTTCCTTGTGAAATGCCGGAATAGCTGTAAACAGCCATCAAAATAATGCAACAGAAGAGTTTCATGGTTATTGAGTTTTGTTAGTTAATTCATTATGAAGGATTTGAATATGTTCCTTCATGGTTTCAGGTTTTTCCATTTTTTTTCCTCGGGAGATATAGCTGATGCGTCCTTTCGGATCAATAACAAATCGTGACGGGCAGATTGTGACACCGTAGGAATTGAAGATCTTCTCCGCCTCGGGAATGTGGGTAAAATCAAACGGGATATCCTTCAGGAAGAGCCTGATTTTATCAGGTTTATCCAGAGCAATTCCGATATAGGCTATCCGGTCCTGCCCAAGCTCTTTCACCATCTGGTTAAGAAAAGGCATCTCTGCCCGGCAGCCGCCGCAACCGACGAACCAGAAGTCTAAAACGACAATATTGCCCCGTAATTTTTTCAGGTTGATCTCTTCTCCATTCACGGAAATACCGCTAAATCCCGGGGCTTTCTGGCCAATACTCATATCTGGTTGTGCAAGTGCATACTGGTAACTGCAGCAGACCGCCAAAGCAACCAGGGTTATTTTTTTCATGGCAATGAGTCATTAATCCGGATTCAAAATTATTTGCAGCCGGTGAGCAATTCCGTTAAACTTCGCATAAACAGTCTTAAATAGAGTTAAATAGCGAAGCAAACAAGGACCATAAGCACTACCTTGCAATAACTTTTCAGGAAAAATGAAAAAGGAAATTATCAGGGGCTTAATCTGGTTTTTAGGATTTGCCATTCCAGGGCTTATCGCACTGCAGGTCATCTGGCTGACCGGTTCCTATCGGCGGGAAAGGGATAATTATCAAAAACTGATCGAAAGAGCAGTAAGTCAGGCTAATGACAGAATACTGAGTTCCACGCGTCCAAGGCTGGGGGTCAGGATGGATCCGGGTAATAACCTGCCTGCAACTCAAAAGGGCGCTGCAGTGGTGATGTATGGGAAACCGAAGGGTGATTCGGTAAAGGTTATCAGGTCGGAAACCATTCCGGCTGACATGCCATTGCGGCTTGTAGATTCGGTATTCAAGAGGGTTTTATCGGAGATGGATATAAACGCAACGTATGAAGTCACTGCCGGTTCGTATGATAAAGACGGGGCATTGAATGCCGGAGTGCTTCAAGGCAAAGCGAAAAACCTCCAGTTCACACTGACCGTTCCAGACAAGGGCAGTACTAAAAGGTCGAGTGATGTTTTGATCCGTTTTGACGAGGAGGCCGGAAGTATCATAAAACGAATGGGTTGGGTGGTAGGCTTAAACGTTTTTCTTATGCTGCTAATCGCGGCTGCGTTGATTTATTCTTTAACCACCATTCTCCGCCAGAAAAAAATCTATCAGATGCGCAAGGATTTTATCGATAACCTGACGCATGATTTCAAGACCCCCGTTTCCAATATTTCTTTAGCTCTTGAAGGCCTGATCCAATTCGGTTTTCTAAAGAATCCCGATAAATCCCTGGAATACATGAAGATCGCACAAAAGGAAAACCAGAGGCTGGGCCTGATGATCGAAAAAACGCTCAATCTGGCAATTTTCGAGAAAGGAAAAATCAGACTTAAAAAAACAGAGGTCGATGTCCATGAAATGATCCGGGAAACGGTTAAAGTATTTGAGGTTCAGGTCAGTCACCGCAATGGAGCCGTTTCTGTGGATCTCCGTGCTGATAGGTTTCTGGTAACCGGCGACCGGGATCACCTGCTGCAGGTCATCTTCAATCTATTGGACAATGCGAACAAATATTCACCTGTTGCCCCGCACATTGAAATCAGGACACAAAATGCTGATAATAAAAATTTTCTGGAGATTTTCGTCTCGGATCAGGGAACGGGTATTCCCCGGAACCTCCTGGAAACGATTTTTGAGCCCTATGTCCGGAATGATGAGATCCGGGAGAGAGATATCAAGGGTTTCGGATTGGGCCTCGCATACTCCAAACAGATTATGTTCCTTCATGACGGCGATATTTCCGTTAGCAGCGAACCTGGTGTGGGAAGTACTTTTAAACTAACCTTGCCATTAGTATGAAACCGGTCAGAATCCTTTTTGTTGAGGACGATCCCTATCTCGGGATGATGGTCACCGACCTGCTTGAATCCAGGGCCTTTGCAGTCTTTTATGAGAAGACAGCCGAAAAGGGGTTGGAACTATTCATGCGGGAAGAGCCTGATTTATGTGTTCTGGATGTGATGCTTCCAGGAATGGACGGGTTTGAACTTGGGCGCAGGATCCGTTCTGCCAATCCTTTTATTCCGATCATTTTTTTAACGGCCCGCTCGCAGAAAGACGACATCATCGAAGGATATGATTCAGGAGCAGATGATTATATCAGGAAACCCTTTCATATGGAGGAGCTCATCCTCCGGATCAATGCAATTCTCAGAAGGAATAGCAAGATAGTTGATTCCGGACAGGAGAATCTGCAATTTGAAATCGGAAAGTATCAGTTTGATTCTCAGCAGATGAAGTTGAACTTTCAGGGTGAAAGCGATAAGCTGACACTCAAGGAATCTGAGATGCTGAAAATCTTTTGTGAGAATCAGGGAAAGCTGGTTGAACGCGAATATATACTGAAGAAAGTCTGGGGCGATGACAGTTATTTCAACACGCGCAGCATGGATGTTTTTATTCACAAATTGCGGGCACGGTTTAGCCAGGACTCCGGAATCCAGATCCTCAACCTGAGGGGGAAAGGCTTCAAGCTGCTGGTTGGGGATGAACCTCCAAACACCTGAAACCTACCCATTCTGGTGACGATAATCAGATTATTCCTTAATCAGTTTCCGCTGAACGGCCCAGTCGGCGCAGCTTAGCATAACGATATAACATCCTGTCGGGAAGGAGCTTATGTCAATCTGGTTGAGGCTGCTCTTAAGATTTTTTTGCAGAATGCATTTACCAGCCAGCGTAAACACTTTCATGTCCACCTCCTGCGATCTGCCGCAGTCAATGGAAATCCGCTCAACGGCCGGGTTTGGAAATATCTGCAGGAATTCTTTTAATTCCGGGTCGTCCATGCCGGATGATTCATTCTTAACGCATCGAATGGAAAACCCTATTTTTTTACTGTAGTATCCGCCCCTGTCCACATAGATGGCATCACTGAAAATGCCCCGGGCCCAACCTTCGGAAGCATTGGCTTCCGTAGAGCACCACCAGCTGGCGATGAACTGGATACTCCAAAAAGTTCCGTCGCGCTCAATCAGGCCACCCGGAAGGGCGGTAAACCCATAGGTATTGGTTGCACCGGTATTCGGACTTAACCAATGCAGGCTGCCGCGTTCTTTTAGCTTGCCTCCAGCCACCCCCAGGCCACCGGCAAAATCCGTGAGCGTTGTCCATTCCGCATCCGTTGCGACATGCCATCCCTCCGGGGCCAGTTGCCTTCGATCTGTTGCGGCATACCAGTTGTACAGGCGGCCATAGGTTATTGCCTGGTTCGGATTATTGCTGTAATTGCAATAGGCACCTGTGGATAAATTCGACCAGGCTGAACCGGATGTGACGTTCGGGATGGGGTCCCCGTTGCGGTAGTGAGTCACTTTCAGGTTTTCTTTCATCCATACCTGATTGCCAATCGTAACGGTATGGTATACATTGCCGTCAATGTCGGTTACAGTCTGAGCGTTAGTGAAACAGGTGACAAGAGCAAGTCCGGCAAAGAGTAACATTGATTTCATGGGTTCAGTTTTTGGCTTGCCAAACCTAAGGAACCCTTTTCTGAACATGGACAGGCATTTGACGAATGGTGGATCAGGGTTTACCGCTGACGAGGTTATATCTTTTGCGAAATCTCGGCAATCACTTTCCGTGTCCTTGGCGCCAGCTCCCGCTCCCGCTGCGATTCTTCCAGCTGCTCCGGATCGCCCCGGTATCCCAGCGCCATGCAGGCAACCGGCTCGTATACGGTTGGGTCAACATCCAATGAGTCAACTACTTTGCCAGCATCAAAGCCGCCCATAAGGTGCCCGTATATATTCATGCTGAGTGCCTGCAGGATCAGGTTCATGTTGGCGGCTCCCAGGTCGTGCTTCGACCAGAGGTTCGGCTTGCCGGGATCGCGCTCTTTTTTGGCCAGGGTCACCATCAATACTGCAGCATTCCCGGCCCAGGCTTGGTTTCCACCAGACAGGCAATTGAGAATTTTTTCAAAGCCCGATGTTCCGCGATGGGCGTAAAGGTAAAACCATGGTTGCATGTTGCCCCCGCTGAACGCCCAGGAGGCCGCCTCGAGCAGGGTATTCATATCCGTCTCTGAAATCATATCAGGAGTGAAACTCCTCGGACTCCATCTCTCACGTATCAGATCCAGAACGGGGTATTGGGTAATGGCGGTTTTCATATTTTTCAGATTATCCACTAAGATTATCCACAAAGGTTCACAAATGGCACACAAATTTACACAAAACAAAGTCCACAGATGACGCAGATTAACACAGATGGCCAGAATCCGCTATCTGTGTTAATCTGTGTTATCTGTGGATAAAAAATTGTGGACCTTTGTTGACAAACGAAAAACAATGAAGTTCTACACGAGCATTCATAAATGGTACGATCAGGTATTTCCCTATGCACCTGCCCAGCGGGAATTTGTATTGTCCTTTGGCTCGGATAAAGGATTGAACCTGGTGGATGTCGGCTGCGGAACCGGCAATCTGGCAGTTGCGTTAGCTCATGATTTCAGGGCCGTCACCGCCATCGACCCCGACGAAAGCATGCTGGGAGCAGCCCGCAGGAAAGCGGCCGACCAGGGAGTGCCCCTAACGGTTATCCGGGGCGGGATGCTCGACCTGACATCAAACTTTCTCACTGAATCGGTTGACCGCCTGATCTGTTTCGGCAATACACTGCCGCATCTTTCAACCGAAAAAGATGTCAGGGAATTTGCCCGGCAAGCCTTCCAGGTACTCAGGCCCGGGGGCTTATTGGTGGTTCAGATTATCAATTACGACCGCATCCTGGATCAGAAACTAACCGGCCTGCCTACGATTGAAAACGATCTAATCCGGTTTGAGCGTATCTATTCTTATCAGGATAATCCCACACACATTGCATTCAAAACCCGGCTGACGATCAAATCCACCGGGGAAATTATTGATAATGAGGTGGACCTGCTGGCCATCCGGCCGGCAACCCTTAAGAATATCATGATGGATACCGGGTTCAGGGATATCCGGGAGTTCGGGAGTTTTTCCCGCGATGCTTTCACCGCGGAGAGTCAGCCCTTTATTCTTGTTAGTACCAAATGGGAAGGACCAGACTAGGGCATCAAGTATTACTTTTTCCTTTACTTCCTGCCCTCCTGTCCTCCTGCCCTCCTGCCTTATCTTACCCCACCACCATCCTCCGGGTAGCCCTTTCACCACCGGCCGATAGCGTATAAAAATAGATTCCTGCTTCCAGACCCGCTTTCGGTACCGATATCACATGCCGGCCTGCCGGTTTGGTCCCTTCATTCCTCACCCGGATGATTTTCCCCGTAATATCCCGGATCTCCAGCAATACTTCGGATGATCTCTCAAGCTGGTATCCGATATGTGTTTCTGAACTCCAGGGATTCGGGAAATTCTGTTCCAGAGAGGTCAGAAGATCCATAGAAGGTACCCCGTCGATCCGGTTCTCATGATTGTTGATATTCAGACGGATCATTTTGTTGAAGGAGGAGCCTTTCTTCCAAACTCCGTCGTTAACCTGATAAGTCCACTGCTTGTCAATGGAAGCCGGAAAAGTTTTGGTGCTGCCGAGCCAGAAGGTATTGCCCCGGTTTATGAGTTGATCCGCCGACAGGTAGGTCCAGAATTGCACCGCTGCCACATACCTTTTGCCAGCCTTCATTTTCTCGCCGATACCGTCGGCTTCCAGCGGCAGGGTAATCCATCCCTTTTGCAGAACTAGTGAATCAACAGTCATCGTTTCGCTGGTGAGCAGTTCTTTCATTTCCACCGTCTCCGCGGTTCCGGAGGTTATTTCGAGCAGTACGAATTTGAAATCTGCCCCGATATTGGCTTTAGAAATATATGCCGATAGGGAACTGGCCTCACAGTCGGCGACCGGATTAAATTCAACCCCCATCAGGTCCCCTTCATGGGTGTACTGGTAGTAATCCCGCCACGGACTCTCGTCCGCTTCGCTGACGTCCGGGGTCCGGGCGAAAGCACTGTCGGTTACATGGAAATACCAGGATTTCCTGTTGTTTTCGGGATTTTGGTCCACCTGGTCCGATTGCATGGAAAGGGTCAGCTGATAGTGCCCGAAATCCACGGGAGTATAGGACTGGCTTATGAAAAGCGTGTCTGCCGGATCACCATAGTACCTGGAATTGAGTGTATTCGATGCGGTGGAAAACTGCGATACCCCGTTTTTCAGGATCTCGGCTGTCAACCGGATATGGGTCTGCTCTTCATCCCCGTAATTGGTCACGCTGCCCTCAAACAAACCGACCGGCCGGATCTGTGTTTTTGGCAGCATGTAAAAGAATCCTTCAGAAACCCGGCTTTCATTGTCAATCATCTGTACCTGCCAGTGATTCATTTTCAAATCATTATCCCAGCCTTCGGCAAACGTAAGGTCATCTATCATCCAGAAATAGAGGATGGACCCCGACCAGGTAATCTTGATGGTTACCTGCGATTGGTTTGCTGCCACATCAGAGATATTGACAGAATAATGAGCGACTCCGGTATTAGGCAGGTTTTGTGTGTTAATTCCCCTTGCGGTCCCCATCTTAAGATCGAACTCTGCCCAGTGGGCGCCGTTGTCGTTCGAAACCTCCATCACCATCCGCGGAGTGTTGAAGTACTTGAATAGTTGGTCAAAGCTGACAATAACCGACGGGTGTCCGCTGAAGTTCATCAGCGGAAGGGTGATGGAGCTGTTCACATACAGCATATCCATATAGTTCTTGTATGCATTGTAATTATCCAGGTCAAGGGCCAGAAATCCGTTTTCCCGGGTTGCCGAGTTCAGAATATATCCGCCGTCGCGCTTCGACATCGGGCCTTGCAGGCTGTCCTTGGTCCAGGTCCAGACAAAGCCGTTATCATCGGCTGAGTTGTCCTCAATCTTCCAGCCGGCCGGCGCTGTCCAGCCCTTTGGATCCGCGGGGTTGCCCCAGTTAAAATGCTCTTCCCAGAAGATCTGGCCGTTGCCTTTCAGCCGCGGGGACTGAGCCATCATCAGGCCGCACATCAGACTGAGTGAAAAAGTGATTAATGCTCTTTTGGTTTTCATTGGTTTTTGTGTTATTTCGAAAACAAACATATTCCGTGATCCTGAAGAATTTCTGAAGATTTAAACCTGACAGGTTTTGGAAAACCTGTCAGGTTTATGAAAACCTGACGCGTTTATGTTATGTTTGTTACAACTCAACCAAAATTATGAACGCACTACTCGGGGTTATTTTTCATTCCATCGGTGGCTTCGCCTCCGGTAGTTTCTACATGCCTTTCAATAAGGTTAAAGGGTGGGCCTGGGAAAGTTTCTGGATTGTCGGCGGCCTCTTCTCCTGGCTGATAGTGCCACCCCTGGCTGCCTGGCTCACGGTTCCCGGATTCGCCGAAATCATCTCGGCAACCTCAGGCCGGATTATATCAATTACCCTGATGATGGGGCTCCTGTGGGGAATCGGAGGATTAACCTACGGACTGGGCGTCCGGTATCTGGGCATGTCACTGGGTAACTCGGTGATCCTCGGTTTCTGCTCAGCCTTTGGTGCACTGGTACCATCCATTTACTACAACATCAATCCAACCCCGGGAAAAACCTCTTTTACCGATATGCTGGGACATCCGGGTGGGCAGCTGGTCCTGGTCGGAGTTGCACTCTGTATTACCGGTATCGTCATTATGGGGAAGGCCGGACTGAGGAAGGAGAAGGAGATCACCAAAGCGCCAAACCTTACGGGCGATAAGGAATTCAGCATCGTTAAAGGGCTTGTTATTGCAACCTTGTCAGGGATCCTGAGCTCGTTTTTTAATTTCGGTATCGAAGCAGGAAAACCGATGGCAGAAGCTGCGGTAGTGGCCGGGTTTAACCCGCTGTTCCAGAACAACGTCACCTATGTGGTGCTGCTGTGGGGCGGACTCACCACCAACCTCATCTGGACCACCATCCTCCATCTGAAAAACAAAACCTACGGGAATTTCACCGATAAAAAGACCCCGCTCCTGAACAACTATTTCTTTGCCGCACTGGCCGGAACCATCTGGTTCATGCAATTCTTCTTCTACGGAATGGGGGAGAGCAAGCTCGGCAACGGCGCAAGCTCCTGGATCCTGCACATGTCAACCATCATCCTCACCGCAAATATGTGGGGACTCTACCGCCGTGAATGGAAAGGCGTTTCAAAGGCCACCATCTGGACCTTCATCGTCGGGATCA
Organism: uncultured Porphyromonadaceae bacterium; assembly: GCA_964512915.1. Classification (GTDB taxonomy): domain Bacteria; phylum Bacteroidota; class Bacteroidia; order Bacteroidales; family UBA12481; genus UBA12481. Next base: position 50,990 of record CAZEKJ010000021.1, read on the forward strand.
CTGTGATTCTGGGTTCAGTGTTTATTGTGGGGATTGGTAATTCAATGAAATGAACCCTTCAGAATCCATCGTTGTTTTCGGTGGTACCGGCCTGTACGGAAGGAAAGTCGTAGAGAAACTGCTGCAAAAGGGTGCCCGTGTCAGGGTGGTCAGCAGAGACCGGGCTAAAGCACTGAAAATCCTCGGAGATCAGGTTGAGATCACTGAGGGCGATGTTACAAACCGCGGCGTAATCATTCAGTCGTTGAAGGAGGCTGGCGCGGTGGTCATCTGCCTTTCTGCCATGCACCCCGGCCTCATCCGGCGGATGAAGGAGATCGAACGGGATGCCGTCCTGATGATCATGGGAGAGGCGGAAAAGGCAAAGGTCACCAGACTGCTCTATATGTCGGGCTATGAAATGAGGGAGGAGGTACTTGAAAAGCTTGGGATTCCTGAATTCGGCGAGATCAAGATCGAGATCGAGGCCCGCATCAGAGCATCAGCATTCAACTGGACCATCCTTGGTGATGCTCCTTCCCATGAGCTCTTTTTTGCCTTCCTGAGGGGGGACAAATTGGCCGTTCCCGGTGGTGGATTAAAAAGAATGCCAACCATTTCACCCGAGGATGTGGGGGAGATCACCGCCCAGGCCGCATTACGCAGCGATTTGGGCGGACAAAGACTACGCCTCACCGGTCCGGAGGCCTGCTCAATGCCGGATATGGCCCGGAAGGTTACAGCGATAACGGGTAAACCGGTTAAGCACATCACCATTCCGCTGGCTGTAATCAGGGTGGTTTCCTATCTGGTTAAACCCTGGTTTCCCTTTGTAAGATATCTGTATAAGAGCCTGTTAATGTTCAATAATTTTCCGGAAGATCTCGCTGACCAGGTACCTGACGACCACCGGAAACTCAGGGTCCTGTTCAAGTATGAGCCTGTGACACTGGAAATGGAAATCAGGAAAAGATTGATCGACAATCAGAAATAACATCATGAAAGTATTAACATTCACCGTTATTTTTTTTAGCACCCTCTCAGTTTATAGCCAAAATATCCGTCCCGAATACAAGTCCCAGGGGCTGGCCGGAAACCCCGTGTTCGAGGGTTGGTATGCCGATCCGGAAGGGATCATTTACGGGAATACCTTCTGGATTTTTCCAACCTGGTCCGATGATTTCGGTGAGGCCCAGGCTCCTCCGAAACTCTCGGAATTTCAGAAGGAGATACAGAAGAATACCATCAACAAGCAATATCTGAAGCAGACTTATCTGGATGCTTTCTCCTCCAAAGACCTGATAACCTGGAAGAAGCATCCGAAGGTACTGGATGTCAGGAATATAAAATGGGCTGCTTATTCCATCTGGGCACCTTCCGTGATCCATGCGAACAACAGGTACTACCTGTTTTTTGGCGCCAATGATATTCAGAACGATCAGCAGCCCGGAGGCATTGGAGTGGCCGTGGCAAAAAAGCCGCAGGGACCTTACAGGGATGCGATCGGGAAACCTCTGATCAACTCGTTCCATAATGGCGCCCAGCCTATCGATCAGTTTGTTTTCCAAGATGATGACGGTCAGTTTTACCTGATATACGGAGGCTGGAGGCATTGCAATATCACGAGACTGAAGCCTGATTTGCTCAGCCTCGATGTGTTCCCCGACGGGGAAACCTATAAGGAGATCACTCCTGAGAATTATGTGGAGGGGCCTTTCATGTTCAAACGTAACGGGAAGTATTACCTGATGTGGTCGGAAGGCGGCTGGACCGGTCCCAATTACAGCGTAGCCTATGCGATCGGCGACAGTCCGACCGGACCCTTTAACCGGATCGGTAAGATTTTACAACAGAACCCGGAAGTCGCCACCGGCGCCGGACACCATTCGGTTATCCATATTCCCAATTCCGAAGATTATTACATTGTGTATCACCGCCGTCCGCTGGGCGATAAAAACGGCAACCACCGCGAAGTCTGCATCGACTGGATGTTTTTTAATCCCGATGGTACCATCAGGCCGGTGGAAATCACCTTCCACGGTGTTGATGCAAAACGCCTGTAGAGACGCATAATAATGCGTCTCTACAAGGGGCTCTACGCCTGTTTTCTCGAAATTACAGCAGAGTAAAAGGCGATAACAATGAAAGCAAGAGCTGGTACCCAGTAGGCGAATTTGATACTGCCCACCTGGTCGGATACAATCCCCTGAATCTGGGTGAGAACCGCTGCACCGGCTATGGCCATTACCATGCCGGCTCCTCCAATCTTTGTGTCCTCTCCCAATCCCCTGATTCCCATTCCGTAAATGGTTGGGAACATCAGTGACATGCAGCCGGATATACCCATCAGGGCATAAATACCGGCGGTACCGTTGTCATAAATTGCGATCAGAGAAAACAGGAAAGCCAATATTGCCAGCCCGGTCAGAATATGGCGGGGCTTGATAAATCGCATCAGTGCTGTACAAAGGAAACGGCCAATCACAAACAGAACCAGTGAAATAATATAATAGGTTGCACCTGCTTGCTCGGGTGTTCGCGGCAACAGGGCATCCATTCCCATCCATTCGATGACATTATAAAAGCCTGCCGCTACGGGTTCGACAACTCTGAGTGCAGCAATGATCTGATCGGTAGAAGGGTTGGCTCCCAATCCGGCAATGACAGAGTCGAAGTCGAGTTGCTGCATTACATACCGGATAACGAAAGACCAGACTGCAATCTGGGCTCCCACATAGAAAAACTGTGCAATCACACCCCAAACATAATTCCGGTTTTTCATCAGCCGGCGGAAAGTACCAAGGAATTCGAGCTTCTTATTGTCCTCCTTCAGCTTGGGCATCCGGGTGAAATAAATCATCAGCAGAATAACAACCATCACCAATCCAACGGTCATGTAGGTGGTTGTAACAGCATTTAATTCAATTCCCTGAATCCTCGTGAGCTCCTCAGGCGCCAGTGCCGCCCGGTCTGCTGCACTCATCGTGTTCAGTTTCGAAAGGATGAATACCTGGCTGAGCACAACGCCCATTATGGCACCGAAAGGATTAAAGGATTGAGCGAAATTGAGCCGCTGCGTGGCGGTCTCTTCTGGTCCGATTGCGCAAACGTATGAGTTGGTGGAGGTCTCCAGTACCGACAGGCCGGCAAATAACACAACAATGGCAAGCAGGAACATCATGAATCCAAAACTTGCATTGCCCTCCGACAGAAGCATGGCCGGATAAAACAGGAAAGCTCCGGTGGCATACATACCCAAACCCAGCATAACTCCTGCTTTGTAAGTATACCGTTTGATGAACAGCGCTCCCGGAATTGCAAAAAACCCGTACCCCAGGAGATAACAAGCCACCTGAATCCAGGCCGTTTTGGAATCGGTGAGGCTCATGATCCGCTTAAAAGCGGCTAACATGGTGTCAGTCAGATTGTTGGGTATTGCCCAGGCAAAAAACAGTGAGGTTAACAGAATAAAAGGGAATACGATCCCCTTGGGAATAATGCGCTGCTTTTCCATTGGAGGGTTGTTAGCGGTTTATTTTACAAATTTTGATTTATTCAGGTATTCGAAGCTTTCCTTGGCACTTTGAACAGAGTTACCGCTGGTATACTGCTCAATCTCCACATACCAGTCCCTGATCTTGTTTTTCTTCATCTGGTTGAAGATGGCTTCGAAATCCATCTTGCCGCTGGCCCCGATCTCCTTGTCGTCCTTAATATGGGTTAGCTTGAACTGATCAGGGTATTTTTTCAGATATTCGACCGGGTTGGCGCCGCCCTCCTGGCACCAGTAAACATCGAGCTCAAAACAGACGTTTTTCGGGTCAACGGTCTTCAGCATATAATCCAAGATCACATGATCCCCGATTTTCTTGAATTCCACAGTGTGGTTATGGTATCCGAAAGTCAGGCCGGCCTTGGCGGCCCGTTCACCCACCATGCTGAAATATTCGCAGTAGAGCTGGAGATCCTCAAGTTTGCTTTTGTCGCTGACCGGCATGGATGCCTGAACAATATAGCCGGCCCCGGCTTCATGATGCGCTTCGATAGCCTGATCCCACCAGGCCATGATCTCGGCGCTCTTGTCTTTGGAAAACGAGCGGCCCAGGTGTGCACTGGTGAAGGTCATCCCAAGATCGGTAACCCGCTTTTTAAAATCGGCAGGCACCAAACCGTAGATTTTCCCGTCGTTGTAACCGGCCGTCTCAAGATTCTTATAACCGATTTTCGCCACGGCTTCAAGCACACTCTGGATCCCTTCCTTGCCTACCTTATCGCGGAGGGAGTACAGCTGTAACCCGATATTTTTCGCCTTCGCGCCTGGAGTAACTGACTCTGAGAATAAACTGGGTGCCACCATCACGCCGGCGGCTAATAGGGTGGATTGTTTGAGAAAATTGCGTCTGTTTTGCATGGAAATCTTGTTTGAATTTCCATGGAAAGGTAGGATGTTTTACTTTTTACCGGAAGAATACGGCATCTTTTTTCTCACCTCAGATAAGAAATAGCGTCGCTGAAGATTATATCCTGAAAGTATAGGTGTATTTCAGTAAAATAGTTCTGCCTGCTGAAACCGGCAAGGCCGGGATTTCCCTGACCAGGTTTGAGTTCAGCCCCTCATCGTATACAATGTAAAAATCATTCCCTTCACGAGGGTTCCACCTGAACCGGATGTTGGTAACAAATCGCTGGATTGCCGTATTATACTGAACGAAGGCTGAAAGGGATGTTTTAGTGCTGACCGTCAGCAATCCGCGCAAACCGGCTATATGATTCGTAAAGGCCATAGCCCTGCCAGGAAACGTCACGTAATCCAGCCGGTAGGTAAGACTCAGATTCAATCCCGAGCCGATGTTGAGCCTGGGAGAGGCTGAAAAGGAAACCCTCCATCCATCATAAAACTGTCCGGCATCGGAGGTTAGGTCAGCGCCAAAAGCATTGCTGCCGGATGTTCCGTAACCTGCTGAAAGGGTTGTAAACGAATACCTGCCGGGCATAACCCGGGCCTGATCATTGCCAATTGATAAGGTGTCGGTCAGGTTTTCGCGATTAAACACACCCGAGATATTGCCGTAAAAACCCTTTTTTGCATCGAATTGCCACCTGAGGATGCCATTCATGGTTTCCTGCAGGCCGGTCAGGGTGCTCCACATGTTGAAACCTGTGACAGAGATCTGGTGGTACCGTAAGCCCGATTTTTCGCCCGGGAGCCAGCCGTAATTCAGTTTACCACGGATTCCCTGAAAATTATCGAACAGCTCAAATCCAATTCCCGGATTGAACTGGTCGCCGGAATAGGTGTACATCATCTCATAGCTCAATCCTTTAAGATTGCGCCGCTCCCATTGGACAAGCAATCGCGTTGGCGAAAGGTCAAGGGCATCGGATTTTACAGTATTCTCGAAGGTCTGCGCCATTTTCAAGGTAAGGTATTCATCCCCCTTAACCCTGAATTGTCCATCAACCCCGTAGGCCAGGTTATAATTGCCATTGACGCCAATCCGGGTCGTCAGCATACCGCCCACAAAGGAATTCGGATTAAAAACATTCCGGCGGCCGCGGAATACACCATAATTCTCACCAGGATGATCACCAAAGGGGGCTGTTTGCATATCAAGAAAACCAATATCCCATTTGTCAACCTTTCCGGTAAGTCTCACCCCGCCAAATATCCTTTCGGGCCGGCCGTCATAAATACCAATTTTCCGGCTGTAAAAAAGATTGTTGCCGTCGAGGAAAGAGAAATCAAATACATCCGATTTCTCAAGGAAAAACACCCTTTTTTCAGGAAAGAAAAGGGAATATCGGGTCAGGTTAATCTTCTCATCATCGGCCTCAACCTGGGCAAAATCAGTATTCACCGTAAGATCTACCGTAAGATTATTGGTAAGGCTGTATTTGGCATCCAGGCCTGCGTCAATTTTTGGAGTGGATTTCCACACATAAGCGGTTTCATCCTCGTTGAGGTTGTTTGCCTGGCTCAATCCGGCCGTCAGGTAGGGAGTAAGATACAGGGGCTTCTCAGGTTTCAGCCCTTCAAAAATGATGGGCGTTGAAAGGGATGGTTTAAAGGAGGAATTGCTGAAGTTGAGGGGAAGAGGCGGAAAGGTGTCGAACTCGGTTTTTGCGGCAATAAACCTCTCAAGAATAATGCCCATACGGGTTTTCCCGTCCTTAACCTGGAACCTCAGGCTTGAAAAAGGAATCCTGACCTCAACTGTCCAGCCCTGGTTGTTGATGTTTGTTTTTGCATCCCAGAAGGTGTTCCAGCTGAAATTGATATCGTCACCGAATGACACGGCATCATTTTTTACGGTGCCGTCTGTTCTCAATCCGTTGGGATTGGTCCAGAAGGTAACTGCGTTTTCATGGTCATCATAGGTGTCCAGCACGATACCGAGCCAATCCGTAGTAAGTGAAACAAAGTCGCGTTTCTTGCTAACGGCTCTCAAATCATTAATATTCTGATAATAAAAAGTGGCTGAGATGTAGAAATATTGCTGGTCGTAAACCATCCGTACCTGGGATTTCTCGCTGGGATCATTTCCGTAAACCGGTTGCTGCATGGTCAGTTTCACGGGCGGAGCAAGCTTCCAGGCCTCTTCGTCGGGGATGCCATCGAAAGTGATTTCACCCTTGATCCTAGTCACGGAGAGTGGATCCTGAGAGTATACGGGGTTCAATGCAAGAAACAGGATGACCGGGATCAGCAACCGGCGAAATCCGTAAATTAGGTTAGTTGACAGGCTCATAAAAACATAACAAAGGGGGCCTTGTTATGTTCAAAATCCAGATAGTTTTACCTGTTTTTGTGATTTCTGTTGGCAATCTTGTCACCCCGGGTCTGCGGCTTTTTGTACTTTTTCATTTTCCTCAGATAGCTTCCGCCCTGGTTGGTCTTCTTGTTTTTTGCCGATTTCTCGTGGTGAGAGGCTCCCTTGATCACCTTCTTTATATTCCGGTTCGGATTCGGGGCAACCCCCCTGGGGCGTTCATCGGGAATAAGTTTTTTGGATATTTCAACACCTTCGGGGAATTCGATAACCGGGATCTTGTAATCCATCAGGGTCTCGATAGCCTCTTTTGACGGCTCTTCCTTCGGGGTGAAAAACAGGATTGATTTACCCGGATGTTCGGCACGGCCGGTACGGCCAATGCGGTGTATGTAGTTTTCCGGGAACGCAGGGGTGTCAAAATTGATGACATGCGATATTTTCTCAAAATCCAGTCCACGGGCCATCACGTCAGTTGCAACCAATACCCGGGTTTGCCCCTGCTCAAACTGCTGCACCGACTTGATCCTGAAATTCTGAGTTTTGTTGGAATGAATGATTCCGATCGTGGATCCGTGACTCTCGCCCAGGGCTTCGAACAGGCGGTCGGCATTGCTCTTGGTCGACACAAAAACCAGAACCTTTTTATACTCCTTGCGGTCGGCAAGGAGATGCCGCAAAAGATTAATCTTGGTCTCAAAATTCTGCACGGGGTAGCAGTGCTGCTCGATATTCTCCAGGCGGGCGCCGCTCATGGCAATCGAAATCCTCACCGGGGCAACAAAATAGTCATCAATCAGTGCGTCAATCTCTTCGGTCATGGTAGCCGAAAACATCAGGTTCTGCCTTTTTGCGGGCAGGAGATCAAAGATGTTGGTCAGTTGAAACCTGAATCCGGCATCCAGCATGATGTCCACCTCATCGATCACCAGTTTTTTTACTGCTTTAAGTTGCAGCGCACCATTAACCACCAGGTCGTACAGCCGGCCAGGCGTGGCAACGAGAATATCGGTTCCCAGGGCAGCCTGCTGCCTCTGTGTATTGATATTGACGCCCCCGAAAACTCCCAGCACCCTTAAATTCAGATATTTCATCAGGCTTTGTGCCTGCTCCACCACCTGTATTACCAGTTCACGTGTGGGAACCAGAATGACAATCCGGGGTTGAATATCCTTTGAAAATTTCAGGTCCCTCAGCAGCGGGAGCATGTAAGCATAGGTCTTGCCGGTTCCGGTCTGGGCGATGCCCACGATATCCCTTCCGGAGAGAATTACCGGGTAAGCTTGTGTCTGAATGGGGGTTGGGCTCTCAAATCCAAGCTCATCGATGGCTGTTTGTAAGGGTTTGGAAAGATTGAGTTCCTCGAATGAATTCATGCAAAATTATTTCGACAAAGGTAGCATAAAATAAAGGGGGGTCTCATACCCCTTCTTGTTCATGCAGAAATACACCATGTCCCACCGGTCGCCCTTCCTGAACACGCTCGGACAATCCACCGGAGCTCCTCCCTCCCCGCGGAGGATCACGCCGTATTTATAGGGTGTTTTAACCTCTTCATAAACCTGCTGCATCCTATCCGGATCGGGAAGGATATGCCCGGTCTGGGACATTAAGGCAGAAGGCAGAGGGCAGAGGGCAAAAATGAGTAAAAAGAATGATGGACTAAGAAAGAAGGTGGCAATAAAGTAGACTTTGCCCTTGTTCTTTTTACTTCTTACTAATTTCTGCCTTCTGCCCTCTGCCTTCTGCCTTATCTCCCAGCACCGTTTTACCCCCCCCCTTCAGAACCCAAGCTTAAACCCTATCGCATGCCCGCAGGGCATAGCCTTTGGCGTGGTAATCTCCAGCACATCCGCCTTCTGCTTCCATTTGACCGGTTCCAGCGAGCCCATCAGAGTAATGCTTTTAATCGGCTTTGCGGGATCGGCCGTTAAGGCCAGCGCTTTCACCAGGATCTTTTTATCGGTCGGGGTATCCATGCAAAACATGTAAACTGCATTGTCCTTTGCCGTGAACCGGAAATCTTTCGAAGAATAATCGGAACGCTTGCTTTCGCCAAATCCACCATCCGGGTTTTCAGTCGGACCTTCGCCGGCAATCTTCCAGGGGCGGGTGCCATAAATCCCTTCACCATTGATATCCAGCCATTTTCCGATTTCAAGCAGTACGTCGATCTGCTCCTGCGGTATGGTGCCGTCGGCTTTTGGCCCGATATTGAGCAGGAGGTTGCCGTTCTTGCTGACGATATCGATCAGGTCGTCGATCAGCGAGTTGGGCGTTTTATTCTCTTCGCCGTCGATATAGCCCCAACTCCGTTTCCCGATGGAGGTGTCGGTCTGCCAGGGGTATTTCTTGGTTGCCTTGCTGCTGCCGCGCTCAATGTCATAAACAGCCACGCTTGGAGGATAGGATTCATTCTTGTAATTTATCACAACTCCTTTTTTCCAATATTCCGCCCTGTTGTAGTAGTAGGCTGCAAATGTCTTCCGGTACGGTTCCATCGCTTTTTGCTCGATCCACCAGTCGAACCAGAAAACCTGGGGCTGGTATTTGTCGACGAGCTCGGTGCAGCGCAGGAGCCAGTCGTTCATGAACTCCGCCGTGAGGGTATCCTTTTCTTCCATGGCCGGACCGTACAATCCCGCGTATTTCGGGTCCTGCACATCCGACGGGATCTTCTTTCCGCCGTTCATGAACCACCAATGCTCGATCCGGTGGGAGGAGAGACCGAAAACCATACCGTGTTTCCGGGTGGCGGTTGCCAGTTCACCGATGATATCCCTTTTCGGGCCCATCTTAACCGCATTCCATTCCGATAAACGCGTATCGTACATGGCGAACCCATCGTGGTGCTCCGCTACCGGAATGACATATTTCGCGCCGGACTTTTGGAATACCCCGGCCCACTCATCGGCGTTGAATTTCTCCGCCCTGAACATCGGGATAAAATCCTTGTACCCGAATTTGTCCTGGGGACCGTATTTCTCCAGATGATGCTTGTAGGTAGTTCCGTTCAGCAGGTACATCTGCCGCGGATACCACTCATTGCCAAACGCCGGCACCGAATAGACGCCCCAGTGGATGAAGATGCCGAACTTGGCGTCTTTGTACCAGGATGGGCAATCATATTGCGCAAGGGATTCCCAGGTCGGTTGATACTTCTGAGCGCGCAATGATTGCCAGGGCAGAAGGCACAAGGCACAAGTCAAAAGGAAGGTTGAAAGTTTTAAGGAAGATTTCATAAGGAAGGATTTACTGGTTACTTGTTACTGGTTGCTGGTTACTGGTTGCTGGTTAGGGGTTCGAGGTATGGGGTTTGAGGTGTTGGGTCGCTTTGATGCGGCCTTATACCCCAAACCTTGAACCCCGGACCCAAATCGTAAATCGTAAATCGTATATCGTAAATCGTCAATATTTTACGCGTACCTGTATGCTACCTGGCACCGCCGCCTCCGACGCGACCATCACGTACCCGCCGCCGGATCCGGAGGTAATGGCACCCGGATAATTCGGGAACCAGTTCGTTTCCATCTCCTGCAGTACCCAGTCGGGCACCGTGTAAGGCAGCATTTTGCGCCATGCGAGAAAGGTCTGTTTCATCGAGAGGCCGAGACCGTTCACGTCCTTTCGGAGTATATTCTCCCAGCACCGGTCGCCCGCCTCGCCGAGTTCTTTAACGATATCGGGAGCCAGGTTCTTGGTGATCAGCGGGTTATACCCCTCTGGACGCGGCCTCATGGGCACCAGGTGAATCACACCCGACAGCCAGTCGCAAATATCAGGATCCACCGTCGACTCTATCTTCTGCGGCCAATAAGACCCACTATAGTAGAGCCGGTTACAACCGGCTTTCAACAGCCCGATATGATCCTGTGATCCGGATATATAGGTGTTCTGAAAATTCTCCGCCCCGAACAGCAGCTGCGCATTGCGCAGCGGATCGCCCGCCGGCAGCTGGTTTCCCCAGAGCTCGATGGCGATGCTGCGCGAGCTGGTGGCCATGCCGCTGCGGTCGTTGAAATCAATGTCAGGCCATATCTGCGCTACCACCACCGATCCCGGATGCACCTCCGATACCCACGGCTGGTCCATCCAGCCGCCGGCGATGCAGATGCGGTAGGGAAACCGGAGATCCTTCTTGGTTCCTGAGCTGGATCGGGCCGGCAGTCCCTCTTCGGGGATCCGCTCAAGTACAATATACTTAACCCCATGCTTTCGGCAGAGCTCCTGCTTTTCGGCACTGCTGCCGTCGTGGTTGACGATGAAAATATCGGGCTTGAGGCGTTCCATGTCGTCGGCAAAATCGAGCAGCCCCATCCCGGTGGAGATCACGGCCTCCTGCACGTACCGCATCGACCCGACCATGAACCTGCGTTCCTCCTGGGAAAAATAGGGCGCCTTGCCTTTCAGCTGGCGGATGTTTTCATCCTGCCCCAGGTAAACATGGAGCTTCCCGTACGCGGCGGCCGTCTTGAAAAAGGCTACATGTCCGGCATGCAGCAGGTCATAGCAGCCGGAGACCATCACGATTTTATCAGGTGCTGCCATCAGTTGAACCTGACCGGTTTATCTGAATTCTTAGCGGCGATCATCTGCTCCCGGATCCATGCGTAGGTTTTGCGGAGTCCGTCGATCAGCGGCGTTGAGGGCTCCCATCCGAGATAGTGCCTGATGAGGGTGTTTTCGCTGTTGCGGCCGCGAACCCCTTTGGGGGCGGTCAGGTCGTACGAACGGTTCAGCTTGTACCCGGCAATCTCTTCGGCCATGTCGGCCAGCTGGTTGATGGAGACCATCTCGCTGCTGCCCAGGTTGATCGGCTCCTCAATATCGGAGTACATGATGTCCAGTATCCCCTTGATGCAGTCGTCGATGTACATGAAGCTGCGGGTTTGGTGACCGTCGCCCCAGATGACGATATCCTTCACGCCATTCAGCTCGCCGTCGATCACCTTGCGGCAGAGGGCCGCGGGAGCCTTTTCCCGACCACCGTCGTACGTGCCGAAAGGCCCGTAAACATTATGAAACCGGGCAACCCTGCAGGTGATGCCGTAGTCTTCCATGAAGTGGCGGCACATCCTTTCGCTGAAGAGCTTTTCCCATCCGTAGCCATCCTCGGCCATGGCCGGGTAGGCATCGGATTCGCGCAGTCCGGGGTTATCGGGATCGGTCTGCTTGGTGGCATTGTACACGCAGGCCGAGGAGGCATAGAAGAAACGGTCGATCCCCTTGTCGCGTGCCGCCATCAGCAAATGGGTGTTGATCAGCACGCTCAGCATGCAGTCGGCCTTGTGGGTTTCGATAAAGCCCATACCGCCCATGTCGGCCGCCAGGTTGAATACCTCATGAAACCCGTTCACAGCCTGGTAGCAATTCTCCCGGAAGTTCAGGTCCAATATCAGGTTATCCGCTTCTTCCGAAACCTGGTACCACTGGTTCAGCGGCTTCTTGTCCACGGCACGAACCACGTATCCTTTGGCCAGGAGGGCCTTAACAAGATGCCCGCCGATAAATCCGCCGGCCCCGGCAACAACTACTCTTTTCATCATGATTAACTATTTGATTTCACAGAATGATTCCAGATAAAAGTTTCTTTAAGCCTGATATGCTGATGCGCCACCGGGCCTTCCGATCGTACCTCGTCGATCAGCAGCAGGGCAGCCATAATGCCCATGTTTCTAGGATCCTGGGTGATCACCGAAAGGGTGGGTGAGAACAGTTCAGCCGTTTCGCTGAACCCGAAACCCACAATTCCGATATCCTCCGGAATCCTGAGCCCGGCTTCGCGGATGGCGCGGTAAGCCCCCAGTGCAACGCGGTCGTTCACGGCGATGATAACCTGCGGCAGCGGGCCGAGGCTCCTGATCTTTTGAAAAGCAGCGTAACCGTCCGCTACCTCAAACCCACCCTCTGCAATCCATTCTTCGCGCAGGGGCAGCTGATTCCGCTGCAGAGCCGCACGAAATCCTTCGAGACGCTCCTTTCCGACCGTGGTTGATGAGTATCCCGCAAAATGCGCGATCCGGCTGTATCCGGCTCCGGCGATCTGATCCATGGCGAGGTTCATGCCTCCGGCATCGTCAAAGACCACACGGCTGAACTCGGTTTCAGGCAGGGAACGGTCGTAGAATACCAGGGGGATTCCCATTTTTTTAACCTGATGAAAGACCTGGCGATCCCGGGTCTGCTGCGTAAGACAAACCAAAAGCCCATCCACCCGCTTGCCTGCCAGGTTCAGAATGTTTTTCCGTTCAATATCCTCTTTCTCGCGGGATACGGCCAGTAGTACCTGATAATCCCGGTCGGTCGCGGTATCAATGATGCTGTCCACCACATGACTGAAAAAGCTGTTCTCCAGGTCGGGCACCACCACGCCAAGCGTCTGTGTGGTGCGGGAAGTGAGCTGCCGCGCGATTTCGTTGGGCGAATAGCCCATCTCCTCCGCAGCCTTCAGCACCCGGGCCTTCATGGCAACGGAAATATCGGGGTGGTCCCTCAGCGCTTTCGATACCGTAATCCTGGTCACGCCAAGCTCGCGGGCAATATCTTCCTGTGTTATGGGCCTCATGGTTGATTTTACTTACACGGTAACTTTCACGTGTAAAGGTAAAAGAAATTTTCTCGCAAAGACGCAGGGATACGAAGAAAAGTTCGACTGGAATTTCGGGATTGATCAGGGCAGAAGGGCAGGAGGGCAAAAGGGCAGGAAGTAAAGTAAATAATAAAAAGTAGCAAAGGTTAGGCATTAGCCACATTAGCAGCTTATTACATAACTCCTTTATCCTTTACTTCCTGCCCTTTTGCCCTTTTGCCCTCTTGCCCTTCTGCCCTGGTCTGTCCCCCGGACGACATCAGCAAACCCTAACCACCTTCATATTCAGCAGCTTTCCGAGCTTCTCAATTCCTGAAGCGATATGACCCACCCCCACGGCACAATGATGCGCGGGGCCGCTGGAGTTCCAGTTCTCCACGAATTTCCTGGCCCCGATGGGGAACCGGTAGCGGCTGTTGGTGTTTCCGATCTCGAGAATCGATCCGGGTACCGTTTCACCCTCGGCAACAAGCAGCCTGAGTCCGCCGCCGGCTTCCTCCACCACCGATAGCAGCGTGACCGGCCCCGGGCGCACCGACATCTCGACAGATAATCCTTTTCCTACTTTTCCATGGAATACCTTCAGGGGCTTCACTTTTGTCTTGCCTGCAGCAATGGCGGTGTGACCGGGACCGTCGTGCCCCATCAGAACCAGATCTTCATGGAGATCGAGCGCATAATATTCAGTAAAGGAACCCCCGGCTCCGAAACATTCCATGATCTTCATGGCCTGCACATTCTTAACCTCATATTCTCCGGCAACCGGGATGCCCCGGGCGGTGAGGAGCGAGCTGCCCAGAATGATGCTGGCAATGGAGGCCTCATTCTCGGTGCCGCTGCCTTTGTAATAGTAGGCCATCGAGCCGAGATTGTACTGCTCCGCCAGGCGGTCGAGGGCTACCGAGGTCCGCGCCGCTTCCCGCAGATCCTCCGTGCCGCAATCGGACTGTATATCAAATTCGTGGGCAAACATCGCGAGCCGGTCGGCAATCTCATGTCCGGCAACCTCCCTGCGAAGGACCGTAAGCTCATCCACCTCCAGCATCTCGATGTGGCCGCCAAAGGTGACCAGGTGCTGGGTGAGATCGGAATAAACATCCAGCATCCCTCCGTAATAATGCCCCATCAATCCCAGCCGGTTGTGCGCCATATCATGAGCCACCCTCCCGGCAGAGACCCAATCCTCAACCTCGGTCCAAACAGCCGGGTCTCCCTCGAGCGATCCCGTAATCTGATGAAAAGGGATGTTGGCCCGCGTGAAAACATTCGCAATCTCAGGGGCCGGACAGGGCGAGCAGTATGCCAGCCACTCGCCGGTCATGGCGGTCCGGTCTGACAGACTGTTAAAGCTTTCGTAATCAATAGCCTTCCCGGGAACCAGGTTCAGAATGATCACGGGCACGCCCGCGCGCCGAACCACCGGCAATACCGTGGAAGAGAGCGCATAGGTGGTGATATAAAGAAATATCAGGTCCGCATTTTTCTCCCTGAAGAGCCAGGCCGCATCCTGCGCCTTCTCCGGACTGTCAACCAGCCCGGCCGAAACCACCTCCGCCCCGTACCCGGTCATCCGGGTCTCTACGGTTCCGAGATACCCTTCCAGACGGGTTTTCAATCCTTCAAACTGAGGCCAGTACGTATCGAGGCCGATGCCGAACAGGCCGATGCGATAGGGGAATGTGGATGTCATTTGAACTGATGTTTAATTAAAGATCCTAAAGATAATGCTTTCAGATGGCAAGATCCGCTAAGAAAAGGATGCCTTTTATTCGCCAATTTATAAATGTAAAAAAAACACTTATCTTGCATTCAAACCGAAAGTAGTGACAGGTCTGAACGTATAACCCACATCTGAATCCCATGAAAAAAGTGAGCTGGTTAACCCTCATGTTTTTGTGCACTGTATTGTCAGTCAATGCGCAAGAGCCGCAAAAGGCTACACTCCGTATCAATCTTGAGGAGCAAAAAACTCCCATTCCCGTGGGGCTCTCCGGCATCTTCATGGAGGAGATCAGTCACGGTTTCGACGGCGGAATCTACGCCGAGCTGGTGCAGAACCGGAGCTTCGAGGAAGGCATTGTTCCTCCCGGAATGAAACTGGTGACCGATGCCGAGGGAAAGCAGCGGATGGAGCTGGTGTCGCTCCCCGCCGGTGTTCCGCCAGAGCGCTGGGAGATGCCCTGGCCCTGGAATGGCAATTGCGGCTGGGACCCGGATCGGGCATTGGTAGGCTGGAGTCTCCGCAACAACGGGGATTCAAAGGCAGCGATGAAACTCACGGATGAATTCCCGATGAACGCCGCTTCACAGCGGTCGCTCAAAATCACACTGCCCACCGACGGCTCAGCTTCCCTCATCAACAGCGGCTATTGGGGAATGGATATCAGAAAAGATAATAAATATGATCTCGTATTTAACCTGAGGCCCTTTGATTTCAGGGGTGAAATTACGGCAACTCTCGAAGGGGAGGATGGGAGAGTGCTTGCTGCAAAAAATCTGGGAAAAGTGAAAAAATCGGGGGACTGGACAAAAATCACCGCAGCCCTCATGGCAACAGCAACCGATCCGAAGGCCCGGCTGGTCCTGACTTTCACCGGCAAGGGGAACCTGCAGGTCGACTGGGTTTCGCTCTTCCCGCCTACCTGGCGGAACCTGCCCAACGGACTAAGGCCTGATCTGGCTCAGTATCTGGCTGATCTTAAGCCCGATTTTATTCGCTACCCCGGCGGCTGCTACGTGGAGGGACTCTCCTGGGAATCGGCCCCCGACTGGCGGACGATGGTTTGTCCGCCCGAGGAGCGCCCCGGCATGTGGGGATACTGGAAATACCGGTCGACCGATGGGTTCGGCTATCATGAATTTCTGGAGTTCTGTGAACAGATCGGGGCCGATGCCATGTTTGTGGCTTTTGCCGGCATGACCGTTCATCCCGATAATAACTGGCCGGTTGATGACCTTGACACCCTGATTCAATCCGCGCTGGATGCCATCGAATATGCCATCGGGCCGACCGATTCGAAGTGGGGAGCGCAGCGGGCGAAAATGGGGCATCCGAAGCCCTTCCCTCTGAAATATGTGGAGGTGGGCAACGAGCATTATGTGGCCAGCTATGCCGATTATTATTTGAAATTCAGGAAGGCCATCAAAGCCCGATATCCCGATATGGTGGTGATTATGAGCATGTACTGGAGCGGACTCAACCGTCCGGTGATCGAGCGGGCCGGGGATGAGAATATCGATATGATCGATGAGCATGCCTATCGGGATGCCCAGTGGATCCGCACAAACTACAACTATTTCGACCGGTACAAACGGACCCCGTGGACGGTGTATGTGGGGGAATATGCTTCGCATCATGCGCAGGGCGACATGCTGTGCGCCCTCAGTGATGCGGTGTACCTGATGATGATGGAGAAGAACGGCGACCTGGTGAAGATGGCCAGCTATGCGCCGCTCTTCTGCAACGTCAACGACCGCAGCTGGGAGGTGAACCTCATTGAATATGATGCCGCCCGGAGCTATGCCCAGCCTGCCTATTATGTGCAGAAGGTGTTCAATGAAAACCGGCCGACGGTAAGCCTTGGCACTACACTCGATACGGGCCAGCAGCCGGATACCACAAGGCCTCTTCTGGGCGGGCGCATCGGACTGGGCTCGTGGCGAACCCAGACTGAGTTTCGCGACATGCAGGTTTATGATGCTGCCGGAAAACTGATTTATCAGGATGATTTCAAGGACCTAAGCCAATGGGATACGCCGGTTCAGGGAGCCTGGAGCACTGCTGACGGATTACTGAAACAAACAGATCCTGAGATGGATGCCGCAAGAATTTTTCTGAAGAATATCCGTCTCGAAACCGGCGAAATCCGGGTGAAGGCCCGCCGAACCGGGGGCTCTGAAGGCTTCCTGGTATTTCTGAACGTTGAGAGGGACGACCGCTTCTTCTTTGCCAATTACGGTGCCAACGGAAATACTTTCCATGAAATGCAGTCGTGGGGCGCACCGGAAGGATTCGGCTACAGGCGTATCAGCAGCAAGCGCGGTTCCATAGAAAACGGCCGCTGGTATGACCTGCGGATCGTGATCACCCGCGACAAAGCCGAAATGTTCCTCGACGGGCAGCTGATTTCGGCAGCCGGACTGGTGCCGCTGGAATCCCTTTTCGCCGGGGCCGGCTATGATCCGGCAAAGGGTCAGGTGGTGGTGAAGGTGGTAAACTACGATCCCTTCCCGCTGGAAACGAATATCAGGCTAAACGGTGCCGAAACGATTGGCGCCAGCGGAAAGCAGATCATCATCAGCTCTGGCAACCTGAATGACCGCAACAACCTGGAGCAGCCCACCCGCATTGTGCCCGTGGAAAAAATCCTGTCGAACTGCTCGAAGAATTTTACCGTTACGGTACCCGCCTATTCGGTGAATTTGTTCGTGATTCCGGCAAAAAGTAGTCAGCCAACACGCTAATAATCAATAGAAATGAAAGCAATTAGCCGCGTTTTCTGCTTTAGCCTGATCTTGATCGGGATGTTGGGGTGCGTGCGCCAAAAATCAGAATACAGTATCCTCACCCAAC
>CAZEKJ010000021.1:68910-70318 GCA_964512915.1 uncultured Porphyromonadaceae bacterium
TGAAATCGACCAGATCCGGATCACCGGCGGCCCCTGGCATGAGGCCATGGAGCAGGACCGGGCCTGGCTCCGTTCCCTTGATCCTGACCGGCTTTTGCACCATTTCCGCAAGGTGGCAGGATTGGACACAACGGCCCGTGAATATGGGGGCTGGGAAATGGAGTGGCGCGAACTCCGGGGCCACTCGATCGGCCATTATCTCTCCGCTGCCGCCCGGATGCAGAAACTTACGGGAGATACGGTCCTGCTGGAAAAGTGCAGGTATATCATCCGGGAGCTTGCCCGGTGTCAGGCTGCAATCGGGACCGGCTATGTGAGTGCATTCCCGGATGAATACCTCGACCGGGTTGAGGCCGTGAAGCCGGTTTGGGCTCCCTATTACACACTCCATAAAATTCTTGCCGGCCTTACGGATGGATACCTTTATCTCGATGACACGGCTTCCCTGAAAACCGCTCTAAACCTCACCCGGTATCTTTACAAGCGGATTATTCCCCTTGGAAGGGAACATTTCCAGAAGGTGCTTGAGAGCACCGAGGAGGGTGGCATGAAGGACGTTTTCTGGGAACTCTATACCCTGTCGGGCGACACTATCTGCCGGGCGCTCGCCAACGCCTTCCACCAGGACTCCTATTTTGACCCGATGCTCCGGCAGGAGGATAAACTGGCTGGACAGCATAGTAATTCATTGATCCCGAACATAGTGGGTATCGCCAGAGAGTATGAGGTTACCGGAGATATTAGCCGCCGCCAGATTGCGGAGTGGTTCTGGAACCAGATGTCCGGGCACAGAACCTACGTGACCGGAGGAACCAGCAACGGCGAGCACTGGAACTCGGCTCCCGGCCACCTCGAAACTGAATTGGGACCGGCCTCACATGAAACCTGCTGCACCTACAACCTGATCAAACTCTCGGGCCACATCTGGAGCTGGGATCCCGACGTGAAATATCAGGATTATATGGAACGCGCGCTGCTCAACGGGATATTGGCAGCACGCAATTGTGAAACGGGAATGCCGATGTATTACGTGTCGATGGCGCCCGGCTATTATAAGACCTGGAGCACTCCGGATTCATCCTTCTGGTGCTGCACCGGAACCGGCATGGAAAACTATGCACGGATCGCAGAATACCTGTATGCGGTTAACGAGAATCGTCTATATGTCAATCAGTTTGTACCATCGGAATTAGTGTATCCTGATTTGGGACTCACTCTGATCCAACAGACAAGCCTGCCGAAAGGGAACGAATTCAGTTTTACCATCAAGTGCGGCAAACCGGTCGGTCTTAAGCTGGCAGTCAGGATACCAGCCTGGACCGGTGCCGGATATCAGATCAGGATCAACGGCAGGGAGCTCGAAACAAGGCCTGCCCCAGGTTCCTATTTGTTTGTCGACCGCACGTGG
>CAZEKJ010000021.1:70328-79824 GCA_964512915.1 uncultured Porphyromonadaceae bacterium
CACGTGGAAAAACGGGGAACAGCTAACCATCACCTTTGAACCTCGCCTATGGTACAGCCTGCTGCCCGTTAAGAACGATCATGTCGCCATCGGCTATGGCCCTATGGTGCTTGCCGCCCAGCTCGATTCGTTGGCTATTGACCCGAAACTGCGGCACCGCTATGGCCCCTATGACGGAATGCCGGTTGGCGCTCCCGTTTTGTCGTTCAGCACTAATGGCTTTGAGCAATTCATCCAACAGCCGGACCCCGGAAACCTCCTTTTCCAGATGAAAGATCTGAAAGGCAACTCCATCACCTTCAAACCCTTCTTTGAGATCCTGATGGAGCAATATGGCGTTTATTTGCCCATTGCCCCTGATGCAACAAGGTCGGAGGCTAAGGTTGTGGATCCGGCGGTGCACGGGGGGTAAGGCAAAGGGCAGAAGGCAGAAGGCAAAAATTGGTAAAAAGAAATAAGTAATAAGAAATAAGTTTGGCCAGTGCCTTAACCGGCAACCGGCAACCTTTTTCTACCTTCGAAACCACATTCTAATATCATGACCTTTAGCTTATACATTGCGCTGGGATTTGCAATTGGAATTTCAATCCTCCTTTATGGACTGC
The DNA here is from genome assembly GCA_964512915.1 of uncultured Porphyromonadaceae bacterium. Classification (GTDB taxonomy): domain Bacteria; phylum Bacteroidota; class Bacteroidia; order Bacteroidales; family UBA12481; genus UBA12481. The sequence continues at coordinate 70,934 of CAZEKJ010000021.1, forward strand.
GCAGGAAAAAGAAAGTGCTGATAATTGCTTCATGGATAATCCTGGCACTACTGGTCTTTGGAGTTGTGATTCTGGCCAATGGATTGAGCAACATGTAAGTTCCGTTTATTTGGATGTGCTTAAAGCGGAGGGATGTATGCCAAATAGTGGGTTGTAGAGGCCAAAATCCTTCAGTTGAATTACCCCGGGTTCATTGATGTTGCAGGCACAATAGCTGGAAACCGCATTTGGAAAAATCGGTGCAACCTTTCTGAAATTCAGCTTTTTATGATCTGGTCGCTCAGTATACTTAGCTTCGATCAGATTGGTTCTACCTGATTTCTCTATGACAAAATCGATTTCAACTCCATTTTGATCCCGATAAAAGAACAGATTTTTACCAGGAGCATAACCATTCTTAATCATCTCGGTGAAAACAAAATTTTCCCATATGCTTCCACGAAGGGGCGAGCCTTCCAGTGCACCTGCCGAATCAATATTGAGCAGGGCGGTCATCAGGCCATTGTCACAGAAATAGACTTTGGGAGCTTTGATCAGTCGTTTTCCCAGGTTGTTATAATAGGGTGGCAATAAATAGATCAGGCCTGACACCTCCAGGGTATTGACCCAAGCCTTAATGGTATTGGGTGCTACTCCTGTATCTTTAGCCAAATCTGAAAAGTTTATGAGCTGCCCGACCCTAACCGCAAGAAACGACAAAAACCGCCTGAAATCCCTTAAGTTGCTAACATTCAGTATCTGCTTCAAATCCCGTTCCAGATAGGTCTGGATATAATCATCAAAGTATTCAGACGCATCTAATCCCTCGGCCCAAATTTCAGGGAAGCCCCCTCTCCACAACATGTCAGTGGGATTTTGTAACACATTGCTTTTGTTTAACTCGTTGGCGCTCAATGATTCTAATCGTAAGATCTTCACCCTTCCCGCCAATGATTCACTCACATGCTTCATCAGGGGAAATTGCTGACTGCCGGTCAGAATCCATTTACCCTTAACATCCCTGTCCCGATCAACAAGAATCTTCAGGTCCCGGAATAAATCAGATGCATACTGAATCTCATCAATAATAACCTGCTTATCAAACCTGCTTAAAAACCGCTCCGGATTCTCCTGAGCCTCGGCAGCAATGAGGATTTTATCCAGCGTTACATATTCGGCTGCCGGAAACAGTTTCATCAGCAATGAACTTTTCCCAGCCTGCCTTACACCTGTTAATAATACCACGGGTCTGGTCCGTACGGCTTCCAGAATCTTATCGGTATTGTTTCTTTCAATCCACATACTACTTTCTGCGAATCGCAAATTTAAACAATTTAGCAATATGATTGCAAATTATCTTAACATAAATTGCATATTATCTTAAAATAACCACCTAACAAACCCCAGCTGCTCCTTGTACTGACCCAGTTCGTTGGTGATAATTCCTTTGGGCGGCATATCCTGGTTTCCGGCAGTTATATAAGTGTCAACATAATCCCTGAAAATGGTTGTATATTCGGTGCAGAAGGCAAAGGGCAGAAGGCAGAGGGCAAAAATTAGTAAAAAGAAATAGGTTTCAAGAAATAAGTTTGGCCAGTGCCTTAACCGGCAACCGGCAACCGGCAACCGGCAACCAGCATGACAAAACGCGCACTCATCTCCTCCGTTCTCCGGGGCGACTCTCCGCCCTACACCCCGTGGTCGTTCAAGTTTACGAAGGAGCCGCTGGAGATGCTGAAGGCGCATTTTGGCACGGATGATATTGATGCGGCCGTTGATAATCATATTCTCAACCTGGGTTCGGATATCGGTTTTTTTGAGGAGGTGCGGCCGGATCATTTTCAGGATGTGTTCGGGGTGGTATGGGACCGCACCATCGATAAGGATATCGGAAATCCCCTGGAGCCCTTGCTGAAGGAGCCGACTCTCCGGGGGTACTCTTTTCCCGATCCGCTGGATCCGAGGTTCTTTGCTGATATTGACGATTCAATCCGCAGAAAGCCTGATCTTTTCCGTGCATTCCAGATCGGGTTCTCCCTGTTTGAAAGGGCCTGGTCACTCCGCGGCATGGAGAACCTCCTGATGGATTTCTTTGTCAATCCCGATTTTGTACATGAGCTTCTGGAGACCATTGCCGACTACAACATCGCCCAGCTGCGACGGGCTTGCTCCTGGGATGTCGATGCCGTCTATTTCGGCGACGACTGGGGGCAGCAGCGCGGACTCATCATGGGGTCCGACCTGTGGCATGAATTCCTCTATCCTCCCATCCGGCGGATGTATGAGGCCGTTAAAAAAGAGGGCCGGTTCGTGATGATCCATTCCTGCGGCAAGGTCGACGAACTGTTCCCGTCGCTCATAGAAGCCGGGCTCGACTGCTTCAATCCCTTCCAGCCCGAGGTGATGGATGTCTTTGAGATCCACCGCGCCTATCGGGGTAAACTGGCGTTCCATGGCGGACTCTCGATACAGAAAACCCTTCCCCGGGGCACGCCTGAAGAGGTGAGGAGTGAATCGCGCAAGCTGCTGAAAATGGGGCGCCAGGGCGGATATATCTTCTCGCCGTCCCACTCGGTGGAGGGCGACACCTCGCTGGAGAATATCCTGGCTTTTATCGATGAAGCCCGCAATCAATGAAGCAAAGCGTTATCTTAGCCTGAAATATCTTCCTGAACCATGAAACCTTCGAGATTATTGCTGACAGGACTGTTCCTGATCTCATCATTTGTGGCAGCCTGGCCGCAATCCAAAGTGACCGCCGTAAAGGTCGGCTCGCGCATCGATATATCGATAAACGATAATTTGTTTACGCAGTATGTTTTTTCGGAAGACGAAAAGTACCCTTTCTTTTTCCCGGTGAACGGGCCATCGGGGTTCAGCGTTACCTCCATGCGGAACAGCCTATACCCGCACCACAGCTCGCTTTTCTTCGCATGCGACCGCGTGAATGGCGGGAACTACTGGCAGGAAGGACTCGAGCGGGGACGCATCCGCACCCTCCGCGCCGAGATCCTGAAATCGGGCAAGGACTCCGTGGTGATTGAGAATGAATGCATCTGGGCACGGCCGGGCGCCGAGTCGCCCATCCGCGATGTGAGAACTATTACCATAACTGCCCCCTCAAAGGATCTGTATCAGATTGATTTTGAGATTCGTCTGGATATGCTGATGGACGTGAAAATCGAGAAAACCAACCACTCCTTCTTCAGCGCCCGCATGGCCCCCGATCTTTCTGCTGCCAACGGCGGAAAGATGGTGAATGCCGAAGGGAACCAGGGCGAGCAGGGCGATAACGGCACGTTCGGAAAGAAATCGCCGTGGATGGATTGCTACGGCACGCGCAACGGCAAAACCGAGGGGATGGCCATCCTGCAGCACCCGTCGAACCGCTGGTACCCGGCTCCGTGGTTTACCCGTGACTATGGCTTTTTCTCACCCACTCCGATGTACTGGCCGGCCGATGAAACCGCCGGAACCCAGCTGAAAAAGGGCGAAACGCTCAAACTCAGGTACCGGGTGCTGGTGCATAGCGGGGATACCGGCACGGCTGGCATCGATGCAAAGTTCAGGGAATACCAAAAAAGTAATGAAGTAAGATAGTTGAGATTCGAATTAAGAATTCCGAATTCCGAAATCTGAGATTCAGGTATGTTTTTTTAGGACAACCCTCAGTAAGGGGTAGGGGCAAAATTAGATTCATGGAGGACGACTGCTTAGGTGGTCCTCTATGTTGCCCCCGAATTTATTCGGGGGATAAGGGAAATGATCACAAACCTCACTTGTCCAGGCCTTTAAAGGCCTGGACAAGTTAAATGAATTGATCCGATTCGCAACCCCGGTTTGAAAACCGGGGCAACATAAAAGTGTTTCAATGCTAGAATCTCATTTTGTCCAAGCCCCACCGCTCAAACAACCCGCATGAAAAGAGCACTAATTTTCCTCCTCCTCACCCTGGCCCTCGCCTCCTGCCGCTGCGATGACCCGATCCTCATCGACAACGGACCCATCCCGGACAGTATCCTGGCCCGGGTGCCGTACCAGGACGGACAGGTTTATCAGTTCAGGCATTCGGCCGGGAAGGTTATCTCCTTTGCAGCACACCGGGCATCCCACGAGGAGTACATCGACTGCGAGCGATGCTGCAAGTATCTGTATAAATATCAGGGTAATACAACAGTTTTAGTCCCCGATTATCCTGTTTTTGACCTGACCTTCCGGATTTCAAACCCGGATTCTTTGCGGTATGATTTCTATGTCTGGATGGGAAACAGCGCCTTCTATCCCCCGGTTATCCCTGGGGATTCCGTGTCAGCTGTCCGCTACGATTCGCTCCTGATCCATGACAGATGGCATCGGGACGTATTTCGCATTCCCAACGCCAATGATTACTGGTTCAACCGGGATTCGATCTATGCGGATACCCTTTACTATAATTTCGAAAGCGGCATTCTGAAGATTGTCATGTCAAACGGCGAATACTTCCAAATCCATGAATAGACCGTTAACCCTGATAGTGCTCGCGTTTCTGCTGGCATCCTGCGGCGAGGAGCATGCCCTTAAGGAGGAAACACTCTGGTTCAGTCAGGAGAACCGGGCCTGGATCGAAGCAGACGCGATAAGGCAGCCCTTCCTGATGACTGATGACAATGGGATCACCCAAAGCTATTCCATGAACTTCAACACCAGCTACTTTAACAAAGGCTGGAGCAGCTTTTTGGGAATCAATACCCACATGACCCATACGGAATACAGTTACATCGATTTCCGCTCCACATTCAGAACTTCATTTTCCTTTTCACTGACCGCAGGATCGATTCCGGAACGGGGAGATGTGGTTTATGCGGAGTTGAATCAGGTTGGTTTTCAATACGATCTGCAAAACAGAACCCTTGTCAGCATTGATTCTCCCTATGGCACCAAGTCGAAAACCATAACCGATGAAGGATATGAGGAGAATGATCCGATCGGCTCAACGGTGGAAATTCTGGATTCCCTGCTGGTTAGCGACAAAATATACCGGAATGTTCTCCATTTTTGTTTTAAAGATTTCATGGAAAACTGGTATGAATATACCCCCACTGATATCTATATTGCAAAAGGAATTGGCCTGATAAAATATACTACCCACATCGGATTGTCAATTATCAGAAAATAATATCGGAATAAAATTATAGTGTTATGAACAAGAAAATCAAATGGTTTGCATTCGTTGCAGCACTGTTCCTTCTCACCGGTACTGCAATTCAGGCCCAGAAGAAGGCTAAACCCATTTTCAAGGATGGGATGACCCAGGTTGTCCCCGAGTTTAATAAACCCGAAGAGTGGATCATTCACGATCTGTGGGTTGAAACAACGTTCGATACCGACGGCGACGGCCAGCTGGACCGCATGCACGTTGACGTTACCCGGCCGAAGCAGACCGAGACGCAAAAGCTAAAGCTCCCCGTCATCTATGAATCGAGCCCATATTTTGCGGGAACCGGCACAGCCGACCTGCAATATTTCTGGAATCCGAAGCAGGAGCTGGGAACCCAGCCGCAACCGAGAAAGAAGTTTCCGCCAATGAAACCGAGAAACAACCGGCCGGTCATCTCCAAGGCCCAGGTATCCCAGTGGGTGCCGCAGGGTTACATCGTAGTACACTCCTCTTCACCGGGGACCGGGCTTTCACAGGGCTGTCCGACCGTTGGCGGCGATAACGAATCGCTGGCCCCGAAGGCCGTGATCGACTGGCTGAACGGCCGGGCAAAAGGGTATACCACCCCCGATGGCAATGAAGAGGTAAAGGCCTATTGGACTACGGGTAAGGTGGGCATGACCGGCACTTCCTATGATGGCACACTGCCTCTGGCGGCTGCTACCACAGGAGTTGAAGGCCTCGAGGTGATTATCCCGATTGCGCCAAATACATCCTACTATCACTATTACCGGACCAACGGCCTGATCCGCCATCCCGGCGGCTGGCTGGGCGAGGATATAGACGTACTGTATGATTTCATTCACAGTCAGCCCGAGCATTGCGACTATTGCGATTCGGTTGTGAAGGTGGGGCAGATGCTGGCCAACCACGACCGGGTAACCGGTGATTTCAACGACTGGTGGGCCGGACGGGACTACCTGAATGACATGGGCCCGATGAAGTGCGCGATGCTGATGGCCCATGGGTTCAACGACTGGAACGTGGTGCCGGAGCACAGCTACCGGATCTATGAAGCAGCCAAAGCCAAAGGGCTGCCGGTCAAGATTTATTATCATCAGGGCGGTCACGGGGGCGAGCCTCCGTTCGAAATGATGAATAAATGGTTTGCAAAGTTTCTCTATGGGATTGATAATGATGCACTTGAAGGTCCAAAAGCCTATATCGTAAGGGAAGGAGCCAAAAATGCCGAGCCCACTCCCTATGCCGATTATCCGAATCCGGAGGCAAAACCGGTAACGCTTTACCTGACTGCCGGCGCTCCGAAGGCCGGCGAGCTGGTAACCGTGAAAAAGCCGTCCCAGGGAATTGAAAATCTGGTGGATAATTACACTATCAGCGGATCGGCACTGGCCCAGAAGAGCTGGTCGGCACAGCGACTGATTTTCCTGTCGCCCGTGTTGAAGGAGGCCGTTCATTTGTCGGGAACCACTACCATTACCATCCGCCTGGCCTCGAGCAAACCGGCTGCCAATCTTTCAATATGGATGGTTCAGCTGCCGTGGAACCCAGAGCGGCGCGCCCCGATGACCGACAATATCATTACCCGAGGATGGGCCGATCCGCAGAACTACAAATCATTGCGCGAAAGTGAGCCGCTGGTGCCTGATCAGTTCTACGAGCTGACCTTTAACCTGCAGCCCGATGACCAGATCATTCCGGCCGGCAAGCAGATCGGCCTGATGATTTTCTCCAGCGACAAAGATTTTACCCTGCATCCGGAGCCTGGCACTGAGCTGATGGTTGATTTGGACGCAACGTCGATTACGATGCCCGTTGTGGGCGGGGCCGCAGCCTACGCACGCGCGACAAAATGACCGGTAGGGGCGGACCCGTGGTCCGCCCGTGACTTTTTCGTGAAACGTGAAGCGTGAACCGTGAAGCGTGAACCGTGACCCCGTGGTCAGCCCGTTTTTCGCGTCACGCATCACGGATCACGCTTCACGATTTATAGGAGGTTCTGACATGAGAGTTCTTCTGATTGCCACTCTGGCCGCCCTGTTCATACCCGCCTCCGGCCAGGAGCTTCTGGAAACCCGGAAGATCTGGGACCAGGCACCGCATAATGCCTTTACCGATCTGGTCCGATATCGGGGATCGTTTTACTGCACATTCAGGGAGAGCGCTGCTCATGTGCCGAAGGGGAGGGCGGAGAATGGGAAAATCAGGATTCTCCGATCACCGGATGGAAAAACCTGGAAATCCGTTGGCTTGCTCGATAGCGAGCAGTATGATCTCCGGGATCCGAAGATTTCGGTTACCGCTGATCAAAAACTCCTTGTTCTCATGGGCGGATCGGACTATACAACCGGGTAGTTGGGCGGCTGTCTGACCCATGTCTCCTTCAGCAGCGATGGCAGAAAATTCACGAACCCAAATCCACAAAACTGGTCACTGGTCACTTATCAAACGGCGCCGCCACCCCCTTCGCTTTATCCGGCCAAGGCAGGGCATTCGTTTCATATCCCCAGTGGATCCATTCCTTAATGAGCTTTTCGCGGATTTCCGGGTATTTCGCCGCCAGGTCATGGACCTCCGTACGATCCTTCACCATGTCGTATAGTTCCCATCGGGTCAGGTCTTTCGGATTCCTGGATACCAGCTTCCAGTTTCCCATCCGGATAGCACCATGACCTTCATGTTCCCAGAAGATGGCCTCATGATCAGGACTCTTCTTATCCTTCAGGTCGGAAACAAGACTGATGCCACGCATCGGTTTAACCGGGATTTGATTGCGCAGGGCAGGATAGGATGCTCTGGCCAGATCGAGGCAGGTGGCCATGATATCAATCAGATGACCAGGCTTAGAATCCATCCGGCCGGGATTTTTGATACCATCGGGCCAATGAATGATTAGTGGAGTGGAGATTCCACCCTCATGGTTGAATTTTTTGTACATCTGGTAGGGGCTGTTGCTTGCTACCGCCCACACCAAGCCTTGACTGGCCCCGGCCCGGGCAGAATTTCTCCGCCATTGGTCATAATTCCACCGGGTATTTTTCCCCCATGAGTAACCGAACAGAATGTTTTCCGGCTCTGCGGAACAGCCGTTGTCGGACAGGAAAACAATTACTGTATTATTCAGTATTCCCTTTTCTTCCAGATGTTTAACCAGGCGGCCGATGTTGCGGTCCATGCACTCCACCTGCGCCGCATAGATCGCCCGGCGAAACTCGGTATCCAGTTTGACCGAATCGCTCAGGTCCGACCATTCCGGTGTGCTCTGCTCAGGCAGATCCCATTCCGGATCAAGGAGCCCCATCTTCTTCATCCGTTCGAATTTCTCTTTTCTCAGGGCCTCATATCCACCGGCGTATTTATCCAGATAGTGCTGTATATCCTCATTATGCGCCTCGAGCGGCCAGTGCGGCGAATTCAGGGCCAGATACTGAAAAAATGGTTTATCCTTGCTCACAGCCTGATCGATATACTGGATTGCTTTATCGGTAAAGACATCCGTGGTATACCATTCATTTGAGCTAACCGTATCGGGCGATGGCACACGGGTAGCCGGGATAACCATCTTTCCATCCTCATAAACTTCGCACTGTTCCAATACATTCAAATAGCTGTCGACGTAATTGTGGATTCCGTAATAATGCTGAAATCCCCGATTCCCCGGCCAGGCTTCGCGGTTGTTGCCTACATGCCATTTTCCTGCCAGCGCAGTCGAGTATCCCGCATTTGACAATACCTCAGCTATGGTAGTGCAAGA
>CAZEKJ010000022.1:0-23443 GCA_964512915.1 uncultured Porphyromonadaceae bacterium
GGGTGGGACAGAATAGGGCAGAAGGGCAGGAAGGCAAGAGGGCAGCAAGGAAAGTATAAAATGATAAGTAATCTAAGGTGCTCATTAGAAACTTATTAGCAATTTAGTACCTAATTATTTTATCCTTTACTTCTTGCCCTTTTGCCCTTCTGCCCTCCTGCCTTTGGGTACAAATCCCAATTTGTCCCACCCCATTCTGTCCCACCTTGTATTAATGAATGAGCAGGGCCAGGCCGCCTTCTGATGTTTCTTTGTAGATATCCGGCAGATCATGACCGGTCTCTTTCATTGCCAGGACGGTTTTATCGAAGCTGACGCGGTGGTGGCCATCCGAAAGGATAGCGAAAGCGGAGGCGTCCATAGCGCGGCCGGCGGCAATCGCATTGCGCTCGATGCAGGGTATCTGGACCAAGCCGGCTACCGGGTCACAAGTCAGGCCCAGGTGGTGTTCCAGCCCCATTTCAGCGGCATACTCCACCTGCGACGGGGTACCGCCGAACAGTTGGGCGGCAGCGCCGGCAGCCATGGAACAGGCTGTTCCCACTTCGCCCTGGCATCCCACCTGGGCGCCTGAAATGGAGGCATTCTCCTTAACCAGGTTGCCGATCAGTGCGGCTGTGGCGAGCGCTCTCAGAATCTTGGAATCAGAGAACCCGTAGGTATTCTGTACATGATAAAGAACCGCCGGCACCACTCCGCAGGAACCGCAGGTTGGGGCCGTAACGATGGTGCCGCCGCCTGCATTTTCTTCCGAAACCGCCAGGGCATAGGCAAAGACCAATCCCCTTTTCTGCAGGGAACCGGCTGAGCTTTTTCCTTTTATAAAGTACGATGATGCCTTTCGAGGCAGATGAAGTGCACCCGGGAGCACTCCTTCATGCTCGAGCCCCCGCAGGATCGAATCCTTCATTACCTGCCACACTCTTGCCAGAAAACTCCATATCTCTTCACCCTCATGAATCTCAACGTATTCCCAGAGTGTTCGTCCATTCTGCTGACACCATTTCAGGATATCCGTCATCTTCTGGTGCGGATAGAGATTCTCCTTATGCGTGACCATCTCCTCATCCTCGATATCCCCGCCGCCGACGCTGAAAACGGTCCAGGTATCCAGCAGGTTGTTTTCATTATCCAGGGCCTCGAATTTCATTCCGTTGGGATGGTGCGGCAGGACCGTATCCTTTTCCCAGATGATTTTCACTTTGTCTTCCGGAAAGGATTCCCGCAGTACCTTATCGGTCAAATGACCTTTCCCGGTTGCGGCCAGACTGCCATACAGCGTTATCCGGATAGTAGTTGCCGGTTCATTCTTTGCCCTGAAAATATCGGCGGCAAACCGGGGCCCCATCGTATGACTGCTTGAGGGTCCGAGGCCTGTTTTATAGATTTTCCGGATTGATTCCATGGATTTGAGATTGGGGTGAAAAATTACGGTAAATGAATGGTTTTTCAGGCCTGGCTCCGATGAATTCTGCCGTAAGTCCCCTCTGTATGTATGGTTATCAACAATTCCCTCATGCTAGATTTCAACAAAATTTCCAAAATTTCCACAGAGTGGAATAATTCCCAAAATCAATAATTGTAATTATCAGATAATCAATTAATTGCGAGATTATTTCATAAGCCTACACAAAAACATGACAAAAGTCATGATTTCAATAATGGAGGGCAAGTAAATAATCTGAAATGACAAAATATTTGCCGTAATTTTACATCAACCGCCTATAATTGACGATGAAAATTCAGTTGAGATCATTTCGAGTCCCTTCGAACGCAATTCAGTTTGAGTCGGTTTACACTGCCTAATCATTAACCTAAAAACAATAATTATGAAAAAACTATTTACAATTTTAATTGCGTTGCTTTTTGCAACTTCTTTTAACGGAAATGCTCAATGTACTTTACTTAACGAATCATTTGATGTTAGTCCTGCTTTATCTGCAACCAATGTCGATGGTGCATGGTACCCAGACCGTTTCTTACCGGACGAATTTGTTTCGTATGATTTGAATGGCAATAATGTCTTAAAAATATCTATTAATGGTATTCATGATGGTGCAGCTAATCGTCCTTCTGGCCAGCAAGGATCTTTTTATAATACACAGGGGCGCAAGTTTAATCAATGTGGTGGCTGTGTAACAGTTCTTAAAGGTGATCTATGGATTCCTGCTGATTGGGCTACAAAGCACAGACGCTCTGATATGTGGGCTACTGCATATGATAATACAAATGCAATTTCTGCCTATCCGATTATTGGATTTCGCAATATGGATGGTGGTTCACCTGGAATTTATTGTTATAATATAAGTACTGGCGATTGGATCGACACAGGTGTTTCTGTTGTCTATGATTCATGGTACAGCTTGGAATTCAGACTGGTAGGTTCTAACCTTGAGTACCTTGTTAATGATGTAGTTGTTCAAACTCTTTCTTCAAATGGCTCCACATATTTAGGTAACATTATCATGCAGGCATATAATTTTAATGATCTTGCTCTTCCCCTTGCAAGTCAAAGTACAGATTCTTATGATGCTTTTTGGGATAATCTGATTACAACAGGTACAGGGGGCAATATTGTTACTAACATTAGTACGGACCAAACATTTTGTTCAATTCAATCGGCAATTAATGCTGCAACGGCCGGTGATAAGATTCAAATAGGTGCAGGAACATATACTGGAAACATCACAATCAACAAGTCATTGACAATAGTAGGCGATCCCGGAGATGCAAATCCTGGTCCTGGTCCAAACGCGCCTGTAATTGATGGTGGATCACTTCCTGGCGATGCCTTTAAAATTGCCAATGGAGTCGCCAATGTTACCATCAAAGGATTTGAAATGCGGAATTTCACTTCGCCTTTATTTAATGGTATTGGCAATGGCATATCTGCTTGGGTAGGTAGCACTTCGAATATTACTATTCAAGATAATTCCTTCCTTAACTTAGGATATAATGGTATTCTCGTTGGAAATGATAAAAACAGCAATCCATTAAAATGGGGTGATCATTCGAATTGGACTGTTAAGCAGAATATAGTTTCAAATTGTGGATTCATCGGATTTGAACTGACGAACACCTCAACTTCGATCATTGAGGATAATATTATTCATTTAGCAACTCCATATATAGGAGCCATCTTCAGCAGCGCTAGACGTTCTGAAACTGGATTAACTATCAAGAATAACCAGATAGATGGTACTCCCTCCACTGCTTTTCCAGTTATCTACATTTATGCGTATGACTTAGATATGTCGAGTCCAAATCTGAATAACGTTCTGATAGAGGGCAATGCTATCGCAACAACGGGAACGCCATTTCAAATCTATGTCCGTAACATAGGAACTGGGACTGTCACGAATGTTCAGGTTCACGGCAACAGCTTAGCCACCTTAAAAAACCTGACTGCGGGTCCGATTGATGCCACTTGTAACTGGTGGGGCTCAAACAATCTGAGTGCGATTGGTGCAGCTGTCACCGGGAATGTCAACAACATACCCTACCTGGATAATGGTTTAGATGCTGAACCGGAATTGATCGGGTTTCAGCCTGCTGCAAGTTGCGCAGACTGCCCGGCCACGAATTTTGCTGCGATAGAGCATCTAATTGTTAAAAACAAAATTTCTATTTGCCATAATGGGAAAACTATCTCTGTAAATTTAAATGCACTTCCGGCGCACCTGGCTCACGGTGATTGCCTGGGACCTTGTTTGAAATCAGGTCTTCTCGATCCGGAAAACAGTTTCGTGGCTGCAACCGAGATTAAGGTTTTTCCCAATCCTTCCCATGGAATCGTTAATGTTGAGTTCACAATCGAAGAAGAGACAACGGCAACAATAACCTTGGTGGATATGACCGGGAAAACCATTCAATCAGTCTTTAATAATTCCGTAGAAGCCGGTGAAGATTACCGGGTCGAAATAGACACCCATAATCTTACCAATGGAATCTATATGGTTAAAATGATCACTGATGCAGGTTTCTCAAAAATTGTTAAGCTAATCGTTAACTGATGAGGTAAATCAGAAATTCATTTAAGGAAAGCAGGGTCATGGAAACGTGATCCTGCTTTTTTTGTGAGTTTTCTCTGATAATTTTGCCGTTTGTTCTCTGTAAAGAGCAAAAAACATATATATGTGCTCTTTGTAAAAAGCATAATATGGAACCTGAAAACGAATGATTGGTCGAACCGGCTTATAGCTATCAAAGGTGCCACCTTCTTCCGTAAACATTGAGTATGCAAACATTCATAAGCTAAAGAAGCTGCTTTATCTGGTTGCCACTTCCGTACCATTCAAGCCAAATATTCAAAAACTCAGCCAACAGATATTGTCAACCCGGACGTCAGTGATACAGTACCTGGATCATCTGGGATCCGCCAGGATAATAAACATGCTGAATACCGACGCCATGGGAAATGGCTACCTCTCAAAGCCGGATAAGATTTATCTATTCCACTTTGGTTGTTTGGGTTTCTGTATTGAGGAAGTCATGCCACCCAAACAAAAAGGACCTGCAGTCATCCTGCAAGTCCTTTCTTCTCAGTCGGGATGGAGAGATTTGAACTCTCGACCCCTCGCCCCCCAGACGAGTACTCTAACCGGGCTGAGCTACATCCCGAAGGTGGGTGTGGGTGTGGGTGTGAGGTGTGGGTGTGAACGGGGGAGGGTGTGAGTGTGGGATGCAAATTTAGAGTTTTTTTCGATTTTCTCAAGGCAAAAGATTGCGGTACGATTTTTGGCAAACCTGAATCCGTAAAATGATTAACTTGAAACTGAAAAATTGGCAGGAAATAAATTGGGTATCGGGTGTCGGGTATCAGGTATCGGGCGCCAGAACTCTCTTCCTGATACCCGATACCCGAAACCTGACACCCATTCGTAAATCGTAAATCGTAAATCGTAAATCGTAAATCGTACATCCCCATGATCCAATTCGGTACCCTCAACACAGAAAGTCAGCCGGCTGGCAAGCCACTGACGCAGGAAGTAAAAGAACATGTCCATGTCCTGATCCTCGGATCCGGCCCGGCCGGATACACCGCTGCAATCTATGCGGCCCGCGCCAATCTCAAGCCGGTATTATACCAGGGTTTGCAGGCCGGTGGACAGCTGACAACGACCACGGAAGTGGATAATTTTCCGGGGTATCCGGAAGGAGTGACGGGTCCGGAAATGATGGTCGACCTACAGAAGCAAGCCGAGCGGTTCGGAACGGAGGTGCGCTGGGGATTGGCTACAGCAACAGATTTTACGGGCCCGAAACACAAGGTCTGGATCGATGAAGACTTCCTGATTGAGGCGGATGCCGTGATCATTGCCACGGGTGCCACGGCTAAATATCTGGGCCTGGAATCGGAAGAGAAATTCAAGGGTTCAGGCGTGTCAGCCTGCGCCACCTGCGACGGATTCTTCTATCGCGGTCAGGATGTTGCCGTTGTGGGCGGAGGTGATACCGCGGCCGAAGAGGCCACCTACCTGGCCGGACTCTGCAGGAAAGTTTACCTGATCGTTCGTAAACCCTTCCTTCGGGCTTCCAAAGCCATGCAGGACCGGGTTACCCGAACCGCAAATATCGAGGTGCTTTATGAGCATGTTACCAAGGAAATTGTTGGTGGCCAGACGGTTGAAGGGGTCATCCTGACTAATTCAAAAGGGGAAGATGTTCGCAAGGATATTACGGGCTTCTTTGTTGCGATCGGGCATGAACCCAATTCCGACATCTTTGCACCCTACCTGGATATGGATGAAACCGGCTACATAAATACGGTTCCGGGTACAACCAAAACCAATGTTCCGGGAGTATTCGCCTGCGGCGATGTTCAGGATAAGCACTACCGCCAGGCCATCACGGCAGCCGGATCGGGGTGCATGGCGGCGCTGGATGCGGAACGATACCTTGGATAGGGCAGAAGGGCAGGAGGGCAGGAGGGCAAAAAGTAAAGTCTTAAGAACTTAAACTTTAAGTACTTTACTTTTTGCCCTCCTGCCCTTCTGCCCTCCTGCCTTCAATTTCTCTTTTCGTCAACGGCATGGCCGGAACCAACACCGCGTACCGAAGCGTCATCGTCTCGCCCTTCTTCAGCTTCAATCCATCGTGATACAGGATGGCCGCATTGTAGTACCAGAACTTCTCGGCCGGGCGGTTAATGCAGTACCAGGGGGTGGGGTAGCGCGGGTTCAGGTTGTTTTCAATGATCACCATCTGAACGGTTTTGCCCTTATCGTTTTTAAGGTTCGCGGCGACCCACCCGGTGCGTGTCCCGCTGACCATGGAATCCATTTCGCTGCTGAAATAATTGGGGTCCGACAACTTCTGATCGAACCGTACGGAGAGACCAGCATAGCCACCCCAACTTACACCACCCGGACTGGTTTGCGGGGGTGTGCGCTCAAGAAGCACGTCGGTTGCCGCAGTGAATTTATGCTGAAAATCAAGGGTATAGGAGCCGTCGGCCGCCGGAGCTCCCGCCCTGATGATGCGCGTCTCCTTCATAACTACGGAATCGGCCGAATCCCATGGATGATAGGCGATCTCAAGCTTTATCAGGGCGGATCCATCCCGGCGGGTGCTGATCCGGATCTGCTGCAAACCGGTCTTTCCTTCGCTCAGCGCCAGTTTTGAATCCCCTTTGTACTCCCAGTAGTTCAGGCCGTTAATATACTTCCAGCAGAACCAGAGGCCGAGGTGCCAGGGATGATCTATCGGCGCTTCAGCCGTCAGCAGGGTTCCATCGGGAGAAAAGACCGGATGAAAGAAGGTCCGCCGGTCGGGGAAATAGTTGAATTGCCAGACTACCTGTCTCCCTCCATTCCCAGTTTCCTGAAATAATGTCAGGCTATCTTGTGTTTTCATCCACGAAAACTCTTTTTTATTTTGGCCCGATAAACCGTCCGGTAACACAAGGGCCACACACCACATCAGGATAACAGCAGTTATTTTCATTTTTCCAGTATTACTCCGGTTAAAAGTAAAAAAAAGGGGCGAGCCTTCGCTCCCCCCAATCTTTGTTCTTTATTCTTTAGTCTTTCTTCTTAGAATCCCGTAATCTTATTAGGGTCATAAGCCTTATTCACCAGTTTATGATGAATTTCCGAGAAAGCGTTGATCGTGTATTCAACATCCTCCAGGCTGTGAACAGCCGTCGGGATCAGTCGGAGCATGATAACATCCTTTGGTACAACCGGATAGATCACGATAGAGCAGAATACTCCGTAATTCTCCCGCAGATCGAATACCATGTTGGCGGCCTCATGCGGTGTACCCTGCAGGAATACCGGGGTAACCGGGGATTCGGTGTTGCCAAGGTTGAATCCTTTGGCTTTCAGGCCGGTCTGGAGTGCATTGACCACCTTCCAGAGTTTGGCCTTGAGTTCCGGTTTGGTTCTGAGCAGTTCGAGTCTTTTCATGGCGCCGATAACGATCGGCATGGGCAGCGACTTGGCATAGATCTGCGAACGCATGTTATACTGAAGGAAGTCAATGACTTCAGCCGGACCGGCGACAAAGCCTCCGATGAGGGCCATCGACTTGGCAAAGGTTCCGAAGTAGAGGTCGATATCATCCTGTACGCCGAAGTGTTCCGGGGTTCCTGCACCGGTAGCTCCCATGGTTCCAAAGCCGTGGGCATCATCCACCAGCAGGCGGAATTTATATTTTGACTTCAGTTTAACGATTTCATCCAGTTTACCCAGGTCTCCTGACATTCCGAAAACTCCTTCGGTAATGACAAGCACACCTCCGCCGGTTGTTGCCACAATTTTTTCGGCTCTCTGGAGTTGTTTCTCCATATTCTCCATGTTGTTGTGGGGATACACAAACCGTTTTCCGATATGCATCCGCAGGCCATCGAGAATGCAGGCATGAGCTTCAGAGTCATAGACTACAACGTCCTTGCGGTCGAGCAGGGCATCAATGACCGAAACCATTCCCTGGTAGCCGTAGTTGAGGAGGTAGGATTTCTCTTTTCCCTCAAAAGCAGCAAGCTGCTCCTCGAGGATCTCATGCTGGCGGGTGTGGCCCGACATAGCCCGGGCGCCCATCGGGTAACCCAGTCCCCATTCGGCAGAAGCGCTGGCATCCGTCGCCCTTACTTCCGGGTGATTGGCCAGGCCGAGGTAGTTGTTGAGGCTCCAGGTAAGAACTTCTTTACCGCGGAAAGTCATGCGGGGTTTAATCTCACCTTCAAGTTTCGGGAAAACAAAGTATCCATGGGCATCCTTGGCATACTGTCCGAGGGGCCCTTTATTCGTCCTGATTTTTTCAAATACGTCCACGGTTTTCTTAATTAGTTAGAGTGATGCGTGCAAAATTACAATTTTTCCGGGCTCCGTTTTTTCAGTATAAATACCGCAAATTTTTCTATCTTTGCGCCATGTTTAAAAAATTGAGAACCGGATACTTACTCGCTGGCTTACTGGTGTTTTCTCTTTTTTCATGCAGTGAATATCAGAAGGTATTAACCAGCAATGATTACGACCTTAAGTACAAGAAAGCCAACGAGTACTACGATAAGAAGGATTATACCAGGGCATCCACCCTTTTTGAGGAGCTGATACCTGTTTATCGTGGAACCGAAAAGGCCGAGGAGGTAGAATACCGTTATGCCTACTGCTATTTTAACCAGCAGGATTATATCATGGCGGGCTACTATTTCAAGAATTTTGTCGTTTCGCATCCAAATTCCTCCAAGGCTGAGGAGTGCGCCTTTATGATCGCTTATTGCTATTATGAGGATTCGCCAGGTTCCAGCCTTGATCAGTCAAACACATTGAAGGCCATTGATGAGTTGCAGATGTTTATGAATCAGAATCCCACCAGTACGAGAGTTGCGGAATGCAACCGCTTGATCGATGAACTGCGGGACAAGCTGGTAAAGAAATCATTTGACAATGCCAG
Organism: uncultured Porphyromonadaceae bacterium; assembly: GCA_964512915.1. Lineage (GTDB taxonomy): Bacteria > Bacteroidota > Bacteroidia > Bacteroidales > UBA12481 > UBA12481. The sequence goes on from CAZEKJ010000022.1 coordinate 8,899, forward strand.
CCTCTATTTTAAACTGAGTGAGTTTAAGGCTGCCATCACAGCCATTGAGAATAGCCTGAAAGAGTACCCGGATACCCAGTATCGTGAAGAACTGCTGTTCCTGTTGCTCAAGGCGAATAACGAGCTTGCAAAGAATTCGGTGACCCTTAAGGTGAAGGAGAGGTTTCAGGCTACTTCGGAGGCTTACCTCAATTTCCATGATGAATTTCCCGAATCCAAACATTTAAAGGAGGCTGAGCGTATATATGCAACCGCTTCTAAGTATCTGAAATAATAATCTGAATTAACTGGCCCAAGAATATGGATTACAAAAAGAGCAATGCACCCCTGACCACCATTACGCGAAATCTGGATGATCTCGACCGCAATACGGAGAATGTTTATCAGACCGTTGCCATTCTGGCGAAGCGCGCAAACCAGATCAGTGTGGAACTTAAACAGGAGTTGAATACCAAGCTGGAAGAATTTGCTTCATTCACCGATAATCTGGAAGAAGTTTTTGAAAATCGCGAGCAGATTGAGATCTCGAAATTCTACGAACGTCTTCCGAAACCGACCCTGATTGCCACGCAGGAATTTCTGGATGGCAAGGTTTATTTCAGGGCTCCTGAGGCAACCGCCGTCGAGGAGTAATTGTAAAATAACCGGTTATGCTGCGTGGTAAGAAGTTCATACTGGGTGTTACCGGAAGCATCGCTGCATATAAGTCGGCCTACCTTACACGGCTGCTTCGGAAGGAAGGCGCCGAGGTAAAGGTTATCCTTACCCCTTATGCAAAGGAGTTCATTACCCCTGTTACACTGGGTACTCTCTCCAACAATACCGTTCTGACCGATTTCTTTCGTCATGATGACGGTTCCTGGAATTCCCATGTTGAGCTGGGCTTATGGGCCGATATGATGCTGATAGCGCCCGCCACGGCTAATACCATGGCCAAAATGGCTCACGGCATCTGTGATAATCTTTTGCTGACGACCTATCTCTCGGCCCGGTGCCCTGTGGTGATTGCCCCGGCCATGGACCTTGATATGTTTGCACATCCGTCAACCCGGGAGAATATGAGGCTGCTGCAGTCACGCGGAAACCTGATTATCGAGCCGGCCACCGGTGAACTCGCAAGCGGTTTGGAAGGTAAAGGGAGAATGGAAGAACCGGAGAAAATAGTATCCTGGCTCCACGATTACTTTAAAAAAAAAAGCAGGTTTAGCGGGAAGAGAGTCCTGATTACCGCCGGTCCAACATTTGAACGCATTGATCCGGTGCGGTTTATCGGAAATCACTCTTCAGGAAAAATGGGTTATGCCCTTGCAGAAGTTCTGGCTTCTGAGGGAGCCAGGGTTGACCTGGTATCGGGCCCTGTTTCCTTAAAAACCATTCATAATGCCATCAGGGTTCATTCTGTGGAAACTGCCAGCGAGATGGCAGCGGCCGTTGACCAGCTGCAACCGGACATGGATATCCTGATTTTCGCGGCGGCTGTTGCCGACTATACACCTGCAGCGCCTGCACAGCATAAAATCAAGAGAACCATAGAAAACCTGTCTCTTGCACTTATCCCAACCACCGATATTGCCGCTGTTGCTGGAAAGAAAAAATTACCGGGCCAGTTCCTTGCCGGTTTCGCGCTGGAAACCGACAATGGCATTGCGAATGCAGAAAAGAAGCTTCTTGCCAAGAATCTCGCCCTGATTGTTCTGAACACACTCGGGGACCCCGGCGCCGGGTTTAACGTGGAAACCAACCAAATCACAATTATCAGTAAAGACAATAATCGCCTGGATTTTGAGTTAAAACCGAAGAGAGAAGTTGCAACCGATATTGCTGATGCGATTTATAAACTGATGAATGATGGGACTCAAGCGTAAAATTTTTCTGATATTTTCCATAATTGCCCTTGCAGCTGGTGTTCGGGCCCAGGAACTCAATTGCATGGTAAGTGTAGTAGCCCAGCAGATCCAGGGTTCGAACCGTGAAGTGTATGACAACATGCAAAAAGCCATTATGGAATTCATGAACAATCAGAGCTGGACCGACCATATTTACAAGAATGAGGAGAGGATACAGTGCCAGCTCATGTTCAACATCACGGAGAGGATCTCAGACGATGAATTTCAGGGATCCCTCCAGATTCAGTCGAGCCGGCCCGTATTCAATACCTCTTTGACCACGGTCATGTTTAACCACAGGGATAATGATATTAATTTTAAGTATACCGATTTTGAGCCGCTGCGGTTCAATGAGACCCAGTTCACCTCCAACCTGGTTTCTATACTTGCATTCTATGCGAACCTGATTATCGGGCTTGATTATGATTCTTTCTCTCCGGAGGGTGGTACTCTTTTTTTCCAGCGGGCAGAGGCTATTGTTACAAATGCACAGAACTCACAGCAGACAGGCTGGAAGGCATTTGAGAATACCAAAAACCGGTATTGGCTAATTGAGAATCTCATGAATAATAAATACAGCGCAATGCGTTCCTGTATGTACCGGTATCACCGGTTGGGCATCGACCGGATGTCGGAGCGCCTCGATGAAGGCCGCGCGGAAATTGCTGAAGCGATTACCGAACTGAGGCCGGCCTACCGGGAGAACCCGACTGCCATTATCTTCCAGATATTTTTCACTGCAAAATCTGATGAAATTGTAAATATCTTCACGCAAAGTTACCCTGATGAAAAGAACCGTGTGATCACTGCCTTGAAAGAGGTGGATCCCGGAAATATGGCCAAGTGGGACCGGATAGCGAAAGCGGGGAACTGATTTACGATTGACGATTTACGATTGACGATTGGAGCCTATGCTAAAGTCCCTGTCTGTGAGTAATTATGCGTTGATTACCAGCCTGGAGGTCGAATTCCGGGAGGGGCTTAACATGATTACGGGTGAGACAGGAGCCGGAAAATCTATATTGCTGGGTGCTCTGGGCCTGATACTGGGAAACCGGGCGGACAGCCAGGTTCTGAAGGATAAGAGCCAGAAGTGCATCATTGAGGCGGGGTTTGAGGTGCGGGGCCTGGGGTATGGGGGCTTTTTCGAGGCAAATGAACTGGATTATGATTCCACGGTCATTGTAAGGCGTGAGATCACACCTCAGGGAAAATCAAGGGCTTTTATTAATGACACGCCCGTTAACTTAAATCTTCTGCGCGATCTTGGCCTGATGCTGGTTGACATCCATTCACAGCATCAGAATCTTATGCTTAACGACCCCGGATATGCCTTGCATGTGATTGACCAGTTCGGCGGATTATCCTCCCGGGTTGCCGACTATACGGCGGGATATCAAGCTTTGAAGGGGCTGGATAAAAAGGTGCAGGGCCTGACAGAAGCATTGGCCCGCTCCCGGGCTGACCAGGATTATCTTGAGTTTCAATTTTCACAGCTCGACCAGGCTTCCCTTTCTGCAGGCGAGCTGGAAGCCCTGGAAGAGGAGCAGGAATTACTCGAGCATGCCGGCGACATACAACTCCGTCTCACGGAATCCGTGCAAATCCTGCATGAATCAGAGGATGCAATCGAAACGAGACTGAAACAGGTGGTGGCCGGACTTCAGTCTGTATCAGCCTATCTGCACAACCTTGCGGAACCCGTTTCACGACTTCAGTCGATTTACCTGGAAATTCAGGAAACGGCACGGGAGTTGAACATTCTCCTGGATCACGTCGAATCAAATCCGGACAGGCTGATTATCATTATTGAACGCATTGACCTCATTAATAATCTTTTGCGAAAGCATCACGTGGTATCGGTCACGGAGTTGATCGACCTGCGGGACCAGTATAACCAAAGGCTGGCAGGGATAGAGACCTCGGATGATGAATTGCAGAGGGTGATGGCAGAAAGGAAAGTGCTTTTTACGGAGTTGACTGAAAAGGCAGGAGCCCTGACCCTGGCAAGAAAAAACGTGTCGCCTGGTTTTGAGAGTAAGGTTACCGCTCTCGCACGTGACCTGGGGATGCCTAATGCTACATTCAGGGTTGAGCACAGGCAGTCGGATGAATTGCTGGCTGATGGGAAGGACGAAATCCGGTTTTTATTTGCTGCCAACAAAAACCAGGTTCCCGAGGAGCTCATACGGGTTGCTTCGGGTGGTGAGACCAGCCGGTTGATGCTGAGCATCAAATCCCTGATCAGTGATTCCCTGGCAGTACCTACTGTGATTTTTGATGAAATCGATGCCGGAGTGTCAGGGGATATCGCCGATAAGGTCGGCAACTTAATGGTCAGGCTCTCATCGGGCCGGCAAATTTTGAATATTACGCATCTGCCCCAGGTTGCCTCCAAAGGTGATCACCATTACCTGGTATATAAGTTTGATGATGATACATCAACACATACCTCCATCCGGAGGCTTGAAAATGAGGAACGCATCATGGAGCTGGCTAAAATGCTCTCAGGAGAGAAAATTACGCAGGAGGCGATTCAGAATGCCAGGGTTCTGCTGAAGAAATGACCATGAAGGGCGGACCACGGGTCCGCCCCTACACCATTTCAACCATTTCAACAATAAATTGTTATAGTTTCGTAAACCAAAATCTACATTCATGTCACATCACTTACTCGAAGGAAAACGCGGCCTGATTTTCGGGGCACTTAATGACAAGTCCATTGCATGGAAGGTTGCAGAAAAGGCTCATGAAGAGGGCGCAAAGTTTGTTCTGACCAATGCACCTTTTGCACTGAGACTGGGTGAAATGGACAAGCTGGCTGCGAAAACCGGAAGCGAGATCATTGCAGCTGACGCAACCAGTGTTGAAGATCTGACGGTTGCACTGGAGCGCTCCCAGGAAATACTGGGCGGAAAGCTCGACTTTATCCTGCACTCGATCGGGATGTCACCAAACGTCAGGAAGAAGCATTCCTATGACAACCTCGATTATCGTTATTTTCAGCAAACCCTTGACATCTCGGCTCTTTCACTTCATAAACTCCTCCAGGTAGCAAAGAAAATGGATGCGATCAACGAGTATGGATCGGTGGTTGCCCTCTCGTATATTGCTGCGCAGCGCACTTTCTATGGGTACAATGACATGGCTGAGGCCAAGTCGCTGCTGGAAAGTATCGTCAGGAGCTTCGGTTACATTTACGGTCGATCGAAAAAGGTACGGGTTAACAGCGTATCCCAATCGCCGACCTTTACCACTGCAGGCGGCGGGGTTCGAGGTTTTGACGGACTGTATGACTACTCACACCGCATGTCACCGCTGGGCAATGCATCGGCTGAAGAATGCGCAGATTACTGCCTGACACTGTTTTCCGATCTGACCCGAAAGGTTACCATGCAGAACCTGTTCCACGACGGAGGCTTCTCAAGCATGGGTATGAGCGAACGGGTGATGGGGTTCTATAACAAGTGCCTGGATAATATTTTGCCGGAGGAGTGGTAGACCCGGGAGTATTCAAAAGGCAGAAGGCAGAAGGCAGAGGGCAAAAATTAGTAAAAAGAAATAAGGAAAAGGGCAGAAACTGCTTCTGCCCTAACTTGTTACTTAACCTATTTCTTGAGTCTTAAGTCCGTTAGACTAATTTTTGCCTTCTGCCCTCTGCCTTCTGCCTTTTATACGTAAAGAAGGAACAGTATTAGCGGTATCAAAATCCCCACAACCGTATACGTTATTCCTTTCCAGCCTTTTATGCTGTTTTTTCCGGAGCGGATGATAAATAGCCCGCTGATGGCAATTATAATCCAGGCTACGCAGAAAATGTCTGAAAACCATTTCCACCAAACTCCCGGATTGTAGTGCAGAAAATTCATCTGGTTAAACACCGGCCGCTTTTTGATGATTTCCATGGAACCTTTGTTTGTTGCGAGGTTAACCTCCACATTACCATGGTAAAGGAAAACCTTTAGGGTCTGATCCGAAGGAAAATAGTGTTTCTTATATTCCTTGCTCAGGTCAAGATCCTCCAGGAGGGATATCACCCAATCCTTATCGATATCGCTTTTTGTGACGGAGTCATTGAGCGTAACCGTATAATTCTTAATAATGTAGTTGGGATTCCAATCACGAAGATGGTTCAATGCAATGCCTGAAAGTGCATAGATAATACTCATTCCAAAGAACAGGTATCCCAGATCCCGGTGCAGGATCGAATTTAGTTTTCTAAGTTTCATTAGGGTTTGGATTATTTTTTTTCAGTAACGGAGATAGCTTCGAGAGAGTAGAATGACAGGTAACCTTTTCCGCTGGCAGCAATCTGGTCGCGATAGTTTTGGATTTGTTTCATCTGGGTGGTTGCTGCAGATTCATCTTCGCCTTTGGATTCAGCTTCGTATGTGTGTACTTCTTCCTTTATTTTAACCTGTGCGGCACCCGCAAGCTCTTTTTCCCATTCATCGAGATAGTTCTCATCAATACGGCTTTCGCGGACATAACCAATGGCTGCGATATCTGAACCTTCGAGGGCTACATCAAACTTTCCAATCTGATCCGAAGCCATTACCTTGAATTGTTCTTCCCCCAGGAACAGCCTCTTGCCGCTTTCCCTGCAAACATGAACAGCCATACCATCAACTTCGATCAGTTGGTCAACATAGGCTCCGGCTTTTTCAGAGACCTCCGTAACAGAAATAATTGCTTTGGGTTGTTCTGCGTTTTTTTTGTTCTGACAGGCGCCTAAAACCATAAAAAGAAGCAAGCCGGAAAAAATCAGGTTTTTCATTTGTTCAGTAAATTAAAATGTTCATTTTCAGATAGTAGGCCCAAAAGTACTAAATCCCACGCAACTGGCTCTGAGATTAACGATTCTTTAACAGTATCCGGGATAAAACGCTACTTTTACGGTCATGAAGACCTTAGTTATCCTCTTTTTTTCATGGTTGGTGGCCTTTGGTTATGCCAGATGCCAGACAATAGAAAATGCTCCACTTAAGTATGTGGAAATTTTTTCAACCGGTTTTGATGGGTCCCGTATCGCATATCATATTCAGCCAGAAGGCAGGTATACCGAAATCAAAGGGTCGCCATATTTAAGTGATGAATGGATCAATGGTGCTATTCAGTTGAAAACCGATTCAGTCCCTTCACCGTTCAGAATGCGGTACAATATATACGGCAATGAAATGCAGTTTATATACCTGAAGGATACTTTTGCTGTTTCCAACCCCTATAAGGTTGCAGCCGTGTGGCTTGAAAACCGGCGATTCGAATATTTGTCGTTTGTGATCAACGAAAACCAGCAGTATGCCTATTTCGAAGTAATGGTTGACGGTCCTTACCGTCTCCTTAAGCTTCACGGGGCTCGTCTCGATGCGGGTAGAGATCCGGTAACCCCGTATCACTGTCAGAATTCAACCGACCGGTTTGTGAAAACAGAGAGCTGGTATTATCAGTCCGAAGCGATGCCTGTTCCTGAGGCCCTTCCTGGATCGGCAAGGAGCCTGTCACGGATTTTTCAAAAGAGTATTCCGGGCCTTTTGGAGCAAATGAAAACCATGCGTTTCCGAATTCATCGCGAAACGGATCTGGTAAGGATTTTTAGCTGGATGAATGAGCAAAAATAGCACGATGAAAAAAATATTGATACCCCTGTTTCTCACCGTATTGTTTCTGCCCGGATGCAAACAATTTGATGATGGCCCTGTTTTAAGCCTCTACTCGGTTGAAAAGCGAATTGCAGGAAACTGGTATTTCGACCGGGTTTTATATGGCGGCCAGGATTCTACGAAGCACTATATGTTCCAGCGGTTAGATTTTATTTATGACAGGGACATGAATGGAGGGGTTTTTACCTGGAATCATAACTTCAATGCTACAGTTTGGTACCCAAAACTGGTTGAGGGAGGGATCTGGACCTTATATTCCGACCGGGATTCGATTGAGTTTGCCATTATTGACCTAGCAACCAAGGATACTGTTATTTCGCGATGGAGAATTAATCGTTGCGCTTACACGGAATTCTGGCTGGAACGGACTGTAAAAGATACATTAAAAATAGAGTGGCTGCTCTGGAAATGGGCCATGTAAAAAAAAAGCCCCGCAAATGCGGGGCTTTTTGTTTATTCCAAACTGGCTAGTAATCGATCTGCGGATCTTTGACAGATGAGATCGGGTGCATTTTTGTATCCCACCAAACCTTTGCGCCAAACATGCCGTTATCAATGCTTTCGATACCCTGGCGGGTTTTAGCCTCATTCAGGTTCTTGCCATTGTAACTTTCTTCAGCAGGTGAGTAAGCAAGGCGAAGTGGCAAACCGCGTCCCGGGTACTCTGTGGCTTCGAGTTCATATTCAAAAATCCTTGACGGGGTGTGCGTCCTGCGGATTTCTGCAAATGCCTCAACGCCCTGTCCAAAGATTGCAATCCATTTTTGCTCAGTGATAAGCTCAATGGCTTTGGATTGATCGTAGGCAACTTTAGCATCGGCAAGGTATGCATCGGCTCCGTCACCAACTCCCCAGTAATCAAGACTTGCTTTGATTCCGTTCTCGTAGTTTACCTTGCCATTTTCGCCCATCCTGACTTTATGCTCAGCGATGTAGAATTCAACCTCGCTGTATTGGAGGATGTTTAGGGCAGCGTCGGGACTATAGGCAATAGCAATGCCAAGGAGTGATCTCTTAGGAATCGGAGGCTGGCGTGCTGCACCGTTCTGTTGGCCGACAAAATCGCCGTCCAGACTGCGCGGCTGGGCAAAGACCGGCAAGCGCGGATCGTTGCGAAGCTTCATGAAATCTACCGATGTCTGGGAGATACCCTGGTCGGTACGTGTGAACAGGGTGTTATAAATTGGATTCTTGTATGGGGCTGCACCGGGATAAGCCAGTTTTGCATTATCATCATTACTGGTCATAACCGGCCAGGTTGCAGCATCAGCCAGCATTGCATGAATCTTTTCATCAGCTTGCGGCCAGGCATCACTGGCGCGGTTCAAAAGTCTCATGCGCAGGGAGTTTCCAAATTTTCTCCATAAGGCAGGGTCACCGCCATAAATCTGGTCACCACTCCCAAAATTCTCATTGGCACCGGCAAGAATCTCATTTGCTTTTACTAATACGGTATCAATCAGTGATTTGTAGATTAATTCCTGAGAGTCATACGCTGGTGTCAGATCTCCATCTGCTTCAAAACCCTGAACGGCATTGAAGTATGGAACATCACCGAAACAGTCGGTGAGCTGAGCGTAATTCCAGGCGGTCAGGATCATAGCAGCCGCATGCAGCCCATCATCCCTGAAATCATCAGTGGTGGCAGCATAGTCGGATGTCTTGTCAAGAACTATTTTAAGGTTTTTCAAAGCCCCGGAATATGGCGTTCCGAAAAAGTCATCCATCTGGGCAGCCCTTAATTGGTATTTGTCCTCATCAATATACTGGATCTTGGTCCATTGCTGGCTCCAGCATCCCAGGTAGGTGTGCTGAATCCATCCTCCAAGCCACTGCCCGACAGTGCTCACCTCAACATTGGTGAAAACGTTGATAGCCGGAACGTCGGTCGGAGAGTTTGGGCTCGTATTCATCTCTTCAAAGTTCTTGGTACATGAGAGTCCAAGACCTAGCGTGAAGAGAAGGATCAGAGATATTTTTGCGATTTTTTTCATTGCTCTTCGATTTACTGTTTTCATTATAGCTGATTTTACAGGGTGATCCTCAGGTTAAATCCAATGCTTCTTGAGGTGGGGATCATATTACTTTCAACACCCTGTACGTTACCGGCGCTGAATGAGTTTTCAGGATCAATATGAGGCATGTTTTTCCAGATGATCCACAGGTTACGGCCGATCAGTGACAGATTCACAGAGCTGAATCCTACTTTTTTAACCCAATCGGGTTTGAACGTATAGCCGAGGTTGAATTCACGAAGTTTTACGAAGCTGGCATCATAGATACCCATCTCGGTTTTTCCCCAGAATCCTTCAAAGAAATCCTGTGCTCCTGCGAATGCTGCAGTGTTCTCGATAGGGCTGGTTACTTCTTTACCTTCAATGTCCAGATAAATGATGGTACCATCGGCACCTACTTTACCATAAACACCGTCTGCGAGTACTCCACCGCCTTCTTCGAGCGGATCCCTTACGTTCTTACCGTTCACGTTAAGAGCGGCAGTTTCTTCGAGGACGCCGGAATAGCATCCGAACCATTTGGTGACTGAATACATATCGCCACCGCTGCGGAAGTCAACCAGGAAGCTGAAATCAAAGTCGCCAAAAGAGAAAGAGTTACGTATACCACCGGTAAAATCGGGAGTAACGTTACCCAGGATGATGTCCTGTGACGATCTGATATACATACCGTTAGTGGGGTTAACCAGTGGCCGGCCAGTATAATGGATCAGTTCATTACCGTTGGCATCGGTTTCAATTTCCTTGGTTTCACGAACAATACCACGACCATACATTATGCCATAAGGCATTCCCGGACGGGCTTGCACCTGCATTCCCCAGGATCCTGCGTAGAGGTTCAGGAAGGTAAGGTCCTCGGCAAGGCTGATAACCTGCGACCGGTTGCGGCCATAGTTTACCGTTACATCCCAGTTGAATTTTTTGCTCTGGACGGGACGAGCGGTCAGTAACAGCTCGATACCCGAGTTTTGAATTTCACCGGCGTTGATCATTTTGGAGCCGAAGCCAGTAGTGGAGGAAACGGCGATCTGCATGATCTGGTCGGTGGTATTATCCTTATACCAGGTAAAATCGACTCCCAACCTGTTCTTCAGTAATTTCAGATCGGTACCGAATTCCATGGAGGAAGTTCTTTCTGGTTTCAGGTCAAGAGGTGGAATCGTGCCTGTATAACCCAGAGAAGGATTTCCAAAGAAGGGCTGTGCAGAACCGAATGTGCCTTTTAACTGGTAGGGATCGGTATCGGAACCAACCTGTGCCCAACCTGCTCTCAGTTTAGCATAGCTCAGGAAATCGTTTTTGATACCCAGGGCTTCGGTCAGTACAATACCGGTTGAAACTGAAGGATAGAAATAGGAATTGCTGCCGACCGGTAAAGTTGATGACCAGTCGTTACGTGCGGTTACGTCAACATAAAGCCATCTTTTAAAACCGAAACTGGCAGTAGCAAACAGAGACTGTATCTCCTTCTGGCTGAATGCCAGACCCGTGGTTGGGGTTGCAGCTGCATTGCTCACAGCGTACAAATCAGGAACGATCAGTTCAGCCACATTGGTTGACTGGAACCTTCCATAGGCATGCATAAGGTTAGCACCCGCTGTTGCGGCAAGACTAACATCCTCGGTAATGTCCTTATTGAAGGACAGCAGGATATTGGCATTGGTTTCATTTGCCAGATTGGTGTAGGCATTGAAAGTACCCAATGGCCAGTCATTGGACATTTTTGCCCTTTGTTCCATCACTTCTTCAAAGTACAGGTCGGTACCCACATTTGCCCGCAGGTTCAGATAATCCGTAAAGTCATACTGCAGGTTAAAGTTACCGAACAAGCGGTCGCGGGTCCTTTGGTTTGTGTTCTTATTCAGGGTCCAGTATGGATTATCATGATAAGAATGGTTCCAGTTATAAGGTTTTTTTGAAACCGGATCGATTTTATCCCAATTGTTTTTCAGGTCAAGATAATCTACCTGGCGTCCCGACCAGGATGACTGTTGAAGGATGTTGGCACTACTGTAGCCGTTGCCAGGAATAACTCCGGTATTATGAACATAGGTTCCGCTTACCGAGATGCTGAATTTCTGGGACAGATAAGTTGATCCGCTGAAATTAATGGTATTCTTGGTAAGGGTTGTGTTTGGCAGAGTACCCGTCTGACTAAAATTCGAAAGTGACAAACGAAGGTTTGTCTTGTCGGTACTTTTGGTCAGTGACAGGGTATTGGTGAACTGGGTACCAAGCTGGAATACCGAAGTAATATCATTATCGGTAGGAACCCAGGGGGTGGGGGTGCGAATTCCGGTAACCGGATCATAAGGTGAATTGAATTGGGTGATCATGCGTCCATCCAATGCCGGTCCCCAACTTTCATCCACGTTATCATTAATACCGCCGCCATTACCGTCGATGTAAGCGAACTCACCTCCATAACCCTGACCGTAAAGGTCCTGGTAGTCAGGGAAGATCAGTGGCCTGTCGAACATTCCACCGGATTCAAAGGTTATACCCAGTCCCTGGTTCCCTTTTGCTTTTTTGGTGGTTATAAGTATAACCCCGTTGTTGGCTAGAGAGCCATAAATTGCCGCAGCATTGGCGCCTTTCAGAACGGAGATGTTTTCGATATCTGAAGCGTTCATATCCTGGATAGCATTCCCGTAGTCGATACCGCCATATGCCCCCAGACTGGTGTAGCTGTTGCTGACAGGAACACCGTCGACGACAAAAAGAGGCTGGTTGTTGCCGGTAAGGGAGTTGTTACCGCGGATTACTATACGCGATGAACTTCCCACAGCACCTGAAGAGTTTGTAATGTTAACCCCGGCAACCTTTCCCTGCAGCGTGTTGACAATGTTTTGTTCACGCGATTTGGCAAGTTCGTCCCCTTTGACATCCTGCACTGAATAACCCAGTGCCTTTTTTTCCCTGGAAACCCCCAGGCCGGTGACGACAACTTCGGCAAGCCCCAGCACGTCGTCTTCCATTTTCACGTTAATAACCGTTTGGTCAGCAATGATTACCTCCAGGGTTTTCATTCCGATGAAGGAGAATTGAAGCCTCTCGGTGTTGTCAGGCACCAGGATAATGTACTGACCCTGGTCGTTGGAAATGGTTCCAACACCGGAATAGCCTTTGGCCATTACGTTTACACCTGGCAAGGTCTTGCCGGAGGCAGCGTCGGTGATTGTCCCAGAAATTTTTCGGTTCTGGGCAAGGCTCACCTGCCAGCTGACTAAAGCCAGGAGTGCAAGCAGAAAAGTGAATCTTTTCATATGAAACAGTTTTAGTTAGTAAAGAATTCCAACAAAATTTTGGATACAAGAACCGTGAAGTTAGAAAGATATTAATTCATTGTAGAAAAAATGTTGTTTTTCTTACTGTACCTGTGTTTGCGCTAACAGTAAATGCGTGCGTGCACACAATACGTGCACAAAAAAACCGGCGTTTGGCCGGTTTAGAGAATTGCTTGAATTTCAGCAGATCAGACTCCTGAGCTTACTGTAGTTTCTTACTAACGATAGCGAGTATCCGGTCTTCGGTTGCCTTTGCCTGCAATTCCAGGCGTTCAACTTTTTCAAGGATCTCTGTTGCAAAATCTCGGTCATCCAAGTCTTTCGCATTGATACTGCGGAACGGGAAGCCATCGCCCCAACCCCTGCATCAGTAACTGAGTTTGGATTTCCGGAATTGGCCATGGCCTCAAGAACTTCCATAGACTCCAATGCCAGTCCCATCACTTTAAACGGCACGAGAGTCGCCTGCCTGGTTGCCTCCTGAACAGCGGCTTTTCGGTGTTGTTTTTCTTCCGGTGTATTCTTTGGCATACCAAAAGCATCCATAACCCTGTTAAAGGCGCGGGTATCTTCATCCACTAATAGTCTGAGGGACTTCACATAGAGCATACCTTTTTCAGCCCATCCGGAAAACTCTTCCCACCGGTCATCCCAGCCACGTTTGTGTGCGGAGAGGTTGGCTACCATTGTACCAAGTGCAGCGCCGAGTGATCCCATGTATGCGGCAATGGATCCTCCGCCCGGAGCGGGTGACTCAGAGCCTGTTTCATCTGTGAATTCCGAAAGAGTCATGTTGATCAAGGGATTCTTCTCTTCCGAGGCTAGAATATATTCAATGATCTTTTCTTCGGGATTGAAAGGCTTCAGGTCATCCAGGCCGAGTGATTTTACAGCAATCTTCAGTATTTCTTTGTCGGGAATGCCGGTGGATCTTTGTTGCTTCCTTAAATAGTGCTTACCGGCTTCATAGAGGGCGGAGAAGGGGACGAGGCCCACCAGTTCAGAACCGGTAACCCGCATTCCGCGCTCTTCGGCTTTCCTGCATACTTCATCAAAGGCAACATGAATGGGGGTTACTGTAATATCAGTAAGATTGATTGAGATCTGAGCGATCCCATACTCCTCTATGTACCAGCCTATGGCCTTGACCTTCTGGAGTGATCCCGGAATGCGCACCGGCTCACCGTTTTCATCCTTGATTACGGGCCCGGATACCGGGTCACCCTCACGAAGAATGCGGCCGGCTTCCCGTATGTCGAAGGCAATGGAATTGGCACGGCGGGTTGAAGTGGTATTAAGATTTACATTATAGGCTACCAGGAAATTTCTGGCTCCTATGGCAATGGCTCCTGTCCGTGGTACAAACTCCGCCGGACCGAAATCCGGCTTCCATTCGGGGTCCTTTAGCTTATCAGGAAGTCCTTCATATTCCCCGCTCCTCACATTGGCCAGGTTTCTTCTCTTTTCTTCAGCAGCGGCAAATTCATAGCAATAAACAGGAAATTCCAGTTCGGCTCCAACCCGGCTGGCCAATTGCCGGGCGTACCCGGCAGCCTCCTCCATGGTCACTCCGCTGACCGGGACAAAAGGGCAGACATCGGTTGCTCCAAACCTGGGATGCTCACCCTTATGATTTCGCATATCAATCACCTCGCAGGCTTTTTTTATGGACAGAAAAGCTGCCTCTATCACTTCTT
>CAZEKJ010000022.1:23453-78212 GCA_964512915.1 uncultured Porphyromonadaceae bacterium
GCCGGACACCGGGAACGGATTCAATCTGATCCGTAATTTGCTTTATGATTCCAAGGTTTATACCCTCACTGAAATTCGGGACACATTCAATTAGTCGTTTGATCATATCGGAATTCTTTATTTACGAGAATTTTACCTTTAATAATGACCTTTTCAACCAGGTCCGATCCAAAAGCGTAAGGCAGATAGGATAAATCCGGCACCGGGCGGGTGATTATAACGTTTGCAATTTTGCCGGGTGTCAGGGACCCCAGTTCTCCGCTCAAATTCATTGCATAAGCAGAATTGAGTGTTGAAGCATAAAGGGATTCCTCCGGGAGCATCTTCATATTAATACAGGCCAGTGCCATCATCAGCATCATGTTACCCGTGGGGCAGGAGCCTGGATTAAAATCACTCCCCAGAGCAACTGGCAGGTCGCTGTCAATCATTTTTCGTGCCGGTGGCCATGGCAGGCCAAGAAACAAGGCGGCTCCCGGCAATAGCGTTGGCATCGTAGGTGTATCTTTTAAAATCCGGATCTCCTCCTCACCGGTGCATTCAAGGTGATCTACAGAGAGAGCACGGTACCTGACCCCGATTTGAATGCCGCCGCTGTAATCGAGCTCATTTGCATGGATCTTTGGGATCAGCCCGAATTTGTCAGAAGCTTCAAGAATTCTTGCTGTATTATCTGGAGTAAAAAAGCCCCGGTCACAGAACACGTCAACAAATTCGGCCAATTTCTCTGAGGCGATAACAGGCAGCATTTTTTGAATGATCAGATCGACGTATCCATTCTGATTACCCTGGTATTCTGCCGGTACTGCATGGGCGCCTAGAAAAGTTGCCTTCACTTCTATCTGTGTTGTCTCCTTTATTCGTCGGATGACACGAAGCATCTTTAATTCCGATGCCGTATCAAGTCCATATCCGCTTTTGATCTCTACCGCTCCGGTACCCTGGGAAATAATCTCAGCCACCCTCACCATTGCCTGGTCAAAAAGTTCATTTTCAGTCATGTTGCGCAAAAGCTTTGCGCTGTTAAGAATGCCGCCGCCGCGCCGGGCAATCTCCTCATAAGATAACCCTTTGATTCGATCGACAAACTCCTTTTCGCGGCTCGCGGCATATACAAGGTGCGTATGTGAGTCGCAAAATGCCGGCATTACGATTCGTCCCCTGGCATCGATAACCTGACCGGCTCGCTCGGGGCATTCATCCATGAGGCCGAATGCCTGTATTTTATCGCCGGAAATCAACAGATAACTGTTTTCCAAAACCGGCATATCCGCCATGGCCGATCCTGCAGCGAAAACCGGGGGGGTGTCTGTTGCCAGAACCAACTGTCTGATATTCCTGATTAGCAGATCCATTAGCTATATCAGATTAAGGGTTTGGTTGCAAGGAACAACCACTCCTTCTCGTCCTTATCAAGAAGAGGTGACAAGGTTTCCCTTACCCGCTCATGATAGTTGTTGATCCATTCAATCTCATCCGTGGTTAACAGGGAAATATCCATAAGGTTGCGGTCTATCGGAACAACAGTGAGCGTTTCAAATCCGTAGAATGTGCCATATCCGGTTTCGGTCCTGGGAACCACCAGCGTCATGTTTTCCGTGCGCATTCCGTATTCCCCATCCTTATATATTGCGGGCTCAATGGTGGTTACCATACCGGGCTCAAGCGTGACGTTCGGATATCCCGAAGCCGAAGTTCCTATCGTCTGCGGACCTTCATGGACATTAAGGAACAGACCCACACCGTGACCGGTGCCATGGCCATAGTTTTTTCCATACTTCCAAAGCGCCATGCGCGAAAGAACATCCACCTGATAGCCTTTGGTGCCCTTTGGAAAGGTTAACATAGAGAGGGCAAGTGTTCCCTTCAGTGCCAGGGTAAAATCAGTCCGCTGACCGGTGGTGGTCGGACCCAGGGCTATGGTTCGGGTGGTGTCGGTAGTACCGTCGAGAAACTGACCGCCCGAGTCCAGTAGAAAGGTGCCTTCGGGTTTCAGCGGAATCGAGGATTCCTCCGTAACACTGTAATGAACAATGGCGCCATGATACCCGTATGAGGAAATTGGATGAAAGCTTTCTCCCATGTAATGATCCTGGAGCGAACGGAACCGAGCAATACGGCGGGCAACATCAATCTCAGTCAAACCCTTGCCGCTTTTCAATTCCTTTTGAATCCAGTAAATTGTATTCACCCATGCGACCCCGTCGCGGATCAGGGCTTTTCTCAACCCTTCAGATTCAGTGGCATTCTTTATGGACTTAAGAGCAGTGGTGCTGTTCATTCCCTCCAGAATAACTGCACGTTTTGCGAAAAGGTCATGAAGGGCTCCGGACACCTTTTCCGGGGCAAGGCAAACGGTTGATCCGGGGGGGATTTTATTGATCCACTCTTCCAGTTGGGTGTACTCAGCAACGACAACTCCATCGGACTGCAGTGTTTTCATCAGTGCCGGAGAAATGCTTTCCGTATTGGCAAAAAGAATGGCCTCGGTTTTGCCAACCAAACCATACCCGACAAAAACCGGACAATAATCGACATCGCTTCCTCTAAGATTGAACAGCCATGCCACTTCATCCAGTGGTGAAATAAACTGGTAATCACTGCAGGTTTCAATCAACCGTTCCTGGACTGCATTTATTTTTTGTCTCCGGCTCGCTCCGGCAAATCCAATAAGATGCTCAAAAACCAGGTTACATGGAAGAGCCGGGCGGCTGGTCCACATTTGGGTGAGAAGGTCAACCTCCGGATTGAGCGTTATACCAGCTGATAACAGAGAATCCTGGTAATAGGTCAGCATGGAAAAGGGGAAGAATCGACTATCCAAACCGACGACCGACTCTTTTTCAAGATTGATTTTAAGCCAATCGATATGCTCGGGTGTGTGCGGAATAATAAGTTTAACCAGATGGAATTCAGAACCGAGGAGCTCCGTTTCTGCCTGCTGAAAATACCTTGAATCGGTCCATAACCCTGCAAATTCCCTTGTAATCACAACAATACCGGCAGATCCGGTGAATCCAGTGATCCACTCCCTGAATTTCCAGTGTGCGGGGATATATTCACTTTGGTGCGGATCGGAATAGGGAACAATAAGAGCGGCCAAACCCACTTCAGACATACCCTCCCTGATTTTCGCCAATGTCTCATTCCTTGAATCCTTACTCATGGCCCTTCTTTTTTTCATCTGTCGTCCGTCATCCGTCATCGGTGCAGGGTAACCCTGGATCAGAGATTACCGCATATCGAAAACCTTCACTCCAGGAAACTGCTTTGCCTCAAAAACAAACATCCGGTCATCTGCAGGAACGTCAGCAACCATGGTTTTTATCTTAATGACATACAGGTTGCCATCCGTGGAGAAATAGGTTACCTCATCAATCTGGTCTTTTCCTTTCAGCACGGACATCCTGATCTTAGTGTAGCTTTCACCGGGATCCAGCGGTATCAGGTCAACAACAACTTTTTCACCGGCGCTGCTAACAGGCTCGTACCTGAATTTCTTTTCGTACAGGGTAAAAATGTTCTTTGGGTTAAAGAATTCGTTCTCTGATGGATCTATAATATTGGCTTCCTTAAGTTCTTCATTAATGGTCCATAACGTTTCGCCATTACAAAGGGCAAGTATGCCCATTATTTTCAGCCGGTATTTTTCTCCGTTAAGGAACAAACTTCCGTCCTGGGTGTCATTGATATTCTCCTCCTTGTTTTGCAGGGAAAAGGAAAAATCGATTTTGACAGTCCTATACGTTTGAAGCTTCTTTGATACCCTGTCCATCAAGGCTTTGGTTTCAGCAGGAGTCTGGCTGAATCCAGCTGCACAAAACAAAATAGCCGCCATGGCGAAAACGAAGGTACGACGCATACTTAATTGCTTTTCTGATTTAAAAACTTTTCCAGGCTGTAAAGGTCCTGAAAATAGACCTGTCTGGGTTTACTTCCATCTACCGGACCCACGATACCGGATGCTTCAAGTTGGTCCATTATGCGGCCTGCCCTGTTATATCCGATTGAGAACTTGCGCTGGATGGATGAGGTTGATCCCTGCTGGGAAGAAACAACCAGTCGGGCGGCCTCTTCAAACAACTCATCAAGCTTGTCAAGGTTAACTTCACCCGGATCATCACCTGCCTCCGTTTTGGGTTCCGGCAGAGGCCAGGCTAGTGGGTATCCTTGCTGGTTTCCAATAAAGGAAGCAAGATGTTCAACTTCTTCAGTTTCGATATACGCACATTGTACGCGCACCAGGTCGGCGCCCATGGATACCAGCATGTCGCCACGGCCAACCAGGTGGTTTGCCCCGGGGCTATCCAGGATTGTCCGCGAATCGATCATGGAAGGCACCCTGAAGGCGATCCTGGCAGGGAAATTGGCCTTGATTGTACCTGTTATGATATTGGTAGAAGGGCGCTGTGTTGCAATGATCATGTGAATTCCGACTGCTCGGGCCAGCTGAGCAATTCGGGTAAGTGGAATCTCGATCTCTTTTCCGGCGGTCATGATCAGATCGGCAAATTCATCGATAACGAGAACGATGTAAGGCATGAAGCGATGGCCTTTTTCCGGATTCAGCCTTCTTTTTACGAACTTGTCGTTGTACTCCTTAATATTTCTGACCTCGGCCTTCTTAAGCAGGTTGTATCGGGTATCCATTTCGGCGCTCAGAGATTGAAGTACCAGAATGACATGCTGTGTATCCGTTATGATGGGCTCTTCAAATTCGGGAAGTTTGGCCAGAAAGTGTTTTTCAAGTTTGGAGTAGAGTGTGAGTTCGACTTTTTTTGGATCGATCATCACGAATTTTAGTTCAGCCGGATGCTTCCGGTAGAGCAGTGAGGTAATGATCGCATTAATCCCAACGGATTTTCCCTGCCCGGTGGCGCCGGCTACGAGTAAATGCGGCATCTTCGACAAGTCGAAGGTGAAGGTTTCATTACTGATGGTTTTTCCCAGGGCTACAGGAAGGTCATAGTCGCTTTCCAGAAATTTCTTTGAAGCCAGAACAGTGTGCATGGAGACCGTTTCCGGTTTACGGTTCGGAACCTCAATACCTATGGTTCCTCTTCCCGGGATCGGTGCAATGATTCTGATCCCCAGGGCTGAGAGACTCAGAGCGATATCATCCTCAAGGTTTTTAATTTTGGAAATCCGCACACCCGGAGCCGGAATGATTTCATATAGGGTGATGGTCGGCCCAATGGTGGCCTTGATCTTTTCAATTTTGATCTTGTAATTCGCCAGGGTCTCAACAATCTTATTCTTGTTTGTTATCAGCTCTTCGTCGGTTACTTTCGGATGTCCGAGCGAATGGTCTTTGAGCAGGTCGAAACCGGGGAACTTGTAATTTGAAAGATCAAGGGTGGGATCATAATCGCCTGCCGGAACAGGAAATTCTGAAGCCTCTTCCTCCGGAACGACCGTAGTATTCTCCACCGTCATGTCAGGATCCGAAATTGGCTGATCGGGGTTGAAGTCAATGTGAACCAAATCCAGGTCATCGATTGCCCTTGATATGTTTTTGTCCTGTATCTCCTTGACAAATAACTCATCGCCGGATTTATCACTCACGACAAAATCATCACCCGGATCCACAAACTCGGGTTCGGATAGCTTCTCTTCAGGTTTTCTGTTTGGTATCCTGAGTCGATCGGGGGTGACACGAAACATAAACACAACCAATATCAGTCCGGTAACGACTATGGAAACCAATGTGCCGGCCGGCCCAATCAGTGCAGAAAGCCATGATGAGATTGCCACACCGTGCCCGCCTCCAAATTGGAATGCCTGTCCGGGAACCGCGTAACCAAGCATAACCGACGACCAGATCATCAGAATCAGTCCGTATTTTGTCGCCCTTCCAAGGCGAACCAGACGGGGGCCCAGCAAAGCTATTCCATAAAGGGCCAGAAGGGCGACCATGATCAGTGATGATACTCCGAACCATTTGTATATAAAAAGATTGCTCGTAACAGCACCTGCTTTTCCCGCCCAGTTTTCAACCCTGATGTCGGGATTTGCCAGATTGGTTGTAAGCTCGGTATCAAGAAAGCTCTGATCTGCCTTCCATGTAAAAAAATAGGAGATGAACGACAGACCCGCAAAGAAGGCGACCAATAACAGGATCAATCCGAATACGATCCGTAACCTGCCATCTCCGGGTTTAGGCTTGCTGTCTGTAGAATTTTTCTTTTTTTTGGGGGATGTTGAAGCGCCCATGTATGAAGTTTTCCTCCCGATTTTTTATTATTCTCGAAACCAATTCGGACAAAAGTAGAAAAAATTAAGGAATTCTTCTTTTAGTGAACGTACTCCTTTTCCCCAGATAATCAGGGTTTCAGAATAGAATAGGTTCCAATGGAGGAAAAAAACTAAATTTGCATCCTTATGCTTCCAATATGAAAAAACTTGCTGTTGTTGCCCTTGGGGGAAATGCGTTACTACGAGATAATCAGGCTGGTACGATAGACGAGCAGGAACAGAACACTACAGATACTCTTGAGAATCTTATTTTTCTGATCCGTGAGGGGTATGACCTTGTGATTACTCATGGGAACGGTCCACAGGTTGGCAACATTTTAATGCGCAATGATTCGGGTGAACAAACCTACGGAATACCCCAAATGCCCCTGGATATCTGTGTTGCTGACAGTCAGGGCGGCATTGGGTACATGATCGAGCGCATGATGCGAAATGTTTTGCTGAAGCATGGAATCAAAAAGGAGATCGTCACCCTGGTTACCGCGGTTGTGGTTGAAGAGACGGATCCGGCCTTTCAGAATCCGACAAAAAGGGTAGGAAAGGTGTACGATCGTGAACAGGCCGATGGGCTAACGAGGGCAAAAGGCTGGACTTTCAAGGAGGAGATCAAGGTAGCGGGCGGTTGGAGGAGGGTTGTCCCTTCCCCGGTTCCGAAAGAGATCATAAACGAGAAGGTGATTGAATATCTGGCTCACCAGGGCGTCATTACCATTGCCGTTGGCGGTGGGGGAATACCTGTCTATTATGATGCCGATGGCAAAGTGAGGGCTGCGGAGGCTGTTATTGATAAGGATCTTGCCTCTGGTCTCCTTGCAGCCAGAATTGGTGCAGACGAGTTTTATATCCTTACCGATGTGCCGTTTATCTACCGGAATTATAAAAAGCCTGATCAGGAGATTCTGGAGTTCCTGGATTACGCTGATGCAAAGCGTTATCTGGAAGCCGGAGAGTTCGGCGAGGGCAGCATGGCTCCCAAAATAAATGCCTGCCTGAAGTTTATTGAACAGGGAGGCCAGAAGGCGGTAATAACCGAGGCGTTTAAGCTGGAGGATAAATCGTATGGGTCAAAGATTACGAAAATCTATGATCCGGGGGATAAGGAAAAAGGCGAAAGGCGAAAGGCGAAAGATTAAGATTAAAGACTAAAAAGTATAAAGATTATTCGAAGACATCATTAACCCCGGCGTTTAGGCCGGGGATTTACAAACCAAAATAAACATAACATGCCGTACAATCTTAGAAATCGAAATTTTCTGAAATTACTTGATTTTACCCCGCGCGAAATCAGTTTTTTACTTGACTTGTCATTTGATCTAAAGGCCGCAAAATATGGAGGCTATGAGAAGCCCCGGCTGAAGGGTAAGAATATTGCCCTGATTTTTGAGAAGGCTTCTACCCGGACCCGCTGCGCATTTGAGGTTGCAGCCTTTGACCAGGGAGCCAGTATCACTTACCTTGGGCCATCCGGTTCACAGATCGGGCAAAAGGAGTCTATGAAGGATACTGCACGCGTGTTGGGCAGGCTTTATGATGGAATTGAATATCGCGGGTATGGCCAGAGTATAGTCGAAGAACTTGGAGCCTATGCCGGAGTTCCGGTATGGAACGGCCTTACCAATGAGTTTCATCCCACCCAGATTCTGGCCGATTTCATGACCATGCTGGAGCATTTTAATGGTCCGCTTAGTGAAATTTCATTCTGCTATCTTGGGGATGCCAGGAACAATATGGGGAATTCATTATTGGTTGGGGCAGCTAAAATGGGTATGGATTTTAGGGTGGCAGCCCCAAAATCATTGTTCCCGGCCGATGATCTGGTTGAAACCTGCCGGGGAATTGCTGCACAAACCGGAGGCCGCATAACCCTTTCGGAAAATGTTGAGGAAGCCGTTGAAGGATGTGATTTCCTGTACACCGATGTGTGGGTATCTATGGGTGAACCGGAAAACGTTTGGGAAGAGCGCATCAAGCTGCTTAAACCTTACCAGATCAATAAGAAGGTTATGGAATTAACGGGAAATCCGGAGGTCAAATTCATGCACTGCCTGCCGGCTTTCCATAACCGTGAAACCACCCTTGGTGAGCAGATTTATCAGAAATACGGATTGGACGGGCTGGAGGTTACGGAAGAAGTTTTTGAATCGGAACACTCGATTGTTTTTGACGAAGCTGAGAATCGCCTGCATACCATCAAAGCAGTGATGGTAGCAACACTTGGTGACTAATTAACCCGCTTGCGGTTAAGCTCTTCCTTGGAGTAACGGATGATGGGAATGGCTTGGTTCTCAAAGCCATTTCCATTTTCTCCTGAAATAAAGAACAGGGGTGTTTGCATCGGTTTGAAATGGAAGAATTCATTCCAGCAGGGCACGGTCGACGTAAGGTTGCGGCCAAAATAGAAAAGGGCACTGGTAAAATAGTAGGTCAGATCGAAACCCTGAAAACTAAACCTGGAGGGCTCTATGCTCCAGTTGGTCTCATATAGCCTGCAGAAATTCTGAACAGCCGGATCATGGTAATCAACGAAAGGATTCTCCTCCAGATCGCTGAATACCTCAAGATTTACATTAAAGAGGTTTTCCAGGTCAAGGCTGCCCAGAGCGCTCGGGTAAAGGCTGAAAGCCGAAATCTCAAAGTGGACCGATTTACTGTTGAGCTGGTTGATCAGCTCAGTTGTAAAGACCTCATAATTGCTGGGAATAATTACATAATTCGGCTGGCTCCTTGTGAGATAAGCCTCGAGGCTGGTACCACCTGATTCGGTGCTTAAAAAGCTTCGGCCTGTTTCATTGAAATAGACCAATTTCGGACGAGCTTTTCCGGTTGGATCTGCCTTGGACAGGGAGCTCTTTAATTGATCAAAAAGAGCTGCAAAATCAGGATCGTTCCGTTCTGCGTACCTGCCGATCACCAAAACATTTGATTGATAATGGCTTCCCAGGTATTCGGTGACTTTTTGCACCTGCTGATCCGCTTTCAGCCGTGTTTGGAAAACATAGGGATTGCCACTGGCAAAATCAATGGATGATAACGGGTTGACCAATGGAATCTCGCGGCTCTTCGCAAAGGGGGCCACCAGTTCAAGCTCATTCCGGAAAACGGGACCGATAATCAGGTCAGCATCGTTAAGTTTGCCGCTCGAAATTATACTTCTCACCGTCTCAGGATTTCTTTCGGTATCGAGAACCGTCAGGTTCATATTAAGCCCGGATTGCCTTAGGGAGTCAATGGCAAGGTAGGCTCCTTCCAGGAACTCATAAAATCTAAAATGGTCCTCTTCAAGCGTATCGGTATAGTTAAGAGTATCATTTTCAGCTAGATTCAATGGCAGAAGAATGACTAGATTGAAAACTTCCGTTTTATGGGGGATTGCCTTCGATCCACATGGCAGGCTCCTTGAGCTTTCCGTGGGCAATGCCTTCTCTTTCTCAGCTGCTTCATTCCGGGCCGGAGCCAAAGTTTGGCCGGTTGCCTCCTGGCGGATCGTAATTTTATCTTTCGGAATCTTAACCTTCTGCCCGATAGACAATCCCCAGCGGGAATCAGGGTTAACCTCGCGAATGTCGTCAACCTTGATGCCATATTGTCTGGACAATGATGAAAGCGTTTCCTTCTCCTGGACAAGATGGATCAGGAATCCCTCCTGGGCGGAAGACAGGGCAGGTATCTTGATTACAAGGCCGATGGCCAGGGATTTAGTCCGCAGAATGGAATTGGCTTCGGTGATTGCAGCTTCTGTAACCCCGTAGGCTTTAGCTATACTGTATAACGTGTGCCCCTGCAGAATTTCATGGATGTAGAAATCTTTTCCATTGACGGTAACCAGAATATCGGATTTCTTAACCGGGGTTGGTTGAAACTGACCGGGTAATGTGGTAAAACCAATGACGAGGAAGAGCTGAATTATGATCAGCCGGCAGGACAACTTCAGCGGGACAAACGGTTTTGCAATCACAATTCTGTGTTTCTGAACCGCAAAGTTATTTAAATATTCAAGCGGTTCAACAGACCATTCCCGTTTAGGATGGCGGCCTTTAATTGTCCCTGAGGACAAATTCATCATATTCCATCTCAAAGCGGAGCTTGTGCCTGGCTTCCTCCTGAGCCAGGGAGAGGAAAAGACTTTTCAGTCCGGTTTCAGTTACCTGTTCCGCAAGCCTTGAATATAGCTTAAATGCAGCTTTCTCACGACTCATCGCCAGCACCAGTGCATCCCGGTAATCCATATCCGGGGTCGGTTGAACATCTGCCGTATAATCACTGATTTTCATATCCGTCACCCCGATTCCGGCTGTTTCCAGTACTCCCTCATCCCGGATCTTCATCAGGCGGGCTTTATGACCCATCTCTTCCCTGGCAAATTGCATGAACACCTCTTTCATCTCGGAAATGGATGTTTCACCAGCCAGCCGGGTATAGAGGTCTACAGCACCTTGCTCGCCAGTCATCGCGAATTCAAGTATTTCACTGATGGAGTTGAATGTTTTCATTTTGTTTTATTGTCAGTTCATTGGCGTAAAAGCAGCATGAAACTCATCGTCAAATAATTTAACGAGAAAATCGCAGCCATGATTAAAGAGTGGATTGTAATTGTCTTCACCTGTAAATATAAAGGATTCAGGGATATCCTCATGACGAGCGATTTCGATCAAAGCTTCATTCCGTGCATCCAGACCGTCCTGGATTCCATTCATCCCGAATTCCTTAAGGATCCCGGCCAGCTGGGAAATGCTATCGATTGTTACAGGACTTTTGCGGACCGGAACGAATTCCTGAATCCTCTTCTGAGTATTGGTGAAGCTGCCGGATAATTCAAATGGCAGGTTGGCTGGGAGTATCAGGTTGGCCATGGCAGCAGTATCGGTCATGAAGTAGTCCTGGACCACCATAAAATCCGTTTGTGAAAGCCAGATACGCGATTCATCGGGATCGGAGGCACACCCTACAGGGTCTTCGCCGAAAACAAGAATATTGCGTATTTGACCCGCCATGAGTAAGGCCAGGAGGTTGTCCTGATTGCCTGTAGTCTTGCCGCCCGGATAAAATGAGGGATGGATGCCCATGTCCCAGATTCCCTGAGAATTATTTTTTTCCTTAAGACAAATCAGGCCGCTGGCCGTCTTACCCAGTTTTCCGGTTAGTAAGGCCAGGTTTCGCAGTTCGGCTGCCTCATTGGAAGAGATTTCCGCCTCCGAAAACACTAGTACAGGATTCATTTCAAGGTTAAAACTATCGGCGAATTCCCGGATACTTGAGTCATCTGCTAACCCTGAGAGCTTAACAAGTTTGCTGTAATCGAGTTTCAATATTTCATTCCGATATTCTTCAAATCCTTTAACATGGTCCCTGATATAAAGCCCGTTCTGTTGTTCCGTCTTCAGCAGGTGGTGAATGGCTGCAAGGATGAAGTAAAAGTAGGATCCGATGTGAATGTTTTGGTCACACTTTGGCTCAAGTTTGCTCCCTTCATACAGGGTTATGTTAACGACCGGAACTTTGTTCCTGAAATGCGTCTGGTTTACCATAAATCCGACTACGGCATTGTCTTCATGGATTTCTGTTCCGAGGAGGAATACTCGGGATGCCTTCTTGATTTCTTCAAACGGGACATTTTTTTCGGAAGCCAAACGGTAGCCGGCACCTCTCCCCATATAATGAAAGCTGTGAATATTCTGACTGCCAACCGCCTTACGCGCAAGCTTCTGTAACAGGTACATTTCCTCGTTGCTGAGCCTTGCTCCGGCAAAGAAGGCGTTTTCTTCGGGCTTAACCTGTTTTATTTTCTCATGGATGAGGGAAAAGGCCTGTTCGAAGGATATTTCCTCCCAGTCTTCTCCGTTGCGGATCATCGGAACCGTGATTCTGTTTGTGCCATTCAGGTACTTATATCCAAACTTGGGGTACCTGCAGATGGTTTTTTTAGGATTGACCAAGCCTTCATGTCCGGTAACCTTCCATACGAAGCCACCGCCGGAATGGAGCTCAATGGAGCATCCCACCGAGCAGAAATTGCAAATTGAGGCTTCACTCTCCAGTTTGACAGGCCCCGGCTTAAATACGAAATTCTCGGTGATCGCTCCGGTGGGGCAGGCTGAAATACAAAGTCCGCAGGATTCGCAGGCAGTGTCCGTCAGGGATTTCCCCATTGAGGGAGCCACACAGGATTCAAATCCCCGGTTGAGCAAGCCCAGTGCATGGGCACCGGCAACCTCACTGCAAATCCGGATGCACCTTGAACAGAGGATGCATTTATTGTTATCAATTTCGATGTAGGGATGTCTGAAATCCACCCTGTGCTCCTTAAAGGTGCCGGAGAATTTTTTCTGATCCGCCCCGTACTCATCGCATAGCCTCTTCAGGTCACAGGTAAAGTATTCCTGACAGCCGCATTCCAGACATCGGGCCGTTTCTTCAACAGCCATCTCTTCTGTATATCCGAGTTCGACCTCATTGAAATTGATTCGCTGATCGGCAGGAATCAAGGGCATCTCCTGACGCATCTGATGATTGAAATGACCATGATACAGACTTCTTTCCTGTTCCCTGAAGTTGTCCTTGCGGCTGATAAATTCAGGGATCGCAGGTTCTATCGGCAAGCCTGACAGGTACTGATGGCAGCTTCTCGCAGCAACCCGTGCCTGTGCAATGGCCTCAATCAATGTGGCAGGCCCGGTAACCCCATCTCCTGCTGCGAAGACTGAAGGTATACCGGTCTGGAGGGTTTTCCGGTTCGCATCAATGTCACCCCATTTGGTAATCTTAAGCTCACCAGCGGAGGTGAATGCATTAACATCATGGATAAAGTCGACCTGAGTCTTTTGTCCGATAGCCGCCAGAATATAATCGATAGTCAGGTCGAATTCTGATCCCTCAACCGGAACCGGCCGCCTTCTTCCGGATGAATCGGGTTCTCCCAGTTCCATACGAATGAGCCGCATCGATTGTAAAACCCCGCTGCTGTCCTTGGTGATTTCCACCGGATTGGTCAGGAAGAGGTACTCAATGCCTTCCACCTTTGATTCATGTATCTCTATGGGGTTGGCCGGCATCTCTTTTTCGGTCCTGCGATAAACGACATAAACCTTTTCCGCTCCCAGGCGACGGGCCGTCCGGCAGCAGTCCATGGCCGTGTTTCCTCCTCCCACAACAGCAACGGTTTTTCCCTTGAAATCAGGTTTCTGGCCGGTCATCTCGATGTTTCGGAGGAAATCGATGCCAGGGAATACATTTTGTGCGTCATCCCCCGGACAACCAACCCGTGTTCCGCCCTGAGAGCCTATGGTCAGTACCATGGCATCATATTTTTCGACTATCTCTCCGTAGCTGAGGTCAGCACCCAACTTGCGCCCGTAAAATATGTTAACGCCCAGGTCAGTTATATTCGCTGTTTCCTGGTCAATTATTTCGTTTGGAAGTCTGTACGGAGGAATTCCGTACCGAAGCATTCCGCCGGGATTCGGACTGGCCTCATAGATATCCACTGCATGTCCTTCCCTTCGCAGGAACCAGGCTTCTGACAATCCTCCCGGGCCGGCACCGATAACGGCAACACGCTTCCCTGTGTCAGGTTTCAGATCGGGTTTATAACTGCTGGTTGATTTCAGATCAAAATCAGAGGCGAAGCGCTTCAGGTAATCAATACCGACACCGGTTCCCTCTTCCAGAAGATTTCGCCGGCAGGCTACCTCGCAGGGGCGGACACATACCCTTCCGCAAATGGCCGGAAGTGGATTAACTTCCTTAATCAGCGCCACGGCATCGGAATATAGACCCTTCTCAATCAGTGATATATATCCCTGAACATCGACACCGGCCGGGCAGGTTTGCTTGCATGGCGCTACGCAGTCGGCATAGTGGTTGCTAACTAGAAGGTCAAGGGCCATCTTCCGGGCTTTTCGTACCTTTTCATTGTTGGTATGGATGGTCATGCCTTCGGATATGCGCGTGGAGCATGCCGGCTGGAGACCTTTCATGCCCTCGATCTCAACCACGCAAACATAGCAGGAAGAGTATGGATCGAGACGCGGATCATGACAAAGGGATGGTATGTTTATGCCTTGTCGCCTGGCAGCATCAAGAATACTTTCACCGGCGAACCCTTCGAATTTATTTCCGTCTATGAGGATATTCATTTCAGTCATGGAGATAATCAGTTCATGGTTAGTTTAATGGACGAGAATAGCTTCGAACTTGCATTTGGTAAAACAAATACCGCATTTGATGCACTTTTCCTGATCGATGAAATGTACTTCCTTGCGGCTTCCTGAAATGGCATTGACAGAGCAATTCCTGGCGCAAACCATGCAACCGGTGCATTTATCCGGAATAACCACATACGTTAACAGCGGCTTACAGTTTTTTGCCGGACATTTTTTATCCCTGATGTGCGCTTCATACTCATTCCTGAAATACCGGATGGTTGTCAGCACCGGGTTGGGCGCAGTCTGGCCCAGTCCGCACAGGGAGCTGTCCTTTATCTGGTATGCAAGTTCTTCCAGCTTCTCAATGTCGCCTTCCTCGCCTTTTGCTTCGCAGATCCGTGTAAGAATCTCAAGCATCCGCTTGGTTCCGATCCTGCAGAAAGTGCATTTCCCGCACGACTCTTTCTGGGTAAAATCAAGAAAAAACCTGGCCATATCCACCATACAGGTAGTTTCATCCATGACCACCATACCGCCAGATCCCATAATGGCGCCGGTAGCATTGACGGAATCATAATCGATGTTGGTGTCGATCAGGTGCGCTGGAATGCATCCCCCCGATGGGCCTCCCAATTGTACCGCCTTGAATTGCTTCCCATTGGCAATTCCTCCGCCCAGTTTGTAAATAATATCGCGTATGGTAATGCCCATTGGTACTTCCACCAAGCCGCCATTCTTGATCTTTCCCGTCAGGGCGAAGACTTTTGTTCCCTTGCTTTTCTCGGTACCATAAGCAGCATAGGCAGCAGCCCCGTTGCTTATAATCCAGGGGACATTCGCGTAGGTTTCAACATTATTTATATTGGTAGGCTTACCCCAGAGGCCTTTTTCAGCCGGAAACGGCGGGCGCTTGGTGGGCATGCCCCGCTTGCCTTCCACAGAAGCCATCAGAGCAGTCTCTTCACCGCACACAAACGCACCTGCACCCTCCTTTACCGAAATATCGAGATTAAAACCGGTGATGCCGGCAATGTCCTTTCCCAGGTACCTTTTTTTTCTGGCCTGATCCAAGGCAATATTCAGCCGGTGGATGGCCAGGGGATATTCTGCACGGCAGTAAATTACGCCCCCGGTGGCTTCTATCGCATAGGCAGCGATGATCATCCCTTCAATAACCGCATGAGGATCCCCTTCAAGCAGGGAGCGGTCCATGAAAGCCCCCGGATCCCCTTCATCTGCATTACAGATTACATATTTTTCATCAGATTTGTACTTATTGGCAAATCTCCATTTCATTCCGGTGGAGAAGCCCCCGCCACCCCGTCCGCGGAGCCCGGAGTCCAGAATGGTCTGAATGACAGTCTCTTTTGCGATCCCATCAGTAGCTATTTTTTTTAACGCCTGATATCCGTTCCTGGCTTCATACTCCTCCAGGCGTTCCGGATTGATGTACCCGCAATCCCGAAGTGCAATTTTCACCTGTCCGGCAAAAAAATGCTCATCTTCAGAGGGAAACAGATCGGATTTAACCAAATAATCCTTAATGGGATTCTGGTTTACAATGTGCTGATTTATAATTTCAAAGGCCTTCTTTTCATCGATCTCACCATACAGGTAGGAACCGGTTTCATCGATTACCTCAACCAGCGGCTCGCGATAACACATCCCGATGCACGAGGTCTTGTCGAGGATAAAGTCCAGGTTGTCGGCTTCCTTCAGCGACTTTATCTGCTGGAATACCTTATTTCCGCCGGCGGCAATGCCGCAACTGCCAAGGCCTACTATTACTTTTGTCTTTTCCATGGTCGTTTGTGATAGGATGAGGGAAAGTTTACTGGGCGGCCGATTCGCGGATTTTGATCTCCTTAATCACCTGGACGGCAGATTTCCCTGTGAGTTTGCCAAAAGTCTCTTCGCCAATCATCATGACCGGCGCCAGAGAGCAACAACCCAAACAGGCAACGGATTCCAGAGTGAAAATCCCGTCTGCCGTGGTTTCTCCGTCCTTGACTCCAAGAGCTTCTTCCACGGCTTCCGTGATAGCAGTAGCGTTCTGAACGTGGCAGGCGGTGCCGTGGCAAACCTTTATGATGTTTTTCCCAACCGGATTTAACCTGAACTGTGCATAAAAGGTTGCCACCCCATACATATCGGTCACCTTGAGTCCCGTATGTGTTGAAATGATCTCAAATGCATCGGCAGGAATGAACCCGTAGAGGTTTTGAGTTCCCTGTAGAAGGGGTATCAGATTTCCCTTCTTCCCCTTATATTTTGCTATAACCGGGAGCAGGAGATCCAGATCAACCACCGGGTTGGTCTGATCTGCAACCGGTGCAGAGCCAGCAATTCTTTGAACACGCATGCAGAGATAGGTTTTAGGATTAACAGCCGGTTAAAATACTTGTTCCTGCTCAATCAGCAATGACTAAAATCAGGATTCATAAAATGAGTGATAACCTTTCCAGACAAGCCCGGATATCTTACTTTAGCCGCAAATATTGTGATGATGAAAAGAATACTTCTGACTGGAATCAGCCTGATTGCGTACCTGACAGCCCAGGCTCAGGAGCCTGCCCATCCGTTGCTTCCTGCAACCTGGGGAATAAAAAGTGAGGAATTGCTAGGAGTGGTCAAGGAATTGGCAGATCCGAAATATGAAGGCCGGCTTACCGGTTCGCCCGGATTTGCCCGGGCAGCCGAATATCTTGCCGACCAGTTTGCCGCGATTGGGTTGCAAAAGCCTTATCCGCAATCCGGATATTTTCAAAACTTCACCATCCCTTACACGGTTGTTTTGCCCGGTTGCTCACTTCTGGTTCACGATGGAGGGAGTACAGTCAGCTACAATTATTACGATGAATTCATGCCCGGAAGTACATCTGGCACAGGAGACCTTACAGCAGAGGTTGTTTTTGCAGGGTATGGGATCAGCGCACCGGAGTTGGGATACGATGACTATGCAGGTGTGGACGTTAAAGGCAAAATAGTAATAATTCGTCCTGAAAGTCCTGTCTCGCCTGCAGTTGGAGAGGATAAGTTCGGGCCATGGCTTGCCTATTCATTGCATCAGTATAAGATGCAGAATGCTGTTAATCATGGTGTTGCTGGTGTTTTGTACCATTATGGGCCTCTTGCCAATACTAATAATGATTATCATCCTGACCTGCTGCTTACTATGGTAGGCAACAAGGTGGTAGAAGATCTTTTCCAGGGTACCGGTAGGGATTATGCTGCAATTGTTGCCGGGATAGGGGCTGGTTTGAAGCCTGCCTCATTTCCCCTGGGTAAAAAGGCTACACTGCGGAATAAGACGGAGTATCATCCCAAGGGGGTAGGAATGAATGTTATCGGAGTTCTTCCGGGTAGTGATCCCGGCTTAAAAGATGACGTGATCCTGATCGGCGGCCATCTTGACCATTGCGGAATGTGCTGGGAAGTTTGCCCGGGAGCCAATGATAATGCCTCCGGAATTGCTGTGGTTGTTGGGGTTGCAAGGGCATTGGCTCAATCTGGATTTACCTTTAAAAGAACCCTGGTATTTATTGGGATTGGCGGTGAGGAGTCGGGGTTGGTGGGGATTACCAAATATGTAAATGACCCGCTTTTCCCGTTTGACAGGACAGTTGGGTTTATCAATCTTGATTGTGTTGGAATCGGACCCAACCTTTTTGCCGGAGGAGGTCAGAGTTTTCCCTTTCTTTTCAGCCCGATTGAAGCGGCGAACCGGAATTTTGTACATAGGGTGTTAGGATCCTCGGCAGCCGGTGGGGCCGGCCGGCCCCGTTCAGATGCAGCGGTCATGACCAAAGCGGGTATTCCCAGCGTGAGCTTTTCATCCTATGGGGGATCAGGAGCTTATCACACTCCAGGCGATACCCCGGAAACCATCTGGCCTGAAACACTCGAGGACCTGGCATCCATGCTGACAATAGCGCTAGCAGACCTGGCCGGTATCATGCAGAAATAAACTATTGACTAGTTTATGCCGAAGACCAGCTTCCCCAGGAGGTAAACGGCACCGGTGATAATAATTGCCCCAGTGAGGTTAAGCCAAATACCGGTTTTGGCCATTTCAGCGATTGTTATCCTTCGGGTGCCAAAAATGATTGCGTTCGGTGGTGTAGCTGCGGGAAGCATGAAAGCCATTGATGCTGATAAAGTGGCCGGTATCATATACAATAACGGGTGGGTATCGGTTGCAATAGCGACTCCGGCCAGAACCGGCAGGATCATCTCAGTGGTGGCGGTGTTGGAGGTCAGTTCTGTCAGAAAAGTAACCAGCAAACTGATGATCAAGATTATTACAATCGGAGGTAAAATGTCCAGGCCAGCCAGCTGACTACCAAGCCACAAGGAGAGCCCTGAATCCCTGAAACCATTTGCCAAGGCAAATCCACCGCCGAACAGGAGAACAATGTCCCAGGGCAGGTTCTTGGTTGTTTCCCAATCCATAAGCCGACTGCCTTTTTTACCTTTGGCCGGTATAAGAAAAAGGGGCAGAGCTACAGCAATGGCAACGGTGCCGTCGTTTATGTAGGCAGGATGATTAAAAAGAGAAGCCCAACCCTTAATGGTGAAGGTGCCAATTGTGAGATCAGACCGGGTAATCCAAAGAACTGCGAGAAGGACAAAATCGAAGAGGACAATTTTCTCTTCCCGCGTCATTTTACCCAGTTTTGCGATTTCATCGCGAATCACGAAATTTTCAGTTGACAAACCGATGGTCTGTTTTCTCGCATACCGGAAATAGATCAATATCCAGGCTGCCGCAAGCATAAGCATACCCACAGGCACCGCAACCATCATCCATTGCAGAAAGGTTATCTGGGGAGCTTCAGGAAACATGACCTGATAGATACGCAGGAAGGAAAGGTTCGGAGGAGTTCCGACCAGGGTCATAATGCCTCCGATTGAAGCGGAGTAGGCCACCGCCAGCAACAATCCTGTTGAAAAGGATTTTTTCCCCGTGAATTCCGGCTCGATCTGCGCCACCACCGACAATAGAATCGGTACGACCATCATGGCGGTTGCCGTGTTTGAAATCCACATGCTGAGAAAGGCTGTTGCAATCATGAAGCCCAGCAGAATCCTGGCTTTGCCGGTTCCTGTGAACCTGAGAATTGACAGGGCGATTCGCTTGTGAAGGTTCCACCTCTCCATCGCGAGAGCAACCAGGAATCCCCCGATGAACAAAAAAATAACATGATTGAAATAGGCCGATGAAACGGTTTGCCCGTCCATAATGCCCATCAGGGGAAACAGCACCACCGGCAGCAGGGAAGTGATGGCCAGCGGAACAGCCTCGGTGATCCACCAGGTGGCCATCCATACCGCTGCGGCGAGTGTAAATCCGATCTCCGGGTGCTCCGGATCCGTCGAGACCATGAAGGCCAGGATTGCCGCCGCAACAGGACCGGAAACCAACCCGATCTGTTTAGCCCCGGGACGCTTTGGCGTCATTTTGAAGATGCCAGAAAATTCCTGATGTTGTTTTCAATCCGTGCCATAACGTTGGTGGCATCTGCCCTCTTGAAATTCTCGCCTGTAATCTGCTCATACAGTTCGATATACCTTTCAGATACCTCACTGACAAAAGAATCAGGCATAAAAGGTACCGTCTGACCCTCTTTCCCCTGGAAATTGTTCTCAATCAGCCACTGGCGCACAAATTCCTTTGACAGCTGCTTTTGTTCTAGTCCTTTGGCAAAGTTTTCGGCGTAAGTGTCGCCATAAAAATAGCGGCTTGAGTCAGGGGTGTGAATTTCGTCAATCAGGTAGATACGCCCATCCCGGGTACCAAACTCATATTTAGTATCTACCAGGATCAGCCCCATCTTTTCAGCCATCTCGGTCCCCCTCTGGAAAAGCTGATAAGTATACTTTTCCACTTGACTGTATATGTCCTCCGGCACCAGGCCCTGCTCAATAATTTCTTCAACGCTGATATCTTCATCATGGCCGATGTGAGCCTTTGTGGTTGGAGTGATTATTGGGCTGTCGAATTTCTGATTTTCCTTCATCCCTTCAGGAAGAGCAATTCCGCATAATACCCTTTTTCCCGATTTGTATTCGCGCCAGGCATGGCCGGTAAGATAGCCGCGGATGACCATTTCTACCGGCAGCGGGTCCACTTTCCGTCCGATGGTTACCATCGGATCCGGTGAAGCAATTTTCCAGTTTTCAACAATATCAGATGTTGCATCCAGAAATTTCTCGGCTATCTGATTCAATACCTGTCCTTTATATGGAATTCCTTTGGGCAGGACAACATCGAATGCGGATATCCGGTCTGTAACTATCATTACAAGATATTGATCATCAATGTTATATACGTCCCGAACCTTACCTTTATACAAACTTAGCTGTCCGGGAAAGTTGAAATTGGTTTTGGCAATGGCTTCCATATTCTTTTTATTAGGTTATTTCTTTTCGTAAGCTCTGACTATCTGCTCCACAAGCTTGTGTCGTATGATGTCCATTTTATCAAAATCGATAATGGCAATGCCGTTTATATCACTGAGAATGGTTTTTGCATGAATTAACCCCGATTTGTTGGGATCGGGCAGGTCAATCTGTGTAATATCACCGGTTACCGCAAACTTGGAAAACTCACCCATTCGGGTAAGGAACATTTTCAACTGATTAATTGAAGCATTCTGTGCTTCATCAAGGATCACAAACGCATTGTCCAGGGTCCTGCCCCTCATAAAGGCCAGGGGTGCAATCTGGATTATTTTGTCCTCCATGTATTCCTTCAGTTTCCGGTCTGGCATCATGTCGAGGAGGGCATCATACAAAGGCTGGAGATACGGGTCAAGTTTTTCCCGCAGATCACCGGGAAGAAATCCCAGGTTTTCTCCGGATTCAACGGCTGGCCGGCTGAGAATAATCCGTTTGACTTCACGGTTTCGCAGAGCTCTCACCGCCAGTGCAACGGCAATATATGTTTTTCCCGACCCGGCCGGACCCGTGGCGATCAGCAGGTCATGGGTCCGGTATTTTTCAACCATTTCTTTCTGGTGCGGGGTTTTGGAGCGTATGGGTTTCCCGTTGTTTCCAAAAATCAGGATATCCTCATCGATCACTTCATCACGCTCTGAGGATCCATTTTCAAGAAGAATGCCCTCCAGTTCGGCTGCTGAGAGCCGGTTGTATTTATCCAGAAAAGCAAAGAGCTTTTCCATTTTGTCCTCAAAGCGGGTAATCTCACTTGATTCTCCGATTGCTTTAAGCTGGTCGCCCCGGGCAACTATCTTTATCCTGGAAAAAAAACGTCGGATGATTTCAAGGTGCTGGTTATTGGCCCCATAAAGCAGGAGAGGGTCAATGCTTTTTAAATAGATGATCTTTTCAATCATGCAGTTAAGATAAAGTCGTATTTTTGGACTTTTCACGCAAAAATAGCGATTATCACGGATTTCGAAACTCCTTTTTATGTATGGCCCTCATCACCCTGACCACTGACTGGCAAAGCAACGATTATTATTCGGGCATGATGAAGGGCAGGCTATCAAGGCTGATTCCGGGTGTGGAAATAGTGGAGCTATGCAATTCCATTGAGCCTTTTCATGCCATTCAGGCCGCCTTTATTTTGAGGCAGTCCCTGGAGGAATATCCATCCGGCACCATTCATCTGCTGTTGGTAAACCAGGGACATCAGGAGGATATCTGGCCGGCAGCAGTCAATTATCGTTCCCAGTACCTGGTAGGGTGGGACGATGGCATCCTCTCCCTGATCATGGAATCGGAACCCGATTATTTTTTACGGCTTGATCCGGAAATTCTTGATCTGATGGACCAGAAGACAAATCCCGGTGAAAAAGCCAGAATCATACAGCCTACATTTCCTGAGCTATCGGTATTTCCGAGAATCGCGATGTTCCTGGCCTCCGGGGGAAACCTCAATGAAGCAGGTCCGGATTCCAGGGATTTTCTTCGTCCGAATCCATGGCTTCCAATGGTCGCCAAGGGCCAAATCGACGGACAGGTTGTTTTTATTGACGGATATGGCAATGCAGTAACCAATATTTCAAGGCAACTGTTTGAGAAAACCAGCCATGCTGCCAAAATGGAGATTACCATCAAGTCAAACCGCTATCGTATTACCACTGTTTCCAATTCCTATATGAGTGCTGATCCCGGTGAATTGGCCGCGTTGTTCAATGCTTCGTCCTTCCTGGAGATATCCATTATCCAGGGAAATGCTGCTGAACTACTGGGCCTTGAAGCGGGATCGCCAATTAAAATCAAATTTGAACATGACCAACCGGGAGGAAGTGCTGCAGTCATTCAGCCGACTGCTTGAAATAATGGATGAGTTAAGGGAAAAGTGCCCCTGGGATCGGGAACAGACACTTGTGAGCCTTAGAACGCTGACCATTGAAGAGACCTACGAACTGGCTGACGCCATCCTTGATGAAGACCTGGATGGGATCAGGGAAGAATTGGGCGATATACTGCTGCATATTGTTTTTTATGCAAAAATCGGTGACGAAAAAGGCGGGTTTACCATAAGGGAGGTTATCGACGGAATCAATAAAAAACTGGTTTACAGGCATCCACATATTTTTAGCGACGTTACTGTTCAGGATGCCCGGGAGGTGGAACAGAACTGGGAGAAGTTAAAACTAACCGAACATCAGGGCAAGACCGTGCTGGGAGGTATCCCGGCTTCTTTACCGGCTATGATCAAGGCCTACCGGATCCAGGATAAAGCACGCGGGGTGGGATTTGACTGGAGCCACCGGGATCAGGTATGGGACAAGGTCGAGGAGGAGATTGGAGAACTCCGGAGCGAAGTAGGGACGATGGATTCCCAGGAAAGGATTGAATCGGAATTTGGTGATGTCCTGTTCAGCCTGATAAATGCAGCCCGGTTATTTGGCATCAATCCGGAGAATGCACTGGAAAGGACGAATCTGAAGTTTATCCGGCGGTTTAATTATCTCGAGCAGGAAACAATAAAAAAAGGGATCAGCCTGAAAGACTTGTCCCTTGAAGAGATGGACCGCTACTGGAATGAAGCAAAGAAAAGTGAATCCTGATGCTATTCTTCGGCAGGAGACTCGGTGAAGTCAACTTTTCCTGAGTTCACCAGGATATTATACCAGGTAATAACTTTCTTAATATCAGAAACATAAACCTTCAGCCGGTCGTATTCGGGTACAATTGTGGCGAAATAATCCCTCAGTTCATCGGAGCCGGTTTTTTTTGGATCCGGCACTGCCTTGCCCTCTTCTTTCTTGAAAATATCGAGAAAAATATCCTTAAGAGGTTTGTCTTCACCTTTCGTGAACAGGGCGATCTCTTCGAGGGAGCTCACGCGGTTGGCGGCGTGAGAAGGCATCCTCTGGCCGGTTTCCAGATTTTCCACTATTATAACACTCTTTCCCTGGGAAATTAATTTATACAAACCCGGCATTCCGGCTATTGAGATATAATCTTTTAAGTCCATTTTCTTAAGTAAAGTGATAAGTACGCAAATATACGATTTCTAGTTCATCCCCCTGGATTTCTTGATCTTCTCATAGGCCTCGTTCAGTTTCTGGAACTTCTCGTTCGCCTTGTTCTTAATTTCTTCTCCGAGGTAGGCCACTTTATCCGGGTGGTAGGTAACAGCCATTTTTCTATAGGCTTTCTTAACCTCCTCGTCAGTTGCGGCTGAATTAATCTCCAGGGCTTCATAGGCCGATTCGAGGTTGTCGGAATATAATGCACGGATAGAATGAAAATCCTCGGTCCTGATCCCCATGTAATAGGAGATATTCTCAACGGTTTTCTGCTCCACCTCAGATACTAGTCCATCAGCCTTGGAAATTCCAAAAAGCAGATGAATGAGTTGCAAGCGTGTACTGTAATCCATGTATTGGCCCACCTGACGGCTGATTTCCTCTACCGGAATATTCTGGTCGAGGACTTTTTTAAGGATCTGTAAGGCATCAGCTGACGCCTCCTGGCCAAACGACTGAAGGAAATATTGTTTAACAAAATCAAGTTCCGATTTTAAAACCCGGCCATCGGATTTCATAACCGCCGCAATCAGGACAATGAGACTTGAAAGGAAATCACCTTTGGTGGTTTGGCCGTATCTTCTCTGTCCCTGAAATCCCTGGCCATTGTCATTGCCATCCAGCATCGCGCCGAGAGCGAATCCTAACAGACCGCCCAAAGGGCCTAAAAACGCCCATCCCAGGCCACCTCCGAGCCATTTGTTAAACTTTGCCATTTGATTTTTTTAAAAGTTGAGCATGTATGTCCAGTACAACCGGAACCACCGGCTCCTTACCGTCATTTTTGATAATGAAACCCGCGAGGGGTATCTTTTGTTCGTCTGGGAGCTGATTTCTCAACCGTGCCCTCACGTGGTCTTCATTTGCCCCATCGCGCAAGGCAACCCGCTGAACGCGGACTTCCACCGGGCAAACAATCAGGATATTAGTGTCCATCATCCGGTAAAATCCTGATTCAAAAAGGATTGCTGCTTCGTGAATCACATACGGCTTGTCCCGCTGATTCTCAGTCCAGGCAGTGAACCGGTCCCGAACACGAGGATGAACTATTTCATTTAAGCGGGTCAGCGCTTCTTTGTCATGAAAGACCAATCCTGCAACTTTTGGGCGGTTGAGCCTTCCATCTGAAAAGTATCCAGGCCCAAGCCACTGGAGCAGATCGTTCTTAATGTCCGGATCCATGTTTGTGAGATTACGGGCTTCCTGGTCCGCATCAAAAACGGGAATTCCGAGAATTCTGAAAACAGATGATATCAGGGTTTTCCCGGAACCAATTCCCCCTGTCAGGCCTACTATCAGCATGTTTAATTGATATTACCGGAAGCCTTTTTTTCGCTCTGTTTCGGTGCAAGGTCCAGGATCATGAAATCCGGATGGATTCCCGTTACAGAAATATCACCCAGGGTCTCTGAAAAGGCTTTCACAAATCCATTAAGGCTGACAGTATCCCTGAACCCTGCTTTCTTTCTCGGCATGACAGGTTTAAGGTCATTAAAATTAATGGTCAATGGAGTCTTTGAGAAATTCCAGTTGTGCTTGAGAACAGAAAATCCAAGCGCTTCAACATCAAGAGTAAGGCGATTGGGCAGGGGGTGAAGTAAAACATAATCATCCGGCAGGTTGGTAAACCTGACCGGATGATTGATCTGTGTTTCGTACGTGTTCTCAAGAGCCCTGAGAAACCAAAGGACGGTTGCAATCATAATACAGAATAAAAGGATCGAAACCTGACGTCTCCTCCTTTTTTTTCCGGAATTCGCCGGCTCACTTTCAGGGTTGCCGGGAGCAGGGTTCATGCTTACTGTTTGGGCTGATCTGCAATATCCTCAGCGGTTCTGACAATCGAACCCTTGTCAACTTTAACGCGAACATTCTGATCAACTTCGAGCAGAACGGTGCGCTCGTTAATTTCTGAGATACGTCCGTAAATACCTCCTGCGGTTACCACCTTATCACCCTTTTTCAGGGCTTCACGGTAGTTCTTCAGTTCCTTCTGCTTTTTCATTTGCGGGCGTATCATGAAGAAATAGAAAATCACGATGATGGCCGCAAAAAAGATCAGGGAAGAATAAGGACTTGGCTGTTTGGCAGCGGTCGTTTGAAAAAGGAAAGCTAATGTGTACATGTTTTAACTATTAAATTATTTCTTATTATCGGGAACATAAATCTCAGCGCTGATTTCCAGGTGGATCGTGTTAGGTTGTGTGTTTGCCAAAATATTAACGGTCTTGCTTACTGATCCGGTTCTTCCTTCTGAATCGAACTGAACCTCTATGGATCCGCGCCCGCCAGGTTTCACCGGCTCTTTGGCGTGAGTTGGTACGGTACAGCCACAGGTGGAGGATGCTTGAGAAATAATGAGGTCAGAACCCCCGGTATTGGTAAACCTGAAGGTGTAGGAGACCTTTTCACCCTGTACAACGAGGCCGAAGTCGTGCTTGGACTGTTCGAATTCCATAACTGGCAGTTCAGTTTTGGATTTCTTACCAGAAGCGGTAACCGGGTTGGTGACAAGCGAAGGGGAAACGGATTTGTCGGAGTCTGACTTCCCTTTGCAGCCAGGCAAAAGGAAAACCACGACAGTCAGGATCAGAAAGATGGATTTGATTTTTGCCATTCAAATTGTTTTTCAATATCGGTGCAAAATAAAGAAATTCCTGTCACCTGTCAAATCTCTCCGATCAAGCCCCGGCCGGTTTTTTGTATTTTATTGTCGGCTTTCAGCTGAATGAATATTTTGTCGAGGATTCCGTTAATAAAATGGCTGCTCTTCTCGGTGCTGTAATACTTTGAAATCTCAATGTATTCATTCAGGGATACTTTTGTAGGTACCGACGGGAAATGAATGGCCTCTGTAATCGCCATCTGCATGATGAGAATATCCATCCACGCCAGTCGTTCGAAGTCCCAATTTTCACTGAATTTCTTTATAAGTTCCTGATATTCATCGGAATGTAAAATACATTTTCTAAAAAGATTGATTACAAAGAGGCGGTCGTCCTCATTGCTGTACATCGAGAGAAGATGCAGTCCTGTTGGCTCCTTCCACTTACTTAGTGTTTTGAGTACCATAGACCCGATAGCCTCGATATCATCATTCCAGTATATGCTTTGCTCCTCCAGCACCTGCATGAACGGTTCATCGGGCAGTATCAGTTCGCCGATAAGTCGTGTAATAAACTTTTTATCCTGCTCAAAGGAGTCCTCTTCCTTAGTCATATAATCCTGGTAGACATCCCATTCGAGGATACTCCTGTAGAGCGATTTAATAAGCTCTTCCTGATTCGTCCAGCTTAGTTTCTTGGTTTCGATGTATTGCCTGAAAGATTTGCTTTCTTCAATCTGGGCAATCAGTCGGTTGTCAAGAAATCGGGCATTGGGATTCGACTCTTCTTCGGTTGGGAAAAACTTTGACCGTGCTATTTCCATTCTTTGACGACCATAGAGGGTGAGGTCGGTTAAAAGAAGAAAGATCAGATGGTAGAGGTCGTAGCTTTTTTCAATACTGAAAATCAACTCTTTTTCTGCGCGGTTTATGCTTGGGTTTTCAGTTGCACGATAGGCATATAGAATCTGTAATGCTTTGACCCGTAATAATCTTCTGCTGATCATCTTCTTAAAGAACTTTTTTTATAGGAGGTCAGCAAAGGTATAGTTTTTTTTCTACTTTTGACCGTTAACAAACCAAAAGCATTGATAAATCAAACCTGAATTATGTCTGAAAGAGAAAAAAGTGAAGATTTGGATCACCAGGACAGGGATGAGATTTATTCCAAAGTGGTGAGAGCCGGGAAGCGGACCTATTTTTTTGATGTAAAGTCGACGCGCAAAGATGATTTCTACCTGACAATTACCGAGAGCAAAAAGGTTTTTGACCGGGAGGGACAACCTCATTATGAGAAGCATAAGATATTTCTCTACAAAGAGGATTTTGACAAATTTGCCGAGGGTTACCAGGATGCCATAGATTTTATCATAAAAATCAGAGGGCAGGTAGGTTTTGAAGAAAAGCCTGCTGAAGCGGTTGAGAAGGCATTCAGCAGTGTGGAATTTGAA
The DNA here is from genome assembly GCA_964512915.1 of uncultured Porphyromonadaceae bacterium. Taxonomy (GTDB): domain Bacteria; phylum Bacteroidota; class Bacteroidia; order Bacteroidales; family UBA12481; genus UBA12481. The sequence goes on from CAZEKJ010000022.1 coordinate 51,415, forward strand.
GATCTCGATAACGAGAGATAAAAAAATCAAAGGCCGGTCAACCGGCCTTTTCTGTTTTATAGTTAGCTGTCAGGGAAGGATTTAACTTAATCATTTATGGGTTTAACTATCCGTGAAGTAAATAGCGGTAAGGATCTTCGCGACTTTGTCAAGTTGCCGGCAAAGATCCATTCTGGACATAGAAACTGGATTCCCCCCATTTACATGGATGAGTGGAGTTTTTTCAACCCAAAGAAGAATCGGTCATTTCTCAGTTGCGACCATATACGGCTCCTGGCATACCGTGATGATATTCCTGTCGGGAGAATTATGGGACTCGTTAGTCATAAATACAATCAAATAAAGGGTGAAAACAACGCCCGGTTTAGTTACCTTGAAACCTATAACGACCAGGAAGTCGCTCACCTGCTGCTTTCTGAGGTCGAGCGCTGGGCAGCCGCGCTGGGCAAGGATAAGATAGTGGGACCGCTGGGATTTTCCGACAAGGAACCACAAGGATACTTAACCGAAGGATTCGATGAACCGATTGTCCTGGCTGCCAATTGCAACTATCCCTATCAGGTTGATCTGATTAGAAACGAGGGATTTGCGCCTGAAATCAATCTGGTGTCCTACCTGGCAGAAATTCCGTCTTCCACACCTGCAGTGTACCAGCGGATATCACCACGCCTTGAGCAGCTGAATTCGGAATTCAGAGTCATTGAATTCACTTCATTGCTCAAGCTGCGAAGGTATATCCGGCCTGTTCTTTCACTTACAAATCGTGCTTTTCGGCAGATTTATGGATCACTTCCCTATGATGAGCGGGAGATGGATGATTTTGCCAACCGGTTTATTATTTTCCTGAATCCCAGGTTTATCAAGGTCATTGAGAATATGAAAAGAGAGGTTGTTGCTTATGTTGTGGCCATGCCTGACATTAGCCGTGGCCTGCAGAAATGCAAGGGTTATTTACTGCCCTTTGGTCTTCTGACGGTACTCCGCTCAGGCCGGAAATCCGACCGGATCGTGAACCTGCTGGGTGCAGTTGATGAACCCTATCGGGGGAGGGGTCTGGATGTGATCATGGGCCTTAAGATGTTTGACTCTGCCCGAAAAACTGGTAAGAAGTATATTGACAGCCACTTAGTTCTCGAATCCAATACGGCCATGTGTGCAGAATATGAGCGCATTGGGGGTAAAATTTACAAACGGTATCAACTTTTCTCAAAGAATCTAAGGTAATCATGAAAAAACTGATTTTAGCCAGTTTCCTGATGTGGTCAGGTCTGACAGCTTTTAGCCAGGATATGAAGTCATGCGGGCTCTCAATACAGGAGGGCTTGGCAATCAATTATATGGATCGGGAGGACGGCTCAAGGCTGACTATGAACATGCCCCTGATCAGCTTCAGGATAGGGGAGACTCTCATTGATACCCGGCAGTTTAAGGTTATCAGCACAAAGGATTCCGTCATAGCAAGGCTGGATACCCGGCTTGAGCTGGTTTTCAGGCAGGATGAGGGATTCCGGCCAGGCTGGAGAGGGACCATTCGTCTTAAAAACCTGACGCGAAAAGATACACTGGAGGTTTGGAACATTGTCCCCTTTGGCGAGAGCCCCGAAAAGGTTTATTTAACAGGCCTGGGGAGGCACCGTCTATCAAGGACGCACATTTTCAGGCCCGGACTGGCTCCTGTAAATGTTATTGTACCTGATAACGCATGGAATCTTGGCTATTCAGAAGTTCGTCTTGCCGGTGCGAATGTCTGCGCCCTCTCCAGAAGGACAGGGTCCGACAAGGCGCAGATCCGGCGGTTTGAGAATATGCTGATTCCCGGAAGTTCGGTGACCTATACCCTCTATGCAGACACCTTTTCTGGTCCCTGGCAGGAGGGGCTTCGGGTGATGTTTCAGGACCGGATGCTGTTTGACCTGGAATCCTTTGACAACACCCTGTATGAAAGGGATGATCTGAAATGGATCCGGCACACTTACGCTTCCCACCTGATCTATGGTTGGGATCATCAGTATTTTGACAGCAAGGAATTGAAATATAATCTGGAGAGTTTTCTCGAAAGAGGGAAAAAATGGTACGGAGGCGATGATTTTATCGGAATCTGGCCAACCTGGCCCTCTCTTGGCCTCGATCAGCGAAATCAATGGGACCTGTTCCGGGATATGCCCGGCGGGATCCCACAGATGGCAGCTATTGCCGATATGTGCCGCTCAAAAGGTGCAAGGTTTTTTATTTGCTATAACCCATGGGACGCTGATACTCGGGCGGAAAATCACTACACCGGCATGGCCGAGATGGTAGGTAAAATAGGAGCCGATGGTGTGGTGCTGGATACCAAGGGCAGCTCCTCCCTGGAGCTGCAGCATGCTGCCGACAGTGTGAGAAAAGGGGTTGTGATGTACAGTGAAGGTATGGCAGTTCCGATGGATATGCCTGGGATTGTTTCCGGAAGAGTGCATAATGCTCTCTATTATCCGCCTTTGCTCAATCTGAACAAATTAATAAAGCCCGATTTTGCGATTTTCAGGGTAGCCGAATTGGCATTTGAACCCATCAGAAGGGAGTATGCTACTTCATTTTTTAATGGTTATGGAACAGAACTGAACATATTCAAGCCGGGACGGCCTGACTGGATCGAGGATGATTATCGTTTTTTTGGCAGGACACTGAGAGTGCTCAGGGAGAATACCTCTAATTTTGTTCAGTATAGTTACGTGCCCCTCATACCCACTCTTAAAGATCAGGTCTATGTCAATTCATGGCCATTGGGGGATAAAACCGTATATACTATCTTCAGTATCGTTCCGGAAGGATTTGAGGGGCCCTTGTTCGAAGGGGAGGCTTCTGCAGGTTATCACTGGGTGGATATATGGGAGCATCGTGAATTGCAGCCGGTGTTGCTGGATGGAAAGAGTTATATTCCGGTAAGGACCGATGCCTTTCACCGTTCCTGGCTCGGAACCAATAACGAAGGTGCGGTTAGTTCTGTGGTTCGATTTCCTGAAGTGCTCAACGTCCGCCTGGTCATTGACCATTTGACTTTTTCAGCGAAAACCGGCGACGAAATCCGGATTTGGGCAGGTGATCCGGACTATGAAAAAACCCCGGTAATCTTCAAAACAGATGTTCAGACCATTAAACTTGGTGATTATTTTGGCCGTTTTGAGGGTGATTTTGTGATTCAGCTTTTCAAGAATAACGAGATTCTGGATGAGCGGGTTGTAACCATCAAACCGGGTGAAGCAAGATTAGTCTCCCATGTTGAATGGTCAGAAAAGGCCTCAGAAGCTCCAAAGGGGATGGTATTGATTCCTGAAGGGATGTTTACATGGAATACTACCCATGGGGATGATTTTATAGGTTATCCGGCAAATCCTTATTCAGGACCCGTAAAGGTTAACAGTTTTTATATGGACAAGCATCCGGTTACCAAGAAAGAATACTACCAATTTGTGCGGGCTTCCGGATATGTTCCCGACGATACTGTCAACTATTTAAAGGACTGGGTTAACGGCAAACCTTCAAGGAAAGGGGAAAACACTCCTGTTGTCTATATTTCACAGGAAGATGCCAAGGCTTATGCAAAATGGGCAGAAAAGAGGCTCCCCACCGAACTGGAGTGGCAATATGCGGCTCAGACTCCTGACCTGAGATCATGGCCCTGGGGTTCGGACAAAGGGCTTGTTACGGAGAATGAGTGGGTTACCAACACCCTGACTGTAAAGAGAATTAAAGGAATTGACAGCACTTACTGTAACCCGGGTAATGGAAGGCTGTTGCCGGTTGGCAGCCACCCCAAGGGTGCTAATCCTTATGGCCTTGAGGACCTCGTCGGATCCGTATGGCAGCTGACCAACGATGAGTATGATGACGGTACCGTTTATTATGTTATAATGAAAGGTGGAAGTTATTTTAATCCCGGTTCGAGCTGGTGGTACGTTCAGGGTGGCCCGCGTGAATTGCAGTATCGTCAGATGCTTTTACGCGTGTCAAGGGGGTTTGAGCGAAACTCTACGGTGGGATTCCGCTGTATTAAGGATAAATAAAAAAAAAGGCCGTAAAACTTACGGCCTTTTTTTATTTCCAAATGGAGGGTCAGTCTTTATAAAGGATTTTGCCGCTGTCTCCTGCAACCTCAATGATACCCTGTGAAACCATCTGATTGACCAGTTTCTCGGCAACGGTATCGTCTTCAACCGTTATTTTACTGATCATTTCGATGAGCTTAGGAAGGAGTTTCGGCCGCTTAACTTTCTGCATACCAAATAGGTCTTTGAAAACGGTAGCATTATTCCCGTCTTCTATTTCAAAACGGGCCAGCTTGGCACTAACCTCTTCCGCAGTAATGGGTTTTTCCACTCTTGGCTTGCTGGGTTTCGGACCTTTTTCAGTTTTCGTTTTTTTTACCTTGGCAGCTTTAGCTTTTTTTGCCGGTTTTTTTTTTGGCTTTTTCTCAACAACAGGCTTTTTCTCAACAACAGGTTTTTTCTCAACAACAGGTTTTTCTTTAGCTGGCCGGCCTCTTTTTTTTGGAGCTTCCGGGATAGCCTCGGTTATGGCTGCTGCTTCTTTCTTCGGGCGTCCACGTCTTTTTGGCGCGGATTCAGCCACGGCAGCTTCTTTCTGTTTCCTTACCTTCTTTTTTGTCTCTGCAATCACAATTTCAGGAACAACTGCCGATTCTTTTTTTGGTCTTCCCCGCTTCTTCCCGGATTCTTTTTCAGTGGCGGCTTTTACTTCTGTCTTCTTTGGCCGGCCCCTTTTTGCGGTACTGTTTGATTTTTTTGGAGCTGGTTTTTCAGGGCTGCCGGAAATCAGCTCAGCGGGTATACCCTGATTCCTTAAGAATGTTATGGTTTTTTCAAGTTTAGCGGAGCGCGAAACAATGTAGAAATTGATCTCCTCTTCAGGATCCACCAATTGACCGATTGTCAGGACAATGTGATGTGAAATATCCTGTGTATCCATATAAGCGGTGTCTACCCAGATTAAATTATTACCATATATCGGGAGTTCCTTGATTAACTCCTTGGGTATTTTAATGTTGGTAGTGTCAGCATAGATGTAGGCAAGGTAATAGTCCTCGTGGGTTAGGATCCGGTCCTTTATCAGCTTAAAGTCCCTTGATTCAGTAAAGAAAATTGATGTGGCCATAAATAATTTGCGATTAATTCAAAAAAAATACTTTAGACTTTTACAAAGATTATATTTATTCTTTTAAATATTTGATTTTTTTTTGATTATTTTCATTTTATTCCCTATTTCTCATTGAATATATCGAACACAGCATATCGGACAGTGGTTTGAAAAAAGGTGGAAAAGTTGTGAAAATTCGCTTAGGTTAATCATGGCTGAGCCTCGGGGGATTTTAGTAATTTTGCACACAAATTATTGCCCATGATCCTCTTTTACGAGACCCCCACTGAAATCTTTGCTGTAAGTGCTAACCCGGCTTTGCCAGAGCAAGACCTGCAAAAACTATATTGGCTTTTCGGAAAAGCAAACCGTCTGGAAATGAATACTCTTGATGGCTTCTTTGTTGGCCCACGCAAAGAGATGGTGACGCCGTGGTCGACCAATGCAGTTGAAATTACGCTTAATATGGGAATATCCGGGATTCAAAGGGTAGAAGCTTTTGTACGAGTCGAAACGGAACACCCCAGCTTTGATCCGATGCTCCAGGTGGTCTACCGTGGATTAAACCAGGATCTGTTTACCATTGTTCATGAGCCCGATCCCATCATTGAGATTAATGATATCCAAGCCTATAATGATTCTGAAGGATTGGCACTGAGTCAGGAGGAGGTTGCATATCTTGATGGCCTTTCAGACCGGATTGGCAGAAAGCTGACCGATTCTGAAGTATTTGGATTCTCCCAGGTGAATTCGGAGCACTGCAGGCATAAAATTTTCAACGGAGAGTTTATCATTAACGGAGAGACTAAAAAAGAATCGTTATTTGCCCTTATTAAGAAAACTTCCAACTTAAATCCGAATCGGATAATTTCCGCTTACAAGGATAACGTAGCCTTTATTGTGGGTCCTGTAATGGAGCAATTTGCCCCTGCAACACAGAACAAACCCGATTATTTTACCATCAGGGACAGAGATTCCATAATTTCCCTGAAAGCGGAAACACATAATTTTCCAACGACTGTTGAGCCTTTTAACGGTGCGGCAACCGGGTCCGGTGGTGAGATCCGCGACCGGATGGCCGGCGGGAAAGCCAGCATACCGCTCATCGGAACAGCTGTGTATATGACTTCTTACCCCAGGCTGGGGGAGGGCAGGGGATGGGAAGAGGCGATATCCCCGCGGAACTGGTTGTACCAGACCCCTGAGGAGATCCTTATTAAGGCTTCGAACGGTGCCAGCGATTTCGGTAATAAATTCGGCCAGCCGCTCTTGTGCGGCAGCCTTCTGACCTTTGAACACCAGGAGGATGGTAAGACGCACGGATTCGACAAGGTAATCATGCTCGCCGGGGGTGTCGGTTTTGGAAACCGGGAGGATAGCCTGAAGGATACACCGGAACCTGGTGATATCATTGTTGTTCTCGGTGGTGACAATTACAGGATCGGAATGGGTGGAGGAGCTGTTTCTTCGGTAGCCACCGGGGAATTTGGCAACCGCATTGAATTGAATGCAGTACAGCGGTCGAACCCGGAAATGCAGAAAAGAGTTTATAATGCAATTCGCGCCCTCGCCGAGTCGGGGGTGAATCCTATCCGGTCCATTCACGATCACGGGGCGGGTGGTCACTTGAACTGCCTGTCAGAACTGGTGGAGGAAGCCGGAGGAGAGATCTACCTGGATCAGCTCCCGGTAGGTGACCCAACATTGTCTGCAAAGGAGGTCATCGGCAATGAATCTCAGGAACGAATGGGTATGATCCTGGCTGAAAAGGACCTAGGACAATTACGGGAAATTGCTGGTCGCGAGAGGGCTCCCATGTACGAGGTGGGAAAAATCACCGGTGACCACAAACTCTTGTTCACTGACCGACGGACCGGTGAAAAACCCATTAACCTGGTACTTGGGGATTTTTTTGGAAAACCTCCCAAAACCGTTTTGACGGACCAGACCGAACAAAAAACTTTCATGCCGCTTGAGTATGATCCTGGCAAGCTTGAACTATACCTGGACCAGGTACTTCAGCTGGAAGGGGTTGCCTGCAAAGATTGGCTGACGAATAAGGTAGACCGTTCCGTAACCGGCAAAGGCGCCGTGCAGCAGACAGCCGGAGAGATACAGTTGCCGCTTAACAATCTGGCCGTTGTATCGGTTGATTATCAGGGGAAAGCCGGTATTGCCACCTCCATTGGCCATGCACCGGCAGCCGCCGTGATTTCGGCAGAATCCGGATCCCGGCTGGCTGTTGCTGAAGCTCTCACCAACCTGGTATGGGCTCACCTCGTCGAAGGATTGAAGTCTGTATCCCTATCAGCCAACTGGATGTGGCCGGCAAAAAATCCCGGCGAGAATGCCAGACTTTATCAGGCTGTAAAGGCGCTGAGTGATTACTGCTGCGACCTTGGAATCAATGTTCCAACTGGCAAGGATTCCATGTCCATGACCCAAAAGTATCCTGATGGCACTGTCGTCTACTCTCCCGGAACCGTTATTGTTTCCGCGGTCGCGGAAGTGACTTCAGTAAGAAAAACCGTAAAACCCGTTCTTTGTCAGAACTATGATTCAACCCTCCTGTACATCGATTTTTCTGACGGAAAATTCAATCTGGGAGGCAGTAGTTTTGCTCAAACTATGAACCGGCTCGGTAATGAAGCTCCGGATGCCGCACCTGCCTCTGAGTTTAGTAAAGCCTTTGATACCATTCAATTACTTGTCGGAAGGGAGATGATTCTAAGCGGGCATGATGTATCCGCCGGCGGCCTGATCACGACTTTACTTGAAATGTGCTTTGCCAACCGATCAGGCGGCGCATCTATCAATCTGACCACTTTGCCGGAAACCGACCTGGTTAAGGCCTGCTTCTCGGAACAGCCCTCTTTGGTCATCCAGGTTGAGGATGTTGACCAGGTTACGAGTCTTCTTAAGAGTGCCGGAGTCCGATTCTACCGGATCGGAAAACCGGTTCAGGAAAGAGTTTTGTCAGTAACCGGACACGGGTCTGGACTTAACCTCGATATCGACCCGCTGCGCGACAAATGGTATAAAACATCCTTCCTCCTTGATCGAAAGCAATCAGGTCCGGTACATGCCCGGGAGCGTTACGATAATTATAAAAAGCAACCACTCGAGTTTAAGTTTCACTCAGGATTCACAGGACGTTATGACGATTTCGGAATCGACCCGAGGCGACGAAAGGCTTCCGGGATACGTTCCGCCATTATCAGGGAAAAGGGCGTTAACGGAGACCGGGAGATGGCTTATGCGATGTATCTGGCCGGCATGGACGTAAAAGATGTTCACATGACGGATCTGATATCGGGTCGTGAAACCCTTGAAGATATCAACCTGATTGTTTTTGTTGGCGGATTCTCGAATTCAGATGTGCTTGGCTCTGCAAAGGGATGGGCCGGCGCATTCCTTTATAATCCAGAAGCTAAAAAAGCACTAGAGAAATACTATTCGAGGCGGGACACACTGAGTCTCGGAGTTTGCAACGGATGCCAGGTAATGATGGAACTCGATCTGGTATATCCCGGCAGGGCGGAACATCCGAAAATGCATCTGAACAGGTCGGGGAAATTTGAGTCAGGGTTTGTCAATGCTGATATTCTGCCCAATAATTCAGTAATGTTGGGATCGCTGGCCGGCAGCCGGCTGGGAGTCTGGGTTGCACATGCCGAAGGCCTTTTTGTTCTGCCAGAGCCCGTGTCAGCCTACCAGGCTCCTTTACGGTTCAGCTATTCCGGGTATCCCGGAAACCCTAACGGATCGCCTGAAAATATCGCGGGATTGTGTTCTGAAGATGGGCGTCACCTGGCTATGATGCCGCACCTCGAAAGGGCTTTTCTGCCCTGGCAATGGCCCTACTACCCGGCTGGCAGAAGTGAAGACCAACTCTCGCCCTGGCTCGAGGCTTTTGTGAATGCCAGGGAATGGATTAAAACCTGCTAGAACCGTCCCAGCAATGGGTGCAGAGTTTCTCCTTGGGAAGGCCGATAGCCTCAACAAGGTCGGGAAGATCCTGATACATCAGTGAATCAAGGCCCAGGTTTATCGCGATTTGCCGAACCATAGCCTGATATTTGTCACTGGCAGGATCAACATAATCCGCAAAATTCTTCTGCTCTCCCTCCAATTGGGTAATAGCCTTTCGTGTAGCCAGTTCCATGGTGCTCCTCGACTGGGAAAAGTTCAGGAATAAGCAGGGAAAAGTCAGCGGGGGGCATGCAATGCGCATGTGGACGGCCTCTGCACCGCAAGCATGAAGGTCACGGGTGTTATCTTTCAATTGTGTTCCCCTGACGATCGAGTCATCGAGAAAAACGATACGCTTCCCTTTGACCAGATCGGCATTCGGGATCAACTTCATTTTTGCAACGAGATCCCGCGTGTCCTGATCCTGTGGCATGAAACTCCGCGGCCAGGTGGGGGTATATTTAGTATAAGCCCGCTTGTAAGGAAGCTTTCTCTCGTTGCTGTATCCCAAGGCATGCCCAACCCCTGAATCGGGAATACCGCATACAAAATCTGCTTCAACCTGGTCCCTCCTGGCTAGTGCCGCCCCGCAATTATACCGGGATTCATCTACATTGATGCCTTCATAATGTGAAGGCGGATATCCATAATACACCCAGAGGAAGGAGCATACCTGCATTTCTGAATTGGCTGGACGCAAGGATTCCATTCCTTCCGCAGAAAGCCGCACAATCTCCCCCGGACCTACATAATAATGAGTCTCGTACCCTGTATTGGAAAATGAGCAACTCTCAGAAGCGGCGCAGAATCCATCCATGTTTTTCCCGATAATAACCGGAGTTCTTCCAAGTTTGTCCCGGGCGGCTATCAGATATCCTTCGGTGAGGATGAGCATGGAGCAGGAACCCTCAATATGGCGGTAAACATTTTCAATTCCTGATACAAAATCTTTTTCTTGACATATAAGCTTGGCAATCAGTTCAGTATGGTTAGTGAAACCTTGGGTTGTTTCCATGAACTGGCTGCCTAGATCCAGAAACATGTCAGTCAGCTTGTCGAGGTTATTGATTTTGCTCACCGTTACGAGAGCAAATTTCCCCAGGTGTGAATTCAGCAGGATGGGCTGGCTGTCTGTGTCGCTAATAATGCCAATGCCCAGATTTCCCCTAAATCGGGATAATTCCGATTCAAACTTATTTCTGAAATAGGCATTTTCAAGGCTGTGGATGGATCGCTGAAAACCATCCCGGGGATCGTAAAAGGCCAATCCGCCCCTTTTGGTTCCCAGATGGGAATGATAGTCAGTGCCGTAGTATACCTCGTTCACCACATCACGGGTCGAAACAGATCCAAAGAACCCACTCATTTCTTAAGTATAAAGGTTGAAAATGGCTGAAGATAAATGGCTCCTCCTCCGGATTTGAAAACGCTCTGTGTCGCATAAACCATGCTGAATTCCCCAATGTCCGGAGGTGCTGGTATGCGCTGCATCTGGCTGCTGATATTAATCAGAACCATGACAGTTTCGTTTTCAAATATCCTGAGAAATCCGATAACCTTACGGCCATCCAGCATTAAAGGCTGGAATTGTCCTTGCCTGAGAGCCGGGGAATCATTACGGATATTGATCAGGCTTTTGTAGTGGTGATAAAGAGATTGCGGATCTTCGATTTGAAAGGATAGAGGCTTTACAGTCTGATAATTAGTGGCATAGGGGATCTCCCAGTGGGTTTGTCCTTTATCTTCTCCATCAGCATTCCATAAAAAAGGCTCGCGGATATACTCATCTGGTTTTTCGCCAAGCATACCAATCTCTTCGCCGTAATACATAAATGGGTTTCCTGGCAAAGTCATGAGAAGGGATGCAGCGGCTTTTGCCTTGGTTGTTTTATTTCCGACCTCTGTCATGATGCGGTTCATATCATGATTGGTAAGAAAGACAGCATCCTGATGCATCCTGTTTTCCTTGTCATAGGTATCTCGTATCTGCATCCAGGTCTGCAATATATAATGGTCTGTCTCCTCCTGGAGGCTCTTCCGGATACTGTCGGCAAGCTGAAAATTGAAACAGGCAGTCATACGGCTGTTGAGATAGGGTGCAATCTCTTTTGAGTCACCCCAGACCTCGCCGAAAATGAGTGCATTCTTTTTTATTTTCAATACCTCGGAGCGGAATTCTTTCCACCATTTCAGGTTTTTTTCAACCTGCTCTGAAGGATAGATGAATTTGGCAGCATCAATCCGGAACCCGTCAATCCCAACATCTTTAAGCCAGAAAGAAGCAATATTGAATATTTCCTGCTTTACTTTGGGATTATCGAAGTTAAGATCGGGCATTTCCCACCAGAAAAAACCGTAGTACCTGGGACCTTCCGTCTGTTTTCCTTGCGAATTTCGCACGGCATGCCAGTGAAAGGGTTCTGCATCGAAGTCACTCTTTTTATCAGACCAGATATAGTAGTTCCTGTAAGGATTTTCCGAACCTTTAGAGGCTTCCTGAAACCATTGGATGCGATTTGATGTATGGTTGATCACAAGATCGAGCAAAACAACCATGCCGCGCTTATGTGCTTCGGCAACCATTTTTCTGTAATCATCCAACGTTCCATAGTCAGGATGTATTGAATAATAGTCACTTACATCGTATTTGTGATAGGTCGGCGAGGGATGAACAGGTAGAAGCCAGAGACCTCCGACTCCCAGATCCTGGAGATAATCGAGTTTTGAGGTCAGCCCGGGAATATCTCCGATGCCATCGTCATTGCTGTCATAGAAGGACTGAACAAAAACAGAATAATAAACCCTGGAGTCGTGCGGGACCGCTGCTTCCTGGGACATCCCCGGTTGGTTCATCGAAAGAACAGATACAAGTACCAGAAAAAAAAATGAATTTCTTTTGATCATAAACAGTTATTTCTTGGTTAAAACCATGTATCCCCATGGGTCCAGCTTGATTTCGACAGCTGCAGGTTTGACTTTTTTCCCGGTGAAATAATTCACAAAGGTGCCAGCTGTCATTTCCGGATCGAGTTTAACAGATATCTCATCGGGGCTGAAATTAAGAAGGGTCAGGACCTTATTGGTCTTGATTTCCCGAAGATAAGCCATCACCTTTTTATCATTGCCGGTTGTTAGGCGCGTATAATTTCCACCAAATCCCGGGTTCCAGAGCGCCTCATTTTCTTTTTTCAGGGTATTGAGTTTTTGATACAATGAATAAAAAGGATGATCATTCCATTCAATCGGGTCACGCTCGAAAAACTTCAGACGCTTTGATGAACCGGCTTCCTGGCCACTGTAAATCAGCGGTATACCGGGGATCGTATAAGTGAAAACAGTCATGGCTTCGGTGGCTTTTCCCATCCGCTCCCATTCAGTACCATTCCAGGAATTCTCATCATGATTGGAGGTGAAATACATCCTGATATCATGACTGTTATAATCTATTGCTGCTTTTTCAAAGTATGCATCAATAGCTGAAACATCTGCTTTCCCCTGAGCAACCTGGTTCATGATATGATGCAGTTCCCATCCATACGACATATCCATGGATTTCTCGTGCAGGAAGCGCTGCTCGGCCTCGGCCAGCATAAGTACATCAGGTTTTACCTGCTGAAGGGCGGGGCGTACTTCATTCCAGAAATCAACGGGAACCTGGTGCGCCACGTCATAGCGGAAACCATCAATGCCCACGTCGGTCAGCCAGAATTTCATGGCATCAATCTGATAAGTCCGGATTCCGGGTTGCTTATAATCGAGCTGGACTACATCGGTCCAGTCCCAGGGGGAATACATATTGCCGGTACTATCCCTGGCATAAAACTCAGGATTGCTGTTTACCAGCGGGTTGTCCCATGATGAATGATTTGGAACCCAGTCGATGATCAGGAACATCCCCAATTCATGAGTTTTTTTCAAAAGGGCCTTGAAATCATCCATGGTCCCAAATTCAGGGTTTACATCCTTGTAATCCATCACACTGTAATAGGATCCCAGCGGGCCTTTCCGGTTTATAATTCCGATAGGATTCACCGGCATCAGCCATAATATTTCAACGCCAAGTTCCTTAAGCTTCGGCAACTTCTCCGTGAATGCATTAAAGGTGCCTTCGGGAGTGTATTGCCTGATATTGACCTCGTACATGACGGAGGATTTTATCCAGTCCGGGTGAACAACAGAAGTAGAGGGGCCAGTTTGGGGTACTTCAATCTGCTGTACTGCACATGAAGCGCTGATAATGAGGATTAAAAGCAATGCCGGGAAGAATTTGATCCGTTTCATGATTGTCATGTTTTGATGATAGAATACTGCTAGCCGAAGTGAATAAAAATAGTCTTTTTTCCTGATGTCTGAAATAATAAGCAAATTCACCAAATTCTAACCTGCTGATGGAATACGATTTTGTAATAATGGGATCCGGTTTTGGTGGATCAATAACCGCAATGCGTTTAGCAGAAGGTGGTTATAAAGTATTGGTGGTTGAACAGGGCAGAAGGTTTACTCCTGCCGATTTTCCAAAGCGTAACTGGAACCTCGTGAAATGGCTGTGGGTGCCCGGCTTGAGGTTTTACGGATTTTTCCGGATCCGGTTATTTCGCCATATCACGGTCCTTGCGGGTGCCGGAGTTGGGGGAGGATCACTGGTCTATGCGAATACGCTGCCGGTGCCTGAGTCCGTTTTCTTCAAATCGGGTTCATGGAAGGATCTTGCTGACTGGGAGCTGGAACTTGAACCCCATTACCGGACGGCCAAACAGATGCTGGGTACGAAAACCAATCCAAAGTTCGGACCGGGCGATGAGGCTCTGGAAAGATTGTCGCAGTCTATTGGAAAGCGGGATTCTTTTCATCCTACCGAGGTAGCTGTTTTTTTTGGAGAGCCAGAGCAGCAGGTTGCTGATCCCTATTTCAATGGTGAAGGACCTGACCGGGAGGGATGCCGGTTTTGTGGCGGTTGTATGGTTGGTTGCCGGTACAATGCTAAAAACACACTGGATAAAAACTACCTGTTTCTTGCTGAAAAAGCGGGGGCACGCGTCATGGAAAGGACGCGTGTTGTTGATGTCAGGCCGATCGGCCTGCGTGGCAGCGGAGGATTTCTGATTGATGTTAAGCAGACCGGAGGGTTAAAACGCCAGGAAATAAAAACAAAAGCGTTCATTTTCTCGGGTGGAGTACTTGGAACGGTACCCCTTTTGCTTCGATTAAAGAAATCGAGCCTGCCCGGTCTTTCAGACCTTGTAGGGGCGGGAATCCGGACAAATAATGAAGCACTGATCGGCGTTGTCAGCAAGGATAAGACAAAAAAATTCTCTGAAGGGATTGCCATTGGTTCGATTGTGCACACCGATGAATTCAGCCACCTTGAGCCTGTGCGTTATCCGACGGGGTCTGGTTTCTGGCGTCTCCTGATGGCACCCATGATTTCCGGAAGAACCCTTCCCGGGAGGATCGGCAGAATTCTGAAAGATTTTCTGGTACATCCGGTTGCCAATTTGCGTGTATACTTTACCGGGAATTGGGCAGACAGGACCCAGATTCTTCTGTTCATGCAGACCCGCGATTCAACACTAAGGCTGAGCCGGGGTTTATTTGGACTTCGCACCCGGGTAGAAAACGGAGCGGCACCATCTGCCTTTATTCCTGAAGCCCAGATGCTTGCAAATGAATATGCCAAAATCATTGATGGCAAGCCACTCGTACTGCCTACGGAGTCCTTATTCGGAATACCTACAACCGCTCACATTTTGGGCGGTGCGTGCATGGGCAAGGATTCCGGTACCGGGGTGATCGACATGGACCACAAGGTTTTCGGGTATGAGAACCTGTTCGTTATAGATGGTTCTGCCATTTCGGCAAATCCCGGGGTTAATCCCTCCCTCACCATTTCAGCCCTCGCGGAACGTGCCGCAGAGAAACTTTTGGAACAATACGCAAGAACCAAAGGAATGGATTAAAAAAGGGGTTTCCTAAGCAGAAAAAATGAAAAAGGAAGAACCCGCAAAGGAAGTGAAACAGGCTATAATTCCAGTATTACGTTGCCTTTCTTTGGAACCGCCCTGTATATTGCTTCAGCATCCCTGGAATTGATTACCAGCGAGATAGTTGGCTGGTAAGGTGCGGGATTGTTACGGATCACGCTTCTGGTCAATTCCTTGAGGAATTTATAGCGGTCCCTGTAATCAAAACGGAAGCGGGGCCAGAACTGTGGTATCGAGTCGGGCAGCTGGCCTGTTATCTGAACCCGGATCCCGTGATTCAGATAGAGCCTGTACATCACAGGTTCGGTGAGGGTTGTATCAGGAATGATTTCCGTCATTTTGGCTGCTTCAATGGTATCTTTTGGAGCGATCACTTCCTGAAACTGATCCTTGGAGATGGTCGCATCATCCTTCTGAATCTTGAGGGGGTTGTGAAACAGTACATATTTTTCGGCAACGGTCAGGTGCTTAAAAAAACTGCTTGACTTTTGCTCAAGAATCGGAGTTTTGTGCAGTACGATTCCTTTGATTTCCAGATACAGGAACTTCTCCTTAAGGTTGATCCGAAGCCCGATGGAATCGTCATTCGACATTGCAAGTCTTGAATCAAGGCTTGTTTTCCTTTCAAGCAGATCGTCCGGATAGGAAAGGATGACCTTGTTGTTCTTAATGCTGGCCATTTCTGTTTTGAACTCTTCAACAAAACTGTGAGGGGCCTTCATGGCTGAAATCAGGAGCCAGGAAAGGGCTCCAAGAATCATCAGACCCAGCAACAAGGCTAATATTTTCAGTGTTTTCAAAACAGTAGAATTAATAGATTATCACTTTTGATCCGATGGGCATGGTATTATAAACAACTTCAAGGTCCTCATCAAGCAGCCGGATGCAGCCATGTGTCACAGGCAGTCCCATTCTTCGCTTGTACAAGGTTCCATGAACCATATAGCCATCCCCGATTGCAAGTTTATAATCACCAAGTGTATAGGCATCAAACCTTGATTCATGACCTGGCGGTGGGATGGGAAGGCCTTCTTCAATAAAGGCCCAGTCGGGTTTGGCCCAAACAGGGTTTTTTTGTTTGGATTGAACGGTATGAACACCCCTTGGGGTTTTAAACTCATAATTCCTTTTCTTAGCGATCAGCCGGGTGTTCTTGCCGGTTGAGCACCTTCCCTCCCGTATGAGTTCTTTCCCATTATAAAGGTAGAAACGGTTATCCGTCGTATTCACGATCAGGTAAGGCCCCTGGGTAGTCAGTTTATCGATCTTTTTCTCCAGCAGGGCGATCTCTTTTCTGACTTTTACCGAGTCAACAGCGATCTTGGAAATCGCCAGGGAAGTATCTTTTCCGATACCTCTTGCCAGGGCAATCTCTGGCCCTTGAGGGATCACGACAAACAAGAGATAGAGACAAAACGCAAAAAAAAGAATTACTCCGAAGAAAGTAGCAAGCCAACCCAGTATTCTTCTGCCCAGTGATTTCCGGGGCTTGGGAGGTTGCCCTGATCCTGCCGGGTGAACCGGTTCAATGGAATCAGCCAAAAATTCTCTTTCGATCATGGTTTTGGTCTTTTAATTACTTCTGTTAACGGTTGAAGGGATCCTACTATTGTCACAGGCGTACCCACAGAAACCTGCCGGTACAGGGCTGCCATCTGGTCATTGTCGAGTGCAACACATCCGTCTGTCCAATTAACTCCTTTTCCTCCTCCTCCGTGTATCTCGATCAGGTTGCCTATTTTGGCGTTCCGGTGAATAGTGTTGTTGCGGATACCTTCCTGAAATCTTTTTTTATCCTCATCGTTCGGATAATTCAGCAGCAAAGCCAGGGAGTACTTAGTCTGCCTACCATCTTTCTTCTTTGTGATCTTATATTTCCCTTCCGGTGTAGCCTTATCACCAGAGTATTTTTTCTCGCCGATCCAGTTTTTCCCCAACTCAACGTCATAGGTTGTTTTCAAGGATCCGTTTTTATACAGATAGCATTTCCCTGCGAATTTATCAACAACAATTGCAACGGATTGACTCTGCGATGATTCTTTAATTGTTTGATCGACCCATCTTTTCCACATCGACAAATTAGCGAAATAATCGGTCAGGAGGGTTTGCGTGTGCCGGGCTACATCCGAAAGATTTGCCTTTGCTGATTCCAATTTGGTGCGGCAGACTTTGTAATTCTTTTGTTCAAGGTTCTGGATTGCTTCATTAAGCAAGAGAAGCCCCTGGGAATATTTTTTATTAATGCTGGTGGGCAGCGGGAGCCGGCTATAAAGTTGTTCTATTTGAGCGGTATCCTTTTTTGCCTTTTCAATGTCGGATTCAATTGCGGCCAGAAATCCCACCGAATTCTGGTTCGCTATTTTAGGACTTGCCAGAGCTAGTTGTTCAGCCCGGATCGCAAGTGTACGGATCTTGCCGTAATTTCGTTTAAGGATAAATTTTTCGTTTTCTGTCCTCCAAATTACCATGGCGGAATCGTACAAAACCACTGCGTCGCGTAATGCTTGAGGAATGAAATCAGGTGATATGGTTTTTTTTGCGACAGCAATGGCACCATTTGCCTTTTCAAGTTCCTGATCAGGAGGTTCCGGGGTTCCCCAGTAAAAAACACCTGCTATCGCGAGTGGAATGAGTACCACAAAAGTGGTGAGGGCAATCCGGTATTTTTTTTTCAGTCGACGGGCCATTCAGTTCGGTTGATTTAAAAAACCCCGGAACCTTTGTTGATTCCGGGGTTTACTAAAAGATCAAAGATTATGCCTTTTGGGGCTTATCTTTTTTTAACTTTTGCCATTACTTCGGTCAGCTCGGTGTTGATACCAGTTGCTTTTTCTTTCAGAGCTTTTGCCTGATTAGCAGCGTTGATGATATCATCACTGGCGAGTTTGTTGTTAACTTCACCTACACCGGTTTCGATGGTAGCCAGTTCAGCTGCGATAGCCTCGAGAGCTGCTTTGCCTTCTTTTCCTTTAGGAGCTTTGGCAAGCATTTCTTTGTTCTGTTCCATCAGGGTAGCAACTTCTGCCAGATTAGCTGCAGTTTCCTGTTTCAGCTGTTCTTTCTTAGCAGTTGCGTTGTTAGCAACGGTCTGAGCCATAGCGGTGGTAGCGGTCAGCTTGGCAACTTCGTCTTTGTAGTTGGAGAAAAGTTTTGATTTTTCTTTTTCAACAGCTGCAAGAACAGTGGTCAATGAATCCTGAAGAGCATTGAATTCTTCGGGAACATAAAGATTTGCCTGAACTGCTTTGGTAGCTTCAACTGCAGCATTAGCAGCATCAACTTCAGTCTGGGGATACTTCTGGCAACCAGCAAATACGAGAGCCAGACCTACGATTGCAACACCGGATAACAATTTGATTTTCATTTTAATTCCTCCGTTTAAGGTATTAGTAATAATGATGATTAAATTCTGATTAATGTTTTAAAAGAAACAAATTTACGATCTCAATATCCTTTTAAAATTCGCTACAAAAGTATAGTTTATTTTTACACAAATTCAAAAATGGCAATATTTTTTTCAGCAATACAGTTTTGTTACTAACACTGGTGTTGATAGAGATATTTAAGTGTCAATATATCAATAATATAGGTTAAATATTTCCTTCGAGTCTGAACTTTGTTCGTATCTGCTTTCCGTCACGATTTATCCGAAGATTCACACTTTTTCCTTCTTCGCCATGCAGAATATGATTAAAATCATCCAAGGTAAGGCTATAGGCTGGAATAAAATTGATGTATTCAATCTGGTCTCCGGGTTCAATCCCGGCGCGGTCCGCAGCCGATCCCTCCATAACACTGTATACTGCGAAAACGGGCAGCTGCGGGAAGGGCTTTTCAATCTCCATGCCACTGCGGTTGTAGGTGAAAGAGGAATAATACCATTTGTTGGGTTTCAGATACATGGCACCACCGCCGAAATCCATATAGACGGTAAATCGACGCAGGATATCATTTCCCATGCTGCCGTGGCGTTCCTTGTTAAGGGCGATACCTCCAACCGATGCCGAGTCCGGGTATGCGACCAAGGGTTTCCGAAAGATAAACGGCCCTAACCGAGCCTGGGGCAACCGGCCGTTTATTCCTGTAATATCTCCGTTCAACCCTTGTCCAAGCATGGCTTTAACTGTTTTGGAAGGAATCCTTACCTGGGGGTCCGACTTCGCCGAGATCCAGAAAGAGAGGCTGGCTCCGGTATCAATAAGCAGGTGAGTCAATAATTCGGATCCGTCCTCCTGAACAAAACTAACATCCACATAGGCTTTACCCGCTTTGATTGTTAGGGGTATCCTGGAATAGTTCTTTTTCAGTCGTTTGTGATTAAATGTGCTGCGGTCGTGAAAAAGAATTGTTTTTTCTATCGGGTCAAAGTGGATGATAAATTGATTGAAAAGCTCGGAACCGATCAGCCCGTTCACCTGAAATCCCAGTTGCTTTGACAGTTCGAACTGGTCGGCAGTAAGTACATATATCTCCCCTGATTCCTTGACGAGACCCCGTCCAAGGCCTTCGGGATGGTCAATTGTGAACCGGTTTCCCGCAGAATAATAGGCTTCTGCTGATGAACCTTCCCCCAAACCCGTTACTTTGACCAATCGTGCAAAATTCAGCAGCAGTGTGTCCACACCTGTCAATTCGGTAATAATTGAATTACTGATTCCGGAATCAAGGACGAATTTCAGCGGAGGGGATTGATTAATCCTCATTGGTATGATGATCAGGTTCTGAGAGAAGTCAAAGGGGATACTCAGACTAACATCTTGCGGCACCATGAAACGGAACTTCGGATATTCCTGAGTTTGTCCGTAAACCCCCGAAAAGATCCAAAGCAAGATAAGAAGTGCCGGTAATTTCATAAATGCACCTTGAGTATATCATTACCATTTATTATATACTCAAACGATCCAATCCTGATATTTGTTTTCTTTCTGTTCCGATCCTGGATTATCAGGGAATCACCGGTGATCCTGATGGCGTAGAGGCTTTCGCGGAAATGAACAGAAAAAGAGAGGGAATTCCAGCCTTCCGGCAAAACCGGATTGAAATGTAGCTGGTTGGCACTGACCTTCATCCCGGCAAAGCCTTCAACAACAGCCATCCATGTTCCTGCCATACTGGTAATATGGCATCCCTGGTGGACTTCATGGTTGTAATCATCAAGATCGAGCCGGCTCGTTCTCAGGTAGAGATCGTAGGCTTTCTGCCTGTAGCCAAGACGGCTTGCCAGAATAGAGTGCACGCAGGGGGAAAGGGAGGATTCATGAACACAGCGGGGCTCGTAATAATCAAAATTCCGGCGGAGGGTGTCAAGGTCAAAATGATTTTCAAAGAAATACAGCGCCTGCAGAACATCGGCTTGCTTAATAAAGCAGGAGCGAAGTATGCGATCCCAGGACCAGTTCTGGTTCAGGGGGCGCTCAGTGGGATCCAGATCCGAAGCACAAAGCTGCTCTTTATCCAGATACCCGTCCTGCTGGAGGAAGATTCCCTTTTCCTTGTTAGTCGGAAAGTAAATATTTCCCAGAATGATCTTCCATTTCAGGGTCTCGGCCTCAACATCCAGGTTCGTCAGCCTCAGCAGCCGGGAAAAATGACCGGGATCGGCCGAACGGACTGTTTTCAAACATTCCAGGGTGTATGATAGGGTCCACGCGGCAATGTAATTGGTATACCAGTTGTTGTGAACATTATTTTCATACTCATTCGGACCGGTAACCCCCAGCATTACATAGGCCTGCTTTTCATCGGAATAGGTAAAGCGCTGAGACCAGAATCTGGATATGCCGATTAAAACTTCAAGGCCAAATTCGGCCAGATACAATTCATCCCCGGTATGCCTGATATAATTATATATTGCATAAGCAATTGCTCCATTTCTGTGTATCTCCTCGAAAGTGATTTCCCATTCATTATGGCACTCCTCCCCATTTATGGTAACCATTGGAAATAGGGCAGCCCCTCCGGTGAAACCCAGTTTTTCGGCATTGTCAATTGCTTTACCCAGATGGTTGTGCCTGTAAAGCAGCAGGTTTCTGGCCACTTTCCCATCGGTAGTGCTCAGGTAAAATGGAAGGCAGAAAGCTTCGGTATCCCAATAGGTGCTCCCTCCGTATTTTTCGCCGGTAAACCCCTTTGGTCCGATGTTTAACCTGGGATCGTGCCCGGTATAAGTCTGGTTAAGGTGAAAAATATTGAACCGGATTCCCTGTTGTGCAGAAACGTCACCCTCGATTTTGATGTCACAGTTTTTCCACTTCTCTTCCCACTCTTTAATGTGATCTGATTTGAGGTTATTGAAACCCTTTGCCTGCGAAGAAACCAGAATTCCTTCAGATTGATCAATGAGTGCTAACTCCTCGTAATCACGGGATGTGATTACCGAAACAAGCTTGGTTAAAATCACCTGTTCACCCTGCTCAACCTTATGGCTGTAATGGTGGCCAATGCAGTCGCCGGTCGAATAAGAGCTGGCAGGGACCTTTTTGCCGTCATTTCCGCAGTCCATGCTGGAATACATCCCGATGCAGATATCAAATTCGCTTTTTCGGGTACGGCTTTGTAAAAATCCATTCTGACCCTTGAAGGATTGGCCGGTTGTCTCCCAGAATCTCTCATCGTAGTTTGAATCCTCGTTGGTAACGGCTCCGTCAATAAAAAGATCAGCATCAATTTCGCCGCTGAAATTCAACGGCATGATCGTATACCGTATCGCCGCCAGCTCGCGATTGGCCATCGACAGAAACCGTGAGGTTTCAACCCTGACACACCTCCCGTCAGGCCAGGCAGCCTCAAATTCGCGATACAGAACCCCTTCTTTCATATTTAGGGTTCTGCGAAAATAACTGACCGTCATGGTGTTGAGGTCAAGCTCCTGTTGGTCAAACCTGATTTTGAACCCGATCCAGTTTGGAGCGTTCAGCACTTTGGCAAAATATTCAGGATACCCATTTTTCCACCAGCCGACGCGGGTTTTATCAGGATAGTAGATGCCGGCAATGTAGTTTCCCTGCAGGCTTGGCCCTGAATAGGTTTCTTCGAAATTTGCCCTTTGCCCCATGTGACCGTTACCCAGGCTGAACAGGGATTCCGATTTCTTGTGGCAGGCGGAGTCGAATCGGTCCTCGATAATAAGCCATTCGTCTTCAAGAAGATACCGTTCCATGGGTGACTATTATTAAAACAACAGGATGTTGAGGTCGACCTCTGCAAAACCGGGAATAACCTTGTCGGCCGTTTTAAGGACACCGGGATCTCCTACGCCAATGCATTTCATGCCGCCATGGTGTGCTGCCTCGATTCCAGCCAGCGCATCCTCAAAAACAACGCACTGTTCGGGTGCCATACCCATGGCGAGTGCTGCTTTCAGAAAAACTTCAGGATCCGGCTTAGTATGGGTAACCTGATGTCCATCGATCAGGCAGTCAAATAGTTGCTCTATGCCGATCTGCTTAAGGATCAAGCCGGCATTTTTACTGGCCGTGCCAATTGCTGCGGGAATTCCTTCTGTTTTTAGCAGTTCCAGAAAATGTGTTACCCCCGGGAGTATTTCATTTGGGGTCATTTTCCGTATAAATTCCAGATACCATTCGTTTTTTTTTGCAGCAAGCCTCTCCTTCTGATCAGCTGGAATTATCAGTCTGCCGGTTTCGAGCAGGATATCAAGCGATTTCATGCGGCTGACTCCCTTCAGGAGTTCATTATCGGTTTCACTGAAAATAAAACCAAGTTCTTTTGCAAGCCGGTTCCAGGCCAGGAAGTGATATCGGGCCGTATCCACTAACACACCGTCGAGGTCAAAAATACAGGCACGAATCATTTTGCCACTCTTTTCAGATCATCGCGATCTGTGACAAATAGGACAGATGCAGCAGCGATCAGCATGGATACTCCGCCGAAAACCAGCGCATAGACCGCATGTCCGCCAAAGAGATGCTGGGTCATGAAACCGAGAATTGTGGCTGCCAGAATCTGGGGTATAACGATAAAGAAATTGAAAATGCCCATGTAAACGCCCATTTTGGTGGCCGGAAGTGAGCCGGTCAGAATTGCATAGGGCATTGAGAGAATACTGGCCCAGGCCAGTCCGATACCGATGAAAGGAATAAAGAGCAGATTCTGGTCTTTGATCAGGAAAATGCTGCAAAGACTTAAACCACCCACAATAAGCGCAATGGCGTGTGTTATTTTCCGTGAGGTCATACGGGCGAGAACGGGAAGAAGAAATGCAAATAAAGCAGCGGCTCCGTTGTAAACTCCGAAGAGCACGCCAACCCAGTCGGCTCCGTCATTATATAATTGTGAGGTGGTGTCGCTGGTTCCAAAAACATGGCTGGTAACTGCCGAGGTGGTATAGATCCACATCGAGAACAGTGCCAGCCAGGAAAAGAACTGAACTATAGCAAGTTGTCCCATGGTTTTGGGAATTCTTTTCAAATCGGTTAGTATTTCGGTGAGTCCGTTAACAACCTTACGGCTAACCAGAAATGCAGCAAGCAGCTGCAAAATACCGAAAACAGCAAGTCCTAATCCCAGGATGTACAGCTCCGCCTCAAGCTCCAAAAAATAGATCAGGCTGGCAACAAGAAGTCCGGTTAGGGTCCAGATCAACCCACCGTTCCTGAATTTGAATGCAGGATAATCCTGGGTGTACCTGACCTCGTTGGTTGAACCGGGCTGCTTGTCTTCAAAGCTTTTCAGCTCTTCAGGTGAATACTCCTTTGACCTGACAACCGTCCAGAGCACCGCGCTGATAAAGACCATGGCGCCAAAATAGAAAGACCATTTCACTGAGGGAGGGATAACCCCTTCCGGTGCCGTATTTGCTATTCCAAACCAGTTGGTGAACACATAAGGCAGCAAGGAGGCTACTACGGCGCCAACCCCGATAAAAAAGCTCTGCATGGCAAACCCTTTTGTCCGCTGCTCGGAAGGTACATTGTCGCCTACAAAGGCACGGAAAGGTTCCATGGAAACATTGATTGAGGCATCCATGATCCAGAGCAAACCAGCGGCCATCCAGAGAACAGGTGAGTTTGGCATGATGATCAGCGCCAGCGAAGCGAGGATTGCGCCGGCCAGAAAATAGGGCCTTCTTCTTCCCAGGCGGGTCCAGGTTTTATCGCTGTAGTAGCCGATGATTGGCTGGATGATCAATCCTGTTACCGGAGCAGCAATCCAAAGGATGGGAATGTTGTCAATACTGGCTCCCAGCGTTTCAAAAATCCGGCTCACATTAGCGTTCTGAAGGGCAAACCCCATTTGGATTCCCAGGAATCCAAAACTCATGTTCCAGATTTGCCAGAAACTTAATCTCGGTTGCTTTGTCATCGGTTTGTTTTTTTTGATGGTCAATCAAATATAGGGGAAAGTCGATCCATATCAGAATCCTATGGATGAATAAGCTTTGCAGCGAGGGTTTGAAAATCCAGTAATCGTTGTTTCAAACGGTTGAGCAGACCGTTGAAAATAATCAGAACCGGGTTGATTCCCGTATAATCAGTTCGGTTTTGATAACCTGATGAATGAATGGCCTGACCACCGTCTGGTTCATCAGCCGGTCGAGCAAAAGCTGGACTGAAGTTTGTCCGATCTGATAAGCATGCTGATCCACCGTGCTTAAGGCCGGATTGGTAACCTGGGTGATCAGGCCGTTTGAGAATCCGAATACGGAGACCTGTTCGGGGATTTTTATTCCCATATCATATAAAGCCTTAACAACACCGGTTGCCGTAAATTCATTAACCGTGAAAAATGCATCCGGCGGATCCGGAAGGTTCATGAGTTGCTTGGTCCGGATCAGAGCCTGTTTGAAATTATCGCAATAAATTACGAGATCCCTGTTGATTTTCAGGTTATTATCTTTAAGTGCGTCTATATATCCGTTCCTCCGGAAATCAGCAATCTGCAGGCCGGGGGGCCCTGAAAGGTGAGCGATCTTTCTACAACCGGTGCGGATCAGGTGGCAAACAGCAGCATACGCACCCTGATAATCATCCACCGTTACCTTATCAGTAACAATTTCATCACATATCCTGTCAAAAAGTACCAGTGGCACACCATGGTCCAGAATATTCTGCAAATGATCAAAATTCCGGCTCTCTTTTGACAGCGAAATCAGGATTCCTTCTACCCGGCTGTTCATAAGGGCTTGAATCGCAATTAGTTCTCTGTTGTAGGATTCATTTGACTGGTAAATCATGACATTGTACCCGGCATCGTATGCAACATCCTCGATGCCACTGATCACGGAAGAGAAGAAATGATGGACGATTTCAGGAATTACCAGTCCGATGGTTTTAGTCCGGCTGCTGCGAAGGCTCAGTGCTATGGGATTGGGATTGTAATTCAGTTTTTTTGCCAGCTCATTAACCCTGGCCCTGGTTTCAATGTTTATATCAGGGTGATTCTTAAGCGCTTTGGATACTGTGGACGGTGATATTCCGAGTTGTTCAGCAAGATCCTTAATGGTGATGTTTCCTTTTTGCAGCATCGTGTCCGAAATCGTTTGAAATCTTAAAAATAGGAATAATCACACCATTCCCAAAGGGCTATTTTTAAGGGTTCTGTATTGATTCGGTTGAACTGCGAGCCATCTTTGAGCTTTGGTCACTAAAAAATGCATTTACGGGCTGTATCCACCCGGTTAAAAATCACTATAACGCACTTGTTACGGGCATTCCTGCTGGTATTGTTAAAAAAAAAACGATCCATGTTTTTTTTCAGAAAACGATTGAAATCAGGTATCCTGGAGTTGTTGCCGTCTTAAAAGGCTTGATAAATGGCTGTTCCGGCCTTTTTTGGGTGAGACAGTTTCATTTTTCCCTATATTTACCCTAATAGTTACGTGAGTTTAAGGATTAATTCATATTAACATTTATAACCAATGAAGAGAGATAGTTTTTCAGTTCTCGGAAAACTGTTCCTGCCAGTGCTGACCCTTCTGTTAATAGGCCAAATGGCTTATGCCCAGCAGAGCATTTCAGGAATGGTTACGGATGCCCAGAGTGGCGAGGCCTTAATTGGCGCTTCGGTCAGTCTGAAATCTGATCCAACCAAAGGAACCATAACCGGGGTCGATGGATCATTCAGGTTTTCAGCTTCCCAGGGGCAAGTCCTCATTTTTTCCTATGTTGGCTACATCACCCAGGAAGTGACGGTCGGTCTGCAGACTACGCTCAATGTAGCGCTGACACCGGCCACAGAAACCATTTCCGGTGTGGTGGTTATCGGTTACGGTACCCAGAAAAAGAAGGATGCAACCGGATCGGTTACTGCAATCAGTTCGAAAGATTTTAACCGCGGAAGCATCGTTTCTCCGCAACAACTTCTGATCGGTCGCGCCTCAGGGGTGAACATTACCACTGGCGGCGGTGCTCCGGGTGAAGGTGCAACAATCCGCATCCGTGGAGGCTCATCTATGTCGGCCAGCAATGATCCACTGATTGTCGTCGATGGAATTCCTCTTGATAATGAAGGTATTGCCGGGATGAGAAACCCGCTGAACGCTATCAACCCCAATGATATTGAGTCATTTACCATTCTTAAGGATGCCTCGGCAACTGCCATTTACGGATCGCGGGCATCCAACGGGGTTATCATCATTACAACCAAAAAAGGGGCTGCCGGCAGCAAGATGAAAATCACCTATGATGGCAAGGCATCCTATTCAATGGTAGGAAAGACAATTGATGTCCTGAATGCCGAAGAATATAAGGC
>CAZEKJ010000023.1:0-29673 GCA_964512915.1 uncultured Porphyromonadaceae bacterium
ATCGCGTAAATGATTATGCGTCAATCATCAACCGCCGATTCCACCAGGATTTTATACATCCAGCCGGTTTTATCGGTTCGGGTATCCTGGGTCTGTTTCATCAGGATTCCGATGATTTTCTCTTTAGGATCGGCGAAAAATTGTGTATTGAAATAGCCGCCCCAGTTGAACGTGCCCAGGCTTCCCAAACCACCGGTATCCTGACCTTTCTGATCAACCACACCGAATGCCAGGCCGTAGTGCTCAACTTTTCCCTCCGAGAGGCTGGGGTACTGGTTGCCCATGATCGTCTGGATGGTTGTGCGGCTGAGGATTCTGACGCCATTTAATTCGCCGCCGTTGAGATACATCTGGAGAAAGGTGGCATAATCTTTTGCAGTGCTGCACAGACCTGCACCTCCAGAAAAGAAGCGTTTGGCTCCTTTAACCGGATAGTCAGGGTCGTAGAAGGTAACCGGATAGCGGACCCATTTACCGTCCACGGGGTATTGAACCGGGACCAGCCGGCCGGCCTTGCCGGCAGGAAGGTAAAAGCCGGTATCCGTCATACCCAGCGGATCGAAAAGCCGGGTCTTCAGGAAGACATCAAAGGGCATCCCCGAAATCACTTCAATAAAGTAACCCAGTACATCGAGCCCTTCGGAATAGGTATATTTTTCTCCGGGATTATGGTGCAGGGGAAGTTTAGCCAGTTTCTTCACGCTCTCGCCTATGCTGATGTTCTCCGTTGTAAACAGGTCGGTCACCCCAGCTTTCCTGTATATCAGGCTAATCCTTTCGTCGCCGTCGATCTCGCCGTATCCGATTCCTGATGTATGTGAAAGCAGATGCCTGATGGTGATCTCACGTGATGCCGGTTTGGCCGTATAGGTGGTATCGCTGTAAACAAAGGTATTCAGCACCTGCGGGTTTTTGAATTCAGGGATATATTTCGAGATCGGGTCGTCGAGCCGAAATTTTCCCTCTTCCCAGAGCATCATCACCGCGGTTGAGGTGATTGCCTTGCTTTGTGAGGCAATCCTGAAAATATCATCACGTTTCATGGGTCTTTTAGCGGCGTTATCGGCCATTCCAAATGCCTTGTAATAAACGATCTTGCCGTTCCGGGCAACCAGGGCGACCACACCCGGGATGTCACCTTCTTTAACGGCATCCTCGCACATTT
Source organism: uncultured Porphyromonadaceae bacterium (assembly GCA_964512915.1). GTDB lineage: Bacteria > Bacteroidota > Bacteroidia > Bacteroidales > UBA12481 > UBA12481. The sequence continues at coordinate 1,166 of CAZEKJ010000023.1, forward strand.
TATCGATCCCTGACAATCTTGCGGCCGACATTCCAACACTCTCGGGAGTACCATCGGTCAGTGGCGGCGACTTTTGCAACGATGCAGTCTGGGCAGCAAGTGCCAGTGGGAGGGCAACGAGCAGGAAGGGGATAATCTTTCTCATAATGTCAATTTTAATTCAACCTGTTCAATTTTATTTCAAGCCTGGTTTCATTGATCAAATATAAAAAGATGATAGAACCGAAGCCCGATAATTTCAAGTTAGTGTACAACCTGGATAATTTATTGGCATACCATTTATGTCGGAGTTGTATCTTACCTTCACACAAAATGGACTCATTTAACAACAGACCAATGCAGTCAGCCTAAACTTCGAACTCATGGGTATAAATTGTAAGTTATTGAATATTATTGCTTTAACGCTATTAAGTGTTTCAATCCTGCCTGGACAGGAACGCAATGTTGCCTATGCTCCGAAGCCATGGCTGCCAACCATCTGGAAATCTGAGGCGCCGGCTGGCTGTCCGTTTGAAAAATCAACAGATATCGTTGGTTTAGCCTTTACCCGGCAGTATGTAAGTTATACCGATGCCGATACCTTTTATCCGTCGTGGGCTGTGGATGATAACATGTATTGCGGCTGGACTGATGGGGAGATCGGGTTGGAAGCGGTGCAATCGGGAGGAAAAGAAAAGGCGAGGGCAGGGATCGTGAAGATTGAAGGGAGCGATCCAATGAATCTCAAAGTGACATCCCTCGGAACCCTGGGTGCATCCGCACTGCCATATGGAGGCCGTTATCCATGCGCCAACCTGGTTTATGACGGCATCTGGTATTATGGTACTTACGGGGTTGATTTTGATTTCTCCAAGCCTGAATATCCGAATGAATATAGCTGGGCAATCTGCGGTCCGCTGCCAGGCTTTGCAATTTCCACGGATTATGGCAAAACCTGGACTCCATGCCCGCATGACCTGAATAGCCCCCTGATGCCGGAATCGGGCAAGGATGGGAAACAGGTTAAGCTTGGTACTCCTCACTTCGTGGATTTTGGAAAAAACCTGCAATATTCGCCAGACGGCAAGGCATACCTGGTAGGGCATGGTGCCCTGGATAATGACCCGACCCCAAGGGTTGCTGACAACAGCTGGATAGCCGGTGATGCGGTATATATGGCACGGGTTACCCCGTCCGTTGAGAACATGAACGATATATCGAAGTATGAATTCTTTGCCGGATTCGACAAGAAAAAGACAGCGGTGTGGTCATCGGACTTCTCAAAAATTCAGCCCCTGCTGGTTTGGGATGACAGGATGGGGTGTACCACGATAACCTACAACCCGGTTTTGAAAAAGTACATTATGTGCACCACCGACGGGTGGCCGGGGATGAAAGATATGAACTCGTATCTGCTTGAATCGGATCAGATTACCGGTCCATACAAGTTGATTACCTACATGAAAAACTTTGGACGGCAGGCTTATTTCCTGAACCTCCCGTCAAGATTTATCGGCGAAACCGGTCGGACAGCCTGGTTAAGCTATTCGGCGAATTTCAACAATGTTTATTTCTGCGACCGCACCCTGGCAGACCCCATCGGCAGCCGGTATGCCTGGAATCTGCAGGAATTGCTGCTGCTCGACCCGGACACGAAAAACCGCATTGAAGCCTTCCCAGCCGAGCAGATTGACCCTATTAAGGAGAAGAACAATATTGCTCTGAGGTCCAATGTGACTGTTTCCTCTGCCAACAAGAAGTTCAGAATCTTTTCGGAGCTGATTACTTATTTTGGTGAAGGCGCGGTTGATGGGATAGTGCCTAATTCTGAGATATTTAAGCCGAATGATGCCGAGAAGGAGATGCTGCCTTCCTTCCTGGTTAAGGAAAAGCAGGCGCCGAGCTCCTATCGGGTTAATGAATGGGTGACTGAAGGCGAAAAGGGATCTGCCATGATCCGGCTGAACTGGAACCAGCCTGAGAAGATATCGAGAGTTTGGTTGTTCGACCGTCCGAACCTGAAGGATCAGGTTACATCGGGCATGCTGGTTTTCAGTGACGGATCGACGATTCAGGTTGGGGAACTGCCCAATGACGCTAAATCCTGCAAAGAGGTTGCCTTTCCGGAGAAAACGGTGACCTGGGCGGCGTTTTTTGTGAATACGGTTTCGGAAACGACCACGAATATCGGTTTGGCTGAGTTTGCGGTTTTTGCCCGATAGATTAACAAATGAAATCTGACAATACATGAGGTCGTTAAAATTACTGTTCAGTGGATTGCTATTGGGTTCAATGTTAAGTTTTTCAACGGTTTACGGATTCGACAGGTTTGAACAACCGGCAAAGCCTAAAGTAGTTGCCTCGTGGAAGTTCGATCGGGAGGATTACCGACGGGTTACCGATCCGATTGGCGGGATCAGGGATTCCATCTGCGGAAATTTTAAGATTGTCGCTGGAGTGGAGGGCAGAGGCCTTAAATTCGATGGATTTACAACGCTGATCAGGCGCGGGGCCGAAAGGGTCCCAAAAATACCGGGATCATTCACTTTCGAAGCCTGGGTGGCTGCAGCAACTTATCCGTGGAACTGGTGCCCGATACTTTCCCAGGAGAGAACGGAGGAAGCCGGCTACTATTTTGGTATCGGTCCGCAGGGTCAGGCGGGCATTTTCGCTTCGGTGGATGGAGTATGGCGGAAGCTGGAGTCGAAGACAATAATTGCCTTGCGGAAATGGACCCACCTGGCGGCCGTTTTCGATGAAACAGCCGGATTGAGTATCTATATCAATGGAAACCTGTCGGGACAATTGAATATCAAGGGCAAGCTGTTTCAGGCGCCAGAAGCCGATTTGCTGATCGGAATGAACCGGGAGATGACTGCACCCTCAAACCCTGTCAGGGATTATGCCACCCTTCCCGCCTGGTTTTCCTTTGATGGCATCTTTGATGAAATTAAAATTTATGACGGTGCTGTTTCCCCCGAATCTGTTAAGAATAACTTTGAGGCCCATCCTAATCTATTACCTCCTGATATTGCTGAAAGGGTTATGCCAAGCGGTCCGGCAGGTCCCGGCCGGTTTGGGGCGTATTATACAAAATTGAGATTTTATGAGGAGTGGGATGCTCTTTTCCGGGTTGGAGATTATACAGATGTAGTGGTTCAGTTCGATAATTCTCCGATCAGGGTTGTATTCTGGCGGGGAACCCGCTATTCGCCCGCCTGGGTGATGGAAAACGGGCAATGGATGGCGGATCAGAGTGCAGAATATTTCGATACCATCAATGGTTGTTTTGAGCACATGATCGATCCGCATTGCCTGTATTCCCATGTCAGGATAGTTGAGAACACTCCGGCGAGGGTTGTCGTGCACTGGCGATATGTGCCTGTAAGTGTAAGAAAACAACTGTCGCAGGTGGACGAAAAATCGGGCTGGTCGGACTGCGTGGATGAATATTATACTTTTTATCCGGATGGAGTAGGGGTCAGAAAAGTTGTGCAGTACACTTCAGGAGAACCATTGGGTCCATCGGAGGCCATTGCATTTTGTCAGCCGGGAACCACGCCAGAGGACAATGTCAATCTGGATGCCATGACCCTGGTAAACCTTAAAGGGGAGAGCCATGTGTATTCCTGGGCAAACGGGGCACCTGTGTTCAAGAAAGGGGAAAATCCGGAAAACCCTGTGATACAAATAGTTAACCTGAAATCCCAAAACAAGCCTTTCATGATCTTTGAACCCGGGAACAATATGGCAGTATACGGGATCGAGCAGCGACCGGATGCTTCCCATTTTCCCTGGTGGAATCACTGGCCGGTTGCGCAGCTGCCTTCCGACGGAAGGTATTGCCAGGCTCCCGACCGGGCATCGCATTTCTCTCTGGCCTGGGGCGGGCCTCCTTTTCATGATGAAGAAGGTAAGGTGATCAAGGCGAGAGAGTCGGGCAGCGAAGGCAGCCTGAACCAGGTTGATCCTAAAATGAAAACGGTAAACACCTACTGGTCAAGCTGGATTTACGGCGCATCAACGCAAACTCCCGAAGAACTGGCCATGCTGGCAAGATCATGGGCGCAGCCGCCAATCCTGAAAATCAATGGGAATGGCTTTAACGGTGGAGGATACGATCTGACCCAAAGGGCTTATATTATTTCCTGCCGGGATAACAATCCGGAGAAACTGGAAATGGAACTTTCAGCAAGCGATCAGTCACCTATCGTAAATGCCTGTTTTGTGGTCAAAGGATGGAATCCGGAAGAGGTTTCGGTTCAGGTGGACGGGCGTGTCCTTAAAAAGAAAGCTGACTATAACACCTCCATTATCAGAAATCTTGAAAAAGATGAAATGATCCTCTGGATTAATTTAAAGTCAATGAAGGCCACAAAAATCCTGGTAGCTAAATCAGAATGAATAAATATCTTATAACCCAGATTGTTTTTGCCATGTTGCTTCTAAGCCTGGCATGCTCGCCGGATAAATCGGGCAACAAATCTGAAAATACGGACATCGAAACAAAAATCCTTCCGGAATGGTTCACCGCCGGGAAGTTCGGGATGTTCATCCACTGGGGTCCCTATTCAGTTTTGGGCGGCGAATGGAACGGAAAGCGCATTGAGCAGGGAGATATTGCCGAATGGATCATGGAGCGGTTTCAGATCCCCGTTGAAGAATACCGTAAAGTAGCCGCCAATTTTAATCCCGTTCAGTTCAATGCACGGGAATGGGTTGCCCTGGCTAAGAATGCCGGTATGAAGTACATCATCATCACCTCCAAGCACCATGATGGATTTGCCATGTTTGATTCAAAGGTGAGCGGGTACAACATTGCTGGCTATACAAAATTTGGCAGAGATCCGCTCAGGGAATTGTCGGAGGCTTGTGCTGAGGCGGGGATGAAATTCTGCGTATACTATTCTCACCGAGAGGACTGGGAAAACCCATATGCTTACGGAAACACCTGGGATTTTGATTCCTCCCAGACGAACCTGGACACGATGGATCATCCTGAGCTGTTCCGGAAGTACCTGGATACCAAGGCCATTCCGCAACTAAAAGAGCTGCTTACTAATTATGGTCCTCTCGGGATCGTTTGGTTCGACCGGGGGATGTACACCCAGGAGCAGGGAAAAGAATTCGCTGATCTGGTTCACGCCCTGCAGCCGGATTGCCTGGTGAACGGCAGGGTGGGGCATTACGATCAGGAGCTGCTTGGTGATTATCAGAGTCTTACCGACAACGGTATGCCGGTTGGCGGAATAGAGGAGGCGTGGGAAACTCCACAGACTCTTAATGATACATGGGGATATAGCAAGTTTGACCAGAACTGGAAGTCACCCAGGGATATTATTAAAAGGATGGTTGCCATTGTCAGCAAGGGAGGAAATTACCTGCTGAATATCGGGCCAACCGGTGAAGGTGTCATTCCGGATCGTTCAGTTGCGATTCTTAAAAGTGTTGGCGATTGGATGAATAAGAACAGTGAAAGCATTTACGGAACCTCTCCCTCTCCCTTCCCGGCAGAATTCCCGTGGGGTTTCTTCACGAAAAAGGGGGATCTGCTTTACCTTCATGTATTTGACTGGCCTGAAGATGGCGTGCTAAAACTGGAAGGACTAAATAACCGGATCCGGAAGGCTTATATGCTGACTGAAACGGAAGTGAAGTTAAAAGTTAATCGGGGTAAAAGTGGTGACTGGCTGGTCTCCTTACCCGAATCACCGTCCGACACGATTAATTCCGTGGTCGTTTTGCAAATTATCGGCCCCCCTGATATTGACCCGATGGTGGTTCAGCAGAAGGGCAGCGAACCGGTTCTACTTGATTTTCTGACCGCCTCCACCCGTGGCAAAGCGGTAAAGCGATTCAACCGGAAAGGGGAAGAGGGCCAGTTCCATATTTCGAAAATGGAAGGGCCTGACGATGTCATTGAATGGCATGTGAACATGGCAAGTCCGGGTATGTATGATGTTTCGATCACCTACGCGGCAATACCCGGATGGGAAAACTGCAGCTACAGGGTAAGCGCTGGCAAGGAACAGATCACGGGTTCGGTGAAATCCAGCCCGGGCTGGTATGAATACAAGACTGAAAAAATCGGGCAGTTAAGGGTATCTAAAAATGGAGCGACGGTTGTACGGCTTTATCCAGCGCAACAGCTTGATCATTACCTGATGTATTTCAGATCATTGGAATTGCTTCCGGTTGGCAGAGTAGATTCTCACTAATACATTGATGATAACATATTTAAGTATATGAATAAGAATAAGTTACATAGCCTGATTGTTCATTTGCTAATGGCATCGCTGGTTCTTGTAATGCCTGTAAGGGTACTTGCTCAGAAAGCTTATGAGCCAAACTGGAATTCTCTGAAGAAATGGCAAACTCCGCAATGGCTTCGTGATGCCAAGTTCGGCATCTATACGCATTGGGGAGTATATTCCGTTCCGGCACAGGGACCCAACGGAACCTGGTATGCCAATCAGGTGTATACAAGACCCGACAGTCCGCAGCGGAAATATCACGAGGCAACCTATGGCAAGCTTGAGGAGTTCGGTTATAAGGAATTCATCCCGATGTTTACCGGTGAGAAATTCAATGCCGATGAGTGGGCCGAATTGTTTAAAAAGTCAGGAGCCCGGTTTGCGGGTCCGGTGGCAGAACATCATGACGGATTCCCGATGTGGGATACAAAGTTCACTGAGTGGAACGCGTCAAAAATGGGGCCTAAGCGGGATGTGGTCGGCGAGCTTGAGGTAGCGGTCAAAAAGCAGGGCATGAAATTCGTCACGGCCTTTCACCACGCTGAGGCCTGGTTCTATTTTCCAACCTGGGACAAACGCTATGATTGCGGTGATCCAAAGTATTCAGCCCTTTATGGCCCTATTCATGAAAAGGGTGAGCTTCCGTCGAAAGCTTTTCTTGAACAATGGAAGGGCAAAATCATCGAGGTAATCGACAAATATGATCCCGATTTCGTGTGGTTTGACTATGGTCTTGAACTGGTTACCGATACCTACAAGCAGGAAATGTTAGCTTACTACTACAACCGGGCCGTTAAAAACAAGAAAGAAGTGGTGGTCAGCTATAAGGGTCATGACTTGCCCCCCGGAGCCGGTCTGCTTGATCTGGAACTAGGTCAGGAAGCGGAATTAACTTATTACGAGTGGATTACCGATACGTCGATAGACGACGGCCAGGGGTGGGGGTATGTGAAGGGCCTGGGATTCAAAACGGTCGACAATCTCATTGACAACCTGATTGACCGGGTCAGTAAGAACGGCTACCTGCTGCTCAATATCGGGCCAAAACCTGATGGAACCATTCCTGACGAGGCAAAGGAGCGTTTGCTGGCCATGGGTGACTGGCTGCGGATCAACGGAGAGGCGATTTATGGCACCACCAGCTGGTTTACTTACGGTGAGGGGCCGACAAAGTTTCCAAGAGGCGGTGAGAACAACGAGAATAACGCGATGGTTTACACGGGTCAGGATATCAGGTTCACCGTTAAGGGGAACAATCTTTACGCCATGGTCCTCGACTGGCCGGGTGAAAGAATCCTCATGAAGAGTCTGGCTCCCAGAGGATTGACCTGGGCAGGTCTGTATCCTTCTGAAATTGTGTCGGTCACCATGCTTGGTGACGGCAAGGAACTGAAGTGGGAGATGACGAAGGAAGGTCTCAGTGTTGAGACTCCGAAAACAAAGCCCTGTAATCATGCCTATGCTTTTAAAATTGTCCGGCGGAAACCCAACTAACTTTAAATCATGAAACTCACTATCATCTATGCCGGAGCTCTTCTGGCATTGTCGGCACTATTCTTCATTCTCGGAGCATCCACTCAAAAGCCCAAGCCGGTGAAGCGTGTAGGGATGGTTGTTGGCATCCGCATCGATCAGATCGAAACATACAAAGGATTGCACGCAGATTCCAATCCGGGTGTGCGCGACCTGCTCACCAAATACCATATGCACAATTTCTCCATTTTTCTGCAACAGATTGATGGCAAGTGGTATGAATTCGGCTATTATGAATATACTGGCAGTAATTTCGATCAGGATATGGCAAAACTGGCAAAGGAACCGCGTAACATAGAGTGGCTGAAAGCCTGTGATCCGATGCAGGTGCCGCTGCCGGGTGCCAGTGGCTGGACGGTAATGGAGCGGGTTTATTTCAATCAATAAGCTCTTGGGAGGGAGTCCTGGCTGAGTTTCTGGTTATTGACGGAATCCCTACAACGAAAGAACGCAAATCATTTGAAACCTGATTATTGGATTTACATGCAAATTATCTAGTTTTAAGGGATGCTGGCAGTTAAAACTCTTTAGCTAATGGCCATCGATGCGTGGGATAAATCATTCCATCTAAAAGTAAACCTGTGTTATGAAAGTCCAGAACAAATCCACTGTGAAACTGATAAAAGAGTTTAATGAGTTGCATGCGAGTGCCGAACAGTTCCAGCATTTTTTTAATCTGGCGCCTCTTGGCTATCAGTCGCTGGATGTTGATGGTTATTTCATTGAGGTTAACCAACAGTGGATCAATACCTTGGGTTATAAACGCGAAGAGGTTATTGGCAAATGGTTTGGTGATTTCCTTACCCCCGTTTATAAGGATGGCTTTCGCGAGCGTTTTCCTGTTTTCAAAGCAGAGGGTAAAATTCACAGCGAATTTGAAATGGTGCATAAAAATGGCTCCGTTCTATTTATCGCTTTTGATGGTCGAATTGAATATGATGAAAAAGGAGAATTTAAACGGACCCATTGCATTCTGAAGGATATCACAGAAAGTATGCGGGCTGAAAAATCATTGAGAAACAGTGAAGAACAATACCGTAATTTAATTGAGCTTTCTCCGGTTGCAATGGCAATATTGCACGATTGGAAAACAATCTATATGAATCCCGCTGCCGTTCAACTTTTTGGAGCAAAAACTCAAAACGAACTTTTGGGTAAGCATGTTTTTGATCTCATTCATCCCGATTTTCAAGAGCTGGCAATAGAAAATGCAAAATTACTTGCCGAAAAAGGGTTCGTAATTATGCAGGAGCAAAAATATGTGAAATTGGATGGAACTATTTTGGATGTTGAAACACAAGCTAAATCGATACAATTTAATAATGACTCTGCTGCGCTTGTAGTAATTAATGATATCACGGAACGTAAAAAGGCAGAGCGAGCGTTGGTTCATTCGCATGATCTGATGCGTTATGTCATCGAGAATAACAACGGTGCCATTGCTATCCATGACAAGGACCTGAAGTATATCTATGTGAGCCAGCGTTATCTTGCTGATTACAAAGTGAAAGAGAAAGACATCATTGGAAAACATCACTATGAAGTCTTTCCGGATCTGCCTCAAAAGTGGAGAGATGTCCATCAAAAGGCTCTCTCCGGCGTGATTTCGAGTGCAGACAATGACTCCTATCCGAGGGAAGACGGCTCGTTGGAATGGACTCGATGGGAATGTCGTCCGTGGTATGAAGCCGATGGTTCAATAGGTGGAATCATTGTTTACACCGAAGTCATTACCGAGCGTAAACAGGCTGAGGAAGCATTACGCATTAGCGAGGAGAATTTGTCGATTACCCTACATTCGATAGGCGATGGGGTGATTTCGACCGATAAAAACGGAATGGTGGTTCGTATGAACCCGGTTGCAGAAGAGCTAAGCGGCTGGCAGTTAGTTGAGGCAGCAGGTAAGCCGTTATCCGAGGTTTTTCACATCATTAATGCCGAAACCCGCGAAGTAGTTTCAGATCCGGTGAAAAAAGTTCTGGAAAACGGCGAAATAGTCGGGCTTGCAAATCATACGGTTTTGATTTCGAAAAACGGAACTGAATACCAGATTTCCGACAGTGCCGCACCCATCAAAAACAAAGAAGGGGAGATTACCGGGGTTGTATTGGTTTTTTCAGATATTTCTGAGACTTATGCGATCCAAAAGCAGATAAAAGATAGCGAAGAACGGTATCGTAGTTTGCTAGATAATCTTGAGACCGGAATAGTTGTTCATGCAGCGGATACCTCCATTATGATGAATAATCCCCGGGCATCGGTTTTGCTTGGCTTAAGCCACGATCAGTTGAGAGGCAAGACTGCCATCGATCCGGCATGGAAATTGGTACATGAAGATCACACACCGTTAACTCTTGATGAATATCCCGTTAATAGGATTGTTACAGGCAGGCAGCCAATAAAAAACCAATTATTGGGCAGATACCATCCCGGCAAAAATGATTTTGTTTGGGTAACGGTCAATGGTTTTCCAGTGCTGGATGACAGAGGCGAAATATCCGAAATTGTTATCAGTTTTAGTGAAATCACCGAGCGTAAGCTGGCAGAAGAAGCACTCCGGAAAAGTGAAGAAAGATTTAAGGCTATTGCCAATTATTCGGCCAGTTGGGAAGCCTGGTTTAATAAGGATGGCAGGCTCATCTGGACAAATCCATATTGTGAAAAAATTACCGGATTTACGTCGGAAGAATACCTGGCAGCAGATAGCTTCCTCGAAATGGCCATTTCTGATGCAGATCTAAATATTGCTAAAAAAACCTTACTTGATGCTTTGAGCGGAAGCAGTGGAGAAAACTTAGAAATACGATGCAAACATAAAAAGGGGGATGAGGTTTGGGTTTCTGTTGCATGGATACCGATTTTTGATAGTGAGGGGAATAACATTGGGGTTAGAACCAGTTCAAGTGATATTACAGAAAGAATAGAAAAGGATAAAAAACTAAAAACGAGTGACCGTATTTTTAACCTCTCCATTGATATGCTTTGTATTGCCGGATTTGATGGGTATTTTAAAGTGCTCAACCCCGCATGGGCGAAGACCTTAGGCTGGACAACTGAAGAATTGCTTTCAAAACCCTGGAACGATTTCGTACACCCTGACGATTTGGATCGTACAAATAATATCAAATCTGTTATTGTTGATGGACAAGAAATCTATCAGTTCGAGAACCGCTACCTCTGTAAAAATGGCACTTACAAATGGCTCTCTTGGAATTCATTTCCCTATAATGAGGAAAGCATTATGTTTGGTGTAGCACACGATATAACTGATCGTAAAGCTGCTGAACTTGAGCTCAAGAACGCCAAAGAAAAAGCCGAAGAAGCCGATCGCCTTAAATCCGCTTTCCTGGCCAACATGAGCCACGAGATCCGGACTCCCATGAATGGCATTCTTGGTTTCGCAGAGCTTTTAAAAGAACCGGATCTCACCGGTGATGAACAGCAAAAGTACATCCAGATCATTGAAAAGAGCGGCGCACGCATGCTTTCTATCATCAACGATATTATTGATATTTCGAAAATTGAAGCCGGGCAGATGAAATTGGATCTGAAGAAAACCAATATCAACGAGCAAATTGAATACATATACTCCTTCTTTAAACCTGAGGTTGAATCCAAAGGAATTCAGCTCACCTTCAGGAACTCCCTGCCATCGAAACCAGTCAACGTTGAAACTGACCGCGAAAAAGTCTATGCCATACTCATAAATCTGGTTAAAAATGCCATAAAATACACCCATGCAGGTTCTATAGAGATCGGATATGACATCGTAGAGACGGATAATGATCCGTCTCTACGGTTTTATGTCAGGGATACGGGCATCGGGATTTCAAAAGACAGGCATGAAGCCATATTTGAGCGTTTTATTCAGGCAGATATTGCTGATAAAAAGGCAGTTCAGGGAGCCGGATTAGGCTTATCGATTACCAAAGCATACATCGAAATGCTGGGTGGTAATATTTGGCTGGAAAGCGAAAAAGGAATGGGTTCAACCTTTTATTTCACCTTACCATACCATGTTGATCCAAAGTAAAAAGATAGAAGATCATAGCAACCTGAACATGAATAAAGCCAATCTGGTGAAGCCGGCACTTTTAACCCTGGCAGCGGGAGCTTTCCTCCCCGCATTGGGGCAGGGTGAAAGAAGGGATTCCGAAAAGCCCAATATCGTATTCATCCTGGCCGACGACATGGGTTACGGAGATTTGGGTTGTTATAATCCGGAGTCGAAAATCCCTACGCCAAACATGGATCGTTTGGCAACACAAGGGATCCGGTTTGTGAACGCGCACAGTCCGGCTGCCCTGAGCACCCCGACCCGATATGGCATTTTAACCGGCCGGTATTGCTGGAGAACGCGGCTCAAAGAGGGTGTGATCCTGGGTTACGACGAGGCGCCGCTGATTGAAACCGGCAGGCCCACGATAGGGTCTGTTCTGCAGGGCAAGGGATATCATACCGGGTATATCGGAAAATGGCATCTGGGAATGACCTGGCAAACACGCGATGGCTATGTGATCCGGGATGACAAGAATGAATGGAAGGATAACCCGGCTATTTATCAGGAAAACGAGCAGCACATCGATTTTACGAAACCCGTAACAGGCGGTCCTGTGGAGCTGGGATTCGACTATTTCTTCGGGACCCTGGGATGCTCTACGAGTGATCCACCGTATTGCTATATCGAACAAAATCAGACGGTTGGTATCCCTTCGGTCAAGACCCCGGATGAATTCCTCAAGCTCGCCGGTTTTGCCCCGGGTCTGATGGCTCCCGGATTCTCTTTGACTGGAGTTGATCCGGACTTTACAGAAAAGGCCATCGGTTTTGTAAAAAGTCACCAGGACAATAAGCCGGGTGACCCTTTCTTCCTTTATCTGGCGCTTTCCTCGCCTCATAACCCGTTCCTGCCTCCGGATTTTGCAAAAGGAAAAAGCACGGAAGGCCCACGTGGAGACCTGGTTACGGTGGTCGACTGGAGCGTTGGACAGGTATTGGATATATTGAAAGAATACGGGCTCGACAAGAATACGCTGGTCATTTTAACCAGCGATAACGGAGCGATGAAAGGGGCCAATGGCCACAAATCCAGCGGTAATTACCGTGGATACAAGGCAAATATCTGGGATGGCGGCCACAGGGTCCCGTTTATAGCTCGCTGGCCGGGTAAAATCAAGCCTGGCAGCACAAGCAGCGAAGTGATCAGCCTGAGTGATATGTTTGCAACGTTTTCCGGAATGGTTGGCACCGATGTGGCCGAAGGCAGCGGCGAGGACAGCTATGATGTTCTTCCTGCATTTTTTGGCAAGCGACAGGAAAATTCCGATACGCGTGTCAGGGTTTTCCATTCGGGCGCGGGATACTTTGCCATACAGCAGGGAAACTGGAAACTGATTGATGGAACGAAGGGATCCGGATCGGGAAAGTCTGCATCAACCGGAAGTTCTGAAGTTCCGACCGGGCAATTGTACAATATAGCCAATGATCCTTATGAGACTAATGACCTGTGGGACAGCCGACCCGAGATCGTTCAGGAGATGAAAGTACTATTGGAGACCTGCAAATCAGCCTCTTCAACCCATAAAAAGCCAACCCGATAAATCATGGATGCAATTTGGAACAAGTTGCTGATTCTATGTCCGTTAATCCAGCCCCTTTTCTGCTTTGGGGCCGCTGAAAAGACGCCGAAACAGCCAAATGTCATTCTAATTCTGACCGATGATCAGGGCTATGGCGATATTGCCGCGCACGGAAACCCGTACATTTCAACCCCCAATCTCGACCGGCTTTACGGCGAGAGCATACGGCTCAGCAATTACCACGTATCTCCCACCTGCTCACCTACGCGGGCGGCGCTGCTTACCGGCAGGTACAACGATCGCACCGGGGTGTGGCACACGGTCACCGGCCGGAGCCGCATCCGGGAAGATGAAACCACCATGGCTCAAATCTTTTCCGATAACGGATATGAAACCGGTATGTTTGGCAAGTGGCACCTGGGCTTTTCCTATCCGGCACGGCCCATGGACAAGGGGTTTAAGACAGCGGTTTACCATGGTGGCGGCGGGGTGGGGAACACCCCGGATTACTGGGACAATGACTACTTTGATGATCACTATTATGTAAACGGAGAATTTCAGCCCTTTACCGGCTACTGCACGGATGTCTGGTTTGCAGAGGCATCGAAATTTATCAGGGCCAACAAGGAGAAACCCTTCTTTTGTTACCTGGCCACCAACGCCCCCCATGGGCCCTATTATGTTGAGGATAAGTATTCCGGTCCCTATAAAAACAACCCTAAGATCCCGAATCCCAATTTCTGCGGAATGATCACCAATTTTGATGAGAACCTGGGTCGGTTGAGGGAACAGCTTGAAGCGATGGGTATTGCCGATAATACTATCCTGATATTCATGACCGATAACGGGACCGCCGCCGGGGTAAAACTCGACGGGCACTGGCGCGACAGCTATCCAACCGATATCGGATTCAATGCAGGAATGCGGGGAACGAAAGGCAGCCCCTATGAAGGCGGGCACCGGGTGCCCTGTTTTATCCGGTGGCCGAAAGGAAAATATTCAGAAGGGACTGATGTTAAGAGGCTTACCGCTCATATTGACATACTGCCCACCCTGGCCGAAATGTGCCGCCTGAAAACCCCTGCGGCTTATCATCCCGATGGAGTCAGTCTTGCTAAGGCACTTAAGGGGGATTCAGAATATCTGGATGGCCGTACGCTGATCGTAGATTCCCAGCGTAAGGAGGTTCCCGAAAAATGGCGGCTGTGTTCTGTGATGTCAGGCACCTGGAGGCTGGTTAACGGCAAGGAATTATATGATCTGGAAACCGATCCCGGCCAACGGACGGATCTCTCAGTTGGGCATGATGATATCGTAACAAAATTGCGAAACTCTTATGAAACGTGGTTTTCCGATGTTTTCAGCAACTGGGAAACCCGTTCCTATTCTGTGGTGGGTCACGATCTTTCCGGTGAGACCCTTCTCTCTTCCCATGACTGGATGGGGACCGTGCGCGCCGACGGTTCACCTTCTATCAATGACGATGCAGAGGAAACACCGGTTTTTGCTCATTCGCAGGTTCGAAACGGAGCTCAGCTGAACGGATACTGGGATATCGATGTCAGCAACGCCGGAGAATACAGCATTGAACTGCGCCGGTGGCCCCGGGAAGCAGATCTGGAAATCTGCTCCGGCATTCCGGCTTCGGTCATACCCATTCCAGGCGGAAAACCATTCGGACCGGGCAAAGTCATGGCAATATCAGAGGCAATTGTAAAAATCGGAAACCAGGAGGAGTCCAGGAGAGTAGAGCCGGGCGATAAATCCATTGTTTTCCGGATGATGGTTCCCAAGGGTAAGACTCAGCTGCATACACGATTTAGCAATGGCACGGATGTGACAGTGGGGGCGTACTACGTATACGTGAATAAAATGAAATGAAGAAAGCGGATACGGCTTTGAAAGAGCCTGCCAACTTATTAATATGAAAATCAGTTGGCTTCGATGTTAAGTTAATGCCTAATCCAACCAATCAGGTACACAACGTTTTCGAATTCGGGTGCTACCTTTAGCCAGTAAATCAAATTATTATGAAAAGGGCTAGTAATCTGCTCATTACTATGTTGTTGGTATTTGTCTGTGTCCAACATGCCACCAGGGCCCAGGTTCCTGTGATGAAATGGGATTTTGAAACCATCAGGAACAGGACTTTGATAGAAACATCCACCCATATTACCGATACGATTGAAGGTAATTTCGAATGGGCTGCGGGTGTCGCGGGAAAGGGCGTGCGGCTTGATGGTTTTACGACCCGGATTATCAGGAATGGGAAAGATCTTAAGAAACCAGGAACTGCTTTCACGCTTGAGGCCTGGGTTGCCCTTGGTGAGTATCCCTTGAACTGGTGCCCCGTAATAACCACTGAATCTGATGAAGTCAAGGGATACCGTCTCCTGATCGGCCCGTACGGTCAGGTTTCTTTTGAGACTGCTATCGGCGAGCAATGGGTATGCTGTACCAGTGCGGATCAGACCGTACCCCTTCGCAAATGGATGCATATTGCCGGTGTGTACACCGCACAGAAAGAGATGGTGCTGTATGTAAATGGCGAATCGGTGTCAAGCCGGGCCATCAGCGGCTCATTAACCTTTCCCTCAAAAACCAGCTGCATCATGGGTATGGTGCGGGATCCGGCAAGGCCCAGCAATACCATCAGAACCTGGGGAACCATTCCGGCATTTTTTGGACTGGATGGGATTATTGACGAAATCAATGTGTTTGATGTGGCATTGAATTCCGACCAGGTTAAAAGCAATTTCTTGAAGTTTAAACCTGAATTGCCTGATATTGAACCACGCAGGATGCCTACCATCGAAAAGAATCCGGGGCATTTTGGCGCTTTTTACACCAAACTGAACTATTACCCCGGATGGGATAATCTATGGCCTGTCGACGAGGATCCGGATATCGTGGTTTGCTTTGACAACAATCCTTCCAAGCTTATTTTCTGGAGAGGAGCCCGGTACGGACCGGCCTGGGTTTCGGAAAATGAAAACTGGATGGCCGACCAAAGCCTTGAAACCTGGGGTAACGGAGAGAATGACATCGAGGGATGTTTTGAGCACATGCAGGACCGGCATTGCCGGTTTTCACATGTCAGGATTATTGAAAATTCGGATGCGCGGGCAGTGGTCCACTGGCGCTATGCCCTGGTCAGTGCCCACGATCACACCTGGATGCCCGATCCCAAAACCGGCTGGGAGTGCTGGGTTGATGAATACTATTATATCTATCCCGATGGATCCGCCATTCGGAAAGTTACGTGGAACAAGGGGACTACCGGAGATGCGATCCAATATCAGGAATCATTGCCGTTCACACAACCCGGACAGCGCAGTGAAGATGTTATCGAAAACAACTATGTTTCCGTTGCAGACTATGAATACACGATAAAAACCGTCACCAGAGACCCTGCAAAACAGCCGGCAGGATGGACAGGGAAATATACAGTTCAACAGTACAATTTCAAGTCGCAGAATAAGCCGTTCATCTGCTTTGAACCGGGTAACGATATGTGGGTGAGATGGATAGCCGGAGGGTACAATCACTTTCCGGTAAATCAGGCCCGCAGCGACGGTCGATGGGCATTAACCACGGATCGTCCAACCCATTTCATGAGTTCTCCATGCTCCGATCCGCCTATTCACGAGGATGGTAACCGTTTGTACTGGATCGGTCTGTATGGGATGAACAGCATGAACATCCAAGATTTGGTGCGTTTCGGCCGGTCGTGGGCCCATGCTCCAGAGCTTTCTGTTGCAGGCAATGGATATACTTCTAAAGGATATGACAGAGCACAGCGCTGTTACCAGCTGGAAAACAACCATTCCAAAGCCGGAACGGTTGAGTTCACCCTTAATGGCAGCAAGGATTCTCCGGTCATAAATCCGGCAATTGTCATGAAGAACTGGAATTCAAACAAGGCTAAGATCCTGGTGAACGGGAAAGAAAGCAGAGTTGGCAAAACCGGAATTAGCCATGAGCTCCGCGGAGATAACCTCGTACTATTCATTCCTTTAAACGAAGTGATACCGGTTAAGATCACAATCTTACCCTGATTTATCGGATGCAGTAAATATTCTTCAGAAAGTGAAAAATATCACCCTTCTTCAACTGGCTCTTATCTCAAGTGTCTGTACGGGCATAGCCCAGGAGTCTGATCTTTCCAGGGGTTTTGCTAATCCCGGGAATGCAGCACGGCCAAAAGCTTACTGGAACTGGTTGAATGGTGATGTCAGGCTAGAGAGTTTAACCCGTGATCTGGAAGAAGCGAAGGCCAAGGGGCTGGGAGGCCTACAGATATGGGATACCGAAGCCATGACAAATCCAAACGGATTTGTTCCATCAGGCCCGCCATTTTTGGGTAAAGAATCGGTAGAAGCCATACGCCATGCTTTGAAAGAAGCCAGGCGTTTAGACCTTGATATGGGATTAATAACTTCCAGCGGATGGAATGCCGGCGGTCCGTGGGTGCCTCCTGAACTGGCGAGTAAGAACCTCTTCTATTCCTCTTTAACCGTTGAGGGTTCGGGCCGGATAAAACATGAACTAAAATTCCCGGAAGTTCCGGCCGGATGCCCTAAAGGAACCGATGGGTTGCCGGAATGGTATATCGATGTTGCAGTGCTGGCCTGGCCCGATTCTGAGGATAAGATCATTACGGATCTTTCTGATGTGATCAATCTGACTGACCACTTTTCATCGGGATTGCTAAGCTGGACGCCGCCGGCTGGCAAGTGGCAGGTTGTGAGGTATGTATGCACGAATAATGGCCAGCAGTTAATCGCGGCCAGCCCGAATTCCAAAGGACCATTTATTGATTTTCTAGATCCGGAGGCTACACGTTTTCATTTCAGATACATTCTTGAAAAACTTGGAATTAAGAAAGGCGGAGATCCTGATGTTCCGCTTAAAACGCTTGACGTTGACAGCATGGAACTCCATGAGGGAATTCAATGGACTACGAATTTTGGTGCATGGTTTTTAAAGGACCACGGATATGATCCGGTTCATTGGCTTCCTGTATTATCGGGGTGGACGATAGAAAGCAAAGAGAATAGTGATCGCTTCAAGTACGATTTTAACAAATCTGTAAGTGATCTCCTGATATTCAGCCATTATACAACAGGAAGTGAAATCTGTGCCGAATACGGGCTGAAACTGGCAGGCGAGGCGGGTGGTCCCTTTCCGCCAATCTGGAATACCTGTCCGGTTGACGCATTGAAAGCCCTTGGCAATGTGGATATACCCCGCGGCGAATTCTGGATCAGAAACAGAAATAATATTTTCCTGATCAAGGAGATAGCCTGCGCATCGCATATTTATGGAAAACCCCTGGTTGACGCGGAATCCTGGACCACCTGGTGGCGCTGGAAGGACGGTCCCTTCGTTCGAAAACAGTATGTTGACCGGGCATTTTGTGAAGGGTTGAATCATATTACCTATCATGGTTATTCCAATTCTCCGGATGAGTTCGGGTATCCCGGCCGCTCCTATCATGCCGGCGTGGACATGAATCCCCGGGTAGTTTGGTGGTCGAAGGCCAGGCCTTTTATGGATTACCTGGCCCGTTGCTGCCACATGCTGCAACAGGGATTATTTGTTGCCGATGTTGCCTATTACTATGGCGACCAGGCTCCGAATTTCTGGCCATTATTTGCCAATGTTCCTGAAAAGCCACTGCTCGAAGGCCTTGGTAAGGGCTATGATTATGATGTGGTTAACAGCGATGTTATCCTGAATCGCATGTCCGTTGAAAAGGGAAGGTTACGATTCCCCGATGGAATGTCGTACAGGGTTCTTGTGCTCCCCGATCAGGAGTTCATGCAATTAGAGGTTCTGCAGAAACTCGGGGAGTTGGTTTCATCCGGAGCTACGGTAATTGGCCCGAAGCCCATTGATGTTCCGGGTTTGCGAAATCATGAATCACGAAAGGCAGAATTACAGGCACTGGCGGATAAGATGTGGGGATCCTGTAACGGCACTACCGTGAAACAAAACAGTTATGGCAAGGGCAAGGTTGTTTGGGGATTAACAGCAAGGGAATGGCTTGAAATGGAGTCTGTTGGCCCTGACTTCCTCGGCCTTGATCAGGAACTTGACAAGGACCTTGACTACATTCACAGACAGACGGAAAATACAGAGATATACTTTATCAGGAATAAAACTCTGAAACAAATAAGTGCTGATTGTCTGTTCAGGGTGAAAGGGTTAGTTCCCTCATTTTGGGATCCCGCCGATGGTACCATGAAGCCAGCTTTTATTTATGATGAGAAGGGTAGTGGAACCCTGGTCAGGCTGGATATGGCTCCGGGCGCTTCGGTGTTTGTTGTTTTTGGAACCGGAATCGTCAGCGAATCCGCTGCATTTGAATGCTGGCAAAATGGGGACTATGAGTTACACGCCAGAACAGGTCAGAAAGCGAAGTTTCGCCTGAGTGATCTGGTGGATCCCATAGCGATAGGCGGAGAATGGAAAGTAACTTTTGATACTGCCTGGGGAGCTCCTGCTGAGATGAAATTTCCGGAGCTCATTTCCTGGTCGGAACATAAAAATCAGGGTATTAAATACTACTCCGGTGCGGGGTTTTATTCGAAAACAATTATCGTCCCGCCAGATTGGCTGGCTTCAGGCAGAAGGGTTCATATTGATCTGGGTGAGGTGAGGGAGGTTGCAGAAGTTTTTGTCAATGGAAAATCGGCAGGAATTCTATGGAAGCCACCCTTCCGTGCTGATATATCAGAGCTTGTGAAAGCCGGTGCCAATGATTTGAAGATTGAAGTAATGAATCTCTGGTGTAATCGTCTCGCCGGCGATAATGAATTGCCGTTAGATAAGAGGTTTACAAAAACCAATATAAAAACCCATGGATACCGGACCGACCCCAATTACTGGATGGTTCAGCCGGCTGGACTTCTGGGGCCGGTCAGACTTATGCAAACCCATACGATTTCCTTAATAAATGAATAAATCAAAAATGAGAACCCTATTAAAAGTAAGTCCATTAAGCACTGCGCTTATTGTTGTATCTGTATTTGCTCTTAATAACGTGGCTATGTGTCAGGAAGGGGCACAAAGGAAGTACACTCTTGCTGAAAAGAACATTCAGCATGCCAGGAAAAGTTTACCAGGGCAAATAATTACGGAAGACCCCGAACTAACCAGGCAGGTACATAATTTATATATCGATTGTCTCTTTGATAAGCTCTGGGAACCGGCCCTTCCCGGACTGCCTTACAAATGGTTTTCCATCACCGGGGCAGACGATGATTCATACGGCAAGTGCCAGCTCCTGTGGGATCCGATGTTTGTGCTTAATGCCTGGGCTCCTTTGGATGATAACGAGGTGGTCCAGGATGTGTTTAAGAATTATTGGAACAGGATCGATAATAATCCGGAAGCTCCCCCGGGATCGTACAAATATGGCATGATACCCTGTACAACCAAGCCGGATTTGTCGGAGGATGGCTATACTCAGATCCCAATTATTGCTTGGGGATGCCTGATGATCTTTAATCAAACCCATGATTTTGAACTGCTGGAACAAAGCATACCCTATCTGGATAAATATCTGACCTGGTATGTGAATGAAAGAGATGTTGATAATGATGGGTTAATAGAGTATGGAGCTTATGAGCGGGTTAGTATTGGAGATTTGGTCCAGACTGCGCGATTCGAAACATTTGATTTTCATGCCACCCTTGATGTTCTCCAACTGACTGAGCACCCGACACGCGGAACCGGAGGCGCCTGGTATGGAAATATTGAAGGAGTGGAGCAAACGAGTTTCCTTGCCATGTCGGAGCGGGCTATGATAGAGATGTGCCAGATTACCGGCCGTATCGAGATGAGGGATAAATATGCAGCCAGGCTCGCTAAACGAACCGAGGCTATCCGGACAAAGATGTGGGACCCGGAAACAAAATTCTTCTACAGTCTGAACAGAGATACCGATAAAAAAATCCCCATTAAAACTTTACAGGGATTTCTGACCCTGACTGCTGGTTTGGCGAGTGAGGCACAGGCAAAAGAGCTGGTCAGGCAGTTAACCGATCCGTCACTGTTCTGGAGCAAATATCCTGTAACTACCTCATCCATGGACGAGCCAACTTTTAAGCCTGACGGATTCTGGCGTGGTGACATGTGGCCTCCAACCAATTATTTAGTAGCACTTGGTCTCAACCGCTATGGCTATTATGATACCGCCATTGAATTGGCTGACAAAATGCAGGAGCTTTTGGAGAAATATGACGGACATGCCTATGAACGTTACAACGGTGTCACCGGTGGCACTTTAGGAGTAAAGGATTACTGCTGGGGAGTAGCGGCCTGGAGCATCGCAGTGAATACGATTTACGGTATTCAGGAGGATTACCGGACCATTGTGATTCCGCCTCATGCCAAAGGCAAGCGGCTTAAACTTGGCAAACTTGAGGTGAGCTATCCCACGGACACATCCGTAGAGTTAAATACCTCTTTTAAACGGGAATTCAGGGTTGTTTTTCCAGCGCAATCAGGAAAGATCGTGGTTAATTGCAACGGTAAGAGGGTCAAAGATATTAACGCAAGCGCTTCGGCCACTGAGGTTACGTTTACCGCACTGCCGGGGAAAACCTATATTGTATCAAATGAAAAAAATTGACAGGAGACTATTCCTGAAAAAATCTGGAACATTTGCAGCAGGGGCAATTGTTTTACCGACTATTATTCCGGGATGTGCTCGTGGGAAAAATGGGCATAAGGCTCCTTCCGACCGGATAAATATGGGGTTTATTGGAGCAGGAAATATGGGATGTATCGATGTCAAAAAGTTTTTGGCCGACAACAGAGTTCAGATCACTGCCGTATGTGATGTGAACAGGCAAAGCGAATATCAGGACGGGAGGCTTGGTGGCAGAGACTATATGAAGTGGATGGTAGATAAAGAGTATTCTGAAACATATGGCAAGAAATACAGATCATGTAAGGAGTTTGCAGATTTTCGTGCAGTATTGTTAAAAAAGGATATTGATGTTGTTGAGGTTATTACACCTGACCACTGGCATTCAATTCCTGTTCTTATGGCTGCTGCTGCCGGCAAGGATATTTTTTGTCAGAAACCTCTTGCTCTGACCATACCCGAAGGACGGGCTATGAGTAATGCTGTTAAGAAGTACGGTGTGGTTTTCCAGACAGGTAGCCAGAGACGCTCAGAGGATCATTTTAGAAGGATCTGTGAGATTGTAAGAAATGGTCGGATTGGAGAATTGAAAACTGTTAAGGTTGGCCTGCCATCGGGTACTCCGGATTATGCAAAAACAGCACATCTGACCCAACCCACCGCTGTTCCTCAAGGATTCGATTATGAAACCTGGCTGGGGCCAGCTCCCGTAGAGCCCTATTGTCCGGCACGCACGCTTGTTAATTACAGGTGGATTCTGGATTATTCGGGTGGTCAGTTGACAGATTGGGGAGGACATTTTCTTGATGTTGCGCAATGGGGGATGGGTACGGATAATACCGGTCCTGTAAGGGTGCAAAATGCTAAAGCCAAATGGTCCTCTCATCCGGTTTATAATACGGCTACTGAATTCTATTTTGAATGTATTTATGCTAACGGAGTCAAGCTAATCGTGTCAACAGATGAGGAATTCGGTATTCAATTTGAAGGATCGGAAGGCAGTATTGGAGGCGATGTTACCAATCCTGTGTCTTTGCTTGATACTGTCATTGGCCCTGATGAAATCCAATTGTACAAAAGTAATGGAGGGCATCATAAAAATTTCATTGATTGTGTAATTTCAAAAGAACCTACCGCTGCTCCCGCAGAGGTAGGTCACAGATCAATAGCAATAGCACATCTTGGTAATATTTCCATGAGATTGGGCCGCGATCTTGACTGGGACCCGGTGAATGAAAAATTTATTAATGATGAAGAAGCAAACAAAATGCTCTCACGAGAGATGAGAGAACCATGGGCTTCATTGTATACTAAATATGTTGTTTAATATCAAGAATGTGCGCGTCTGCCAGGGGAGGAAAAATTAAGAAAGAAGCTATCGATTTGTGGAAACTGGAAGTAACACCAATCACAACTTCACAGAGATAAACCTAAACTATCGAATTAAAAAGATCAATATGCAAACGATAAAACCTTCTGTTTTAGCAATCCTGATCCTTGCCTGCTTTTCCATGGTAATGGCCCAACCTCTTTCTGCTCAGGAAGTAACAAAAGGCAAGCTGCTGGGCAACCGGTTTTTTACTTTTAATACGGTTGTGCGGGTAAATCAGATCGAAACCTCGCGCGATGTAAGCAACGGTGAAGATGAGTCAAGTATTCACTCTCCGGCAGAGGCCCGTGTTTTCAGGGAAACGATAGAAAAGGGCTGGCCCGGTGCGCGCATTACCTGGGCCTTCAGCTGGTTGGCCCTGAAGGATCAACGTCCTGCCTATCGTGATCTGAAGAAGCTGATTGTCTCCTATCATGAAAAGTATGGCGATGAGATAACCTTTATTCCTGGCGGTTATTTTGCCAATATGTATAATACGCGTGAGCAGGTTAACCGTGACCTGCATGATGGGTTACAGATGGTTTCGGATATGGTTGGAGGCGGATACCGGCCCCTGAGTGTGATAGCCGGATACCTCTCTGCAGAAAA
The DNA here is from genome assembly GCA_964512915.1 of uncultured Porphyromonadaceae bacterium. Lineage (GTDB taxonomy): Bacteria > Bacteroidota > Bacteroidia > Bacteroidales > UBA12481 > UBA12481. Next base: position 25,148 of record CAZEKJ010000023.1, read on the forward strand.
CCTCCGGTATCTGGCCGAAGAGGAAGGGATCCACGTTTGCCAGGGCAATATCTGGAGCCAGTATGCCATTGATAACGGTGATGGCGATGGTTCGATAGCCTATCCATATTATCCGTCAAAAGAGCACTTCTTAAAGCCTGCCCAGAGTAAGGATGACCTGATCGATTGCGTAAACCTGGACGGCTGGACCATGGATTTCCTGACTGCGAGATATGCCGGATTCAGGATGATCGATGGAAAATGGTGTGGCAGCCGGCAGGGGGTTGGCCCGATAGAAACAGTAATCAGCTTGGGGACCGAGATGGGTACTCAGGAAATGCTTGCCGTTACAGCTACTCACTTCGACGAGGGTTTCAAATTGAATGGTTTTGCCTGGGTAACCTGTGCCTGGGAATTGTGTCTGGTGGAAGGGCGCAAAGTATATGGATATAAGGGTCGAAACGGAATGGAAGGCATGCTGATCTGGTTCAGTGAGATGAGGAAGCGCTGGCCTGACGCACAGTGCATTACACAGGGTGAATTTGGTATGCTCTGGCGTGAGCAGTACAAGAACAATGATAATCTGAACTATCAGTTTGTCCAAAGGGGCACCGGTATTTGCGGATCTGAGCCTGAGCTGGAGATCCAGTGGTTCATGAACAAAGATTTCCGGATGGCGATATTGCGGGATTGGCAAAAAAATGAATCCGGCAACCTGATCGACTTTACCCGTTACGATCTTGAAGCCAGGGAACCTGCTGATCCTGAACCCGGCCAGCATAGCCGGAACTGGAGCCTGATGAACCGCCTGAACCAAAAGGGAATCCGGGAGCAGGATAAGCCCATTGATATCAGCCTGTTAACTGAAGAAGAGAAAAGCATGGTCAGGAAATGGTATCCAGACTTAATCGAGCCTTCGATGGTGACCCCTGGACAAAATGGAGCTCCGCCCTCCGATGCGATCATTTTGTTCGATAAAGATACCCTGGTCAATTTTGTGAGTGTGAAAACGGGTGGAGCACCGGAATGGATTGTTAACGGAGACAGCTTCACGGTAAAACCCGGGGCCAGGGATATCATGACAAAACAGAAATTCGGTGATTGTCAGTTGCATATCGAGTGGAAAACGCCCGGTAAAGATGTTACAGCGGGGAAAACAGGACAAGGATGCGGCAACTCGGGAATATATCTCATGAGTAAATATGAAATCCAGGTTTTGAATTCGTACGATAATAAAACAGGTCCCACCGGCCAGGCTGGAGCATTTTATGGTAATTACCCGCCCCTTGTCAATGCTTCTCTCAACCCGGATCAGTGGCAGGTGTATGACATCGTTTTCATCGCCCCGGTGTTCAATGAAAAAGAGGAACTGGTTGCGCCGGGATACTTCACAGTTTTCCATAACGGGGTATTGGTGCAAAACCATGTTGAAGTAAGAGAGCCTACCGCCTCAAATAATCCGGAATTCAGGCTTTCAGAACCTGAACTGCCCCTGATGCTGCAGGACCATAACAGCGAAGTCAGTTACCGGAATATCTGGATCAGGAAACTTTAAAAACTGGTTCTCCTCATGATAAGAAAAAAGGATCAAGGCATGAAAAAAATGGGCATCACCATCATCCTGCTGCTAGCCGCAACCACCTTTTCCTTGCGCGCTTTGCCTGCCGCCGAGTTCCACGTCGCCATCACCGGCAACGATGCCAATCCCGGCACTCAGGCCGCTCCTTTACGCACGATCCAGCGTGCTGCCAATCTCGCCCAGCCGGGCGATACGGTCACTGTGCATGCCGGCGTGTACCGCGAACGCGTCAATCCGCCGCGTGGCGGCGAGTCCGATGCCAGGCGCATCGTCTATCAGGCGGCCCCCGGCGAACGGGTGGTCATCACTGGTTCGGAAGAGGTAAAGAATTGGGAGAAGGTGCAGGACGGTGTCTGGAAGGCGACCCTACCCAACACCATCTTTGGCAGCTTCAATCCATTTGCGGAACTCATCTCCGGTGACTGGTTCGACGACCAGGGGCGCAACCATCACGCCGGGGCTGTCTACCTGAATGGCGACTGGCTGAGCGAGGCGGTCAGTCGCGAGGAGGTTATGAAACCCATTACCGCTACGCCATTATGGTTCGCAAGCGTGGAGACAACCAGCACCGTCATCTGGGCGCAATTCAAGGGCGTCGATCCCAATACGCAGCAGGTGGAGGTCAACGCGCGCCAGACCGTGTTCTATCCCGACAAGCCGGGTCGGAATTTCATCACCGTGCGTGGCTTCATCTTACGCAATGCCGCCACTCCCTGGGCGCCACCCACAGTGGAACAGATAGGCCTGATCGGCGTCAATTGGAGCAAGGGCTGGATCATTGAGGACAACGATATCTCTTATTCAAGGTGTTCCGGGATCTCACTGGGAAAATATGGAGATGCCAAAGACATTAATGAAGGATGGGCCGAGGGTTATGTCAGGACCATAGAGCGCGCACTGCAGAATGGCTGGAACAAGGAGACCATAGGCCATCACATGGTTCGCAACAACCACATCTCCCATTGTGGACAGGCTGGCATCGTTGGTAGCCTGGGTGCGGTGTTCAGCACCATCACCGGCAACACCATTCATGACATTCATATCCGGCAACTGTTCTCGGGTGCCGAGATGGCGGGCATAAAATTCCACGGGGCCATCGATGTCACCATCAGCAGGAATCATGTTTACCGGAACTGTCGGGGCATTTGGCTGGATTGGATGACCCAGGGGGCCCGGATCTCAGGTAATCTCTGCCACGACAACGAACTCCACGATCTGGCCGTGGAGGCGAACCACGGCCCCTTCGTGGTCGACAATAATATTTTCCTGTCACCCAAGGCCATAGAGGACGATTCGCAAGGTGTTGCCTTTGCCCACAACCTCATAGCCGGGGGCATCAATCTGGCTCCTGGTTTCCTGGATGGGCGCAAGACCCCGTTCCATAAAGCCCATTCCACTGAAATCGTGGCCCTTCATGACAACCCTTCTGGCGACAACCACTATGACAACAACCTGTTCATGCGAAGTGGCAGTCTGGCGATCTATGATGAGGCCCGCCTGCCTATGTGGATGGAGGGCAATGTGTTCTTCAAAGGCGCGCAGTCATCCAGGCATGAAAGCGCACCCATCCTCAGATCCTCCTCCGATCCGGCGCTTACGCTGGAAGAGAAGAAAGACGGCTTCTATCTGACCATGACCCTGGCCACAGCCCTGGGGAGCGAACGGCCCTCTCAACCGGTGACCTCGGTCCGGTTGGGCAAGGCCAGCATTTCCGGTTGCGCCTTCGAGAATCCTGACGGTTCTCCCATCACGATTGGCACGGATTATTTCGGCAAGCCGCGCCATTCAGCCAATCCGACGCCCGGCCCCTTCGAGGTCCCGGGGACAGGAACCGTCACCATGAAGGTGTGGCCGCTTGCTGCGTTGCCTGCAAACAGCGAAGTGCCCTACCTGATTGGACGTGGCACCAACTACCAGCCTTTCACGTGGGATACGACTTGTCCACCAGGTCGTCCGTTTTCGGCATCATCGTTCCGTCGTCTACAGTTTACCGGCCGGTGGGCCACGTATACTGCCGCCGACACATTCTATCCCACGTGGGGAGGCGATGATGTACTGTATAGCCCATGGACTGACGGCTCCATCGGTACATTTGCGACGGCCTCCCCAAGTCCGGGGCAGTGCAGTATAGAGGGCAACAATCCTCTTTATCTGACCATAGGCAATGTATCGCGCGTCAAGGGCAACGGCGCAGGGTATGGGCTCTACCCGTGCGGCTCGTTGATGTACAACGATATATGGTACTATAGCAACTATTTGCTTACCTGGACAGATCCCGACGCACCGCAGGACATGCCGGACTGGGGCGTGTTGGAACCCTGGGTTGGCTTCAGGTATTCCTCAGACAAAGGGTTGACGTGGACGGATTCGACCGACTCCGCCGTCCCGCTCCTGGAACCCCATCACAACGCTGGTAAAGGCGGAAAAGAGATCATGATCGGCGCACCTCATTTTGTTGATTTCGGCAAAAATATGCAGCATGCGCCGGTGGACAGCAGGACGGACAGGAAATTCGCATATATGGTGGCGCACGGCGCAGATCCCGGCATCCAGATTGCCGCTCACAACAGTTGGATTCAGGGCGACAACATCTACCTCATCCGCATCCTGATGCCCGATGGCACGAATGCCACCGAAAACGCGGCGTATCTGAACACCCATACCAACTGGCAATATTATGCCCGCAATGGCGAATGGAAGAACTGGGACAAAAACAACCTTGCCGGCGTATACGACAATATCCAGGCCATTGCCCATTGGAGCCAGAGGCTGGGCAATGTGTCCATGACTTACAATGCCGCGCTTGGCAAGTATTTGATGGTGATGAGCCGTGTAGTCACCGGCAATAAAGATATAATGGACGGCATGCTGCTTGAGTCTGATGCAATTACAGGTCCTTTCAGGCTTGTTCAGTATTTACCCTCTTTCGGATCCCGGGCTTATTTCCTGAATATACCGTCAAAGTTCA
>CAZEKJ010000023.1:29683-77351 GCA_964512915.1 uncultured Porphyromonadaceae bacterium
TAGCCTTACGATGTGGTTGAGCTTCGCAGCCAACTACTGGTGGTATACGTCGCCCAGTTTTCCGGGAGCTACGTATGCCTGGTGTTTGCGCGAATTCAAACTTTCGACCGATCCCAGCCCGATCTACCTTTCCGGCACAATTGAAGCTGAATGCGCCAAGAAATTGAATGGCGCGGAGGACTCCAGCGACTCCTGTGCCTCTGGCGGATACCATGTGGCCAAAATGGGAGGAGTGGAATTCACCGGCGTGGCGAAGGCAGCTTCTCTGACCCTCCGGTATTCAGCCGTTAGCGAGGGAACTATCAGTCTCTACATCAATGGCACACACGCAAAAGACATCACCGTCCACTCCACGGGTGCATTGAATGGCGACGGAGCATACACCAATGCAGTGGTCGACGTTGCTGTGCCGGACGGCGCATCACTAAGGCTGCAGAAAGACAGCGGGGATGTGGGTATCAATCTGGATTACATTACTCTTTCCTTCCCTAATTCCGTCAGTTATATTCGGACAACTGGCCAGGGTGGGGTGAAAGACTTGAGAAACAATTCCAACTAAAGGAACAGGACTTAAAAGTATATGAAAAAGAAAACACAGTTGGCTCAAATCATTATACTCATCGTCACACTGATGATGCAGGCTTGCAACATTGGGGACACTGTTCCCAAACATCTGCCGGGCATTCCGACCAACGCTGCGCCCTATTCTGACTATGCGCCGTATTTATGTTATCCCGGATCCGATAAGTATTATTCTTTTCCCGGCATCAGGGATCCCTGGGTCTTCAACCGTGCGATGGTTTGGCTGGAAGAGAAGGACGGTGTTGACGGTCCTCCGATCTGCTATAGCGGTGGCGAGTCGCTGTGGCTCAGCGGAAAGCAACAGGCCTCCATCTGGCGTGGCGGAACGATCGCGGAGAATGCGGACAACTCGACCACGTTCACGGCGCCGCTTGCCGATGAGGGGGTTAAGCTGCCCTTCTTTACCGGCCCGGTTGATCCGGAAATCATGAAGCTCTCGATCGGACACGCCTGCACGTCGCCGTTCCAGTTCAACCTGGAACAACATCCGAAGGCAATTCTGGAAGTCACCGATGCGTCTGCGCCCTGGCGGTTCATGGTTGTGCTCAAGGGACGTGAAGGCAAACCTTCCTACATCTGCGACTGGAAGACCGGCGCCGGCAACCTGGAGGTGGACCTGCGGGGGATCTATCGGAAGCTTGGCTACCAGGGGAATTTCGCCCATGTCTATTTCCTTTTTTCCACCGCCGGACTGCCGGACAAACCCAAGACGGTGACCTTTAGGCTGCACATGGCCGGGGAGGGCGCAGTCATTTCCTCCCTGCCTGTGATCCGGACCGATCAACGGCAGCGTCAGGAAGGCGTTCCGCTGGCGTGCATTGTCGTCGATGAACAAGCCCGGAAACTGGGCGAGGGGACGGTCGCGGTTAAGGCCACAGTGAACGGGAAGACCTATGCGATGCAGGAAACCGGCGGGATCTGGCGGACGAGCGTCCGCGACCTGCCCGTGGGCGATCATCGGGCCTCCCTTGAGGCTGAATGGCCCGGGAGCGGAAAGAAACGGGTTGCGATGCTGGACGTATCCATCACCGACGGAAAGTTCATTGGTTTCGATACCGCGAGGAGTTTACTCATATACGACGGAAAACCCATGCCTCCGATGGCCGGTTCGGAGACCGGTAAGCTGATTTACAAGCATCCCGATACGCCCAACGAGTCGCTGGTGTGCGGTGAAAAGGAATGGAGCAAAGTTGTCGCCGCAGCCAAAGGCGGCAAGTTGGATATTGCCGACCGGTGGTGGGAAGGGCTTAATGAGAAAGATCAGGAAAAGCAGGCGGAGTATCTTGCCTCCTGCGGTTTCAACCTGATGCATTTGAGCAGTTGGTGGCACCACTGGGAGAGGACGGAGTATCTCGACCACGTCACCCCCTATGGAGCCGAACGACTGGCCGGTACGCTGCGTGCCAACAGGAAGCACGGTGTTTTCCTGTATTTCAATCTGGCTAATCACCACCCGACGGAAGATGGTTGCGTTCCCTACCAGCAGCAGGTGGACGCGGGAATCCAGAAGTGGTCCTACTCGCTGGATTCCGGCTGGGTCAAGACCTACCTGGGATACGCAGCTGCGTTTGCGCGGCTGTTTAGCGACGAGACCTCCTTGCTGGCGGTCTCCGCCAACGGTGAACGGGACCGGGACACCCGGACGGGCACCCGTGACTTTGTGAACAAAACCTATGACATATATACCGCCGAGGACCCGAACCATTTGGTCATTACAGAATTCGATGTGTTTGACGACCCCATGGCCGTTACTGCGTTCAAACCGAAACCTGCCGGTTTCCGGACCTATACTTGCCACGACCGTGACCGGCCCTACGCCGAGCTGAACATCCGTTTGATCGCCGGCAAATACAAAGCGGAAATGATGCGTCCTCACCCCTACCAGGCGGAAGGGAACTTCTGGGGATTTTTACCAACGGAGCTTCATGGTTTCGAGGGCGACTCCTATACCCATAACCGCGACCAGGGCAAGCTGTTGCAATCGCCCGGGGCACTGGCCTACTACCGCTTGCTGACGCGCGAGGAAACCTACCTGGCGCTGGTCTATCGGATATCCATGTGCATGTCGTGGGGTGAATGCATCATCGAAGACGAACGCAAGGTGCATCAGGATGTGCGGCAGCGCGTGGACTGGACTCAGGAATGGAAACCGGCTCCTGTGGCCATCCGCGTGAAGGCAATAAGGGACAAATCTATTGAACCCGATCTTTTTGGCTGCGCCCGATTGATCGATGAGCCATACAATTACGAGGAAAAGATGAACGCCCTTTCCCTGGAGACCACCTATCTATGGGGAAGCACTCCCGTACCTGACGGCGTCGCGCACCTCATTGATCTCAACAGGCAGAACAGTCTGAATCCTGCTTTCGCGTCGGAAGGAGGCGATCTGCCCGACTGGTTGAAAGACCTGAGGCCAATCGTAGTGTCGGGGGGACAAACACACTATTCGTGGAGCCGCGACGGCCGGACCTTGCTCGCCTACCTGCCAGGGCAGGTCCCTGGAAGCACGGTGAAGCTTCAGGGGTTCCCGGACGAACCTTTGCGCTACCGCCTTTACGACCTCGACAAAAAGGAGGCCGTTGCGACGGGCCAATTTCAGAAAAGCGGCGCTTTGACCTTGCCGGAGAAAGGAAACAGCTTCTTCCTGCTGGTCACGCAGTAGGGCTATTTTATTCACGCCTGACCGAAATAAAAATCGGGAGTTAAAACTATTTAGGAATGAAAAATCAACTAACCACAATTCTTTTTATTCTGTTCTTGTTGGGCTTGCCGGCGGCTACCTGCCATGCTGAAGTAAGGCTGCCCGCCATTGTCTCGTCCAACATGGTTTTGCAGCGCAATGCCACCATCAACCTGTGGGGCTGGGCGGCGGCCGGGGAAAAATTGGTTATCACGGCATCCTGGCTGAAGCAACCGGTAAAGGTCACTGCAACCGGGGCCGGAGATTGGAAAGCCGAGGTTCAGACAACCGGCAGCAAAGAGCCTCAAACCATCCGGATTAAGAGCACGGGTTCCGATATTTTCCTGGAAAACATCCTCTTTGGAGAGGTATGGCTTTGTTCAGGACAATCCAACATGGAACAACCTGTAAGAGGGCATTTTGGCCAGCCCACCGCTGGTTCCCAAATGGCAGTTGCCACTGCGAACAACAACAACCTGCGCTTGTTTACAGTGAAAAAGCAGGCAGGGATTACTCCAAAAAGCGAACTGGAAGGATACATAGGCTGGCAACCGGCTAATCCGGAAAGTGTAAAGGATTTCAGTGCTATCGCCTATTTTTTCGGACAGCAATTGCAGGAGATTCTGGATGTGCCTGTAGGAATGATTCATACCTCCTGGGGCGGCAGTTTGATTGAAGCCTGGATCAGCCCTGAAATGCTTGGCTCCCTGCAGAAATTTGATCTTACAAATGCAGATCTTACGCGGGGCAATCGTTTCCCAACGGTTCTGTTCAACGCCATGATTAACCCGTTGATTCCCTATACCATAAAAGGGGTATTGTGGTACCAGGGCGAGGCCAATGCGAGTCAACCGGAGAAGTATAAAACGCTGTTCCCCGCCATGGTGAAAGACTGGCGAACCCGATGGGGAATCGGGAATTTCCCGTTCTATTATGCCCAGATCGCTCCGTATGCCTATGAATGGGAGGGTGCCGACAATATTGTGCCTCTCATGCGTGAGGCCCAGGTAGAGTGTCTGGATCTGATTCCCAATTCCGGTATTGCCATTACCCTGGATATCGGGGAAGAAAAAATCATTCATCCTTCAAAAAAGAAGGAGGTAGCCGACCGGTTGCTATTCAACGCGCTGAACCAAACCTATGGACATGTGGCGGTGGATTTTTCCGGGCCGGTACTGGATTCCGTCATCATCCGGGATGCCAGCATCAGGTTAGTTTTTAAGTATGCTGAGTACGGGACGTATAGCCCCGATAAACTGGAAGGATTTGAAATTGCCGGATCCGATAAGGTGTTTTACCCTGCTGTGGCTGTGATTAAAAGAGATGGTATTTATGTAAACAGCGATCTGGTTAAAAACCCAGTGGCTGTTCGTTATGCCTGGCGCAGTTGGGTGCAGGGAACTTTATTCGACACCAATTTGCTGCCCGCCTCCTCTTTCAGAACCGATCGCTGGGATGATGCTACCAGGTAAGTGCTGGATATTCGTTTCCTGCCGGGTGGGGTTTACCTGCTGAACTTTAGTGATGGCAGGTCATCAGAAAAAATTAAATTTATCAAAACTATCTAAATATGAAACACTTATTTAACGTGATCTTTGCATTATTGCTAACCACCATGGTTTCGGCACAGGACAAACCCGCTGCCGGTAAACCGATCCGCGAGGTCAATGTTGGCGGGTACATGATTACGAAAGTGGAGAAATCAGATACTAGCTTCAATGCGGGTTACTCGATGTATGCAGCAGCCTGGCCTTTGGTGAGGGAGTATTCTGGAAGGGAGTTTCAATCGGGCTTGTTCGGAACCTGGATGTTTCCGCAGAACAACTCATCATTAGCGAAAAAGGAATTTTATACCGATGTTGAAGGTGGCCTTGGCTGGTGGCGTGACACCGAGTATGCAACCGCAACACCGAAATTTATCATGGGGGGCGTACAGTTGAACTTCAGTGGCTGGGCCAACGGCCCCGGTGCCGGACAGGGAAGGGACTGGAGCAATGATAAGGGAAAATATGGTGCCGCGCAGCTGAGTCCCTGGATACTGTGGCCACCCGATGGTCTGAACCTGAAGCAGGGCACCTGTGGAGAACTGTTCGGAAGCGGCTACTTGCCATTGCCGCTCACGGAACCGAAAACCAAAACAGCAGGTAAAGATGTTCCTACCGGGAATCAGTGCTGGACCCTGTTTCTGAACACCGGAAATTTCAAGGGACCGGTTGCCTTTTTTACTCCTTATTTCTGGACTCAGGCAACGGTGGAGGATCCCAAATTGAGCGGATTGTTTCTCGATCAGCGCCCCACGGAAGCCAACAAGGCCTTTCAGATGGAAACGCAGCACATCCGTTCCGCTGAGGCCACTGATTCGAAAGGTCAGGTTTATGCCCGTATTGCGGCGACACAATATCCTCTGGGACCCGATGGAAATTCAGACCTGCTGCACCGGCTGATGATTTACAACAAGAAGGCTCTTTGGGACAAGGTAGAAGCCTGGTTTAAGGGAGGTGCGCCGGCTGACGGCAGGATTGATCTTTCAGGGGCAACCATGCAGAAATTCCAAAAGGGAGTGCGGTCGAACTGGAGTTTGTACGGCGATCATATCCCGAAGGAAAAACGGGCCTTATTGAATATAACTACCTACATGGATGCACAGGTAACCGATTCGGCTACCCTACGGGTCCGGTGGGGTGGTGATTTTGTTACCCGCAGAGATACAAAAAACGGTTCACTGGTTACTCTTCCTGAATATTATAAGCTGGTGAAAACCGGGAACGGCGACAAAGGTGAGTGGGTTGCCGTGTCACCTCAAGAGGTGCCGGTTGAAACCGGGCTGCAGAAAGTTGATTTTAGCAATAAGGAACCAAGGACTCCTGTTGCTTATGTAACCCCTGACGAAAAGGAGAGCAGCTGGAAAACCCCCGGTCCGGTAGCCGGACCCTTCAAGGTGAAACTGGGTGACGGCAGCACGATTACCTACTACTGGTACCGGTTTGCCGACCAGCCCGCACTGATGAATGCCGATATGACGAAAGCCGAGCGTGAAGAGATGCAACGCCGGGTGGAATTGCTTCACCGGAACTGGACAAAGGATCGCGAATATCTGCCTGCCCCGATGATCGGGAAACTGGCTGAAATTGATCCGGCACTGCTGGTGACACCGCCAAAAGGCATGGAGGTAGGTTATGTTCCGATTGTTACACAGCAGGGGATAGAAAAATGAAGCAGAAATGGCTGGCACCTGGAAAAAATGCATTTGGTGCATTTCTGGTGTTTAATTGCATCTGAAAGTATTGGATTTACTGAATGTAGTATTTTTGAGCATGAAACATCTCGAAAGCCTGTTTCTGCTGCCATTATTTTATTGTCCGACTGCCTTGGCGCAGAAGCAGCCCAATATTCTCTGGCTCACGATTGAGGATACCTCCCCGCAGTTTATCGGGTGCTATGGTAACGACCATGCTTCTACACCGGTGATTGACCAGCTGGCCCGGGAGGGAGTGCGGTTTACGAATGCCTTTTCTACAGGCACCGTTTGTTCGCCAAGCCGGTCGTGTATCATTACGGGAGTGAAAACCTATAAAACCGGTACTGGGAACCACCGGAGCAGCTTTCCCCTCCCCGGTTTCATCAAAGGTTTTCCATACTTCATGCAAAAGGAAGGGTACTACACTTCCAATAATAGTAAGACTGACTACAACATTGCCAATGCCGCGGCTTTTACCAAAGAGGCCTGGGATGAGAGTTCCGGGAAAGCCGGCTGGTGGAACCGAAAACCCGGCCAGCCGTTCTTTGCGGTATTCAATTTTGTTAATTCGCACCAGTCGCGTACCATGACCGAATCCTACTCCTGGTATGAGAAAAATGTACTAGAGAAACTGAAGAAAGAGGAGCGCATCGGAGAAAATTCCTTTGAGATGCCCCCCTTTTACCGGGATTCTCCGGAAATGCGCAAGCAGTTGGCCAGGGTTTATAATTCATTGAAACTGACCGATAATGAAATCGGTGAACTGCTAAGCAAGCTGGACAAGGATCATTTAAGGGATAGCACGATCATTTTTTTCTTTGCTGATCATGGCGAAGGAATTCCCCGGGGAAAAACCAACGGCATCAACCTGGGTCACCGGGTACCGTTTATTGTCTGGTTCCCTGAAATGTACAAGGACTTGTCGCCCTGGGGAGCTGGTGGCATGGTGACTGGGGAGCTGGTAAGTTTTGAAGACCTGGCTCCCACGATGATTCACCTGGCGGGCTCGCAGGTTCCCTCATGGCTAACCGGCCGGATATTGATGGGGAAGGATCGTTCCCGGCCTGCCGAATATCTGGTTTTATCATCCGACCGGGCGGATAATGGGATTGATCTGGTTCGTAGTGTTACTGACGGCAAGTACTTTTATTCACGCAACCTCATGCCCTTTGTTCCGGAAATGCGCTATATCAGGTATATGGAAGTTGGTGAAATTACTCAGGAAATGAGGAAGGACCATGCCGGGAACCGGCTGAATGTATTGCAGAGGAGTCTGTTTCAGGATCGCCCGCCAGAGTGTCTGTTTAACATTGAAGAGGATATATGGGAAACCAGAAACTTGACGGAGGATCATTCTTATCAGCCAACTCTTGAAAAAATGAGAAGCTATTTACGGAAGGAGATCATCGATTCGCGCGATATTATGCTGCTTCCTGAATATGAAATCGGAATGATTTCACAAACACGAACGCCCTACGAGTACCGATTGAATGACAGGGACTATCCGGTCGAAAACATTGCGGAAGCAGCGTGGCTCTCAGGTTTTAAGGGTACGGATATTGCTGGTCGACAGGCGGAAATGATGGCAAATGAAAACCGGGTAATCCGTTACTGGGGTATCATCGGCATGAAAAGCCAGAGCCATCAAATTCTTACAGCTAATATAAAGGTGATTGAAAAAGCTATGGAGGATTCCTATCCACCGGTTGCGGTTACCGCAGCGGCCATTTCCTTTAACGAATCAGGGAACAAGCAGGCAGAAGACATGCTTAAAAAATACTGTGCCTGTGATAATCCCGATCTGGCGCTAATGGCCATTAATTATCTGATCTATTGCAAAAACAGGGACCCGTTTATTGAAACAATTAAACAGGTGCATCAGCTTACTGACCGGATTTATACTGTTAAAGCAGCCTGCATGGATTTTCTGGGATCGATGGGGTTGGTACCCAACACCATGGAGTTTGAGAAAATACCATAATTGCTCGCTCATGCTGGTTTTATCGGGATAAGCGGTTCAGATAACTCTCATATTTCCTTTTAAATCAAGCTTGAATTCATGATATTCAGGATTATCAGCCAGATTATTCGACTCCTCAGGATCCTTTCTCATCAGACACATACCGAAATGAATAACATCCAGAATGATCCCGGAGAAAGAACCGTTCACAAGTTAATACCCAATCCTGTCAATTTTATGAACATCGCTTCTTGATTTGATTTCTAACTTGAGCCAGGTCCAACAGTCACAATCATTAATAAATATCGACAAGCCCATAACCCAAAGAATAAATCATGAAACAAATACTCTTAGTGCTTGCCGTGCTCCTGGTTTCATGCTCCTGCGGAAACGGGCCCGGAGCATTGGAACGTACTGATGATAATCGTGCCGGAGAGATTAACCAACGCATAAAGATGGTTACCGACCGCATCATGTTTGGTCATACACCTGAAATGTCATCCGATTTTATACTGGCAGATCTGTCGCTCAAGCCTGAATTCAAGCGCCGGTTTACCGCATTCAGCGGGGATATTTCGGGGCGTTATTTCGATGTGTTTTCTTCTTACCCGGCTGAAAACAATCCGATCAACATTCGTGAGCTCATGGATGAAGCCCTTCAATACCAGCATCAGGACGGTCGTTTTGGAAACCCTAATCTTATATTTGAACCTGAAAAACTGGGCAGCCCTCAAATGGCTTTGCTCTGGGGAAACGGGCGTTTGCTGGTTGGCCTGATGAAGTATTATCAAATGGATAATCAACCCAAAGTGCTTTCCGCGGCTAAAAAACTTGGAGACTTCATAAATGGAATTGCAAGCAATGGTGCCAATCAGGAAGTGGCGGACCGTTTGAAGGGTAATAGTTATATGGGTTACATCTGTTTCACTCAGTTGATGGAAGGATTGGTCCTGCTTTCGGATCAAACCAGGGATGAAAAATACATGAAAACTGCCGAACAGGTTTACAAATTCCTTCCTTCACCCGGCAATCAGCACAGTCATGGATATCTTAATACGTTATTGGGTACGTTGATGCTTTACGACCGCACAGGCAACAAAGAACAGTTGAAATTTGTGACAGACCGGTATGACGAATTGGTTAATTCACCGGAATACCTCGTTTTTGGCGGCGTTCCTGAATATTTCGGAGAGGTTGGCAGCGCAAAGGAATTTCGCGATGAGGGTTGTTCAGAGGCTGATTTTATTATGCTATCCCTCAACTTATGGAAAACAACAGGTGAAATGGACTACCTCGAGAAATCGGAACGCTGCCTCATCAACCACCTGTTTGCGAACCAGTTTGAAACAGGCGATTTCGGGCACAGGAGCCATGATCCGGAAATGGGCCTCGTGAATGATCTGAATATTGCCCGGTCATGGTGGTGTTGCAATTTCCATGGCCTGCGTGCCCTTCATGAAGCGAAAGAGAATGTATTTACCCGAAAGGATAACACGGTTCAATTCAACCTTTTTTTCGAAGCAGAATATGCTGATAACGACCTCCGCTTAACATCCGAACCGGTAAGCAACCATTCCAACCAATTCACGATTCGGATTGGTAAGGCGGGGAAAGATTCACACTTGGCGGTTCGCAAACCCGGCTGGGCAAAAACTGTTGAATTAACTTCCGGCGGAAAAAAGCTGACCACAAAGCAGGAAGGCGATTATCTCGTTCTGGATCAAACACTGCAAACCGGCGACCAGATTGACGTTGAGCTGGACTATAAAGTGAGATGGGTAAATAATGACAAACAGGAGCTAACGTTTCCTATTGCCGGTAAAATGAAAGCTGCCTTGTTTTATGGACCCTACCTGATGTCGGTAGACAGTAACTTCCAACCATTCTTTGATTCCGAACCCAATTACAGCAATTACCTTGTATTGGGGGATCAACTGAGGTTTAGCCCTGAATTGGCACCATCGGGTTCAAACGTTAAAAACACCTATCTGTCGATGCAGCATGTTCATTCTGATATGTTTGGGAAATATCCTGTGGTGATGAGGCCAATCAGCGAAACCACCTGGCAATCAGCCTGTAATGTTCGCGTATGGTTTACGATAAGTCAATAAATGGAGGCCTGTTTTGGTTGTAAATCTTTATAAATGATTATGATAACATTAAAACCGTTTCGCTTAGCCTTCATTCTTGTAATCGGCTTATCCTTGGGAATGGCCCAATCACTTTCAGCACAGGAAGTGCCAGAAAGTAAGTTTTTTGGGAACCGTTATTTTACTTTTAACACGATTGTTCGGGTTAACCAGATTGAAACCTCGCGCGACGTGAACAATGGTGAGGATGAATCGATTATTCACTCTCCGGCAGAGGCCCGTGTTTTCCGGGAAACCATAGAAAAAGGCTGGCCGGGTGCCCGCATAACCTGGGCCTTCAGCTGGCTTGCCCTGCAGGATGAGCGCGCCAACTATCGTGATCTGAGAAAGTTGATTGTCACTTATCATGAAAAGTATGGCGATGAGATAACCTTTATTCCGGGCGGTTATTTTGCCAATATGTATAATACGCGTGAGCAGGTTAACCGTGACCTGCATGATGGGTTACAGATGGTTTCGGATATGGTTGGAGGCGGATACCGGCCCCTGAGTGTGATAGCCGGATACCTCTCTGCAGACAACCTTAGGTATTTGGCCGATGTGGAAGGGATTCATGTTTGCCAGGGTAATATCTGGAGCCAGTATGCAGTTGACAACGGCGATGGCGACGGCTCGGTATCCTATCCGTATTACCCGTCAAAAGAGCATTTCCTGAAACCTGCTCAGGGTAAGGATGACCTGATTGACTGTGTTAATCTCGATGGCTGGACCATGGATTTCCTGAGTGCAAGGCACGCAGGCGGAAGAACCATTAATGGAGAATGGTGCGGCAGCCGACAAGGTGTCGGTCCGATCGAAACGGTTATCAGGCTGGGAACCGAGCGGGGCACTCAGGAAATGCTGGCGGTAACATCCGCACATTTCGATAAGGGCTTCGAACTGAACGATTTTGCCTGGGTAACCTGTACCTGGGAATTGGGTTTGGTGGAGGCACGCAAAATCTATGGCTATAAAGGCCGGAACGGCATGGAAGGCATGCTGATCTGGTTCAGCGAAATGAGAAAGCGATGGCCTGATGCACAGTGCATTACTTTGGGAGAATTTGGCATGCGCTGGCGTGAGCAGTTCAAGAATAATGAGGGTCTCAACTATCGCTTCGTACAGCGGGGCACGGGTGTATGCGGATCAGAGCCTGAACTGGAAATGCAGTGGTTCATGAACAAGGACTTCCGACTTGCAATATTGCGTGAATGGCAGGAGAATAAACCCGGGAACGTTATCGACTTTACCCGTTATGATCTGAAAGCCAAAGAACCTGCTGATCCGGAGCCCGGCAAGCATAGCCGTAACTGGAGTTTAATGAACAGACTGAACCAAAAAGGAACCCGGGAGCAGGATAAGCCTATTGATATCAGTCTGTTAAACGAAGAAGAAAAGACCATGATCAGAAAATGGTATCCTGATTTAATTGAGCCTGCGATAGTAACTCCGGGCCAAAATGGAGCGCCACCCTCCGATGCGGTCATTTTGTTCGATAAGGACACCCTCATCCATTTTGTTAGTGTGGAAACGGGCGAAGCCCCGGAATGGACTGTTTCAGGAGATTATTTTACGGTAAAACCCGGGGCGAAGGATATTATGACTCGGCAGAAATTCGGTGATTGTCAATTGCATATCGAGTGGAAAACATCCGGGGAAGATGTATTGAAAGGGAAAACGGGACAGCAGTGCGGCAACTCGGGTATTTACCTCATGAGCAAATATGAAATTCAGGTTCTAAATTCATACATCAACAAAACAGATCCCACTGGTCAGGCTGGGGCCTTTTACGGCAATTACCCGCCCCTTGTTAATGCTTCTCTGGAACCCGATCAGTGGCAGGTTTATGATATCATATTCATAGCCCCGGAATTCAATGAAAATGAGGAGCTGACTGAGCCGGGTTACTTCACTGTTTTCCATAACGGTGTATTGGTGCAAAACCATGTTAAAGTAACAGCTCCTACAGCTTCGCATAATCAGAAATTCAGTCATTCGGAAACCGAACTTCCCTTACTGCTGCAGGACCATAACAGTGAAGTCAGCTACCGGAATATCTGGATAAGGAAACTCTGAGAAATTGCGCCCGGATAACGGGGAGGTTTCCTGGAAAATCAATTACTAGTCACAGATATTATAAACAGTCCTGCCTTCTGATTTCTGCTCAATCCAAACCACAAGGGTCTGCGTGCCGTCTGTATCCCGGATAACTCCTTGTCTGACAGTACCTCCTGTATCCGCTTTTTTGCCATTAATCAGAAGCCGAGCCGGACGGTCAGATCCCCAGTTTTTTATTACGAAGCATGGATTCAGGATAGGATTGTCTTCAGACCCTTGAATGCTGAATGAGATCTTTTTTGATTTTTTGGTTAAAACATATGCTCTTTGTCCCTTCTCAAATCCTTTGCTTTCAGCTCCGGTAACATCGGTTAATGCGGGAGCCTGGTTCCATGAGCGGTTGAGATCTTGGAGCTCAGCAGCGGGCAGGTCTGTCATGCCATAAATGTTATACATATCGGTTCTGCCGTCGGCAAGGAGATGGTGCGGTCCGTATAGCGTTATGATGCAGGACGAACTGACCCGGTCGATTCCTGTGGCAACCGTTCCGTCGCTGGGCAATAAACCAAAGGGATAGTGGTTCCAGGCGTTGTATTTGGTATGCCCTAAAGCCATCCTCATGGATTCCCACTGACTGTAGGGAACGAAATGTGACCCGATTTCGCCAATATTGAAATGCTTGTATTTAGAATTGAGATTCTGGTAGATCAGGTTGCGGTTCTCCTCGATCGGTGGCCCTTTGCGGTACGGAACCCCGGTTGAGTAGTTCCATAATTCGGTTTCGCCCTTCAGGTTGGAAACGGTAATGGCATCGTACGGTATAAGATCCTCGGGCCTGGTGCCGGGCTGACTCAGCAGCTCATTTTGCTGGGTTTGTATATCCTTGAAATCCTTCAATCTGCCGCTCACCTGGTATCTAACAGCCACTGCATCGGGATATATATACCAGTATTCATCGGTCCATAGTCCCCAACCGTCAGCATCAACAGTCAGCCAATCGTAGCTGACACCGACGCTTGCATTCCGCCAGTGAACCACCACTCTTGCATCGGTATTCTCAATCAGCCTGACATGGGAATACCGGCAGGTTTTGTCGGACATGTGCTCATAACACTGGTCGGTATAATCCTCGGGTCCCTGGTCGCTGTTCCATATCCCTTTGGGCCCGGGTTCGGTTACAAGGCTCGGCAGGTAATTCGTCCCTCTCCAGAACACGAAACGACAGGGTTTGTCGTCAAAAGCGACCACAATATCAGCGTGATCCCCATAACGCCATAATCCGTCCCATTCCGGGCTGCATTTCAGGTTGGTATAGGTTGCACCGAATTTGTTTGGGATATTTTCTCCTGCCGGCAGAACCCAATAATCGAGAACCTTCGGGTTTGCAGGTCTGAAGTTCCGGTATCCTGATTCTATTTCTGATTTATCCAATGCCCGGTTGAACAGACGGACTTCATCGAGTAATCCGCTGAAAACCATATTCGACAGGTAGGATTTGGTGATATTGCGTTCATACGCCCATGGTGGCTTTTTTTCGTGGGCCATGCCAATGTATAGATCCTGACCGGCAGCATCGGTAAGCCGGCCAGAACGGTCATTTGAACGGATGAGTTCTCCATTGAAGTAAATACTGAATCCCTTATCCTGCTTGAAAACTCCGGTTATGCAAGTCCATGCCAGTAGCGGAGCAGATTCCTTCGTTATAAGGCCCACCCAGGAGCCA
The DNA here is from genome assembly GCA_964512915.1 of uncultured Porphyromonadaceae bacterium. Taxonomy (GTDB): domain Bacteria; phylum Bacteroidota; class Bacteroidia; order Bacteroidales; family UBA12481; genus UBA12481. Next base: position 44,054 of record CAZEKJ010000023.1, read on the forward strand.
TTAATACTGGCAAAAAGGCTGATCTGTCCCAGATGGTTGATGGTAAGAGAATACCCAGCCTTTTTATCCTGGTCATGATCCACAATTCCGGCCTCGTTCCAGGGGTATTCCTGGGGAGCGATCCATACATCAATGCTAAAATCGCCGGTAATCAGAGGCATATCAGCTGCCGGCACAACCACCTTATTCGTATAACCATCGAAAGAAAGGCATGAGCCTGATACCCCGGGCCTCCAGTAAGCGTCGGCCCCGCCGATAATACAGGATGTCCCCTTCGTATGCTCAATGGTGGAATTGTAATTGGGTTCAAGCCCTTCATCAAGCTTCCACCATAGTAAAGGTAACCGGGTATCCTGATTTATCACGGCTGGTCCTGAGACCTTTTCCCCAGGCAGATTCTGCAGCTTGGCGGCTACAAGGTCCAGGGTTCTGATTCCCTTCCCGGTAAGCTCCAAAACCTGTGTGGTTTCATTCATGGGGTCTTTCCATTCATCAAGTGAATAGCACCCTTTTTTGATTTTCCTGGTAACAATGCCTTTTGCGTCAATACTGAAGTACTCATCAACATAATCAGCAAAATACTTTCCGATATCTCCGGTATAGCTTTTTTTGAAATCAGTGAAATTCAGGCTATTCTGGTCAGGTGCATACCGCCAGTGTATGGTAATCTTTTCTACAGAACTTTCAACAATACTGACGTAAGAACATTTGTTAATCCTGTCGGGCCGCTCAGCAGGGCCATCGCCGCTAAACGGAACAATCCGGTCAAGAAAATGCCTTGAGTCATTGGCTTCCCAGTAAGGTAAATAGCTGTATTCCCGGCTAAAAATCAACCGGCCTGAATCGTTGACTCTCACAACAATATCTGCATACTTGCCGGTATTGTTTTTGTCGTCAAAAGCAAGCCTGGTATAGTATGCATAGAAGCCTGATGTTTGCGTGAAGGCATAGCTGCCTGAGAGCATGGTTGCTGAAACCAGCATCATAATACCCACGAAAACTTTTAACTGCTTGTTATTCATATTGCTAAACTATTTCTGACCTATTACAATGGGTACATAACCGACTTCAAAGCCTGCCGGTGGCTGAACAATCAATTCGGGATCCAGGGAGACGAGGGTTCCGGTACTGGGTGGATCCATGTATTCTGAGTCGATTCTCCAATGGGTATGTATCTTTTCAACAAGCGACTGCAATTGTTCCCTTTTTTCGGCGCTCCAGTCGAACTGTTGCAAGGATGGCTGATCGATGAACCTGTACCAGCAAAAGGTGACGGTTGAACCGTCGGCCAGAGTGACCGTTTCAGGTTTTGTTGCAGGACCAGGATTCGCCCATGAGCCTGCCTCCGGGGATGTGTAGGGTTCAGCTCTTTTTGCCAGCGTAAACTCTTTTTTAGCCAGTTCCGGAGGTACGGCATCAACGGACACCGGAACTCTTTTGCCATCACCCACCTGCATATAGTATTGCGGAAATAGTCCTGCCGTAGTTGCTTCATTTTCTTGCCATTGCATACCAAAAACATGGTTCCCGAACACTTCGGTTTTAAAAATGCCCTCAATATTCTCAAGAACAACCCCATCCTGCTTAAACACTGGCATTTCGGTAAACAGATCGGGTTCCCAGGTACCCTGATGGTTGAATTTCCCATCGAAGGATCCTGTATTATTTCGCCATGACTTAAAGGGGGTATATATGGCCTCTTTCGAGTAGTATCTGACATCCTGAACAAGCACGGTTTTCCCGTTTTCATCAACAGGATACTTCATGCGGGGTATCTTGTAATAAACTGTATCCCCGGTACTTTTCGCAACGATTTTGGGAACGGTGTTGATTTCAATGGCACCACCACCCATCTCCGCTGGCCTGGCATCCAGTCCGCGTCCGTAGTCGGGTTTGTATTCCTTCGATATTTTGCTCCAGGTTTCGGGAATGTAATAGGCAACGGGACCCTTGAAATTCAAGGTATTCAGAAAGAGTGTCCAGCTCTGATCTCCGGTAGGAGGTGGGCCTTCGATGGCATCGGTCATGGGCAGTGCCATCCATGCATACCCAAGGAACTGTCCGTCGGGATTGCCAACAAAAGTAAGTCCATCCGGAGGCACAATTATCCTGTTGCTCAACTGTGCTATTCCCATTTCATCATCGGCAAGGGGTGTGGCGCATCTAAAGAAGCCCCATCCCGGAGATCCTATTTCAAAATCATAGCAACTCGAGGTTGCATTCATACTGAATTTGGGCGGTCCGTAACGGAATCTATTCCCTGCCCAATATCCCACGCCCCCTTCAATGGTCTGGAACACTGAAGCATAGGTGGGGCCACGTTCATCCCAATTATCTCTGGCATACGTTCCTACGGGACAAAGCGGGAAATCAACATCAGAGTTCTCAGGTGCGACCCACGCGCTGGGTAATCCTATCTGGAAATTTGCCAGCGGCTGATCGATCAGGGGCCATACAGCGGTGTAAAAACTAATACCAGCCCGGAAGCCTTCGGGATGATCGGTTGTGCTGTAATGGATATACCCGTGCAATCCACCTGATGTTTCTGAAAGTTCATAGACATCTTTTTTTACCCTATTACAGGCAGAACACAATAGGATTAAGAGCACTAGGTTTGACACCAGGAAAAGTTTCGATCGTGACATAAAATAATTGTTTATTAACTCTGGGTTTATTAACTGTGTGTTTCTTCATATGAGAAAATCCACCAATAGTCTAAAGCTATGGTTTTGGTGCGGATAATTGATGGGAAAACCTACAGGATGCTAACATAATAACTGCTTATGATAACATCGTATATTACCTTCCGGTCATGTTTAAACCTGGCTAAAAATCAACCGGACTGAATCGTTGACTCTCACAACACTATCTGCGTATTCTTCATACTGTAAGCTGTTTGTGATTTTTTGATACTTTTAGATGCATGGATACATTTATTCAAACCGCATTTAAAACATGGCCCATACAATCAATTTGAAGCGACTGGCTGCAGCCGGATCTTTCTTCATGCTCCTGTCCTCTTTGCAACTTGCATTACCCCAAGAGGACCAGACTGCTGATCCGCATCTGGTTTACCATTGGTCCTTTGACAAGCCGCTGGAAAAGGGTGCGAACCTGTTTACCGGAAATTTGGAGGGTGTACCGGGAGTTAAGGGTATGGCGCTGAAGTTCGACGGGTTTACCTCTTTCATCGAACGGAAACTGGTCAATGAAAAGAAGACGTACGGGGCATTAACGGTTGAAGCCTGGATAACCCTGGCCGCTTATCCCTGGGACTGGTCGCCCATTGCAGACTGTTCGCAGGATGAGCTCACCGGGTTTTTCTTTGGAATCAACAATGTGGGGCACGTTGGTTTTAAAATCGCCGCAGGCAATTCATGGCTTGAAGTCGAAACCGAATCAGCCCTCCCGCTTGGTAGTTGGGCTCACGTTTGTGCCGTATTTGTGGCGGGTGAAAGGATCTCGATTTATGTTGATGGGGTGGAAAAGGCTTCTGAGAAAATAAAAGGGAATTTCATCCCTACCTTATATGGAAAATTTACGATCGGCCGGAATGCCCAGCCCAAAACCTGGCTGGAGCGGCAACTCTCGACCGAAAAAAGCTATTTCTTCCTTGACGGCATTCTGGATGAGGTGAAAATGTACGACCGGGCAAAAAAGGCAGATGAAATCCGTCAGGAAACTGCATCCGTTTCCAATCTTCCGGCACCGGCGCTCAGTGACCGAAGGGTCTTTCCACTCGGGCCCGTAGGATCGGGCAGTTTTGGGGCCTTTTATACCAAGCTTGATTATTATAAGGAATGGGACGACCTATGGAGGGTCAGCGAGGTCCCCGATGTATTTGTCCGATTCGACGAATCGCCCGTGCAGCTTGTTTTCTGGAGGGGAACAAGCTTCGTCCCCTGTTGGGTGAGCGAAAACGGAACCTGGTACACGAACGAATGGCTCGAAAGCTGGGGCAGTGATGTGGTCAGTTGCGCGGAACCCCTGATGGACCGGGATTGCCGCTACTCGCATGTCAGGATCATAGAAAATACCGATGCCCGCGTGGTCATTCACTGGAGATACGCACTGAATGATGCTTTCTATACCATACTTGGAAACCAGGAGAATCCGAGGGGCGAGTGGTGCGACGAATTCTATGTTATTTATCCCGATCAGGCCGGAGTCCGCAAGATGGAGCTTCATTACACCACGCCCGTGCGGAAACATGACTGGGAGGAGCAGATTGTTCTGTTGCCCCCGGGGAAATATCCTCAGGATGTGATTGATAAAAAGAGTGTTACACTGGCTAATATGAAGGGCGAAACGGCGGACTACACGTGGGATGAAAAGCTGGAGGTTGAGATGCCCCAGCCCAAAGGTGCTAATATGTCCATGGTGAACCTTAAATCAGTCTATAAGCCCTTTATCATCGTTTCACCCAATCGCGTTGAAACAGTGGAAGGCAAGTGGGATTCCCCCTATTTCCGGACCTATGGAGCCAATATGGCGATCGGCTACCGGGAGGATCCGGTACCCTCGGATTACGGCTGGTGGAACCATTGGCCGGTTGCCCAGATTCCGGGCGACGGCCGCTGGGTGGTTACACCCGATCATCCGAGTCACTTCAACCTGACCACCTTTGTGCAATGGGAGGATTATGCCGTCACCAACAAAACCCGCACCCGGATCATGCTGCAGGGCATGACTCCCAAAGGGGCTGCAGGGTTGGTCCCGATGGCCAGATCATGGCTCCGGGCACCTATGCTCGAACTTGGATCAAGTGGTTATAAGGGTGGGGGTTATGATCAGGCAGAGCGGGCATATGTGATCGAAAAGAGTGTTCAAACCGCTCGTGGCACGCTTGATTTTACCATCCGGGCCGGCGATGAATCTCCCTTATTAAACCCGGCGTTCATTATCAGGAATTGGGGAAAGCAAAAGGCGGAAATCAGCCTTAACGGGCGGAAGATCCCTGAAGGAAAAGACTGCAGGCAGGGAATCGTTTCAACGCCTGATGGTGATGACCTGATTATCTGGCTCCGGCTGGAGAGTGAAAAACGGACGGATATTTCTGTTCGTACCTCCCGGCTAATTGATCCCTGATCCCCTTGTATTTCGGGTCATTGGCGAGGTTATTTGTTTCGAGTGGATCCAGGCTGATGTGGTACAATTCTTCCACTTCAGGTTCAATATTGACGTAGCGAATGTATTTCCATTCCTCAGAACGCACCCCTCTGCTGTCGGGGATGGGATTTTCAACCTCAATAATATCAACATGTTCCATAAAAAAATCGGTCCTTGACGGAGTTTCTTTCCCACGAAGAAAAGGGTGTAAGCTCATCCCGTCCATTTCGTTTGGAACCGCTATTCCGGCCAGATCCAGTATCGTTGGAGCAATATCAATGTTCAGGGCCAGATTGTCAAGCTTCGCTCCCTTCAATTTACGGGGATGGCCCGGTTCGTATATAATTATCGGAACACGGATTGATTCCTCATATAACAGCCACTTTCCGCCAAGGCCGTGCTCACCCCACAAATAGCCGTTATCCGAAAGGTAAATGATTATGGTATTCTTGTCAAGCTTCAGATCCTTAAGGCTTTGCACGATTTTTCCTACTGACCGGTCCAGGCTGGCTACACACCTGAGAAAATTCTTCTCGAAATTATCCTTCGTGGGCTCGTCTTTTCTTTCATCGAAATAGCACCAGCGGTTCAGGGATTTTTCCATCACGGCCGGTGACATTGCCCCGTAAGCCTCGGGGGTATCGGTCGCTCTTTTGGGAATGATCACCTCTTTGAACAGGTCTTTATCCCTTTCGTCGGGCTGATAGGGATGGTGCGGAGATTTAAAGCATACTGTGAGGCAGAAGGGCTTATCTGTATTGCGGGATTCTAAGAACTCCCGGGCTTTGGCTGCCAGCCAATCCTCATTGTGAACCTTCCCGCTGTCGGTTTTATGAAAGTAGCTCCCCTGGTCGGCCCACGCATTGAAAAGGTCAAAAATCCGGTCGGTGCCTTCCGTTCCCATGCCCCATTTCCCGAGTACCGCTGTTGTATATCCATGATCGTGCAATAAGGCTGGATAGGTTGTGCTGATAACCTCTGGGGTCATGGGGGTGTTGAAATGGTTCATCCCATGCGTACTTGCATATTTTCCGGTCAAGATGCTTGCCCGCGAAACGGCACAGATGGGAGAGGTTACGAATGCATTCCTGAAGTATGCCCCGCTACTTGCAAGCCGGTCGATATTCGGGGTTTTCAACTCGGGGATAATCGGATTATCGGCACAGCTTAACTGGTCCCACCGCTGATCATCGGCAATCAGAATAAGAAAATTTGGTTTCTTAACACTCCTCCCGGCGCATGCTTCCAGTAATATCAGCGGGAAAAGGAGGAAGAACCGGCTGCTTAATTTCGCGTCGCCCATGTGATAACTATTTTAGCCTTACCAATCAAACCCGATGGTAGCAGGGCACTCTTTGCGTTGAACTTGTGCTTGACATTGGTTCTGGTGTAGGCGGGTCCCTCCGGATTTCTGTGATCCCCCACAATCCGGTTGTTCCAGGTATTGATGACCTCAACCTTGATCTCGTTGGTTCCCGGTTTGAGGTGCCCGGTGATGTTGGCCCGGTAGGGTGGGGTCCAGATAATTCCATTATCCTGTCCGTTGATGATGACCCTGGCTGTTTCCTGAATGTCATCGAAATCCACGTAAACAGCCGGCTTTTTAGCCAGTATCCCCTCACCAACCGTGAACTCCCGGCTATAGGTTGCGGTGCCGGAGTAGTATTTTACCCCGGATGAATCGACATCCGGCCAACTGGTAAGCCGGTCCATCTGATAGGCCATTGGGCCTCCCATTCCGGGATTGAAGCTTACCTTCCAGTTATCAGTGATATCAATTCGTTCGGTTTTATCTGCGCTGCCTGAAAATCCAAACTGGAGATCTTTACCCAGCCCCGGATCATTTTTCCCAGTCGACCTGTCCCTGAAAACAATGAACCGGGATGCCAAGGGATCCATTACCAATTCCATACGGATCCCGTTACCCGTTTTTTCATGGATGACCTTTCGCTGGATCAGGCCTGTTTCCGCATCCCACAATTCGGGAACCCTGTTTGGGCTGACCCTGAAGGTGCAGGTTATCTTTTGTGCATCCGGACTGCTGTTGGAAACAAAATAGATGTCTTCTGTCTCCGTCCGGCGATGGATGAAGTCGATGATATACTGACTGTTGTCAATACCTTGTATATCAAGATCCGGACCCACATTCATCTCCTCCAATACCTCTTTCACCGATTTGCCCCAGTATACCTTCCCTTGACCGTATGTATTTGAAAAAACTTTTTCCCCGTCGGCCTGGCCCCATAATCTCGCAGCGATGGCTTTCACCTCATCGTCGCATCCCGGATAACCCGCCAGTGAGGTGGTCCTTTCCGGCTTCGGGCCAATCACGGTTGCCCCCTCGGACACCAGTTTCTCCAGGCTCTTTAAAACTTCGAAGGAAATATCTGCCCGGTCGGGAAGCAGCATCACCCGGTAGGAGATGCCGGATGGCAGTACCAGTTTGCCTTGCTCCACGCGCAAGGTGGTGGAGATAATATCGGCATTGATGTAGTCAAAGTCATGGCCGTGCAGAGCCCCGACATTAACCGGCTTGGGCTGTCCGCAGTGGAGGCACTGGTCGTCGTTGTATATCGGCTTGATATTCGGGTCGATCCGTTTGGGCGGTACCAGGTTAGGTGCCTGGTCGCCATAATAGAGGCAGGCGTCTGCGACGAAATTCCCCTGTCGTAATAGATAGGAGCATCTGCTGAGATAGTCCATGAATGGCCGTGCCATATCCCACCAGGTGGTATTTACGTTGAGGTGCTCCCCGGCGTGATAGGCAAATCCGGGCTTTCCCGCGATTTCGGGGTTATGTGCGAAGGTGTGGAAAACAATCTGGTTGAGGCCCTGGCAAAAGGCGATATCGATCAATTGCTTATAATCGGCAGGGCCATGTTGCCAATGGTTCCAACCCGTAAGCGATTCTGATGCCACTACCTGTTTTCCATAAATATGGGCCGCGCTGGCAGCCTCACGGGTAACCCAGAATCGTTGCCGGTTCCAGAATTCCCCCATCGGAACATCCGAATTTCCAAGCCCTTTCAGCGGATCAACCCGCGGATAACCACCATGGCCGGCCTCTGCGAACAACTTCATCCCATTGGCATTTGAGAGTTCGGTGGCTTGCCTGAAATGATTTTCAACCATCATGTCGCTGACCAGGCGGTTGTAATCACCGAGGAACCGTTCCCCTATAATACTGTCGTTACTGCGGTATCCCTGCAGCAGAGGCAGATAGGGTTTGGGATCGTATCCGTACCGGGCTTGAAACTCCTGAATAAAACCGGGAGTCCAGTCTTTGGCGGGCCAAACTTCATAGCTGTCGACCTCCAGGAATTTTAACCGGTTTTGCGGCGTACTTACCCGGTCGAGACGGGTAATAATGGTATCGAAATGGATCTTTGTCGCCCTGCTGCTCAGATGGTCGATCATCGGTCCGTTGGAATTTGGACTGGGGCATTCCAGGCTCTGACCGGTATTGCACATGAAGAATGAGATGATATCCCATTTTCCCTTGGGCACCTCCCATTCGACAGACTGACCTGCTGTGGTGAACTCATCGAGGGAAACCGCATTAGCCCCCGTATAATCGATCTTCTTTGAGTCGGAATGCGGCACGGCGACAGAGGTTATCCATGAGCAGGCTCTGGTTCCATCTGCATGGCTTTCTGGCTTATTAATCACTATTTTCTTCTTTGATGGCCCCTCAACCATCTGGGTTGTACTGAGTAGCTGCTTACTTGCATCAGCCTCGCCAATCCAGTCCCCGCCTGCATTCCAGCTGCTGGAGGCTATCATTCCCATTTCGAGCCCGAGCCGGCCAGCCGTTTTCAATGCCAGGGCTATGGTTTTCAGCGATTGTTCGCCCAGGAAGGCCGGCCCTGCCGGAATCATTTTCCCGGGATCGGCCAGCGCCCCAACGTCCCAGATAAATGCCCCGCGCATCCCCTGCCGCTTCATTTCCTCCAGCTCATAAACCAGCTTAACGCTGTCGACATAACCGTTTAACCAGTCGTAAAAGGCCAATGGCCTGTTTTGAATGGAAGGATTCCTGAACTCTTCCTCCAGTTTTCCCCCTGATGGCATTTTGGCGGTACACTGGACCAGGAGAAATGATACTAATAAAAGAAATAAACATGTTCTGATTAAACTGATTAGTTGCGTTTTCATCTTTACCATAATGAGCAAAATTTTGCAATAATTTTTTTTTGGAAGTGATTCAAAGATAGGTTATAAGTTAGTACCCAATCCTACCAATTTGATACATATAGATATCCTAAAGGTGTATTATCTTGAGCCCGAAAACCGTAAAACGCAAATCATGACAACAAGAAGGGAATTTACAAAAACTATCTCGATTGGTTCAGCGGGAACCCTGTTACTCGGAGCTGCATCCTGTGCAACCGGCGAAGAAAAGACTGAAAATGTCGTATGGCCATCAGATAAAGTAAACATTGCCGTTGTTGGTATTGCGGGCAGAGGAGGAAGTAATTTAAACGCATTGAAAGACCAGAATATCGTGGCTCTTTGCGATGTGGACTGGAGAGAACGGCAGCAAAAATCATTTGATGCCTATCCCAAAGCCAAACGGTACAAGGATTTCAGGGTGATGCTGGAAAAGCAAAAGGATATCGATGCCGTTGTCATTGCCACACCCGACCACGCACATGGTGTTATTGCGGCGATGGCAATAAAGATGGGCAAGCATGTCTTTTGTGAAAAACCACTGGCACACTCAGTATTCGAAGTCAGGGAAATCACCCGGCTGGCAAAGGAATATGGAGTCCAAACGCAAATGGGGAACCAGGGGCATTCATCGGAAAGCATCCGCAAGTTTTATGAGCATATAAAAGCCGGAACCATCGGCAAAGTAACTGAGGTTCATGCCTGGTGTGACCGTCCGGCCGGAGGTGGTTCGGTTTCATTCCCGCATGGGATCATTCGCCCCACAGGCGATCACAGAGTCCCACGCAAGCTGGATTGGGATCTGTGGCTCGGCCCGGCGCTTGACCGCCCCTATCAGCCCGACTACCTGCCGATGAAATGGCGCGGGTTTATCGATTTCGGCTGCGGTGCCCTGGGCGATTTCGGGTGCCATACCCTTGATCCGGCCTTCTGGGCATTAGATCTGGGAAGTCCTGACAGCATCATTGCCAGCACATCTAACCTGCTACCCGAGGTTAAGTACGATACATACCCCACCGCATCCATTATTACCTACAAGTTTCCGGAAAGGGAGGGACAGCCGGCAGTTAAACTCATTTGGTATGACGGCGGACTGCTCCCGCTTCATGACGACCGGCTCAGGGGCCTGGAATACGAGGACTGCGGAGCCCTGCTGATCGGGGAAAAGGGGATCATTGTACACGGTTCCCATGGGGCCGGTGGTTTTAAAGTGCTGCCATTTGATAAGAACGTGGTCGTCGAAACACCGCCTCAACTGCTTGAGCGGAGCAAAGGGCATCACGCCGACTGGATCGAGGCCATAAAAACCGGAAAACAGGCCAGTGCCAACTTCAATTATGGCGGGCCGCTCACGGAAACGGTACTATTGGGGACCGCTGCGTCTTTATACCGCAACCAGGAATTGATATGGGATAAAAACAGCATGAAGGTTACGAATCTGGAAGCGGCAAATACTGTTATCAAGCCTGAGTTCCGCTCAGGGTGGACTATCGGATAACAAACAAGTTATAGTACCTTCCCGCAATGATCAGGTTAAGCTATATCGGTGTCCTGCCATTGGCGGTCGGGTCCGGAGCGGTGCAACTTCCCGGTTTGCCGGTTGCTGCCCCGTCTATGAATATCTTGTTCCTGACCGCGGATGATCTGAATTATAATTCATTAGGCTGTTACGGATCCCCGGTCTGCGATATTTCCCCCAACATCGACCGGCTCGCCGGCCAGGGAATCCGTTTTACACAGGCCTATGTCAATATTTCGGTGTGCCAGCCGTCGCGGCAATCCATGCTCACAGGACAGTATCCGCACAGCAATGGAGCCACCGGTTTTAACCCGATACGGAATGATGTCGTTACCCTGAATGAGATCCTTCGTGATGCCGGGTATTTGAACGGGATCCTTGGTAAGGAGAAACACTACCAGCCGGCTGAAAAGTTCTGCTGGGAGTTTGTCCGCACGGAATCCGACCTGGCCTCGGGTACCGGAATCGGGCGCGATCCGGAAAAGTATTACCGTTTTACTAAGGAGTTTCTCGAAAGGGCAAAGTCGGAGAACAGGCCATTCTTTCTCCATGCCAATTCACACGACCCCCACCGTCCGTTTGCGGGCAGTGCGGCAGAATCAAGGCAGTGGGGGGCAGATCTCCCGAAAGCAACACGTAAAATCATGGAGAATGAGGTGGCTGTTCATAAAATGCTCCCTGATCTATCCGGCACCCGGAAGGAGACAGCCGAGTATTACACATCCGTTTACCGGTGCGACCAAGCGATTGGAGCTATTTTGAAAGCACTGGATGAAAGCGGTTTGGCGGATCAAACGCTGGTTGTTTTTCTAAGTGATAACGGAATGTCTTTCCCGTATGCCAAAGCCAATTGTTACCTGAACAGTAACCTCACCCCGTTGATCGTCCGGTGGCCGAAAATGATTTCTGAAGGTAGTTGCGATTCGGTTCACCTGGTTTCAGGCGTCGATCTGATGCCCACCTTTCTCGACATCCTCAAATTACCCCGTCCTGAAGATTTGCAGGGGCGCAGCTTTTCCAGACTCCTGCTCGGAAAGAAACAATCGGGCCGGGATTATGCGTTTACCGAATTCCACAAAAACTTCGGCAAGGACAGCTTTCCCATGCGGGCAGTGCTGTCAAAAAAGTTCTGCTATATCGCGAATTATTGGTCCGATGGAAAAACGATCTTTAAGAATGAATCAAAAGGCGGACTGTCATTTCCTGCCATGATGGATGCCGGCAAAGCGGATCCTGCCATTCAGGCAAGGGTTGATTTTTACAATTTACGTACTAAAGAGGAATTCTATAACCTGGAGGAAGACCCCGACGCACTGAACAACCTGGCTTACGATCCCGCCATGAAAAAGGAGATCGTAAAACTCAGGAAGATCCTTACGAAACACCTTAAGAGGACTGGGGATACGCTGGCTGGCTCAATTATGCATTAAAAACAACGGTTACCATGAGAAACAGAATTCGGTTTGAAATTCCAAAAATCATCTTCAATATTCAGGTATCAGTCTTTCTGATGCTGGTCTATTGCTCATGGTCCCTGAAGGCGCAGGATTCGCAAAGGCCGAATGTTGTTTTCGTGCTGGCCGACCAGTGGCGGGCGCAGTCGACCGGATACAACGGGGATGAAAACCTTAAGGGCCGCACTCCGAATATCGACCGGATGGCCGAAACCGGACTGAATTTCATCAATACCCTTTCGGTTTGTCCGCTTTCCGGCCCGGCCCGGGCGTCGCTGCTAACCGGCCAGTATCCCACAACCCACGGGATTTTCCTGAACGACCTGCACCTCCGCGATGAGGCGCTGACCATGGCGGAAATCTATAAGCAATCGGGATATCAAACGGCCTATATCGGTAAATGGCATCTGGATGGCATGGGCCGGTCAAATTTTACTCCCCGCGAAAGGCGGCAGGGATTCGACTACTGGAAGGCGCTGGAGTGTTCCCACGATTATAACAACCTGCTGTACTATTCGGGAGATAGTGATGAGAAGAAGTACTGGGACGGTTATGGCCCGTATCTGGAAACGGCTGATGCTATCCAATATATCCGGGAGAACTCTACAAAAGGGACCCCTTTCCTCCTGTTTCTTTCTTGGGGAGCCCCGCATTTTCCGCATAACAACGCCCCCGAAGAGATGCAGAAATTGTTTATTCCCGATAGCATACTGTTGCAGCCCAATGTGGCCGAGAATATGAGAAGTACCGCAAAGAAGGAATCGGCAGGGTATTATGCGCATATAGCAGCACTGGATAAATGCATGGGTGACCTGCAACGCGCTATTGCTGAAGCTGGAATATCGGAGAATACCATCTTTGTGTTTACCTCCGACCATGGCGAAATGATGGGATCACAAGGGATCCGACCCACGCAGAAACAGGTGCCCTGGGCCGCATCCGTGAGGGTGCCTTTCCTTCTGCAGTATCCGGCCCGGTTCGGAAATCGGAAAATACGAATCACCGCACCTCTGAATACCCCCGATATACTCCCGACTCTATTGTCGTTGTCGGATATCCCTGTGCCGGAAACGGTGGAAGGGGAGGATATGTCCCCGGTGATCAGAAGGCCCCGTAAACCAAGCGATAAGGCAGCACTGATCATGAGCGTGTCACCGTCGATATCCCTTCTGAAGGATGAGTACAGGGGCATTTACACCAGCCGCTATACTTATGTGGAAACGCTCAAAGGTCCCTGGCTGTTATACGATAATTCCGATGATCCGATGCAATTGAATAATCTTGCCGGCAATGCTGCCTATGCCCGTCTGCAAAAGAAAATGGAATTTTCACTTCGGCAGGAGCTGAAAAAGATCGGTGATGATTTCAAGCCCCGGGATTACTATTTAACCAAGTGGGGGTATAAGGTCAATAAGAACGGGTATATTGATTATTAAGAGACAAAAACCGATGAAATCAACCCTCCTCACCACCCTGGCCATCACCCCGCTGGCTCTTCTGGCCACTGAGAAAGTGAAGCCGATTAAACCCAACATCATTGTCATCCTCGCCGACGACCTGGGCTATGGTGATATCGGTTGCTACAATACGGAATCCAAGGTTCCCACGCCGAATATCGACCGGCTGGCAAGGGAGGGGATGCGCTTCACCGATGCGCATTCTCCGTCGACGGTCTCCACGCCCAGCCGATACAGCCTGCTCACCGGCCGTATGGCTTTCCGTATTCCGTATAAAGGTGTTTTCGCAGGGGTGGGAGGGCCTTGCCTCATCCGGGAGGACCAGCTGACTCTGCCGCAGATGCTGCGAAATCAGGGGTATACCACGGCCATGACGGGCAAGTGGCATGTCGGGTTGAGTTTCTTTGATACGACCGGGCAACGCATCACTAAAGGAGGAGTTGAGGGCGTAAAGATGATCGATTATTCCCGTTCCATTCCGGATGGGCCGGTTCACCGCGGGTTCGACCTGTTCTTTGGCACCGCCTGCTGCCCTGCCACGGATTTTCTCTATGCCTACATTGATGGGAATCGCATTCCGGTACCGCCCACCGGAATGCTCGATAAGTCGAAACTGCCCAAGGATCCGTATTCGTTCGACAACCGTGACGGCATGGTAGCCCCGGATTATGATCTTGAAGAAGTGGACATGGTCTTCCTCAAGAAGAGTCTTGATTTTCTGGAACAACACGCCAGTAAGGATCCTGATAAACCGTTCTTCCTTTTCCACTCGATGAATGCAGTACATCTGCCATCTTTCGCCGCCAAACAGTTTCGGGGGAGCACCAAGGCGGGACCGCACGGGGATTTTATCCATGAACTCGACTACATTATCGGAGAACTGATGGCAACTCTTGAGCGGCTCGGGCTGGCGGAAAACACGGTGGTAATGTTTTCCAGTGACAACGGGCCTGAAGTCTCCACTGTTATTCACATGCGGGCCGACTATGGTCATGATGGTGCACGGCCCTGGCGCGGGCTGAAACGCGATCAGTGGGAGGGCGGTCACAGGGTTCCGTTAATCGTTCGCTGGCCGGGAAAGATCGCATCAGGCAGTATGAGCGGTCAGACAGTCTGTTTAACTGATATCATGGCGACTTGTGCTGCAATCACCGGCACCTTACTACCCGACAATTCTGGCGAAGACAGTTTCGATATTCTTCCCGTACTTCTCAGTAAAACCGGGGGTGAGCAAGTCAGGCCCTATACCCTGCACCAGACCACCAGCCTGGCGCTCGCCATCCGAAGGGGCCCCTGGAAATACCTTGATCATCGCGGCTCCGGTGGGAACAACTACGATAATCCTGAGCTGAAACCCTTCACCCTGCCCAACACTGCCCCGGATGCGCCGGGCCAGCTTTATAACCTCGAAACCGATCCTGGTGAAACGGTGAATCTCTATTTCAAACATCCTGAAATCGTAAGCGAACTGAAGGCACTGCTGGAAAAGAGTAAAGCTCAGGGGCGATAAAAGGATCGGAGAATTCTCAGAAATTGCGGGTTACAGTCCCAGCGTTAAATCTAAAACCCATATTATTCAGCGCCCAGTTTCTTCAGATATTCAAAACTCTTCAGAACGGCGTCCTCCCCGGCAATTTCCAGGGTCGAGTAACCATCGAAACCCGATTTTGCCAGGGCCTTATATATGGCTTCAATGCCGATGACTCCATCGCCAAGGGCGGTGAGCGACATGCCGCAGCCGAATTGTGTGCCTCTTTTTGTGATCATTTCAGCGGGCAGATCCTTCCAGTGTACATGCTCGATCAAGGGTCCGAATTTTTCGATCATCTCCAGAGGATCGCCGCCCCCCAGCCAAAGGTTACCGGTATCGAGGTTGATTCCGAGTGCTCGTGAATTGCAACGTTCGATAAGTCTGCCCATATGTTCCACTGAGTCCGAAATGTGACCGTGGGGTTCGATCAGGATTTTTACCCCGTAATCTTCGGCAAACCTCAGCGGTTCATACAATTTCTCCGAAATGGAGAATAGGGCTTCTTCAATGGTCAGGCTTTTTCCGAAAGGCGTTCTTGGATCCCCTTCGGCGGTGATCACGTGCTTCACCCCGATAGCACCAGCCAGTTTAACTGCCTTGATGATCTGTGCGGTTCCGTAGCGCGAGGGCGCTGTCGGATCCAGAAGGTTTGCATGGGCACAAACACTTGAAAGTTCAAGTCCACGGCTTTCAAAAAGGCGCTTGATATCGAATGGGTTTGCATCGAGACTGGCCAGGGCAGTGAACCCGTACTCAACACCCAGACAGGCGCCATCCGAGTTGTCGGTTAGGTCGCCACAGGTGAAGCCCCATTGCTTGATCTGGTCCAGCTGAGCTTCGAGCAGGCTGAACGGGTTGACCAACGCAAAGCATCCTACTTTAATTGACATGATTTTTAGTTTTTTATTTGACAGGCAAAAATTAGTCTAAAATCGCCATTTGTGCATCATACAATGTTACCCGGATGGTAAACCTTTTTGATCCCTGAATGAAATAGCAGATAACTGTGGCTAATCAGAAGAGATTGGAAGGCAAAGGTAATTATGCTGACTCTGGGGGAAAGGTAAGGCGGCAGCCACGCCCTGCAAAATAACGCACATTCGTGCCAAATTGATTGACCCGTCAGCGGCCGATTTTTGGTAATTTCCCATAATCAAATCCAATGATTATGCGAAACAGATACTTTTTTCTATTGCTGGCAGGAATGTTAACAGTAACCGCCACACATGCTCAGTCCCCCATCACAAAAGGTGACGGCAAAGTGTTTTATTCTGAAACCTTTGGGTGGGAGAATCCCGCTGATCCCAAAGGCTGGACGGCTCCGGCCGGCTTTTCCTTTTTGGATCCAAAGGACCAGGGAACCAACTTTGTATGGTGGAAGGGTCGTTTCGACTGGACAGGAACACATGACCCGATGCTTCAGTCCACCACAAAGGATAACGGCTGCATCGCCCTTTTCATGGAGATGTTCCAGGTCACGGGTACCCCGGAGATCAGGGTGGACAACTCGGTGGTTTTTCCGGTCATGAACTGCAGCGCACATTCTTCCGTGGTGGTCAAATACGAAACTCATTTCATGGGTTCACATCCGGTGGATATGTTCCTTGAGGTTTCGGTGGATAACTGGGTTCATTCCGCCACTTACAGCGTCAATTTCGGTTGCGGGCACAAAGACCGGCCGCTGGATAAACCTGCAGGAGTGCCTGCTATAATGGAAGTAAATATCTCTGATGTTGCTGCTGGTATGTCCAATGTGCAAATGAGGCTTCACTGGATGAATTCGGCGTTATACTATTGGGCGATTGACGATTTTACACTGTCAGAAGCATACAACAATGACCTGAAAATAAGCTATGTAAAGATGGAATGGGATGACAATAATCCGGATACGAATGTGTCCTGGATTTATGACATTCCAAAATCTCAGTTGACAGGCACCAACGGATTCTTTAATTTCGAAACAACCGCACTCAATTTTGGTGAATATGACCAGGAAGAGGTATATCTGGATCTGGATATTACCAAAAACGGGAACAGCGTTTTTCAAAGATTGTCACCTAAGAAAGATTTGTCTGTTCTGGTTGTCGACACCATTGATATTGCCGATAAATATTCACCGGCAGATTATGGACATTACAAACTTGCGATGGAACTCAAATCGAAGTTCACGGATGAGAATCCGGCCGATAACAAACGTGAGGTATTCTTTAATGTGACCGACAGTATCTATTCACGAGCTGATGATACCAACGATTTTCCCTGGTCGTTTACCAAGGAACGTTACGATATCAATGCCGTTGCGAATATCGGTTACTTCACCGGATCAATCTTTCCGATTTACAATGATTGTGAAGTGAGTTCCATCTCAGTTTTTATTGCAGGAGGGAAGGCGGATGAGTTGATCAATTATCGGTTCTCACTTTACTTTGTCCCGATCGGAACCGATGATCCAACCCCGTTTGAACTTTTGTCTTCCGAAACGATTCAGCTGGATTCGGCTGATTTTAACACCTGGGTTACCCTGACATTCGACAAGGATGGTGAATCCGAATTCCTCAAAAAGGGGGACCTCGTTTATGCGGGTGTAACCTTCGACAACCTGAATCCGGAATACATGGTCCGGCGCAATAAAGGGCTGGAAATCGGAACCGATAACTCGGTAAAGCTGGTTGAGTCAACTGCCATGGGCTTCTATGATGGCAACTGGGAAACCGGACTGGGCGATTATATCGGAAAAAGAAACCTGATGATCCGCCTGAACCTGAACGATCATGGCAATATTAATGACGGGACCGATCCTTTAACACAGCAGGCATTCCTTGGCCAGAACTACCCGAACCCTTTCAGTGGGACTACCCAAATCGATTTTGAACTTGTCGCCGGATCGGATGTGACTTTCGAAGTGACCGACATTTCCGGGCGTCAGGTGATGGAATTGAATAAGGGGATGATGCCAGCCGGAAAACATACCATCGTTCTGGAAACCCGGAATTTTGATGCCGGTATCTACTTCTATACCATGAAGGCCGGTGATTTTACTAAAACCCGGCAGCTGGTAATCAGGTAACCATTATTCTTTCTGCTAATTCTCGAAAATGGTCAAAATAAAGGCGTTACGTTGGTGGTTTATTCTTGTTGGTATTCTGATTTACAGTAATTCTTCGCCGGTCATTTGTCAGAACGGCCTTCATGGGTACATTGCCAGCTACCCCGCCCAGGCCCCGTCCACCTATAGCGAGGGATACGGTTTCTATTCTGCCATCTGGCCACTCGTGAGCACGCCCATAGCTAACTTCCAGATAGGGTTGCCCTCAAGCTGGATAATTCCTGACAATTCAGATAATACAACGGTTCCTCTCTGTCCGGTTGGAACGGTTGCCAGAGATCATTGGCCGGAAAGAGGCCCGACATACAGTAGTGTTTTTCAAACAGTTGAAGGGGGGCCTGGTTACTGGGCAGGAAATAAGTTCCATTACGGCCCGCCCAAATTCAAGATGAATTCAACGCCAAACTGTTATAGTGTGGAGATTTCCAATCCGGGCTGGCAGTTTTTTTGGAGCGATACTCCATTGCCAGACAGTGTTCTGGGTGTTGCTCAACTATCAAACCGGATACTGGTTCCCCCTGATGGCATGACATTTCAGGGAAATCCCAACGGCGAACTGCTTGGGATCACCTACCTTTCTTTGCCTCTTACTGCTGCCTATACCGATAAATATCCGGTAGGGGAAAAATGCTGGACCCTGTTTTTAAATTCTCTGAATTTCAAGGGTCCCCTGGCATATTATCTTCCGGAAACCTGGGCCAAGATTTCGAAGGATTATCCTTTCGATTATGGCCGGGGGCTGGATTCACGTCCTACCACCAGGAATCTTGCGGGCGGAACCATGGAGTTCAATACCGTACCGATTCTGAGCGCAACTGATGCCAGTCAGAACAAATATTACAAGATTCCCCGTCTCCAATTTCACGTCGACAGCTTAAACCGGACCATTCTGGCTAAAGATGTGACGTTTTACAGCAAGCGGGCTAAGTATAATGAAGTCCTGGCATGGCGAAACGGCGGGCCGGCTCCATCAGGTTCCTTCCAGACCAACGGGACCTACAGGCCGGTCATGCGAACCAATCCGGTAGACTATAACCAGGATGGGAAAGCAGTGGTGGGAATTAATAATCTTGCTACTCCAGCTGTTTTTCAGGGCAATGACTTTGGACTTAAATGGACGGGAAGTGTTTCAGATGGAATGGGTTATTTTCCAGCTTATTTCAAAGACTCAGCGAATTTCAGGGTCGCGGTTGCGGAATCTGAAGTGCCGGTTTCAACCGGCTTGCGCGACCGGCAATTCAGGACTCCGTCTGAAACCCCCACACCCTATCGTGCAGAATTAAAGGGTGCCTGGAGAACTCCGGGCCCGGTGGCGGGGCCATTCTTTGCCTACCTCAGTGATCATTCAATGGTTACCTATTTTTGGTATCGGTTCATTGATCAGCCTGTTTTTCAGCAATTTAAGTGGACACAAGGAAAAAGGGACAGCCTTCAGCAGCTGATCGTTGACATGCACAAAAACTGGACGATTGATCAGGTTTACATGAAAGCCCCGTCAACCGGAAGTCTGGCGGCATTTGACAGCGCCCTGTTTGTTACTCCGCCTGCTGAATATACCTATGGATATGTTCCGATTGTTGTACGCCAGGAGAAATCGCCATCTAGCTATGCAGACAATAATTCTTTCAGAAGGATTCCAGCGATCGAGGTATACCCGAATCCCGCATCACATTCCTTAACCATCATGATCCGGGCCTTACCCAACCCCAATTCAAAAATCCAGCTCCTGGATATGACCGGGAAAATTCTTCAAAAGGTCAATCCTCACAACATGACGGAAGTGATGGATATCAGTTCGCTTTCAAATGGCGTGTATATTTTAAATTATTCTGATGGAAATCGCTCAGAGAAAGTTAAGTTTATCAAGACAGAATGAAATGAAAAAAGTTATCCTGCTACTGATTCTCCTTACCGGTCTGATGCTACAGGCGCAGGTGAGGCCTGCCCATATCTTTGATGACAACATGGTGCTGCAGCGCGACAAGCCTGTTAAGATTTGGGGAATGGCATCTTCCGCTGAGAAAGTTACGGTAGAATTCGGAGGCCAATCCAAATCCGGTGTTGCCAACAAGCTGGGAGAGTGGGCAGTCTACCTCGATCCTATGGGTGCGAATGCGCAACCCCGTGATATGAAAATATCGGGGAAAAGCAGCCCGGTTGTGTTTACGAATGTCCTGGTTGGCGATGTCTGGGTGCTTGGAGGACAGAGCAATATGGAGTTTGATCTTGCCCGCATCTTTCATGGTGATGTCGAAATTCTGTCGGCCAACTTTTCAAATATCCGTTTAATGACCATCCCCTGTTCAGCTAATCTGAAACCACAGAAGGATTTCGAGCGAATAAATGAGTGGGATGGATGGTATGAGCGCTATGATAAAAAGGGGTATTGGTTTATCTGTTCCCCCGAAACGGTGCCGACATTTTCCGGAATGGGCTATGTTTTTGGCAGGCGTCTGTTTATGGCCAGCCAGGTTCCCATCGGGTTGATTGATGTATCGGTGGGCGGCACCACGGTTGAGGCCTGGCTCACTCCGGAGACACTGGCAGCGATGCCGGAAAACGCTCCGTTGCTGAAACAGTGGAATGAAAAGGTGGCGGCCTATGTACCGAAGGAGTCTTCGACAAGTCCTGCGCTGGACAGAAACTACCCGGGATCGTCCTATACGGGTATGGTCGCGGTAATTGCCGGCCTTTCTGTCAGGGGAATTGTCTTTCATCACGGATATAACAATGCTCTTGAGGATTCCCGCCCCAAACAGTATGCTTTAAATTTCAAGGCCCTGATAGCTGATTGGAGAAAGACCTTTAACGATTTGGAACTGCCCTTTGGCATTGTTGAGTTCAGTGCTGGCGGCGAACCTCAAACCGTTGATAATTTTGAACTTAGAATGATCGATCCTGCTGCCTCCATTCGGGAAGGACAGTTCCAGGCTTATAGGGATCTGCCGAATACAGGTTATGTCTGTGCCTACGACCAGCAGGTCAACTGGTACCATCCCCAGAAAAAGGTTGAGGCTGGTGAACGGATGGCTCGCTGGGCTTTGTCGACGCAGTATGGATTTGACCTGAAATGGGAACCGGCCGTTTGTACCGGGATTGAGCGTCTTGAAGACAGGATAATCATCACCTTCAGTAAAGAGGTTAAAACTTCCGACGACCGTCCGATTGAAGGCTTTTGCATTGCCGGGAGTGATCATCATTTCATGCCCGCAAAAGCTGCCTATATGAAAACAAAGGACGAAAATGGCAAACCGGTTGATGATAGAAAGAGGATTGAAGTATGGAATAGCCTCGCAGTTGATCCCGTCGAAGTTCGGTATGCATGGGCCCGTAATCCGCTGGGAAACCTGGTTAGTTCAGAATGTCCGATCATTCCGGTACCCCTTTTTCGATCGGATAACTGGGACTATCCTGAAGCACCTTATCTGCCTGATGAATATGCGCAGCACAGGGCCAGCCTTAAGCAACTGAGAAAAGAAGCAACAGAAGCAGCGAAGGTCAGGCTTGTGCGGGAGGCAGAGATCAAATCAAAAGAAAAGTTGTAATAGTATGAATATTAAATACTTAATTCCATTGAGCCTGCTGATGGTCAGTTGCTCGGTATCCCCTGATGAATTTGTCAACCCCCCTGCATCATACCGCCCGGGTGCCTTCTGGTGCTGGTTGAATGGAAATATGTCCACCACCTCCATTACCCGGGATTTGGAGGCCATGAAATCCAAAGGGATGAACAGGGCGGAAATATGGGATGTGGCCGCCGTTAAGAACCCCTCCTTCATTCCTGCCGGTGGTGCATTCCTCGGTGATGAATCCGTGAAACTCATCAAACACGCGATTTCGGAAGGGAAACGACTGAAGATGAGCATTGGCATCGTGGCCTCAAGCGGTTGGAACGCCGGAGGTTCATGGGTTACACCGGATTGGGCATCCAAAAACCTGTATGTCTCCAAAGTGGAGGTAGCCGGGCCGCGGGCGATCGACATGCTTCTGCCCTTCCCGAAATTTCCTCACGGTTGTCCGATGAAGGACAAGGATACCCCTGTTTTTTACAAGGATGTCGCGGTTCTTGCAGTTCCGTTTAGTTCAGATAGTACCATTGCAGACCTCACCAATGTTATGCGTCTGACACCGAACTTCAAGGATGGGAAATTGCAATGGGAAGTTCCTGCAGGGAAATGGGTAATACTTCGATTCGTATGTTCGAACAATGGTCAGGAACTGATTGTTCCCTCACCCAATTCGAACGGTTTGTTTATTGATTTTTTTGATCCTGAGGCGACTAAAAGGCATTTACAACACTTCATGGACCGGCTTGGGGTAACCCCTGAGAATTCATCAGAAGCGGGACTGGCCTATTTCGAATTCGACAGCATGGAACTTTCCGAGGGTACACCGTGGACAGACTCCTTTCCATCGATATTCCTGGAGCGGCGGGGGTATGAAATAGAGAGTTACCTGCCGGTCCTTGCAGGCTGGAAGATCAGGGACATAACGGAAAAATTCCAATACGATTTCAACCGGACTGTCAGCGATCAGCTTATTTTCAGTCATTATGAAACCGGAACTGAATTCCTTAAAAAGTATAACGCATTACTGGTTTCTGAATCAGGCGGTCCGGGGCCACCGGTTTGGAGTACCTGTCCGGTTGATGCCTTAAAGGCTCTCGGTACCGTATCCGTTCCCAGGGGTGAATTCTGGATCCAGCATCGCAACATGTTCCTGATCAAGGAAGTGTCGAGCGCTGCCCACATTTATGGCCATAAAATAGTTGATGCCGAATCGTTTACCACCTGGAGAAGATGGAAAGATTCTCCATTTGATATGAAAAAGTGGGTAGACCGGGCATTTTGCGAAGGGCTGAACAACATCACCTTCCATACGTTTGCGAGCACAAATCCTGAGGACGGATTGCCGGGCCGCACCTATCATGCCGGTTACGATATGAACCCGGGAACCACATGGTGGGATAAATCCAAGCCTTTCATGGAATATCTCTCCCGATGCAGCTATATGCTTCAGCAAGGGTTATTTGTGGGTGATGTATGCTATTTTTACGGGGATCAGACTCCTAACTTTTTCCCATTCTTCCATGATGTTCCTGAAAAACCCCGCCTCAATGGGTTAGGGAATGGATATGATTTTGATGTCGTTAACTCCGATATTATCCTGAACCGGATGTCGGTTAAGGACGGCCGCCTCGTTTTGCCCGATGGCATGAGCTATGCCGTCATGCTGCTCCCGGAGCAGGATCACATGCCATTGGAGGTGTTAAAAAAGATCGCGGAATTGGTAAAAGCAGGCGCCACCGTGGTGGGTCCGCGGCCAACAAGAGTTCCGGGCTTGAAGGATTGGGAACAGGATAATATCGCACTGAATCAGCTCTCCGGTGAATTATGGGGAGCTTCGGATGGCAAAACGATCTTTGAGAACAAATATGGTGAAGGCCTGGTTATGTGGGGCTTAACGGCCGATCAAGTGCTGGAAAAGCATGGCATCGGGCCCGATTTCAGCTTCACAGGAAATCTGGGTATTGATTATATCCACCGGACCACCGATATCGGGGAAATCTATTTTTTGAGAAACGAACAGAAAGAATCAGTTAAAGGGACCTGCCGTTTCAGGGTCCTGGAGGGATTTCCGGAATTCTGGGATGCTTCAACGGGATATGCAACACGTGTAGCAGATTTTACCAAAGATCAATCGGGAATCAGCTTCGATGTTGAATTACCGGCTCATGGATCGGTATTCGTGGTTTTTAATAAGGAAAAACGCGGAAGTGTATCATTGTATTCAGATAATCAGAATGTTAAAATAATTAGTGAGGTCGCGGGACCCTGGAATGTGAGTTTTCCTCCGAACTGGGGAGCACCTCCTGCGGCAGTTTTCGACCGGCTGATTTCATGGACAGAATCAGAAGATCAGGGTATAAAATACTTTTCCGGAACGGCCACCTATCAGAATACATTCAAGTTGGAGAAAGGAATGGCTAAGAAAGGCATGAGCATTGACCTGGGCGAGGTACGCGATGTTGCCGAGGTTTTCATCAATGGAAAATCCGCAGGTATCTTATGGAAGCAGCCGTATCGGATAGATATCAGCAGGTTAATTAAAACCGGTACGAATGATCTGAAGATAGAAATAGTCAATATGTGGAGCAACCGGATGACCGGTGACATGTTATCGGACCCGAAAGACCGTTTCTGCAAAACCAATCAGGGCTACATGAAATCAGAAGTGTGGCCGGGTGGGGGAGAACCGTACCGAATTCAGACTGCGGGGCTGCTGGGGCCTGTTACCTTGGTGGGAAAGTAGCTAATAAATATGAGCAGGCCTTTCTGAGTCTTAAGGGAAACGTCTTTCAAACCACTGTTTCCGCCAGGTTAATTCCTGGCGGAATCAGTATTTTAGGGAAGCAAATGAAAAGAGATGATATGAAAAGAATACAAGCTTTATTATTCTTTATCCTTCCGGGCTTTTCCGTCTTTGCTCAACTACCTGAGCTGAAACCTGAAGTTGTAAGATATGAGCCGTTTATCTGGCTATCAGAGGTTCCAAAAGATTGTCCGTTTAAGCAGTCCGGGGCATTTAATGCCCTTAAATTTCTGGGTATCAAAAGCGGCTACCATTATGGCGATACCTGGTATCCGACCTGGGCATCGAATGATACCTTGTACTCCCCCTGGACGGATGGCAAAACCAAACGGCTGGATGGCTATACCGACTGGTCACAGTCGTGGGTAGATCCGGTTCATATTACTACCGGCCAGGGAGTTATTGCCGGGAATGATCCGCTCACCATAAAAGCATATAGCATCGGCCTGGATAAAAGTTCGCCTGCAGCGCCGTATGATGGCCGTTATCCCTGCGGGTCACTGATTTACAATGGAGTTTGGTATTATGGGACCTACTGCCTGGGTCCGAATAGCGACTTTACCTTTGGCGGCGTGTCAGTGAACTGGCCGTGGCTGGGGCCTTTCGTGGGGTTCAGGTATTCAACCAACTATGGGCATAGCTGGATGCCAACTCCTCACACACCGGCCAAACCCATTTTCGGAGAATCAGGAATGTTTGGACAGCCGCTAAAGATTGGAGCACCTCATTTTGTTGATTTCGGCAAAAACATGGAGCATTCACCAGATGGCAAAGCTTACCTGGTGGCTCACGGGGCTGATATGGCAACCACCTCAAAAAACTGGAGGGTCTGGAACAATAGCTGGGTTACAGGCGACCAGATCTATCTTCTGAGAGTGACTCCATCTGTGGAGACTATCAATGATGCATCCAAATATGAGTTTTACGGCGGCAAGGACAAGAACGGCACTCCCATCTGGACCGATAAATTTGAGGATATCAAACCCCTGCTGGAGTGGGACAATAATATGGGATGCGTCACCTGCACCTACATTCCCGGGCTCAAAAAGTATATCATGTGTGTGACCGACGGAGGTACCACAAAATCCAGAATGAATACGTATTTGCTAGAATCAGAACGACTTGATGGGGATTGGAAAATCATAACTTATATGAAAGAATTTGGTACTCAGGCCTATTTTGTAAACATCCCGTCCAAATTCATCAGTGATGACGGCAAAACCATGTGGCTGCTCTATTCCGGAAATTTCTCCCTGGATGAAAATGATCAGCCGCATAAAGTATACCCTCCGGGAGGGCACTACGGCATAACCTTACAGAAAATTGAATTGGTTCGCACCGAGTTGCCTAAAATGATTATTAAGTGACCAGCAGGACCATAGCATGAAAAAACTTTACATTCTGATTTTCGCCACACTTTTTTTCCTGTCATTTTCCCGTGAGGCCTTGAGCCAGACGGATGCCCGTGTGAAGTACAAGGGGATTACCATATACATTGATTATCCTGATGTACCGGCATTGGTTACCCGGGCCCGGCTCGACAGTTTGATCAATGGGATGAATTATCAGGAAGAAGGTGCCACGCGAAGTTTCAGAAAATACTGGTATGAGCAAAGCAGAAGAAATGTTGATTTTACCCATGATATATTTTTCTACACGGCCCCTCAACCTTCCACTCATTATGAGTCTCTTAACTGGCAACAGGGTATTCTGCTCTGGAAAGATGCTCTCGAATGGATTATTGCGCATAATCCTGGATACGACTGGCGTTCACTAAGCATAGTCGACGATAGTTTTGACAGGTTTTCAAAGGGTGGATTAGCCTCAGTGATGGTTATCAGCTCCAAATGGGGGCCTCAGGGAGTAGGAGGCTCGCATGGACCGGGCTGGACTTTATCCAACGGGGTAAAAGTGAGTACGATATACGGGTCGGTGCTGAAATCTACCTGGGATCCTACCCCGGTAAATATATTTATGACACTTCACGAAGGAGGTCATGGAATCTTTGGATTCCCCGATACGTATGATACTGACAATGGCGCAGCTCATTCAGGAGGTACCGGTATTTACAGCCTGATGTCGGGCGGGCTGCCGGATGTTGAACCCATTGGAGGACCGTTTCTGGCCCAATACAAATGGGGCTTTGTTGTGGAGCCCGAATCAGGGACCGCTACCATAACCTTGAGGGCCGATGGCGACAGCGTAGTTGTTTTCCGGAATCCCTATGACTCCGGCGAATACTTCACCATCGAAGCCCGTAAAAGGTCGACTATAGGAAATTCGCTTTTTCCGGCAACTCTTGGATTACTCATCTGGCATACCGATTCAAAAGTCTTTACCTCCAACCGGCTGTCCGACATGACCCCTTTAAAGCACTACCGCAACTCCATCGAGCAGGCCGACGGTAAGTTTGAATTAGAGAAATCGGCCACCAACCGGGGAAACATCGGAGATATTTATCTTCCTGGTAAATCATTTACCAACGTTTCTAAACCGGATACCAAATGGTGGGATGGGCGGGCATCAGGCTTAGATTTGACAGACATACAGCTGGTTGGAACCGACCAGATACGTTTTACGGTAACGATTACAGAACCTGCCATCCGATTGCCGGAGATTTCCCAAACGGATTGGAGACTGGTTTCAGCAACTCCATCCCAATCGGGTTATCAGGGATTTAAAGCTTTTGATGGAAACAAAAGCACCTACTATCATGTTCCGTTGGGCAATACCTATGCCAGGCCCCATGAAATGATAATCGACCTGGGCCAGGTTTACGAGATCAATGAATTCTATTATACTGCGAACTCCAATTTTGTGGCTCCATGGGAGGGCCGGATCGCCGATTATACTATCAGTTTAAGCGGAGATGGGTTTAACTGGGGACAGCCGGTTGCATCGGGTACCTTTTTCTATACAGAACTGACTCAATATGTGTTGTTTGCCAAGACCCAGGGCAGATATTTAAAATTATCAGCAATCAATTCCTGGCTGGGCGATGGGTCACTCACCGATATGCGAACCTCCATTGCAGAGATTAATTTGAGGGGCTCAAAATTGCCGTCGGGGATCGATGGTGCTGAAATCAGCGCTTTGCCATTTACCATTTATCCAAATCCTTCAACGGGTATATTTACCATTAAATCAGGAGATTCCCCCATGCCGCAAATCTATCATTTGTTCGATGCATTGGGTAGAGAAATTAAAAAACTGGAAGTCAGGAATGAATACACTACCCTTGATATATCTGGTTATCCGGCCGGCATGTATTACCTAAAGTCCGGAGCAAAAATGGCAAAAAATGGAACTGTTCTTATCAAAGAATAGATCCTATAAATAAAGCTATACATAAATTCTAAATACTACACTCAATTCATGAAAAAAGTAATCGTATTGGGCGGCGGAATGGTTGGCAGCGCCATGGCCATTGATCTCGCAAAAAGTCATCAGGTCACCCTTGCAGATATCAGCCTTCCAAGGTTGGAAACGGTGAAAAAAAGATGTCAGTCTCTGAGTATAGTAAAGTTGGATGTGACAGAAAAGAAGATGCTGCAGGATGCACTCAAACCTTTTGATCTGGTAATTTGTGCGGTACCGGGTTGTTTAGGTTTTGCCACACTCCGCTCCATCATTGAGTCCGGTAAAAATGTTGTCGATATTTCCTTTTTCCCGGAACATTCCCTGGATCTTGATCAACTGGCTAAAAATATGGGCGTTACAGCCATCGTCGACTGCGGTGTTGCCCCTGGCATGGACAACCTGCTGCTCGGTTATTACAATGAAAAGCTGAAACTGAAGCATTTTGAGTGCCTGGTTGGTGGTTTACCCAAACTGAAGAAGTGGCCGTTTTGCTATAAAGCACCATTTTCACCGGTCGATGTGATCGAGGAATACACCCGTCCGGCCCGGTATGTCGAAAATGGCAAACTGGTTGTCCGTGAGCCCTTAACGGATTGTGAATATGTTGAATTCGACCGGGTTGGCACGCTGGAATCCTTTAATTCCGACGGATTGAGGTCAATCATCTTCACTATGCCCCATATCCCTGATATGAAGGAAAAAACCCTCAGGTATCCTGGCCATATCGAATATATCAGGGTATTGAAAGAGAGCGGCTTCTTTAGCACGGAGAAAATGAATATAAAGGGAACCGATATAGCACCACTTGATTTTACCTGCAGGATTCTCTTCAACGAATGGAAACTTGGTGAAAGTGAAGAGGAGATCACCGTGATGCGTGTTACCCTCATTGGCGAAAACCCGGAGGGTGAAACGGAGAAGGTGGTCTGCAATCTGCATGATGAATATAATGTCAGTACCGGGACTTCCTCCATGGCCAGAACTACCGGGTATACCGCAACCGCCGCGGTTAATATGATCATTGATGGGTTGTTTGACGAAAAAGGCGTCTTTCCACCGGAATTGATCGGTAAGCACGAAAACTGTTTTGATTACATGCTTAATTACCTGAAAGATAGAGGTGTTAATTACGAAATCATCAGAGAGGTAATTTATTCCAGCCGGGGGCCGGTTACCTTAACCAAATAGCATGAAAACGACGATTTATCTGCTGTGTTCCATCTTCCTGATATTGTCATGTAGTGCCGGTGGCAATGGGGACCGCGTTTTTGATTATCCTCTCAGCGAAGTTCCCTATTACAACATCAAAGTCACAGGCGGATTGTGGAAAATGAGAATGGATTCCTGTATAAATAATACAATATGGGATAACCTTGCCCAACTCGAGGCCTCAGGCAAGATTGACAATTTTTCAATTGCTGCAGGTATAAAAAAGGGCGATTTTAGCAGCAATGAGGCCAGCGACTCTGATGTATATAAAACTATTCAGGGAGCTTGTTATTCACTCAGGCTGCATCCGGATCCCAAACTCGGGAGGTATATCGACAGTTTAATTGCGATAATAGGTAAAGTTCAGGAACCTGATGGTTATCTGTACACCATCAGATACTTTAAACCGCTGGGAGAGAAATGCATAGGAGGCAGATGGGCAAATCTCAGCCACAGCCACGAACTGTATAATCTGGGTCATATGATTGAAGCCGCTGTTGCACATTACGAAGCAACAGGTAAACGCAACTTTCTTGATATGGCGGTAAAAACAGGAGACCTGATCGACCGGACATTTGGCAGCGACAAGCTCAGGTTGATACCCGGCCATCAGGAGATTGAACTGGCATTGGCAAAACTTTACCGGGTAACGGGTAAAAAGGAATATATTGATGTTGCCAGGTTTTTTCTGGCTGAACGTGGTCACTATAACAACGGCCGGACACAATACATTTTCCGGAAAAACCTCACCTATTTCCAGGATCATAAACCTGTTCTGGAACAGGAGGAAACCACCGGGCATGCGGTAAGGGCGTGTTACATGTATGCAGGAATGGCTGATGTTGGTGCCATGACAGGTGATGCTGAATACATGGAAGCATCAAACCGATTATGGGAAAATGCTACCGGTAAAAAGATTTATTTAACCGGGGGTGTTGGAGCCAGCCATACAAAAGGAGAAGCTTTTGATGAAGCTTATGTGTTGCCGAATCTCACGGCCTATAGTGAAACCTGCGGGGCTGTGGCAAATATTTTATGGAATTTCAGGTTGGGTAAGTACTATAAAGATGCCCGATATTTTGATGTTCTGGAAAGAACATTGTACAATGCTTATCTTCCTACATTCTCTATTCATGGAACCGGTTATCTGTATACTAATCCGTTGGCCGACCGGGGACAAACAACCCGTTCAGATTGGTTCGATCCGCCATGCTGCCCCACAAACATCTGCAGAACCACTCCCTCGGTGCCTGGTTATATTTATCTTACTGATAATGACAACCTGTATATCAATCTTTTCATGAAAAGTGAATCCCAAATTGATTTCGGAGGCAGAGCGCTTTTTGTTAATCAGGAAACTGAATACCCGTGGAACGGTGAGATTAAAATCAGCCTGGGTTTGGAAAAACCATCCTCTTTTACCGTCAGAATAAGGGTGCCTGGCTGGGCCCGTGAAGAACCAATACCCCTGGGATTATACCGGTATACGGATAAAATAAATAAACCGGTATCCATTAAGGTCAATGGCGAAGAGCAGGCAGTCATTCTTGATAAGGGTTATGCCGTAATTCGAAAGAAATGGCAGGCAAATGATGAAATTTCCCTCGATTTCCCAATGGAAATAAGGCGGGTCCTTTCAGATGAACGAGTAAAGGAAAACAACGGGCTAATCGCTCTTGAGAGAGGCCCTCTGGTATATTGCGCCGAGGGGGTCGACAATAATGGGAAAACCGGTAACCTGATTCTCCCGGATGACTCGCAACTTACCTCCAGGTTTATAAGTGACCTGATCGGTGGTATTACCGTTATTGAGGGTAAGGCAAAAACTGTTGACAACAGCGGGGTGGCCTCGGTTACCGGTTTTATGGCAATACCATATTTGGCATGGCTAAACAGAGGTGCAGGAGAGATGGATATATGGCTCCAAAGAGACAAATGAAATGAGCAACCAGCCAAAGAAACACGACCAAGACAAAACTCAATTATGAAAACAAACATCGCCCTCTTCGTCGCCCTGTTGATCGTGCCGCTCACAGCGCTCAACGCTGCCGAAAATAAGAGGGCGCATCCAATTGACCGGGAGACACTGGACAAGTGGTCGGCGCCGTATCGCGGCTGGCATTACCAGGCCGCGCACGTCATTCCAGCCAATCCGGACATCCCCGGTCACGCGGATTTCCGCAATACGGACGTCCCGTGCGTCTATCAATTGCCCGGCCAGCCGGACAAGTGGTTCATGAGCTTTATTGCCTTCAATGGCAATGGCTACAACTCCTTCGTTGCCGAGAGCGAAGACCTCGTCAATTGGACAAACCCGCGCCTTACCATGGGCTTCGGCAAGCCTGGCGAGTTCGACTTCGGTGGCTGCGTGATCGGCGCGTACCTGTATGAGTCCTACGATATCAAGGCACCGCGTGTGCTGAAGAAGCGCGACGGCAGGTTCTGGACGCTCTACGGCTGCTATCCAAAGCAGGGGGGCTATGAAATTGACCCCGGTTATGAAGGCGTGGCTGCCAGCGAAGATGGTCTGATCTGGCAGCGGGCCAAGGGCACCCCGGTTCTTTCGATTTACGACAAGGATTGCGCGGACTGGGAAAAAGACTGCATCTATCAGCCCTGGTTGGTGGAACACAAAGGGAAATTCTACAACTTCTATAACGCCAAAAAAATGCCCGTCTGGATCGAGCAGATGGGTGGCGCAACCTCCAGGGATCTCCTGAAATGGAAACGCTTTGAAAACAATCCGATCGTGCAGGTCCGGGAAGGCGGCTATGACGAGAAGTTTTGCTCCGACGGCAAGGTGTTCCGCGATGGCGATCACTGGGTGATGTTTTACTTTGGGGTTGGCAAAGGCGGTGCCCACATCATGGCCGCCTTTTCGCGCGATCTCATTAATTGGACGTCGCATCCCGAACCGCTCTATGTGGCAGGGGGCAATCCGTCAGGACTGGACAAGGAATACTCGCATAAGATCTCTCTGGTATGGAACCCGGCCAACGAGACCTTCTACCTCTATTACTGCGCGGTGGGAAACAAAGGCCGTGGCATCGGCCTGATCACCAGCAAACCTTTGTCGGGCAATCCCCCGGCGACCGCCAATGACCAAGCTGTGGCTGCCACTCCGCAACCGCGCCTGTTTGACGCGCGTGCTTTCGGCGTGAAGGGCGACGATGCCACGGATAACACAGACGCCTTTTCCCGCTGTCTCAAGGCGGTCGTTGAGGCCGGTGGCGGTCGAGTGATCTTGCCCGACGGCGTCTATCGCGGGCGTATCATCATTCCCCCCGTGTCGAGTCCGAACCCGAGCTGGATAACATTGGAAATCACCGGCGAGCACGAGCCCACTCCCGTCTTCGGCACCATCGGCTCCTTTCCTCTGCAAAACCGGGGCACCATCTTGAAATGCCTTGCCGGGTCAGGCCCGTCGGTCATTACCGCCACCCCATCCGACAAGTCCCTCTATGGGGGATTTTCCGCGGTCCATGTGATTCTGAAAAATCTCGATGTTCGCACCTATGACAACCCCGGTATTGGTGGCATCGATCTGAAGGATGCCTTGCAATGCAAGCTGGAAAATGTATTCATCAACACCGGAGTTTACAACGTACGGGCATCGAAGCCCACCCGTCAAACCAGCGGCCTGAGCACTCCCGCTGTCAACAATGCCGCCTGGACCGTTCTGCGCAACGTCACCGTCACCGGCTATTACAACGGCATCGTGGTTAACGAACATACAGACGGCGACAACATCGTCATCGGCAGCAATATCCACGGCCTGAACTTTGCACAAGCCCACCACGCCTCGCATTTTGCCCGGGTCAGCTCCTGTCGTAATGTCAACACTGTGACGGTCAGCGGCGCCCACGGATTCTCCATCGAACAGCTAAACATCGAACAGCCCGGCCCCGATCAGACTGACGCCCAGAACCACTGGCAGACCACCGAAAGCGATGTGAATGATCCTGAAAACCTCGGTGTGGCGGACATCAACTACTGGGTCGTGATCGGCAA
>CAZEKJ010000024.1:0-30162 GCA_964512915.1 uncultured Porphyromonadaceae bacterium
GACGCTACAAGTGAGGTGGCTCGCATCTATGCCACCTCGCAGGATATCCCGGCAAGATGGAAACGCTCCATAACCTTTTCAACCGGGTAGTTTAAGATTTCGGGGATGTGATTCCCTGCATGCAGCACCCCGAACTCCTCATATTTCCCTTCCCCCAGCGTATGATAGGGCTCAAGCTGGATCTCCCGGAGACTCAGTTTTTTCATTAACCCGATGATTTCTCCGATGTTTTCTTCGGTATCTGTGATGCCGGGGATGAGGGGGAGGCGGAGGGTGAGGGAGGGAGAAGGTTGAGAAGGTTGAGGAGGTTGAGAAGGTTGAGGAAGTTGAGAGAGGTAGGCGAGGTTTTGCAGGATAATATCGTTGGATTGGCCGGTATGCTTGAGGTGCATATCAGGGTTAATAATCTTGATGTCGAAGAGGAACAGGTCGGTATAGGGGGCAATTTTTTCCAGGTCGGAGAGTCTGCCATGGCCGCAGGTTTCGATGGCGGTGTGGATGCCGGCTTCCTTGCAGAGCCGGAGGGATTCCAGGAGGAAATCGGGCTGCGAGAGCGGTTCCCCGCCGGTTAAGGTGACCCCGCCGCCGGAGTTCCGGTAAAAGGCCAGATCCTTTGAGACGATAGCCAGCAGTTCCTTCGGGTTGAGTGAAAATCCGGTCAGATTGAGGGCTTCATGATAGCAGGCTTCGAGACAGGTTCTGGAGGTGCAGGCCCTGCAAATTTCATAATCAATAAATACAGAATCATTTATTGGGGCTATTGCTCCCTGGGTGCAGGCTTCGGCACAGCGGTGGCAGGCCTTGCAGCGGAAACGGATATACCGGACCTGCGGGATTGCGGAGTGCGACTCGGGGTTGCAGCACCAGCTGCAGCGGAGGGGGCACCCTTTCATGAATACCAGGGTGCGGATGCCGGGACCGTCGTGGACCCCGAAATGCTGGATGTCGAAAAGCGTGCCCTGCGACATGCTACAGCAGGTGTTCCGTCCGGCAGATGACCTGATCCTGGAGGGCCTTGCTCATTTCCACCCAGTAGGCGGAGAATCCGGCTACGCGAACGACCAGGTCGCGGTAGTTCTCCGGATGAGCCTGCGCATCGCGCAGCATGTTGGAATCCACCACGTTGAACTGGACATGAAAGCCAGGGTTCTCGAAATAGGTCTTGATCAGGGCCAGCAGGTTTCTGGATCCGGTCTCACCGGTGAGGGCGGAGGGATGGAACTTCAGGTTCAGCAGCCCGCCGCGGATCTGGGTATGGTCGACCTTCGAGGAGGAGCGGATCACGGCGGTAGGACCGAGTTTATCGGAACCGGGGAAAGGTGATGTGACCCCGTCGGCCAGCGGCTCGCCCTTCAGACGTCCATCCGGAAAAGCCTCGCAGACCTTTCCGAAGGGCACCGGGGTGGAGATCGCGAGCATCGAAGGATCATAAGGCTTGCCGAGATAGTTGTTCTGGCCCCGTACCCAGGTGCAATATTCGTTGAACAGGTCGAGGAATATCGAATCTACATATTCTTCATCATTACCCCAATGCGGAACCGAGAGGGCCTTTCTGCGGAGCCCCTCGAATCCCTGCCAGTTGTCCTGCACCGCATAGCGCAGTTCGTCGAAAGTGCAGGACTGGTCCTCGAAGCAGAGCTTTTTGATCACCGCCAGCGAGTTGGCCACGTTGACCATGCCGGATGAAAGGGTGGTGATGGACTGGTTCAGGATAGCGCCGCCATCGTCCATGTTTTTACCGCGGCCGATGCAGTCCTGAACGAACACGCTGCAGAAGATAAGCGGGACGGTATCGCGGTGGGCCAGCATCACGAAGTTCCAGTATTGCTGCCAGTTACGGACAGCGCTGTGCATAATATCGAGATAATACTTCCGGATCTCTTCAAAAGTTGTGAGCCGGCGCTCGTCGAACATGCGGATGCCGGTGACCGGATCCTTGCCGCCGTTCATCACCAGGTCGATGATTTTGCCGTGGTTTACGAAGCCCGCCTGGACGATGCCGTACGACATGCCCTGCAGGGTGGGCTCGGTGCATCCGCCCATGGCGCAGTGCTTGCGGATCACCTCAATAGGCAGTCCGCTGGTTTTTAGTTCATGCTGCTCGTAGGTTTTCTGGTTGAAAAATGCCGGATACCCGACGCCGGTTTTCACGCATTCCGCCGCCTTCATCAGGAACTCTTCATCGAGCCGGTCATCGTACCAGACCGACAGGGTGGGCTGGGTCATCTGCATGTTGATCTGGGCCTGCAGGATGGCACGGGATATCTCGTTGGCGGCGGGATTGCCGTGTTCGTCGGTGCCTCCCAGGATCAGGTTCTGATAGAGGTTTCCGTGGCCCAGTCCCTGCCAGCTGAGGCTGGCGATGTATTCGATCTGGGTCATTTTTACGAACAGTTCCTCGAACAGGGAAACCGCTTCGGCGAAGTTTGCATTTACATCGGACTTGAACCAGGGGAAAAGGATGCGGTCGAGCTTCCCGGGTGAATACCCCAGGTGGGAACCCTCCATGTGTCCGAGGAGGTAGGTGAACCAGAAGGACTGGATCGCTTCGCGGAAGTTCCGCGGCGGCTCCATCGGCACGCGGCCGCATACGTCGGCCAGCTGCAGGAGTTCATGTTTCCTGACGGGATCGGTCTCGGTGAGGGCCAGCCGGCTGGCTTCCGCCGCATAATTCTTTGCGAAGGCAATGGCACCCTTGAGGACGGTTATGGCGCTCCGCCAGAAATGCAGCTTACCGGATTCGGCAATGTTTTCGGGCTGAAAATCGCGGATCAGTTTTTCAATCTCCAGAATGATAGTGTTGTAGCCTTTTCGGATGGCCGTATCGAAATCGAGGATCAGCCGGCCTTCCGGACAGGGTTCGTGCGGTGCGGTGTATAGCCCGATTTTCCAGCCGTTTTCGATGAATCCGGCTTCGCTGAAATGTGTTTTCCAGAGCTTGTCGCCCTGGGCCATGAAGCATTTATCTTCCCAATATTCGCAGATCTCCCGAAAGTCTTTCAGGTCCGGTTCGCTGATCAGGAATTTTCCCGATATCACGCGGAGCCCTTTCTCGGCGGCCTCCTGCATCACGCGGGCCACGCCGCCGCCCTGACCGGTTTCGGCATGTTTGGCCTGGGCATCCTGCTCCTGCTTGCGCATTTCGCGCAGGAACGGTTCCGCTGCATAATTGGCATAAGGGATGGCGCCGCGGATGTAGCGGGTTTTGTTCCCGGCCAGCCGGTCGTTCGGGTGGATCGCGGGGGTGATGTTTTCCAGGGCGTGGGCGTGGTTCAGCGCCCGGCGCTCCTGAACTTCCATGCCGTCGGTCTGCCGGTGGGAATCAGTCAGCAGGCGGATATATTCGATGTCCACCATGAGCGGCGCGCTGAGGTAGCGGGACTTGAGGAACGAGGAGCGCTCAGTGGATGGGATGGAGGTGATTTCGCGGGGGGTCATGGGATTTACGATTTACGATTTACGATTTACGATTGACGATTTACGATTTACGATTTACGATTTGGGTCTCGGGTTTCGGGTTTCAGGTATCGGGCGCCAGAACTGTCATCCCGGCGAAGGCCAGAACTGTCATCCCGGCGAAGGCCGGGATCCCCGAAATGGGTGTGGGTGTGGGTGTGAGTGTGGGTGTGGGTGTGGGTGTGAGTGTGAGTGAGAGAGTGGGTGTGAGAGGAGATCCTGACTTTCGTCAGGATGACATCGGAGAGCCCCGTACCCAACACCCGATACCTGAAACCCGACACCCAAAGATACCCTGGTTTTCATTCTGTGTCTACTTTTCAAGGTATTCAAGGATCAGCCGGTTGAATTTGGCGGGGTGCGTTTCCATCGGGCAGTGGCCGGCGCCGGGGATGACGGAGACTTTAATGGTAGGGAGCTGTTTGAGGAGCGGCTGCATGCGCTGCAGGGGCACCCAGGTGTCTGTTTCGCCCCAGATGGCCAGGGCAGGTTTGTTAAAGCTTTTGCCATCCAGCGTTGCTGCGGAAGGCGCGGCGGTGCTGGAACGGATGAGGGCGCGGGCGGTGCCGGGCTGGGAGAGGGCGCGATAATATTCGGCTACATCGGCGGAATCGGGCTCGGCGGAATAGGCCGACAGGAGCAGGTCGCGGATTTTCTTCGGCCGGATGAGAACGGCTTTCCCAACCCCGGAGGCGATCCATTCGAAGGGACGGAATTTAAGGAGCGAGAGTTTTACCGGACCCTTCTCTTCCCGGGTGCTGAAGAGGGCCGGATCGACGAAGATCACCTTATCGACCTTATCGGGCTGCAGAATCGACATGGCCTGGACGATGCCGCCGCCCATGGAGTGGCCGGTGAGGATCCAGCGGACATCGGGATTAAGGTGATTGATCAGTTTCCAAAGCAATTCGGCGCGGCTGGTTACCGACTGGTCGAAGTTCGGGTTTTTGTCGCTGTACCCGAAGGGGGGCACGTCGACTGCCACCACGGTATAGCCGGCGGCAGCGAGAACGGGGGCGTTCTCCTCCCAGCTCCAGGTGGATCCGCCCATCCCGTGGACCATCAGCACCCGGGGGAGGGAATCGTTTGATCCCGATCCGGGCCATATACGGTAGTGGAGCTTCATGCCGCCGATGTCCATGAAGTCGCTGTTGTTGAAGGGTTTGGCCGGATCGGGCAGGGTGATAAACTGTTTCAGCCATTTCGCGGCCAGGTCGGGCCAGGTTTCGGCAGCCGGGTTGCCCGGGCGAACGCCGTATCCATGACCGCCTTTGGGCAGGAAATGAAGCTCAACCGGCACTTTGGCATCGCGAAGGGCGCCGGCCATCACCAGCGCGCTGTTTCCATAAGGATCATCCGCGGTTTCAAAGAGGAACATCGGGGGTGTCACGGCATCGACCTTTAATTCCGGGGTCAGGCTTCGATCGGGTCCCTGATCGAGATAGGCCGGATAGATGAGCAGGGTAAAATCGGGCCGGGCAGAAAAATTATCGGCCTCGTCGATTGGTTCGTATGTTTTATCCCGATATCGGGTGCTGGCGCGGGCCGACAGACTGCCGCCGGCCGAGAATCCCATGATCCCGATCTTTTTCAGGTAGGGGGCGCGGTTGCAGTATTCATTTCTTACCACACGGAGGGCCCGCTGTGCATCCATCAGGGCGCCGGCCGGGTTGCCGGGAACGCGGTAGTGAAGGACAAAGGCGGTGATCCCGAGACTGTTGAGCCAGCTGGCTACCTCGTAACCTTCGAGGTCGATGGCCAGGATGGAATATCCGCCGCCGGGACAGACCACAACCCCGACACCGGTGGAGTTACCGCCATAGGGCTCAAAAACCTCCAGGACCGGATCGGTGACGGCTGCAATGCGGGTAACACTCCCGCCGTGATCGGTGCTGAGTACATCGGGGGATTTGGGGCGGGATTCGGAGGGAACGGAGGAGGGCCAGAGTTTTATGGTTGTCACGGGTTGAGCGGAGGAAGAAGGCGAAAGATAAAAGGCGAAAGGCGAAAGAAAGAGGAAAGACAATAAGATTTTAAGAGGGTGTTTCATGGGGAGACGTTGAGGGAAATAAAGATAGGGGAATTTGCCGGCGAATTGCTATTTTAAGGGGGTGGAACAAGGTTGCTGGTTACTGGTTACTGGTTACTGGTTATTTGGCTCTGGCTGTCATCCCGATGTAAATCGGGATCTCATTGTTTTGAATTGGTGGTTGTTAAAGATATTACAGATTTATGAAAAAAATTCTAATTCTTTTAGTATCAGGCTCCCTGATGCTTATGTGCGGTTGTAAATCCAACGCGGATCAGGAAATCACTTTCGTGGGGGGCACCTCGCGGTGGATTTTTTCGAACGGGGTTGTGAGCGTTGTGGTGAAACCGGCGCAGGGGATTTACGAAATCTGGCGCATCGGGGGACAAAAAATGGTTGTCAGCGAGGCCTATCTGAGGATCGACCAAGATTCGACGAATGAGCCGGGCAGAAATTTCGATCACTCCCTGTCGGATTTCGTGCATGGGGGCGAGTCGGGGAAGTACCTGACGGTGACCAGCTCGATGGAGGGGAAGCCGGGGCTGGGGCTGCGGTTCGGATTGCTGCCGGGCAAAGATTTTGTGGTGATCGACGGCGGGATCATGAATACCGGCAACGATGTGATGCAGATCAAGGAGATAAGCGTACTGACCGGCGGTTTGCTGTATGGCGGCCGGAAGCTTACGCCCGGGTTCCGCATGCTGGATGGCAACGGCGGGGGCGAGGATACGCGGGTTACCCAAAAGCCGGAATTGGAGTGCCGGAACAATTTTTTATTGACATGGGGAAAACCGGACCGCCGTGAGGTATTGGTGGCGGGGGGAATTACGTACAACGAAATTGAAAAATTCGTGCGTATCGTTCCGGTAGGGGCGTCCGCAGGGACGCCCGTAAATGTGCCCGTAGGGGCGTTCCTGCGGACGCCCGTTTCGACGGTTCGCGGCAACCCATATCGTTGGGAAACCGGTTACGGCAAAAAATACGATGAAATTTTGTACGATAAGGAGGTCATTGTACTGAGCCTATCAGGATTAAAACCGGGGAAGGATTATGCGCTGCACCTGGCTTGGAGCGACGATGCGGATACGAGGAGGCAGTCGGTGGCCTGGGAAGGTAAAGATGGGGTGCTGCATACCCTGCTGGAGCCCCGCAAACTGCCGTCGCATGGGGCAGGAGAAAGTCCGGAGGAGATACATTTCAATTTGCCAGCCGAGGCGATCACAGGTGATACGGTGCTGATCCATATCCGGAATGAGGGAGGAATCAATGCGGTGGTGTGTGACGTCAGCGTTACGGAAGGCCAGGTTAAGGAGAGCCTCAGCGGGGTTCCGAAACCGGTTGATGCCGCCGTTTCGGAGCCGGAAAACCTCAGGCTTAACCTGTATGCACAGGACCCGGTGGGCAAGAGGGTGGATCCGGGAAAATCCTGGTTTCCGGAGGATGCGTTTTATGTGTCGGTGGGGCATAACAATCCCTTTGAGGCGCTGGAGCAGTACGGTGATATGCTGAAGGATTTTCAAAAGATTGATCTTGAGTATTATACGTTTCCTACGGTTTGCCTGTGGTATGCCCAGCACAAGGGATATGGCGACGGACCTTCGGTGAACGATGCGCCCGGAGCGGTGGCCGAGATGGACCGGGCGGTGAAATCGGGATTCCTCCGGTATGCGCCGGTCTCGATCCGGCTGGTTCCGGATGCCTATGAGGAGAACAACGAGCAGGGCTGGTGGGACGAGAAGCACTGGCAGATGTATGGCACCGGCAAGTTTGCGAACCCGCCCGACGGGAACGTGGATGTGGCTCCCGGCCACTATAAGAAGCCCTATGAAACCACGGCCAAATGGGCACAGGCGATTATTGACCGGGGCGGGATTCCGCTCACCTACTTCCAGACCGGCCGCCGGTCGGATGACTATGCGGAGGCTTTTCCTGAACATATGCTCTGGAACCGGTCCGATGCCACGGTGCCGGATCAGGACTGGATGAAAAAGGGGAAGGGCAGCTACGATTTTACGGATCCGGGCTTTCTGGCACACATGAGGGAGGTATACAAAAACCTGCACGACGGAGGGGTGAAAGGGCTGATGTACGATTATCCCTATACCGGCTGGGCGGCATTCGGAGGGATGGAGGATGTCTATTCCACAACCGCTTCGGCCTATCAGACGGTTTTTCAGCTGGCCCGCACGGGGCTGGGACCGGAGGCATTCCTGGATGAAAGGAACCTCGATCACGGTTCCGATATCACGCTCGGCATCGTCTCCTCGCAGCGGATCTGGGGGGATACCGACCGGATGTCGCCCCTGATGATTTCCCGCGGTGCGCTGCGCTGGTATAAGAACCGGAAGGTTGTGAGTTACGACATGGACGCCAAGAACCTGCTGAAGGCCCAGCCGGCCGGAAGCGACGGGGTAAGGAAACTGCTGACCCTGATGTACACCACCTGCGGCAGGTTCCTGATGGCCAACAGTTTCGACCGGCTCTCGCCCGAATTGGTTCACGACCTTTCGAGGATTTTTCCGTACCCCGATTCCTGGGTATCGGCCCGGCCGGTGGATGCGTTCAGCTCAAAATTTCCGGAGCTTTTTGTATTCAAGGTTCAGCCCGACTGGTTCCAGCTGGTGGTTTATAATCCCGATGATGCCCGTGCAGCCGCAAAAACCATCAGGCCCGGCGCATCGGAGTATTTCGGGGCCTTTGACCTCGATCCCGATAAGCGCTATTATGCCTATGAATTCTGGGATGACAGCCTGGTTGGGGAATTCTCCGGCCGTGACTCCATCCGGATAGACCTGCGCCCCGGGGAGGCCAAAATGATATCCATCCGTGAGAAATCGGATGTTCCGCAAATGCTGTCGACCGACCGGCATATCATGCAGGGGATGATTGAGACAAGAAATATCCGGTGGGATGCCGGAAAGATGTTGTTGACCGGTGAAATCAACCTGATTGAGGGCGAGCCGATGGAGCTGGTTTTTGTAGGAAACGGATACCGGGTAGAATCGTTGAGTCTGGATAATGGCACTGCATCCGCAGACAGTAAAAATGTTAATCTTTTCACAACAAAATGGTCGGCAGATCAGGCCGGATGGCATATATTTGCGGTTCGATTCAAGAAGCAGTAGTCCGATGAAGAAACTTAGCTTACTCTCTGTTATTCTGTTAGTTATCGGTGTTTCCACCGCTTGCAACCGTGAAACACCCGACGTCAGGATCATTCCTGAGCCCGCGAGCATGACCATTGAGTCCAAAATGGTCGGGTTTCCGGTGAATCAGCCGATTTACACCTCTTCCGATGATTCCCTGCTGGTAGCCGCCGCGGGCTACCTCGGCGATAAACTGGGCATTCACGGCTACCAGATCGGGGTGCCCAATCCGGGAAAATGCATTTATCTCGAACTGGTTGCACCGGCCACCGGCAAAAGCCCGGAGGGGTACGCGCTGATTACGGGCAAGGATGGCGTTACCATTCAGGCTTCCAGCGCCCGGGGCGTCTTTTACGGCATTCAGTCACTCCTGCAGCTGCTCCCCCCGGAGGTTTATGCCGAAGGCGGACTGAAAAATAAGTCGGGCATCCGGATACCCGCAGTGAATATTCAGGATGAACCCCGATATGCGTGGCGCGGCATGCATCTCGACGTGGGCCGGCACCTGTTTTCGGTTACGTTTATCAAGAAA
The DNA here is from genome assembly GCA_964512915.1 of uncultured Porphyromonadaceae bacterium. GTDB lineage: Bacteria > Bacteroidota > Bacteroidia > Bacteroidales > UBA12481 > UBA12481. Next base: position 9,164 of record CAZEKJ010000024.1, read on the forward strand.
TATATCGATCTGATTGCCCTGCACAAGATGAACGTGTTCCACTGGCATCTTACCGAGGACCAGGGGTGGCGCATCGAGATCAAGAAATATCCGAAGCTTACGGAGATAGGTTCCATCCGGAAAACAGCCGATGGAGGAACCTACGGCGGATTTTACACGCAGGATCAGATCCGCGAAGTGGTTGCCTATGCAGCCAGCCGATTTGTGGACGTGATGCCTGAGATTGAGATGCCCGGTCATTCGGTTGCCGCACTGGCTGCCTATCCGGAGCTTTCCTGCACCGGCGGCCCGTTTGAGGTGCGCACCAAGTGGGGGGTATCCGATGACGTATACTGCGCCGGGAAAGAGCTGGTTTTTGAATTCAATCAGGATGTACTATCGGAAGTGATTAATTTGTTTCCGTTCAGATATGTTCATATCGGAGGGGATGAGTGTCCGAAGGTGCGTTGGGACAAATGTCCCGATTGCCAGAAAAGGATGAAGGAGGAGGGATTGAAGGATGAGATGGAGCTGCAGTCCTATTTTATCCGGCGGATTGAGAAGTTTTTGGAGACCAAAGACCGGAGACTGGTAGGCTGGGATGAGATTCTTGAGGGCGGCATCGCCCCGGCGGCCACGGTGATGTCGTGGCGGGGAGTGGCCGGCGGTATAGAGGCCGCAAAGCAGGGGCATGACGTGATCATGTCGCCCACCTCGCACTGCTATTTCGACTTTTATCAGGGTGACCCGAAGTTTGAGCCCAGGGCCATCGGGGGATACCTGACCCTGGAAAAGGTGTATTCCTATGAGCCGACCCCGGAGGAGCTTACCCCGGAGGAGGCAAAGCATGTGATGGGTGCCCAGGCCAACGTGTGGACGGAATATATCCCGAATGAAAAGCAGGTGGAATACATGGCTTTGCCCCGCATGAGCGCCATGGCGGAAGTGGTTTGGACGCCGAAGAATTTGCGCGACTATGAGAAATTCACCCACCGGATGGTTCGCCACTATGAGCGGCTCGACCGGATGAAGGTTAACTACCGGGTTCCGACACCGGTGACCAAGGCTGAATCCTTTGTTTTCACCGACAGCCTTGTTATCAGCCTGCATAATTCCGTTCTGGGAGCTGAGATCCTGTACAGCCTTGATGGCACCGATCCGCTTACCGGCGGGCAGGTATACAGAGAGCCGCTGGTTATCCGGAAATCCCTTCTGATCAAGGCGGTTACGCGGATGAAATCAGGACATGCATCGGTTCCTGTTGAGATAAAAACGGAGTTGAAATGATTTACGATATGGGTATCGGGTGTCGGGTGTCGGGTGTTGGGAACAGGGCTCTCCGAGTGTGTCATTCCGGCGAATGCCGGAATCTCCACCCTCGGAGCACTTGTACGGAGATCCTGACTTTCGTCAGGATGACATCGGAGCGCCCCTTACCCCTATCCCGATACCTGATACCCGAAACCCATAACCGGTAACCGGTAACCGGCAACCGGCAACCAGATTTAACCAGCAACCAGTAACCAGCACCATGACTGACCTTCCACACATCATCTCCAACTTCCGCATCGCCGGAACAGTTTCATCGATTGCGCCTTACGGCTCGGGCCACATTAATGATACGTACCGGGTGGGTACGATTGAGCCCGATCAGTTTGATTACATCCTTCAGCGGATCAACCATAAGATATTCAAGAATGTGCCGGCTTTGATGGAAAACATCGAGCGTGTTACGAAACATATCAGGGTTAAACTGGAAAATACCCCGGGAGCGGATCCCAACCGGGAAGGCCTGACGCTGATCATGGCCAGCGACGGGAAATCCTATCATGAGGATTCCGACGGCAACTACTGGCGGGTCTATATTTTCATTTCTGATAACCGGAGTTACGACATCGTGGATTCGCCCGGGAAGGCATACATGGGCGGTAAGATGTTCGGGAAATTCCAGGCGATGATTGCGGATCTGCCGGGCGGGCCGCTGAATGAGACGATACCGAATTTTCATAATATCGAATGGAGACTTGAAACTTTCCGGACGATGCTGGAGCGCGATCCCGTTGGCCGGGCCGGGCTGGTGAAGGCAGAAACCGAGTTTGTACTGGAGCGCGCCTTTGAGATGGGCACCATCCTGCGCCTGGGCCGTGAGGGAAAGATACCGTCGCGCATCACCCATAACGATACCAAGTTCAATAACGTGCTGCTTACATCAGAAGATAAAGGGCTGTGCGTTATTGATTTAGATACTGTGATGCCCGGGTATGTCCATTACGATTTTGGCGACAGCATCCGGACTTCCACCAATACCGGGGCCGAGGATGATCCGGACCTGACAAAGGTGGAAATGGATATCCGGCTGTTTGAAGGGTACACCAAAGGATTTCTGGAAGAAACCCGCAAAACCCTTACCCCGGTGGAGCTTGATCATCTGGCCCTCGCTGGAAAACTGCTTCCGTATATGATCGGCCTGCGGTTCCTGACTGACTATGTGGACGGGGACAACTATTTCAAGGTCAAGCATGCGGAGCATAATTTGCAGCGGGCAAGGGCGCAGTTTAAGCTGCTCTCCAGCATGGAGAGGCAATTTGGGGAAATGCGGGCAGTTGTGAAGAGATATAGTGACCAGTGACCAGTGACCAGTGACCAGTGACCAGTGACCAGTGACCAGTGACCAGTGAAGGCAGAAGGAATAAAGTTAGTAAGTTGGGGGTAATGGTGGGTTAATTTTTCTGATCAGGGAGGTCAACATTTTCCCAATTTCTTTGATGTCAAACTCCAAGTTTTCAACGTTTTTCGCAAAGCCCAAACGAATTGAGATTTCAAGCTGAGTTTCCAATTCGGATAGTGAACCTTGAGCAATGAAAAGGAACTGTTTTAATTCCCTGGATGAATTTCTTGCACAACCTTCTGCGATGTTACTTGGAATTGAAACGGACGCACGACGCATTTGATTGGTTAGTCCAAACCTTTCATCCGAAGGGAAATTCTTTGTGAGTTTGTAAACGGAAATAACCATATCCATCGATTTCTTCCAAACTTCTAATTTTTTGTGAAGCATAGTTTATCTTTATAGGTTATGTATTTAGATGCTGAAACCTTAACCAAATGGAACAATGAAACCCTATTTTTTCTCCAAACTGGTCACTGGTCACTGGTCACTGGTCACTTTTCTCGCACTCACACTGACGGCGTGCACTTCCACATCCCAAATTCCGGAGCCTCCCGGCGGGGGCGGTGAGCTAAATCCCCAGCTCAGAACGAATAGTGCTTCGCTGCAGGCCTGGCAATCCATGCGCTTCGGCATGTTTGTCCATTGGGGTCCGATCTCGCTGAAGGGGACGGAGATCGGTTGGTCGAGAGGCCGGGAGGTGCCGATATCGGAGTATGACAGCCTGTATTTAAAGTTTAATCCGGAACTTTTTAATGCCGATGAATGGATTTCCGTGGCGAAGGAGGCGGGAATGAAATATTTCGTGATCACCTCGAAGCATCACGACGGATTTTCGATCTGGCCCTCGAAGTATACCGATTATGATATTGAGAATACGCCCTACAAGCGGGATGTGCTTAAGGAGATGGAACTGGCGTGTGAGAAGCATGGAGTTCTTTTCGGGACCTATCATTCTATCCTCGACTGGAAGCATCCCGACTATACCACCCGGTATCGCGATCCGCGTCCGGTGGAAGGATCGGACATGAAGAAATACAAGGAGTTCCTGTTTAACCAGGTGAAGGAGCTGATCGTGGATTATAATACGAATATTCTCTGGTTCGACGGGCAGTGGGAGGATTCCTGGACTCATCAGGACGGAATGGAACTCTATAAATACATCCGCGACCTGCGCGACGACATCCTGATCAACAACCGGGTGGACAAGGGCTTCAAGGGGATGGCCGGCATGACCGACAGCATTGCAAAGTACGCCGGGGATTATGGAACACCGGAGCAGCAGATTGGCGGGTTTAACCGGGATTATCCCTGGGAATCGTGCATTACGGTTGGGGAACAGTGGGCGTGGAAGCCTGTGGAAAAGTTGAAGAGTGTAAATGTGTTAGTACATACATTGATCAAGACGGTAGGAGGGGATGGGAATCTGCTGCTGAATGTGGGTCCGATGCCGGATGGAAGGATTGAGCCGCAGCAGGTGGATCTTCTGCGGGGTGTGGGGGAATGGCTGAAGGTGAATGGTGAAGGGGTATATGGGACCCGTGGAGGGCCGTTCCTGCCCAATGAAAAGATGGCATCTACCTGCAAGGATCAGTTCATCTACCTGCATGTGATGGATCCCTCTCTCAAGGAGATCGCATTGCCCATGCCGCAAGGCCTGAAGGCAACACGGGTCAGCGTTCTCGGGGGTAAAACAGTCAGCTATGACAACCGCGAGCGGCAGCTGCTAATCAGGGTTCCGAAAGATCTGCCGGATTCGCCGGCTTATGTGTTAAAAATCAGGATAAACAGAAAGGCCGTCGAGCTTGAGCCGATGGAAATTAAATGATAATGAGAAGATTCAGAGTGTATTGGTTTTTTGCCGCAACGCTGGTTATCCTGGTTACCCCGGGGTTTGCCCCGGGTGAGGCGGGTTCCTGGGAAAATCGTTCAATTGTTGCTACACGATATGGCGAGATCAGGGGAATGGCCGATAATCATTCCACCTGGACCTGGAGGGGAGTTCCCTATGCAGCTCCACCCGTTGGATCCCTGCGCTGGAAGGCGCCGGTGGCTCCTGAGTCGTGGCAGGGTATCCGCAATGCCTTTAAGTATGGCAGCTCCGCCGCCCAGTATCTGCCGGTGATCGGGCATCTGGGTTCTGAGGACTGCCTCTACCTGAACATCTGGCGGCCAAAAGGTAAAGAGAACGGGCTGCCCGTATATGTTTTCATCCACGGCGGAGGGAACTCGATCGGCACCGGCTCGTCGCCCGATTATTCGGGGGATGTGATCGCAAACCGGGCGAGGATGGTGTATGTTACGGTGAATTACCGTCTTGGGGTTTTTGGTTGGTTCCGGCACCCGGCTGTAACCGGGTACGGAACCCCGGAGGATCAGAGCGGAAATTTCGGCACGATGGACCTGATCCAGTCCTTGCAGTGGATCCATGAAAATATTACCGCTTTCGGCGGTGATCCCGGGAATGTTACCATTGCCGGAGAATCGGCAGGAGCCATGAACGTGCTCTCCCTGCTCACGGCGCCGGCTGCGGCCGGCCTTTTTCACCGGGCAGTAGCGGAAAGCGGACTGGCTGTGATGAGAACCACTGAGGAAGCGGAAAACAAGAGTCAGGCTCTCCTATGCAATCTGCTCGTTGCGGATGGCAAGGCTGCTGACATTGAGGCCGCCAGGACTTTTTTGCAATCCATGAGCGCCTTTGATATCAGCGTGTACCTGAGGTCAAAAACCCCGGCCGATCTTTTCAAGGGCATCCCCACCATGGTTGGAGGGATGGCACAGTGGCCGTCGCTCTACAACGATGGAACCGTTCTGCCTGCATCGGGATATGGTGTCTTTGCCGCGGGGACCTGGGCGAATAAAGTGCCGCTGCTTATCGGGGTAAATAAGGATGAAATAAAATTATTCCGGTTTCTGATCAAGGATCCCGAGCCGGGGACCCGAAATTATGAGCTTCTGTCGCGATATCAGTCCCTGATGTGGCGATCCTATGGCATGGATACCGTAACGATGGCTATGTCGGCCAACAGGAGTATCCCTCCCATTTATGCCTACCGGTTCGACTGGGGCAGTGAGGATTCTGCGGGAATCAGCGTGCTGCCGGGGAAGCTCGGGGCTCTGATGGGGGCGCACCATTATGCGGAGATCCCGTTTTTTTTGGGCACCGGATCCAGTCAGCTTTCGATGCTCGCCGGCCGCACTTTCTCGGTTCAGAACCGGCCGGGCAGGGAAAAACTGACTGATTTATGCATGACCTATCTGGCGAATTTCGCCAGGAGCGGCAACCCCAACGGAGAGCTGCTGCCCGCATGGATAACGTGGAATCCAGCGGCCGGGTCGGATAAATACCTGATTCTTGATGCCTCGTTTAAGGCCCTCAGGATTTCAAGGGGATCCGATATAGTGACCCTGCAATCGGTAACGGACCTGATAAACTCTGACCTCACTGAACCCGAGCGAACCGAATTTTTGAAGATTCTTTCTAATTCGAGGCTATTCGGTTTTTAAAACAAAAAGAGCATTGATGCGTTTTAACGGCATGAAATTTAAATCTGTCCTTTATTGTGTATTATTTTGCCTCTGGTTTATTCCCGTGGCGAGCCAGGCTGGCGAGGACGAGCGATTCTCGGTCAGCGGGCATATTAAAGATTCAAAAACCGGGGAGATACTGATCGGGGCAACCGTTTCGATCCTGAATAATGGCACCGGAACAACGACCAACCAATACGGATTCTACTCCATCAAGCTTGAGGCCGGGACCTACAACCTAAGGTACTCGTACCTCGGATATGAACCCCTGGATGCAACGGTTGATTTAAAGAGTAATCTTCATAAAGATTTTGAGCTAACCCCAAAGGCAACCACCCTGGCAGAAGTGCTGATTACCGGGAAAAGTACCCGAACGGCGGTAAACAGCGTGGAAATGGGAGCTATACAGCTCGATATCAAGCAATTGAAATCTGTTCCGGTACTGTTTGGTGAGCGAGATGTGCTGAAGGGCATTCAGCTGCTGCCTGGGGTTAGTCCGAGCAGCGAGGGGAGCAGCAATTATTTTGTCCGCGGGGGTGAAGCTGACCAGAACCATGTGTTGCTCGATGAGGCGCCGGTTTACAACCCTTCGCATTTGCTGGGATTCTTCTCGGTTTTTAATTCCGATGCGATCAAGGATGTGAAATTGTACAAGGGAGGGATTCCGGCTGCCTATGGCGGCAGGGCATCTTCGGTACTGGATATCAGGATGCGCGACGGCAATTCCAAGGAGTGGACGGCAACCGGCGGTATCGGGCTGATTGCCTCAAGGCTTACGGTGGAGGGGCCGATTGTGAAAGACCGCGGATCCATTCTTGTTTCGGGCCGCCGGACCTATGCCGATGTTGCTTTAAAGGCAGTTACCGATGATGCGGACAGCCTCACGTTTTATTTTTATGATTTTAATCTGAAAGCCAATTATGAGCTTGGATCCCGGGACCGCATCTATATATCGGGCTATCTGGGACGTGATATTTTCACCCGTAAGGAGGCCGGTTTCGACTCGGGGAACGCGACCCTGACGGCGCGCTGGAACCATTCGTTCAATACGGAGCTCTTCCTGAATACCTCGCTGGTTTACAGCGACTATAACTACGGGTTCAAGTTTGCCTTCGGGAAGGCTGCATTCCGGCTCAATTCCGGCATCCTTGATTACAGCATCAAGCAGGATTACACCTGGTATCCCAACACCAAAAACATGATCCGGTTCGGCTGGATCAGCACCCTGCATAAATTCAAGCCGGGGAATTTTGCTTCGGAGAGTGACACCACGGCTTTCTTTGCTCCTATTGAACCGCAGCAGGCGCTTGAGAGCGGGATCTATATTTCCAATGAGCAGAAGCTCAGCAGGCGGTTCAGCATGAATTACGGATTTCGGGTCAGCCTGTTCAACAATATCGGGCCGTATACGGTGAAGACCTATAATGATAACAAGGATGTGCTGGATTCCACCCGTTACGGTGCCGGTGAGTTCTACAACGGATATGTGGGTTGTGAACCCAGGATTACGGCTGACTCTCTGATTGATAGCTCAAACTCTATCAAGGTCAATTATAACCGGATGTATCAGTACCTGCACATCCTGTCGAACTCCGTGTCCAGTTTCCCAACCGACCTCTGGACGCCGAGCACCCCGCTTATTCTTCCCAAGATAGCAGACCAGTTTTCCGTCGGATACTTTACCACTTTTTTGAAAAATACGCTGGATTTCAGTGTGGAGGCCTATTACAAAACCATGCATAACCTGGTGGATTACAAGAATGGTGCGGTTACTGTGCTTAATCCCGATATTGAGGCTGAGCTGGTTTTTGGCAAGGGCCGGGCGTACGGGATTGAGTTCTCTGTGAACAAGACCCTCGGAACACTCACCGGATGGGTCAGTTACACGCTTGCCAAATCGGAAAAACAGTTCGACGCGATCAACTTCGGAAGCTGGTTCGCTGCCCGCCAGGACCGCACGCATAATTTTTCCATTGTGGCCTCCTGGCAAGTGCTTGAGCGGCTGAATATTTCGGGGAACTGGATTTATTATACCGGGGATGCGGTAACCTTCCCTGGCGGAAAATATGAGATCGACGGGACACTGGTGAATCTGTACACCGACCGGAACGGATCGCGGATGCCCGACTACCACCGGCTCGACCTGGGGGTATCCTGGCAGTTCAAGCCGCGCAAGAGCTGGAATTCCGATATTAATGTTTCGCTGTATAATGTGTATAACCGCAAGAATGCCTACAGCATCGATTTCCGTGAGAGCGCGACGGTGCCCGGCACCACGGAGGCCGTGCGGCTGGCACTTTTTGGCATTGTTCCTTCGGTTACCTGGAATTTCAAATTTTAGCAAGATGTTCAAAATAAAATATATAGGTGTTATTCTGATCTCGGTCACAGGTTTGTTTCTGACCTCCTGCGAGGATGTGATCCAGCTGGATCTGACGGATGCGGCCACGCGAATTGTGGTGGATGGTTCTTTGAATGCAACGGACGGGGAGTGCCATGTGCATGTTTCCAGAACGCTGGGTTTTTATGAATCGGATTCTTCCGACCAGGTTGTTGGGGCTACGGTGGAGCTGATCCATGAGTCGGGCTCCAAAATTCCTCTGCCGGAAGTGGGGCCGGGGCGTTACCGTGTCACCGGAATCCAGGTGGTTCCGGGCGAACGCATGAAGCTGTCGGTCACCCTGGCTAACGATGAGAAGTACCTCGCCGAAACCGTGATTCCGCAACCAGTTTTCCTGGATAGCCTGAATCTGAGCCGCGGCATTGGGGATCCGCGTCCGGGTGGTACTCCGGTGTTCCTTCTCCGGCCTGAGTGGCTGGATCCGGCGGGGGTGGAAAACTATTATCGGTTCAAGATCATAAAGAACGGCGAGCTGCAATCGGGTTTTAACATTATCAGCGACCGGAAGGTCGACGGCACCGTGCTGGAGCAGCCTCTTTTCCGCTATTTTTTCGAGCTGGGGGATACGGTCCACCTGGAGTTCCAGTCGATCGATTCCGTGAGCTATTCTTATTTCAACCAAATCAACGACATGGCCCGCCCGAGCTTCGTGGCTGCCACCCCGTATAATCCGATTGGCAATTTCGACAATGGCGCGCTGGGGTATTTCGGGGTGTATTTCTCCGAGGTGAGGGAACTGATTGTTTCATTGGGAAGGTAGAACAGGAGCTCCTATATGTTGCCCCGGTTTTCAAACCGGGGCAACCGGTAAGTGTTTCAAGGCAAAATTTTCACAACTTTAAAAGTGAACCTGAGGAGGCTACACCATGCAAATCAACATACGTGAATCCGGGGATGTAAGGATTGTTAACCTGGCGGGAAGCCTGGATGCAAATACCTCGATTACGGCGGAAACGATGATTCATCAGTTGCTCGACAGCGGGACGAGCAAGTTGGTGATCAACCTTGCAGAGACCGACTATATCAGCAGCGCCGGCCTCAGGGTGCTGCTTTCCACGGCCAAAAGAATTTCTGCGGGGAAAGGCCGGTTTATCCTATGCCAGCCGAATCCGGCCGTCCAGAGGATCCTTGAGATCTCAGGATTTCTCGCCATTCTGGATATGAAGAGCACCGAGGCAGATGCTTTAGCGGCAATATCAGGGTGAATTCCCTCGCAGAAACCGTTTAAAATCTCTCGCAAAGCCGCAAAGGCGCAAAGAAGAACGTTCTTCTTTGCGCCTTTGCGGCTTTGCGAGGGAAATTTTATCGGACCCCGGCTTTGGAAAACAGTTCTTTCAGGGTTGGCGAGGAGGGCCGTGCTGCGTTGGCGCTTACCACTTTACCTTCCGGGTCCAGCAGAATAAAGCGAGGGATCAGGCTGATATAGAAAACTTCGGATAGAATGTCGTGGGCGGTCTGGTCGGCAATCAGCTGGATACCATCGAGTTTATTGTCAATCACATATTTGCGCCATTTTTCGAGATCGGCTGCCTTGTCGAATGAGATGCTCACGAACTGAATATTTTTACCCCGATATTCCTCTTCGATCACCTTGAGGTACGGGATCTCCTTGATGCAGGGAACACACCAGGTGGCCCAGAAATCGATGTAAACGAATTTTCCCCGCAGCTCCTTCAGCGTTACCGGCTTGCCGGTAACATCCTGGAGGGTCACGTCCGGAGCCGGGCTTCCCTCAAGCATCCCCTTCATCTTGACATATTTTTCCTGCACAACCGCTGCAATTTCCGGATACGGACATCCGCTGCCGAACTCATCATAGACCACCTTCCGGAAATCCCTGGCCAGTGCGTATGCCATGTACTCATACGCCACCGGTCCGGGCAGCTCTTTTTTCGCCAGCGCATACACCTCGTCCTCGCTGACTTCCCCGGAGTTTTGCAGTTGAGCCTTCCGGTGCATCACGGAGCTGAGGTAATAGAAATACCCGATTCCATTAGGGCCAATGCGCTGCGGTGCAGGCAGAGAATCCAGGAACGAATAGTAATCCGCAGGCAGCACGGCCTCCTTGCCCTGATTGAACCCGGCATGGCTCCCCGGATAGGCGATCTTCGAACGGATGGCGTCGGTGATATAATCGGTTTTATAGACCTCCACCAGGCGGGAACTCAACTTGTGCTTACGTGCGTATTTGGCAAGAAAGGCGAGTTTCTCATCGCGAAGCTGGTCGGTAACCCGCTTCATATCATCGGGTTGACGAAAGGTGTAATTGTAATAGTTACCCAGATATTTGTATTTGTAGGCATCGTAACTATCGGCCTCGCGGTTCACAAAGGTACAGTTGACCGAGCTCTTTCCTTTGAATTTCAGCGTTTTGCTGATGTTCTGGATGTCGAGGTTCATGGTTACACTATCGCCCGGCTCCAGCCACACATAGACCATCAGGAAGTCAAACGATTCCACCGACATGCTCGAATCCCGGCCTTCCACCGTGGTGATGGTGTATTCGTAGGTCTTTGGCACCTTTCCGAGCGAAAAGAATCCTTTCAGCGGCTGGTCGGAATTCAGCACCAGCTTGAAGGTCCCGTCGGAGTTCACCTTCATCGGGGTTTTCACCGTCGAACTCAGGAATTTATAGGCATCCCAGGAGAAGGTGGTCGTCGAATCCACAAAGTTTTTGAGGGTTCCTGTGAGGACGATGCGGGTTGATGGAGCGGCTTTCAGTGTATTAATGCTCGCAAAACAATTGAATAGTAATGCGATAGCCAGACTGAGTGTTAGCTTGTTTTTCATTTTTATTAAAATTTCTCGCAAAGCCGCGGAGACGCAAAGGAGCTAATAATTTCGTTCAGGAAAAATTGCCTTAACGTTTATCTGCCAGTCATGCAATATCTCAGACAATTGCAAACGTATATCCGGCAAAGAATCGGCCAGGTTGGTTTTCTCACCGATGTCATCTTGAAGATTGTAGAGTTCCTGGGTGCCGTCGGCAAAGAATTCAATCAGTTTATAGTTCCCCAGTCGAACAGCGCTGCCCGGCTGGCCGCCCTGGTTGCCGTAATGCGGATAGAACCAGAACAGGGGTCGTTCCTGGGGTTTGACCCTCATTTTTTTCGGTTTGCCTTTCAGCAGCGGGACCACGCTCACGCCATCCAGGTGCTGAGCCGGAATTGGATCGAGACCGGCGATTTCAAGGATGGTCGGATAGAAATCCGTGCTGATTACGGGTTCGCCGCAAGCCGTTCCGGGTTTGGCAACGCCAGGCCACTTGATCAGCATGGGTTCCCTGATTCCTCCTTCATAGAGCCAGCCTTTCCCGGCCCGCAGGGGCAGGTTGCTGGTCGGGTGCCCCTCGGAGGTGGAGAGTCCCCCGTTATCGGACATAAAGATCACCACCGTATTTTTATCCAGCCCGCTCTCTTTCAGATAATCCAGCACCTTTCCAACCGCCTGGTCCATGGCTTCCACCATTCCGGCGTAGATGGCATGATTCTGCACCAGTCTTACCTTTCTTTCGCCCTCCTGTCCCCAGGCATCGGCAGGGACCGATAGCTTCTTCTTTTCATATTTTAGCCGCAGGTCCTCGCGGGCCATCAGCGGGGTATGCACCGAATAGAAGGACAGGTAGGTGAGGAACGGGCCATTTTGGTGCTCCTTCATAAACTTCACGGTTTCGGTGGCCAGCCGGTTGGGGAGGTGCTCCCCGGGAGGCCCGTCCTCCAAACGGGGATTACCATAGGGTGAGAAATACTTGTTGCCGCCATAGGGGCCGCCGCTGTTGTAACCACCCTTGTTTACATCAAAACCCTGATTTTCGGGGTAGTAACCCTCAGGACCCAGGTGCCATTTGCCGGCAAAAAAGGTGGCATAGCCGGCCTCTTTCAGCGCCTCGGCAATCGTTTTTTCTTCCAGGGGCAGCTGCTCCTTGTATGGGGCCGGGTAGAGCGGGCGATTGTAATTAGCCTGTTTTTTCACCTGCTCCGGCTGGGGTGCTCCGAAATAGTCGGTGGTCTGCATCCGGGCCGGGTACTTGCCGGTGAGGATGCTGGCGCGGGTAGGACTGCAAACCGGACAGGCGGCATAGGCATTGGTAAACCTGACGGATTGAGCTGCCAATCGATCGAGATTAGGAGTTTCGTAAAAGCAATTGGGGTTATTGAACCCCACATCCATCCATCCCAGATCATCGGCCAGAATGAACAGGAAATTCGGTCGTTCGCCGTGATCCTTCTGTTCATTATTTCTGATAGGGTCCGTTGCAGAGGCCGAGAGCATAACTCCGAGCCCCGCTAAAGAGGCCGCACTGATGGTGGTTGTTATTTTCATTTTTTAAGATTTCTCGCAAAGACGCAAAGACGCAAAGGATTTCGTTCTTCTTTGCGTCTTTGCGGCTTTGCGAGAAATAAAAATACAAGATTTTACCGGAATGACAGTTCTGGCCTAACCGGCAACCAGTAACTGGCAACCGGCAACCTTCCGCAGACGCATGTATGCGTCTCTACTTGACGTATTCTGCCAAAAGTCGTCGCAGCCCCCCCTCCTCCTGATACCCCACAATCTTCTTCACCCCGTTGCCATTCGGATCCACAAGGATCATGGTGGGGTAGCCGGTGATACCGTAGTTATCGGGGTAGGTTTTGGTGCTGTCGTTCACCTGGGTCCAGATGGCGCCGTCGTGCCGGATGGCCTCTTTCCAGCGGGTGAAGTCCTTGGGCTTGTCAACCGAGATACTGACGATCTCAAAGTTCTTGGTTTTGCTCCAATCCTGATAAATATTGATAAGGTGGGGCGTTAGTTTCCGGCACCAGTGGCAGTCGACATACCAGAAATCCAGGAGAACCCATTTGCCTTTGAAATCCGAGAGGGAGACCAGCTTTCCGGTGGTATCGGGATAGGAAAAGCCTGGAACGGGCTTGCCGTTGACGGTACGGTCAGCGATCTCATACTCCTTCACGATATCAATATAGCGCTGGTCGTCCTTGAAAACCTTGAAGGCCTCCACATATTCTTTCAGCTTCGCCGGGGGATCGGTCCGGGCCAGCGGAAGGGCGATAACCAGGCCGGCATAGTTCGGATTTGCTCCGATAAGTTCATAGGTCTTGTCGAGCGCCCGCTGGTTCACAGCCTCCCGGCTCAGCCAGATAGACTCACATTCAGCAATGCTTCGCGGTTCTTTGGCGTAGGCCTTGTTCCATTCGCGCCATATTTTTGTGGCCTCATCCTGATAAGGTTTCTGTTCATCGAGCAATTTCTGCAGGATGATATTGTTTTCCGTTCCTCCCACCCTGAAACCATTTTCCGCGGTATAATCCACGGTAATGGTCCCGGGCTCGAGGATGATCCGGGCGCTCACCTTTCCCGTCATTGCCCACCCGATGGACACGAGCTTCGGAAACGTATCGATGGTGCCGGTAAACGTGCATTTGTTGTTCACCAGTTTCTGTGTATCGGAAGTAACATACCAGTTGTTGTGCACCATCAGGCTGTCGGGGCCCCCGACAGCATTCACCTCGATGGTGTACTGGTTTTTGGGGGTGCAGGAGGCCAGGAGTATTATCAGGCATCCGATGATCATGTCTTTCATGGCAAATTTTTTAAAATAACTGACTAAATATACATAGAGTTGTCAACTGTCAAGGTAGCTAACCCTGTGTTCATCAAATATTTTCAGATAATCCCGTACGATATGATATCTTTATACTTCTCGGAAAGCAGTTTAATCAGATTAATGCATTTTACATGAAAAGCCGCTGGCGTCATGGATTCATTCTAAGCTTAGCTGCAATAATGTATTGGCTTATTCCTGCGGGTTCGATATATGCGCAGAAAGCAGGCCAGCTTTCTGCCCGGGATAGCATTCTCCATCTAATCAACACAATAGCTGATCCATCGGAAAAAGTTATCAGAATCAACAGCTACGTTAAAGATTTCAACGATAATACGCCTGAATTTGACTCCTTGCTTCAGCAAGCAGAAAAGATATCGATAGACAACAACCTTATCAAAGGGCAATGGGAGACCCTTGCCACAAGAGGATTTGTCCTCCTCGCAAGGGGGGATTATCAGGGGGCACAGAATTGCTACCTGAAAGCCGCCCAGCTTGCGATCACTAATCGCGACTCCACCGAGTATTTCATTCTCCAGGGAACTATAGCCCTGGTGAATTATTACATGAAGAGTTACGACAAGTCCGAAAAGTATTTTTTGGAGACGATCCGCTTTCTCGAAAAGAAAAATGACTCGGTTGAATTGGCCAGTGTGTATAATAATCTGGGAATGGTTTACTCGGCACAAGACAGGTTTGCTGAGGCCATAAGCCAATACGAAAAGTCGATGCAGCTAAAAATTGCCTTGGGTAGGAAGGATTACTTCCATATTCTGAACAACATGGCCGATGTGTATCAGAAAATGGGCAACCTGGATAAAGCAGCTGAAATTTCCCACGAGTTTTACCAGGAATCCTACCGGATCAAGAACCCGGTTTATATGGCTGTTGCGAATATTAATCTCGGTAGCATTCTTAGTCAGAACCAGCAACCCAATAAAGCCCTTCCCTATCTGCTCGAAAGCATAAGGCTTTGTAAAGTAAATTCATATAAAACTTATGAGTCGGAGGCACTCAAGGAACTGTCGACTTGTTATGAAAGACTTGGTCGCTTCAGGGAAGCTTATCTCACCTCTCTGGAAGCCTGGAAACTCAGCGACAGTCTTTTGACCCAGGAGCGTGTGGCGAGTATGCAGGAGATGGGGGAAAAGTTTGAAAATCAAAAGAAGGAAGAGCAGATCAAATCGTTGCAGCTCCAGAAATCCAAGGACCATAGGATTATCAATCTCCAATTGGCAGTATTGATATTGGCAATTGCCGGTCTGGTGCTTTTTATTCTGGTGGCCATACAATTACGAAAGAGAAATCGGGAACGCAAAATTCAGAACCTGGCACTGCAGGAGCTAAATGAAAACAAAACCCGATTTTTTTCCATTATAGCCCACGATCTTCGCTCGCCCTTCAGCGCTTTCCTGGGAATGCTTGATCTGATTCTTGAGGAATACAATGAAATGCCTCCTGAGAAGGTCCGGGAACGCCTGGCCGCACTGAACATCACCGCGAATACCACATATAGTTTGCTCCAGAACCTGCTGATGTGGGCCAGCAGCCAGATGGAAGGAATCCAGGTTAAACCCCGGGAGGTTAAAATACCCCAGGTAATCAGTCAGCAGCTGGAATACCTCAGGCAGCCGATGCAGGATAAGGGTATCCGGGCCGAATTAACCTGTGATGCGAATTTGGAAGTTCATAGTGATCAGGAAATGATTTCATTCGTGTTCCGGAACCTTTTAACAAATGCTATTAAATACTCCCATCCGGGCGGATCGATACAGATCACCGGGCGGTCGGATGTTGACCAGGTGGCGGTTTCTTTCAATGATCGTGGGGTGGGAATGAACCAGGAAACACTGTCGACCCTGCTCAGTCCCGGAACACGGAAAAGCACCCCGGGAACCAACGGCGAAAAGGGTACCGGTCTGGGTCTTCCCCTATGCAGGACCTTTATGGAGAAACTGGGCGGTCGGCTTGCCGTGGAAAGTATACCGGGCATAGGAACTACGATAACCTGCGTTTTCCCTGTTTGAAATTTGCTAGATTTGGGAGAAAGTTACCAGTTACCCGATACCCAAATCGTAAATCGTAAATCGTAAATCGTAAATCGTAAATGAAGAAGTCCCCCCTCTACCCCCTCATCCTGGTGAATTTTCAGTTCTTCATGCTCGGCTTCGTATGGAACCTGGCGAACGTGCTGGTGGCGCTGTTTCAGGAGACGTTCAGCCTGAATAATTTCCAGACTTCCCTGTTAACCTCGATATCTTTTTTTGCCTTTTTTGCCATTTCCTACCCGGCCCGGCTGTTCATCGACAAATACAAGACGGTGACAACCATCGTTGTGGGTTGCGTGCTGGCGGCGTTGGGTCTGCTGGTTTTTGTCCCCGGGGCGATGTTTATGTCGTACCCCCTGTTTTTGGTCGGGGTATTTGTGATGTTTTCCGGCGCCACTTTTCTTCAGGTTGCCTGTAATCCATACGTCAGGGCTCTGGGGCCCGACAAGTCGGCCGCCAGCCGGATCAATTTTTCGCAGGGGTTGGGCGCCGTGGGGGCCTTCCTGACTTCCTACGTGGCCGGTGGCTTTATCCTGAAGCTTTTCAAAGATGACCCGTTCCAGGGGATCATCTGGTTTTACCTGATTCTCACCGTGATGTATGCCGGGCTCGGATTCCTGATCCGCCTGGCCAAAATGCCGGTGAATCCGAATGAAGTTCCGCAGGAGCAATCGGCAGGTGCTGCTCAGGATGTCTCCAAAAAGAGCGCCTGGAATTACCGCCATTTCAAGACCGGTTTTATAGTTCTTCTGCTATACATGGGGGCCGAGGCCATTCTGTATCAGCTGATGACCCCTTATTTCATGCAGGAGGCGCCGATTGAAAAGTCGCGTGCGGTGGATATATCAGGCCTGATGTTTCTCGGACTGATGATCGGCAGGCTGCTGGGTGCCGGTATGCTGATCAAAGTGAATCCCGGCCGGCTGGTGGGCTGGTTCGGAGCCATTGCCGGACTCCTGATTATCATATCCATGGCCAGCACCGGCTATGTGGCCATCTATTCGATCATCCTCACCGGCCTCTTTATCTCGATTATGTTTGCCACGATCTTCTCCCTTTCTATCGATGGACTCGGGAAATTCACCAATGAGGCTTCTTCGTACCTGATCATGGCCATCTCCGGAGGCTTCTTTATCCCGCTCCTGTTCGGACTGGCTGCGGATTACCTGAGCCTGAAAACATCGCTGATCATTGTCCTGATTCCACTGCTGCTGGCATCGTGGTACGGATTTTTCGGTGCCCGAAGGAAGATGTAAATCCGTTTATTTGCGGTTGTAGTCGCAATATATTACAATAAATTGCGGTTGTAATCGCAAAATGTTTTATTTTTGTCTGAAATTGTGACCAAAATGATTGAAAGACAAATTAGTGACAACATTCTTAAACGGTTGTCAGATTCCAAAGCCATTATTCTACTTGGTCCCCGGCAAGCTGGGAAAACCACGCTGTTAAGGGAGTTGGTTAAAAACCAGGAGCTGAAATCTCTATGGCTGAATGGTGATTATGCAGATGTGAGGGAGATGTTTAATAATCCGAAT
Organism: uncultured Porphyromonadaceae bacterium; assembly: GCA_964512915.1. Lineage (GTDB taxonomy): Bacteria > Bacteroidota > Bacteroidia > Bacteroidales > UBA12481 > UBA12481. Next base: position 26,928 of record CAZEKJ010000024.1, read on the forward strand.
GGAGAAAAATTCCAGGTCCTCTTTGGAGATAATCGATTAGTGGTAATTGATGAAGCGCAGAGGATTGGGAATATCGGACTATGCCTTAAAATAATTGTCGATGAACTACCCGGGATCAAAGTGATTGCATCGGGGTCTTCTTCATTTGAACTCGCCAATAAAGTAAACGAGCCGATGACCGGCCGGAAGTGGGAGTATTCCCTGTATCCCTTGTCTTATCAGGAGTTGTGCAAGTTTAACGGAGTTCTTGAGGAGAATCGTTTGCTTGAGCACCGGCTGGTTTACGGGTATTATCCGGATGTGGTTAATAACCCGGCTGATTCGCGGGAAATTCTGACGGAACTTGCCAACAGCTATTTGTACAAAGATATTTTGACCTGGGAAAAGGTTCAAAAACCGGCAGCTTTGGAAAAGCTGGTGCAGGCACTGGCATTTCAAACCGGGAATGAAGTTTCCTACCATGAGCTGAGCAAGATAGTTGGTTTGGATAATGAAACCGTGGAGCGATATATCGGTTTTCTTGAGAAAGCATACATAGTGTTCAGGTTACCATCGTTCAGCAGGAACCTTCGGAACGAGCTGACCAAATCGAGGAAAATCTATTTCTACGACAATGGGCTGCGCAATGCGGTGATCCAGCAGTTCAGTCCGGCGGCACTTCGGCAGGATATCGGGCCTTTATGGGAAAATTTTCTGGTCAGTGAGCGAATCAAATATCTGGGAAACAACAGGATATTTACCAACCGGTTTTTCTGGAGGACTCAGAGCCAGCAAGAAATTGATTACCTTGAAGAAAGCGACGGGGTACTGCGTGCCTTTGAGTTTAAATGGAACCCCCAAACCAGGGCATACCTGCCGAAAACATTCCAGAGAGCCTATCCGGAGAACCGGTTTGAAATAGTCAACCGCGATAATTACCAGGGATTTATTTCCTAGAATGTTTATTTTAACCGGCCAGAACCTGACCCTTTTTGCCGGGATTTCCGTGCTGGTCTTTGTGGCTTCCCTTTTTTTAAGAGAATCCAGGCTGATTCTGGCGGAAAAGTGATTGTGAAAACCGTTCCTTCTCCTTTGACCGATCTCACCTCGATTGCTGCATAGACCTGATCCAGCAGCTTTTTTGCCAGTGAGAGACCCAGTCCGAGTCCCCCGTAGGATCGGGTTAGACCTTCTTCTTCCGTTGTATAGGGTGAGAAAAGAGAATTAACATGTTCGCTGGCGATGCCGATGCCGTGGTCGCGGATTTCAATAGTGAGAAATCCCCCGGGGTTTTGGAACAGGAGGATGTCGACCTTATCACCGTTGCTGAATTTAACCGCATTACTCAGAATCTGGGCCACCGACTGGGAAATGCAGAAGTGATCGCTGAGAATCATGGCATTGGCCGCCTGGTTAGTGAAAGTAATGGGTGCCTTGCGCTTACCAGCCAGTGCTTCAAATTCACGGATCAGGGTTTCAATCAGATCGTCAAGATAGATCTCTTTCTTGTTAACTTTAAAATCTCCGATCTGAAGCCTGGAGAAGTTTATGATAAGGTCAACCGTACGCATCAACCGGTTACCGGCCTGATTGATACGGTTGAAAAACTGGTTTTCATCCGGGCTGTATTTGCCGGGATCCTCTGTTTGAAGAAGGTTCGTAAATCCCAGTATTGCATTGAGGGGGGTCCGGATTTCGTGGGAGACGTTGGAAATGAATGCATCCTTCAGCTTGTTTGCCTGTTCGGCCTGCTTCCTGGCGAAATCTGCCTCCTCAAGAGCCCGCCTGCGGGCCTCCTGGTCGATCAGGATTTTCCCGATCAGCACGGCTGCTGCGGGGTAAATGACCAGAACCGGAAAGACGATCCTCCTGAAAGTTTCGGCCACCACTTCTCTGGGCAGGGTCAAGATCAGTGCCAGCATAATCAGGTGGACGAGCAGGCTGACGATGACAAGCCGCCAGATAGTCAGCCTGATATGCAAATTCTTCCAGCGGTAATAAAAAAGAATTCCGATAAGAACCGATTCGAGGATTACCAATACTCCCATGGTAGTTCCCGGGCCGCCGACTGCCAGCCGGGTGATCAGGGCCATGGTTCCGGCAACGGCGCCGGTAACCGGGCCAAAGAACAGGCTGCTCAGGCTCAGGACGACCGACCGTCCGTCAAAGATCAGTCCCGGTGTAAGTACAAACGGTGACAGGATTCCGATAATCGCGGCCGATCCAAAGATGATGCCTTGCATAATTGAGCCCAGGGTTGTTTTCCCGGACCACCTGTCATTAATGAATGCTGAGACAATGCTGATGGCAACTAGAAGGGAGAGATTGTATATCAGGCTGATCGTAATATTCACGGTGCAAAAATAACGAGACTGCTCAGATAATAAATGCTTTCATCAGTTATTTGACTAACATCCGGTAACTTTAGCGGCTTTTTATTAAGCCATGCCGGAGAGTCCTGAAATACAACTGCGATTTGTTCTCAGAAGTGATGAGCTGCTGGGCTGCACGATCGAGGCCTGTATTGCCGAGATCTCGCTTACGCTGGATTATGATACCTTCCTGAGGCCCATCGACCTGAAGAATTACAGATCCCTTGAGCCGCGGCCGGATCAGGCTGAGGTTTCGCTGATCCGCATGGTGAGCGAGCTGTCATGGGAATCACTGGCCAAAAATCTAAGTAAAACAAAAGCGAGGTTGCCAGATATACTAAAATCCAAACCCGAGAGCTTTCATAAGAACCTGTTTCGCCCCATGGTGGATTCCCGGATGGCAAAGGCCATTCAATTCATCACGGAGAACCGGATCGGCTTGCACTATGCCAATGGGCAGAAAATTTCCCTGAAGCCGCTGGAGTTGCAGGCGGAACCGGCAGAGGTGTCCTTTCATTTCGACAAGGGAGCAGAAGGCCTTAGCTATTATATTTCGATAGAGCATAATCACCAGAAGCTCAATTTGCGAACCCGGCCCGGGATGGTACTGTCGGAGAATCCCTGTATCCTGCTGTCGGGACAAGCGGTGTATTCCGTGAACGGCATTGATGGCAAGCGGATCCGGCCTTTTTTGCTGAAAGACCGTATTGAGATTCCGGCGCATATGGAGGAGAAATACTTCCAGACCTTTGTGTATCAGACTACCTGCCGGTACCCGGTGAACGCCGCCGGTTTCCGGGTGGAGACCCTGCGGCCGGTCCCGGAACCGGTTCTCGAGCTGACCATGGACTGGCAGGGGGAGATGGTCGTTATTTTATCGTTTC
>CAZEKJ010000024.1:30172-36969 GCA_964512915.1 uncultured Porphyromonadaceae bacterium
AGTGTTGTGGGGGAAAGAGGAGGAGCGTATGGTGAAGATGGAATCCGATGCCTTTCCGCCAGCCTATGAGGTAACGCTGCGTGACCGGGGCGCAGAATTGGACGTAAACAATTTTATTTTGGGGCTGGGTTTGAATTTTAAGAGCGGATCGGCTTTTATCCTCTCGCCGGAATTCCAGTATCCTGGTGAGAACGGGCTCGGGATGGTTCAGTTTTTATCCGAACGGAAGGGACTTCTGGATACGTACAATATCAGGATAAAGCAAACTCTTGATTCCGATTATTATATAGGAAATTCTGGATTTGAATCTGAAGTGGTTGAGGAGGGAGACTGGTTTGATCTGCGTATTCTGATACGGGTGGGAGGATTTGAGTTTCCATTTACTCGGTTGAGAGACAATATTTTATCTGGAAACAGGGCCTATCTGTTGCCGGATGGGAGAATTTTTCTCATTCCACAGGAGTGGTTTGGCCGTTTTCATGATGCACTGGCGCTAAGCCGCCGGGAGGGTGGGAAAGTACGGCTGCACCGGTTTCAGTTTCCGCTCCTGGAGGAGATACTCCACAGGTTGCCATCGGAGAGTAAGAATCTTGAACGGCTGGTTGGGCGGCTGATGGAAACGGGCGTGGAGATTAATAGTTCCACGGCTGAAATTCTCCGCCCATATCAGCTTGCGGGGGTGCGATGGCTGGTGGCCCTGGCCGGTGAGGGTTTTGGCGGTTTTCTGGCCGATGACATGGGGCTTGGGAAAACCCTTCAGGTGCTATCGATGCTCGATCATTTGCATAACGAACCCGGTTTCACGGGCTCCAGCCTGGTTGTGATGCCGGTAAGCATTCTGCACAACTGGGAGAATGAGATCAGGAAGTTTACCCCCGGGCTGCTAATGTACCGGATGACCGGATCCGACCGGATCACTGACCATGATTTTCTCGGGAAATATGATGTGATTCTCTCAACCTACGGCGTTGTGAGGAATGATATCGGGATGCTGGAGACATTCTATTTCAGTACTATCATACTGGATGAAAGTCAGGCTGTGAAAAACCCTGATTCCGAAACCGCCAGGTCGGTTAAGCGACTGAAGAGCCGAAACCGTTTCGTTCTGACAGGCACTCCGGTAGAGAACTCAGTGACGGATCTCTGGTCGCAGATGGATTTTCTGAATCCCGGTCTGCTGGGCAGCCGTGAGATATTCACCCGACAATATGCTGCTCCGATAGACCGGGGGATGGATGCGGCGAAGACCGAGCGGATCAGGCGTCTGGTGAGGCCGTTTATCCTTCGGCGGACCAAGGAGGCTGTGGCACCCGAGCTGCCGCAACTTACCATTGAAACACGATATTGCGATCCCACGGAGGATCAATCCGCCGTGTATGAAACCCGGAAATCGGAGATCCGGAATTATCTGATGGAGGAGCGGGCGGGAGAAGGGCCGGCGGAGAACCGGATGGTGATTCTGAGCTATCTGCTTGAGCTCCGGCTCATTTCGAACCATCCGGTATTGAAAGATCCTGATTACAGCGGTTCGTCAGGAAAGACTGATCACATTCTTTCCATGGTGGCCGAAATTGTATCTGAAGGGCATAAGATTCTGATATTCTCGCAGTTCGTGATGCATCTGGATCTAATCGGAGGGTTTCTGGAGGAAGCCTCGATTCCCTGGGTGAGCCTTACCGGATCCGACCGGCCTGAAGCGCGCAGTCAGGCTATCGATCGTTTTAACCAGGATCCGGCGATACCGGTTTTTCTGATCAGTCTGAAGGCAGGGGGTGTTGGGCTGAACCTTACCGCAGCCGACTATGTGTTCATTCTGGATCCCTGGTGGAATCCTGCGAGCGAATTACAGGCCATCAGCCGGGCTCACCGGATCGGGCAGGATAAGCCGGTGATCGCCTATAAGTTTATCACTACCGGCAGCATTGAAGAAAAAGTATTAACCCTCCAATCCCGGAAGCAGGGCCTGGCCGACCGGATGATCAATGAGAATCTGCTGGATCTGTCGGATGTGGGGATGCTCGCCGAACTGCTGGCGTGAAGGGTTGGGGTTTGGGGTATAGGGTTTGAGGTTTGGGGTTTGGGGTTTGGGGCGCCAGAACTGTCATCCTGACGAAAGTCAGGATCCCATCCCTCGGAGCATCTTTCAGGAGATCCCGGCCTTCGCCGGGATGACAGTTCTGGCGCCCGAAACCCGATACCTGATACCCGAAACCCAAATCGTAAATCGTAAATCGTAAATCGTAAATCGTCAATCCAAAAACCCCCTGTTCTTCATCAGCGGCGTAATATCGGGCTGGCGGCCGCGGAAATTGATGAACATCTGCATGGGGTCCATGGTGCCGTCTTTCGATAGTATGTTGTCTCTCAATGATTTAGCGGTTGCCTTATCGAAGAGCCCCTTTTCCTTGAAGGCCTCGAAAGCATCATTGTCGAGCACAGCGGCCCATTCGTAGCTGTAGTATCCGGAGTCATACCCTCCGGTTATGTGGATAAAATAGGTACTGCGATAGCGCGGATAGATTTCCGGGATCAGTCCTTTGCCGGTGAGGTACTCTTTTTCGAAAGTGCCTATGTCGAGCCGGGTGGTGTCGGTACGGCTGTGAAAGGCGATATCGAGGTAGCAGGCTGCGAGGAATTCGGTTGAGGTAAATCCCTGGTTAAAGAAGCTGCTCTTCTTCATCTTTTCGATCAGGGCATCCGGGATGGGTTCGCCGGACTGATAGTGACGGGCATAGGATTTCAGCACTTCGGGTTCGGTAGCCCAATGCTCCATGATCTGACTGGGAAGCTCCACGAAATCCCATGCGATGAAGGTTGTGCTCAGCTTGTTTTCGGCGAAGAGTCCCTCGAGTGCATGGCCGAATTCATGGAAATGGGTGAGGGCTTCGTCGAGGCTGATGAGAGCCGGGGTGTCGCCGGTTGGGCGGGTAAAGTTTCCGACCATGGTAACCACGGGGGTGATTTCTATGCCCTGCTGAAAACAATGCTCGCGATAGGCTCCGCACCATGCGCCCTGCTGCTTGCTGGGGCGCGGGAAGAGGTCCATGTAAAGTACACCGATGTGTGATCCGTCGGCTTCCTTCACTTCGTAGGCCATGGCTTCCGGATGAGGTTTTGGAATGTCCTTGATCTCGGTGAAGGTGATGCCATAGAGTTTATTAGCCACATCAAAAGCGCCATCCCGGACGTTTTCAACCTTGAAATAGGGCCGGAGCTCATTTTCATCGAGGTCATATTTTTCTTTGCGCAGTTTTTCAGCATAATAGATCCAGTCGGCAGGTTCGAGCTTGAATTTTCCGCCCTCCCGGCTGATGATCTGCTGCATTTCATCGCGGTCCTTAACGGCTGCGGGGATGGCTGAGGCCCAAATTTTATCGAGGAGGGTCAGGACGTTTTCCGGTGTTTTGGCCATCCTGGGTTCCAGGACGATGGCCGAATGGCTGGTGTAGCCCAGTAGTTGAGCCCGTTTTGTTCTCAGACTGATGATTTTCGACAGAATTTCATTGTTGTTCTTGTCGTTGGGGTTATTACCGCGGCTGAGGTATCCGTCGTACAGTATTTTCCGCAGGTCGCGGTTATCGGCATATTGAAGGAAAGGGGTCATGCTCGGGCGGGTGGGCCCGAATGCCCATTTACCGTCGAGGCCGGCGGCTTTAGCCGCCTCGGCTGCGGCCGATATCACACTTTCCGGCAGCCCGGCCAGATCCTCTTTATTATCGATCACGATCCTGAAGCCATTCGTTTCGGCCAGCACGTTCTGGTCGAACTGCACCGTGAGAACCGACAGCTCCTCATTAAGTTTTTTGAGTTGCTCCTTCTTTTCCGGATCCAGATTGGCTCCGTTGCGCACCAGCCCTTTGTATATGTTCTCCAGGATGTACACTTCATCGGATTTAAGGTTGAACTTCCCCTGATTCTCATATACCGATTTGATCCGTTCAAAAAGCCTGGGATTCAGGTCGATGGCATCTCCGTGTGCAGAAAGCAGCGGGGATATTTCCATCTGGATCTGCTGAAGCGAATCGCTCGTGTTGGCTTCGGCCAGGCTGAAGAACACGCGCGAAACCTTGGCGAGCAGTTCGCCCGATTCGTCGAGTGCCACGATGGTATTGGCAAAGGTGGGCTCCTGCCTGTTGTTGACGATGGCATCCACCTCTTTCAGTTGCTCTTCCATACCCTGTTTAAAGGCAGGCATATAGTGATGCGGCTTGATCTGTTCAAAGGGAGGTACGCCGAAAGGAGCGGTGAATTCCGCAACGAGGGGGTTGTCGACTGCTTTTTTATCTGATGCCGGTTTGCAGGAGGCGAGGAGGCAGGCAGTTGCGATAAGGATGAGGAGGTGTTTCATGGGGGTTACTGGTTACTGGTTGCTGGTTGCTGGTTACTTGTTAATGGTTACCGGTTGCCGGTTGCCGGTTGCCGGTTGCCGGTTGAGGTTTAGGCAGATTTGATAATAATCGTTTTCAAAATATCAGAAACATCCTCCAAAGCATCGGTGGTGAGTTCCAGGGTTTCGAGGATGTCCTTGTTCTTGATCAGTTCGATGGCATTGGTTTCCGTGGTGAAAAGCTCAGAGATGAGTTTGTGGTAGATGTCGTCAGCCAGGTTTTCCAGCTCATTGATTTTTACGCAGGCTGTTGTGATGTTTTCCGGCTTCTTGAGGTTCCGGAGTTCTTTCACGGCAATCTGCACCTGCTGGCAGCCATGGATGATCACCATCATCATTTCGTTAAACTGAGGAACCAGCTTTTGTGGTTGGTACAGTTTGATCTGCTGGCTCGCTGAATTGATATAATCAAGGACATCATCCATTTTGGAGGTCAGCTGATGGATATCTTCCCGGTCAAACGGGGTTATGAAAGTGACATCCAGTTCATCGAAAACGCTATGAGCCACATCATCCGCCTTTTTTTCAAGCTGTTTGATCTGTTTCATAGATTCTTCCTGACCGGCCGGATCGGGGCTGGCGATCACTTTTGCCAGAATTTCGGCACTTTGGATCAGGTAATCTGCCATAGCCTCGAACATCGGAAAGAATTTCTCCTCTTTCGGGAGAAGGATTTTGCGAAGAATTCCTTTTGCCATATCGCTGAATAGTTAGGTTTTGCAAATTACTTTAAGGGGGAAATATAGTTAATTTACCCTGATATGCCTTGGGCGATCAGATAAACAATGCCACCAAGAATCATGGATGCGGGTATCGTGAGAAGCCAGGCGAGAACGATATTGCCGGCTACTCCCCACCGTACGGCAGACAATCGTTTCGCCATTCCGACACCCATGATGGATCCGGTAATGGTATGCGTGGTGCTCACCGGGATTCCGCCAAGTGTACTGCCGATAACGGTAAGTGCACCAGCGGTTTCAGCACAGAACCCCTGGACCGGTTTCAGCTGAGTGAGCGAGTTGCCCAGGGTTTTGATAACCTTCCATCCCCCCAGGAGTGTTCCCATGGAGATTGTCCCATAGCATGATATAATGACCCAAAGGGGAACGTGAAATTCTCCGGCCATGTTGCCGGTACTAAAGAGAAGGATTGCAATGATTCCCATTGTTTTCTGTGCGTCGTTGCTGCCATGGCCCAGACTGAAGATCGCTGAGGAGACCAGCTGAAGTGCCCTGAAAATCGAATCGACTTTTCGCGGGGAACTTTTTTTAAATACCCACATGGTTCCTATCATTGCCAGGTAACCCAGGGCTATCCCCAACAGTGGGGAGATAAAAATGAAGAGGGCAACTTTGATAATACCGGTCATGACTAGGGTATCCGGGCCTCCGATGATCAGGGCAGGTCCGATAAGACCCCCGATAAGGGCATGGGAAACACTGATCGGAAGTCCAAAAAAGGTGCATGTATAAACCCAGATAATGGAGCCGACAAGGGCCGCGAACACAACGTTTGCATTGACGATTTCGGCATCAACAATTCCTTTGCCTATTACGGTGGCAACGGTTACTCCAAAAAGGAAAGCTGCCGCAAAGTTCCAGAAGGCTGCCCATGCAACTCCCTGGAGTGGTGAAAGTACTTTAGTCGCGACCACTGTAGCAATTGAATTTGCAGCATCGTTCATTCCGTTAAGGAAGTTGAAGACCAATGCAATGGCGATAATGATAATTATGTAGAGGGACATTAGTTGATTTGGGGCAATCGAGTCAAAAAATGAAATATTTTATTCAAGATGACTAAAGCTACTCATTTTTCAGCTCCGTATTGGGGTTTTCATGCGATTTTTTATGAGGCGGGTGAGGATTCCAGCCGCCGATACCCAACATGATGAAAAACCCGACAATGTATGCCAGCGTCACGTGCCAACCCTTGCGGATGTAGTTGATGGTGTTTTTGGCTTCGGGATACATATTTGACAGTGCAACTCCTGCTGAGGAGCCGAACCAGATCATCGATCCGCCGAAACCGACCGAATAGGCAAGTATTCCCCAGTCATAGCCTCCCTGTTCAAGGCAGAGCTTGGTAAGCGGGATGTTGTCGAAAACCGCAGAGACAAAACCCAGGATAAAGGCGCTGACCCACGAAGCGGGCGGAAGCTCGTCAACCGGCATGAGCGAGGCAATGGTTACGAGTGACATCAGGAAAACGGTTCCCTTCCAGGCATTTTTCAGTTCGATCCAGGGCGTTTTCCGGAAGGTCGCTCCGATGAGTATCCCCACCCAAACCCCTAAGGCTGGAAAATCCAGCGTATAGTTTGTAAAGATGGCCAGAACCAGAATCATCAGTACTATCAACAGTTTTCCTCCGTCAACCCTGATATTGTGATCATTATGCTTGACGATCGGCTGGG
>CAZEKJ010000024.1:36979-42979 GCA_964512915.1 uncultured Porphyromonadaceae bacterium
TGAATGGCGCCGGCAACTCCGAAAATAAAAAAGGAGGAGATGGAGGCAATGAAGGCTTTGGTCACCCATAACGGATTAACCCCATCGATCCACATCAGGGTGGTTGTGGTATCTCCCACAACAGAACCGGCGCCCCCGGCGTTGCTGGCGGCCACTATTGCCGCAAGGAAGCCCATGTGAACCTTGCCCTTGAACAGAACCATAGCCATGGTGCCGCCAATCATCGCAGCAGCAATATTGTCGAGGAATGAAGAGAGGAACATGATCAGGAACAGCAGTACCACACCACCCAGCCAATTGTTGGGAAGATAGTTGGGCAGGATCTCCGGAATTCTGGATTCCTCAAAATGCTTGGCCAGTATGGCAAAACCGAAAAGAAGACCCAGTAAATTCAGCAGGATACGCCATTCACCTTCCTTTTCCGGGGTCCCGACCACATGCTCGATCAGGTTGAATCCGGGATCGAAAATGAATTTGAAGGCCAGAATTACGGCCAGGCCTAAAAGGGCCACCTGCATGGTTTTATGGTGGAAAAGAGCTACGCATGCGAGGGTGAGTCCAAAAAGGATAAACTCAATCCGGACCGGGCCGAGAGAAGGAATCGTTCCACTGGTGGCAGCAAAAGACAATGCCGGAAATAGCAACAATCCGGAGGCCAGAAGAAGTAAGCCCTTAAATAGAAACTTGACAGAATATTTGTTCATCCGATTATTTTTTTAGCCACCAAAGGTAAATGCAATTGTCATTCATTATCCTGGTTTTGGGAGTCCACTATATGACATTTATCAGTGATATTAATCATTGAAAGCGGGCGTGATTCTGCCGTAGCTTTATAAGAGAAATCCGGAATCCTGAAAGTCCAGATTTATCTGTTAAGTTACAATAAATCAGTTGGTTAAAATGTCTGGAAAATTATTGATCCGAGATGTGACCTTGCGCGACGGGCAGCAATCGCTGTTTGCAACCCGAATGACTCAGGGGCAGGTTGACAGGGTGCTGCCTCTGTACAGGGATTCAGGTTTTTATGCCGTTGAGGTTTGGGGCGGCGCCGTTCCGGATGCGGTGATGCGTTACCTGAATGAGGATCCCTGGGACCGGTTATCGAAAATCAAGGCCGCGATTGGGGATGCCACGCATCTTACGGCGTTAAGCCGCGGACGAAACCTCTTCGGCTACAGTCCTTATCCCGATGAGGTAATTGAGGGATTCAACCGGCTGGCTGTGCAGTCGGGAATCAGTATCATGCGGATCTTCGATGCACTAAACGATGTGTCAAACATGGTCAGCACCATTAAATATGTGAAGAAAAACGGGGGTATTGCAGATTGCGCGATATGCTATACGGTGGATCCGCACTTTGCCGCAATGGAAAAGGTAAAGGCCTTCTTCACCGGCCGTGCGCTGCCCCGGAATATTTTTACGGTGGATTATTATGTTCAGCTGGCGGTAATCCTGGAGCAGATGGGGGCCGACATGATCTCGGTGAAGGACATGGCCGGGCTGATTCCTCCCTCGCTGAGCGGGGAACTGGTGCGGGGGCTCAAACGTGCCGTTGCTGTGCCGGTCGATTTCCATACTCACTGCACGCCCGGATACGGACTCGCATCTACTCTGATGGCCATCCTTAACGGGGCCGACATCGTAGACACCGCCCTCCTGAATTTCTCGGGAGGTACCGCGGCACCGGCGTATGAGCTGATCCAGATTTTTGCCGATAAACTTGGGATTGAAACAGGTGTTAACCGGGAGAAAGTTGCCGGGATTAACGATGAATTGAGGCTGATTCGCGTGGAGTTGGCCCAGTTTGGCTCCGACGGGCCGCTGCCCCGTGAGTTCAATATCAGTAATTACAAGCTGCCGGAGACCATCAGCAAGCGGTTCGACGATGCGATCCGCGCTGCCCACATGGACAAGGAGGACGATTTGCTGGAGGCCTGCAGTGCCATAGAGGAGTGGTTTGTTCTTCCCGCCGCCGATGAGCTGGTGCGGAAAGCCGAGATCCCGGGCGGGATGTACACTAACATGCTGGCCCAGCTGAAGCAGCTGAAGCTCGATCACCTGCTGAACCGTGCGCTGGAACTGGTTCCGATGGTACGGCTCAAATCGGGCTGTCCTCCGCTGGTAACGCCTACCAGCCAGATCATCGGGGTACAGGCCGTCAACTGTGCCATCGATGAAAACAACAAGCAGCCCTGGTTTACCACCACATCCGTTCAGTTCGTGAATCTGGTGAAGGGCTCGTATGGTAAAACCCCGCTGCCGATCGATCCGGATTTCCGGGAGCTGGTTTGCGGGCACCGCGAAGAGATCCCGTATGACACCCATGCGCATCAGAAACAGCCCAATCCCGAGGACGAAATAACCGGACTGCACCTTGCCCAATCAGAAAAAGAGGAACTCCTGCTGGAGCTCTTTCCCTCGGTTGCCCAGAATTTCCTCCAGAACCGGATTCACCGGCTGCAGCAGGAGACTATCCGACGGATCGAAGAGGAAAAGCGCATCAACAACGAAAAAGCCAGGGCCGAATACGACAATCTGTCTCCCGACGAGAAAGGCTTGCGCGTCCTGGGCTGGCTGTATTCGAGCACCTGGGCCACCTCGCAGCAAGAGTAGAGACGCATATGTCGGACGCATTGTGCGTCCAGTAGCCCCGGAGGGGCGTCATTTGAGTAACCTCCGGCGACAGCCGGAGGGCACCCGCCATGAGTGATGTCTCTGTCACGGCAGTCACCTGGACGTCCTATCCTGCTACCTCCGGGCAGGTGGGGTGGTGCGGGCTGTGACCTCCTCCGGCTCACGTGGTGATACGGGCTGTGACCTCCTCCGGCTCACGCCGGAGGTTACTCAGATGGCGCCCCTGCAGGGCGGGACGAGGTGGAAAAAAGTCTCAGATCGGCAATGCTCAACCGCAGTGAAGGGTTAAAGTCCGAACTGGCGGCGTACCGCTGCAAACTCCTTAGCAGCTGCCGTGCGCCGATCCGCTCATTGAGCTTCGTGGTAAGGTCGGCTCCCGTGAGGATGAGTTTGCCGTTTCCAACCTGATATTCAGCTACCAGCGCCAGGCTGCGGTTGGTGAACCAGTCGTCGATGATCCTGACGATGGGCTGATGCACCGTATCGGGCTGGTTGATGATCAGGGGTTTGGCCTGGCTGATGATATCCCACCACTGGTAGTTGCTGTGGTATTCGGTGGGGAAATCGGCCAGCGCCGGGTGTTTGGGGTCGCAGAGGATGCCGAGCGTATGTGGGGCCTGACCGCGGGTCCAGGCTGTGTTCCAAAAGATGCTCGAGAAGCCGAGGGCGATGCTGCCGCCCTTGTCCGCCGCCACGCCATCCGGGCCCAGGGCGAGGATCGCCGATCCGCCGTTTTCCAATAATTTCACGAGAGCCGGGGAGAGGGTGGGGAAAACGGGAATTCTGGTTGCCGGTTGGCTGGTTGCCGGTTGGCTGGTTGCCAGTTGCCGGTTGCCGGTTGCCGGTTTTTCGGTTGCCAGTTGCCGGTTGCCGGTTGCCGGTTGGTCGGAAAGGGGGTAGACCCAGAGGTTCCAGGAATTTGTGTGGCTTTCAACTGAAACCTCCATGGTAAATTTGGAGGCTTTGGTTATTGAGGCCAATTGCCACTCAAAATGTCCGATCGGAGTGTTTGTTCCGGTGGGTATGGATGTTGACGCAAAAACCTTCTCACTTACGATTGGACCCTCGGAACTCTTAATTCTGATTACCACTTCGGAATTCAAATCAACAGCGCCAAAGTTCGCAATCTCGATATCCGCCTTAAAAGTCTCATTATTGCTCAGCACCATTTTGTCGATTCTGGCCAAAGGTGTCACTGCATTGCAAAAGGCGCTGTATTCTTCCGGCGTGATATATCCTTTTTCTTCCCAGAACGGGTCGAGGACGCCAACCAGTGCGGTACCCTGACCGGGAAAGTCGTGCAGGTCGAGCAGCTGGAACCCGGCCATGCCGGGGGTACGCAAGGCGGCTTCGATATCAGCCTTATAGCAGAGGGCCTGTAATTTTCCGGATGCCAGGAGGAATTCAGAAGAGAGATTTCCGAGGTTGGAAGCCTCCAACGTTTCCTTGAAAATCTCGAAGTTTTTAGCTTTCAGGTTGCCGGTATATTTCGGGATCTCGTTGAAGTTCGGATAGACGCACCACTGGCCGATCTCATGACTGACCACGGGTTTTCCGGGGAAACGGGTGGCGTTGATCTCGTGGAAGTCATAGCGGGTTTGGGGTGGTTGTGCGTTGATGATACTGCCGAGCCCCTGGCCCCAGCCCTGGATTCGGGGTTCCGGCCGGCAGTAGAAATCCTGCGAGGGGATGGTTGGCCAGCCCGATGCAGCCGTGTATACCCGGCGGTTATCCTTGTTTTTCCAGTAGGTCACAAATTCATCGAGAAAGGACACCTGGTTGCTGCCGCCCGGCTCATTGCCGTAGGACATCATGACGAAGGAAGGATGGTTACCGTATTCATTTACAATCCGTTCGCTCTCCGCGTACAGCCATTTATCAAAATCATTTCCGGTGCCCACATTGGCCCAGGCACCGCACTCCGCGTACAGGTATACGCCTTCGATATCCGCCGCGGTAAAGGCCGCTTCGGGCGGGCACCAGCTGTGGAACCGCATGTGGTTGAGTCCGTGTGATTTTATAACCCGATAGATTCGCTGCCACTCCTCAACTTCCAGGGCGGGATAGCCGGTTTTCGGGAAGATGGCGCACTCCAGTGTACCCCGCAGGAATGTCGGACGGCCGTTGATGGCCAAACGTGTGCTGTCGGCCCTGAATTCCCGCATGCCAAAGAGTATATCCTGATGTTCGGCATTGCCGGTCGATTTCATAGTAACTGTAAGATCGAGCCGGTAGAGGTTCGGACTGAATTCATCCCAGAGCTGGCAGGAATCACCCATGGCGTAAATGAATTCGAAGGCCTCGCTGCCGGTGGGGATTTCCTTGATGAATTTCACCGGGCTCATAACGGTCTGGGCTGTTCCGTTTTTGAAAACGCGCGCCTCAAAGGCGATCTCTTCCGGTTGGGCCGATGTGTTCTCAAAACCGCCGACCACTTTTAGCACCCGGTTTTTTATATCGGGATAAACCTTAACGGGCCCGAGTGCCACGGCTGGCAGGGCCTCCAGTGTGATGCCGCCTACGATGCCGTTCCAGTTGCCCTGGGTGTGGTCGCTTACGCTGTGCGCGTTGAGTCCAACGTCCACAAACATCCGGTTATCCACACGGATGGTGAGCAGGTGCCGGCCGGGTTTCGCATATTTTGAAAGGTCGTAGCGGTGCGGGGTGGCCAGGCTCACCTGGTTACCAAGCGGGGAATCATCGAGCCAGACGGAAGTGGTCCAGTGGCACCGCTCAAGGGTGAGGATAATCCGCTGCCCCTTCCAGGCCGGCGGGATCCGGATCTCCCGCTGGTACCACGCGGCACCCACGTAATAAAAATCGGGCTGCAGCCAGAACGGGATCTTGATGTTCCCGGGCTTGCGGTATTTCTCGTATTTATCGGCTGAGTACCACGACTGGTCAACCACCTGCCCCGTCCACTCCGTAGTCACCCCCACGGCAAAGCCCTTGCCGTTGGAATCCAGGCTCCCCGGCAGGTGAAGGGTGTCATCCGGGAACTCAGTCAGATAATACTGCTGTTCGATCCCCTGATCCAGGGAGTCGATGATGAAATTCCAGGAGCCTGATAAATCCTTTTTGTATTCAATTTTATTGCACGCAAAAGATATTACCAGAACAGAAATAAGGAGGAGTTTTGTTTTCATATGCTAATGTGCTAATGTGCCAATGTGCTAATGTGCCAATAGGCCAATGCCGCCGGATATCAGTTGCCCCTGAGCTTTAGCTAGGGGTTACCAGGGCTCCTCCCAAACATTCTGGGCTTTAGCCCCTTCTTTTGGGTTTACATCCTCACCTCAACCCGCACCGCCCCATTTACCGGAACCGAAAATACCCACTTTTCTCCTGATTTTGCGCCCCTGATGA
>CAZEKJ010000024.1:42989-54171 GCA_964512915.1 uncultured Porphyromonadaceae bacterium
TTTTCCGTTGGCCGTGAGGCGGGGAGGGGTGGGGAGGGTGGAAGATATAGTGAATAGTGAATAGTGAATGGGTGGAAGACCGCCGACCGCGGACCGCAGACCGCCGTCTGCGGTCTGCCGTCTGCGGTCTTCTGCCGTCTGCGGTCTGCCGTCTGCGGTCCTGTCTTCCAGCGTGAACCTGATCCTCCGAAAATCCTCCGAGATCCGCACAGGCACCTCCGAAGCGAATCCGTCTCTCTCCAGCTCCAGACTTACCCGGTTCGCTCCGTCGATGGCGGAGAAGCGGGTGCGGAGGCCGTCGCGGGGGATGATGCTGAATTCCTTGCCGTTCTGAACCAGTTCGCCGCCGTACCCGATCCATCCGAATATAGCATCACGCGTTACGATGGTCCGCGCCATGCGGGTGGAGGCTCCGTAGCCCAGGTCGATCTCGCCGTCGTAGTTCCACGGACCGCGCGGTACTTCCTTGCGGATCCAGGCGTTGCCCCACTTGGAGTTGTTGAAGGTCCAGCCGCTGGCGCCGTCGTTTTCCACACCCGGATACCAGTAGCCGTAGTTATCCTCGGGCTTGCCGCTGTTCATCAGGGCCCAGTGACAGAGATAGGAGGCGTACCCGAGCTGGATCCAGTCATCGGGCTTCTCCGAGAAATTGATCCCGTAATCGAGGATGCCCCAGCCGCCCATGTTGGCCATGTAGCTCATCGAGCCGCCATCGGAACTGGAGGTGAAATCGGCGCCGAGGAGGTAGTACGTGGTCTCCAGCCAGCCGCGCACGGCCAGTCCTCCCATCAGCTGCCGGTCCATGAATTTCCTCGCATCCTCCTGTTTCACAACCGGATGCGAATACCATTTCTGATATTTTTTGTCGAACCACAGATTTGTATCGGGCTCCATCTTGTTCATCGTCCCGTACTTCGCCAGCGCATAGCTCGACTCAAACGCCGTCCGGTCCAGACTGTACTCACTCCGGAACGGATACGTATCGTCATACACAAAGTACTTCACTTTCTTTTGCCATTCCTCTTCCAAATCTTTCGCCTTTCGCCTTTCGCCTTTCGCCTTTAACTCATTAAACAGGTCCACAATAACCAGTTCGTTGTAGCATCCCCATTTATACGTCTCATACCACGGCAGGATCTCATACGGATACTGAAAATATGCCTTCGCCGTCTGATACGCCCGCTCGAGGTACTCATCCGCGGTGAGGTAGTGCACCTTATCGGGATACAGCTTAGCGATCTGATACATGTGCCAGTAGAGCATGATGATGTGCGGGTAGTCATAGGAGCGCCAGACGTTCATTTTGTCGAGGTTGCGGTTTTTCATGCCGGCGCGGAGGAGCGGATCGCGGTTCGCCATCCAGTTGGGGGTGCCGTAGATTCCGTAGGGGTAGGGCGTTTCCTGGTCGGTGCGCTGGAGCTTGCCCCAGACGAAGTTTTTCAGGTAGTATTCCACCGAGGCGATCTCGGCCGCATCGGGGTAGACCACATTCTTGGCCGCCACGAACGGCGCCTTGCAGAGGGCCGGATCGTCGCACGCCAGCACGTAGCCCCACCAGTAGTCAAACCCGTCGGTGTTATCGGGCCCCCGCAGCACCTTCTCCTTCATGTCGTACACCGAGTAGAGGCCGTTGTACCATTTGGTGCTGTCAGTGTGCTGCTGATGGTTGACAATGAACGCACTGCGCTTCTTGAACAGCGTTTCAAGTGGCTCGCAGGAGAAGAACTCCAGGTAGGTTTTCAGACCGTTGTTGTACCAGATCGTCAGTTTGTTCTCGCCGGGTTTTCTGAAAGTAACCTGATATTGGAGGTGGTCATCGGGGAACTCCCGGAGGAATGTAATCGTGTTTTTATCCCGATATTCAGCCGTGATGGAATCGATCCGGTTTTTCGTGTGGAGGGAGAAGCGGGCGGAGAGATCGGAGGGGATGGTCATGCCGGGGACCACGCGGATGTCGAACAGACCGTTATCGTACAGCATCTGCCGGAGCTCATCGAAGCTCTGTGCCCACTGGAAGCGGAGGCCGTAGGTTTTTTTCGCGATGGCCGATCCGGCTTTTCCTAGTTCCAGCATGGTGTTCGGCTGTCGCCAGGTGCCGCGGGTTTCGCGGCCGGCGGTGAGTCCCGAGTGGATGAAGGCCTGATAGCTGCCCCGGCCGGTAAAATACTCGAACGAAGTGCCCGGCTGCACCGTCACCAGCAGGTAGGGCGGCATGCCGGAGGGTTTGGTGAAACAGAGGAACGACCCGTTCCCCTGGATAAAATGGTGCTTGGTGAAGCACTGTTCAAAAATGTACCCCGGATCCTCTCCCCCGGGCGTGCGCCAGGGAAACGGGATTGCCAGATCACCGATCGTCACCGGAAACTCCATCATGCTCTCAATCTCGATCTGATAATCCAGCGATTTTTCCCTCAGCGAATACGTCTGCGTCATCCTCAGCGGCATCCCGGGTATGAAGTCCTCATACACAACCCTCTCTTGATTATCTTGCATCTTAACCTCTTCATCTTTCGCCTTTCGCCCCCGGGTCAAGCCCGGGGCAGGCTTTTCGCCTTTCGCCTTCATCCTCGTTTCCTCCTGATACAGGTCCAGCCAATCTCCCGGTCCAACCCTATACCTCACCACCGGCTTGCCAAAGGCTCCGGAGAAGAGGTTCGCGCGGGTGGAGTCTTGCGGGCAGGTTAGAGAGGTGAGCCCGCGGGGGGAGAAGGTCGCTTTGAGAAATTTGTTTTCGACGGTCTGGCTCAGTAAGGCAGAGGGCAGAAGGCAGAAGGCAAAAATCAGGAAGAAGAAATAGGGTTTAAGGCGAAGGGAGGGTTTCATGGGGATCGGTTTTTTAGGATGTAAGAGAATGGCAAGAAAGTTAAATAAATGAGGGGAAAGATTTCCATTCTGGCGCCTGATGTGCATATATACTCTTAAAATGAAGTATATGAAAAAAATGGACAAGAAACAGATGCACCATGGATATCCTGATCGGGTACCAACGATAAATGTTCGTACCTTTGGAGAAATCATTGAGATGGAACGTATTGTTAACCTGCATATTCAGAAGCTTCCGGAAGGAGTTTACCTCGCTACTTCGGATTCGATCAACGGTTTGGTGGCGCAGGGCAGAACCATTGCGGAGACTATTGAGATTGCAAGGGATGTGGCCAGGAAACTGATCGAAGCACAGGAGGAGGGCAAGGCAGAAGGCAGAGGGCAGAAGGCAAAAATCAGGAAGAAGAATTAAGGTTAGCAACCGGATTGCCGGATAAGCCGGAGGCGACCAATTGGCCGACAAAGTGGCTGAAGGGTTCAATATCCCCATCTACGCTGGCTTTTTCAAGGCAATCCATATAAGTCTCCCGCTGCTCAACCGGGATCACGGTCCAGGGATATCCTCCGGAGCCAAGCATTACATTCATGAGAAATCGGGCTATTCTTCCGTTGCCATCCATGTACGGATGGATATAAACAAAGAAGAAGTGCCCGAGAACGGCACGAACGGCGGGATTTTCTTCTGAGACCAGTAATTCGAACAGGACTGGCATTGCTGTGCGCACAGCTTCCTTATTCAAGGGAACATGCTTTGATTGAGAGATATATACCTGATGGCTTCTGTACCCCGCTAAATCTGATGACTTTATCAAACCTGCTGCAACTGCAGGTGAGAACATCGCCCGGTACCAATCTCCGTGATCCTGATCCACAATGGCTCCTGGATTCGATCCGGCAAGAATCTTCTCAAGGCTTTTCATAACCATCAGGTTAGCTTGCCAGTATCCCCGGGCGGCCATTGCATCCCTTTGTTTCCGGTCAGCCTCATTCGTTTCCAGATCCCACTCCCCGCTTCGGATCTTCTCAATCAGTTCAGGTGGAACGGTATATAATTCTATGGAAAGGGAATGGTAGGCATCGGTAACATAAATCTGGTCAACGGCAGCAAGGTAGTTTTCAGGATCTGAAGGAAGTCCGGGCGCTTCAGGGAAATTTTTGATAACAATCTCACGCATAGCATGCCAATGTAATCTCAATCGGTTTGCATAGGGGGAGTTTTCGGTTAACGAAAGCCCGATGGGTGGCGCACCTGCAAACGGATCTGATTCACGGATATCGAAATCTGCGGCCTTCATGGTTTTAATAATCTCATCGGCAATCCGGGTCTGGTTAACGTTTCTGAAGGCTCCGGCCAATCTGCCTGCTACTACCGAATGAGAACCATCCAGGAGCGGACGAAGGATTTCAGATGAGTCGGTAATCTGCGCTAAAACGGTCCTCATTTCTACCGGCGAGTTTTCGAACAAAGTCCGCGAACAGTTTATCAGACCGAATGGAAGGGTCATTAACCGGATCCCGTTTAGTACCGTTGTTTCAGCCTTTTGGGGTAATCGGGACTGCATTTCAAAAATGGAAGTCTGAAATGGCAACGAGATAATTTTGTTGGGTGCCCCGGGCGCCCGAACAATCAATTGCACGGGAACGTCGAAATTCCCGGCATGCATCATCAGGGATTGCTCTGCCGACAGGCAATATCCATCGCCATATTTATCCTGTAAATACCGGGAACAAAAATGCCAGTACGACATGAACCAGGATGTACTGGATCCGGCTTTTTCACTTGGACTTATCGCTAAATACCAGCCCTTAGCCACACTCAGCAGGAATCCGTTCTTCTGTAATCGTTCCCGATGTGTCCGGCTCACTTCCGAAGCCTTAATGGAAGCTCCCCCGAATTTGAGTTGCAGATTCCGCACTATTTCAAGTGATTCTGCCAGTTTTTGTCCGGGTGTAGTCATCGGATTACGTATGTGCAATTATTAGCCTGATGTGCTGTGCTCGTATTAGCCTGGCAAGATCTACGAAAATTAGCCAGGCGTGACGAATCAAAATTAGCTTACCGTGCAAAGTTATGACAATAAATCAATTCCATCGGGTTTTTCGAATTTTTCTCGCTGGCCTCAGTTGGAGCGAATGAAGGCAGGGGGCCTGCCCCGGGCTTTACCCGGGGGCAGAAGGCAGAAAGCAGAAGGCAAAAATCAGGAAGAAGAAATTAAAACTAAGTCGATTTAGCCGTTTGCAATTCTGAGGCCTTGTTCTGCCGGAGTTTGAAGTCTTCCATCGCATTTTTGAGAAAATCAAGGTAGTTCTGTCTGTCGTGCAAAAACTCTTCGGTTAACTCATGCCTAACTTGTCTCATGAATTCAACCGCATGAAAGTCATTTGTGGTTTTATTGTTCTTCAACATACGTTACCTCCGCATCCACTGGATTCCCAAAATCGGGAGCGATTTTTATTTTGTTCTGAACAACGGCTACGAGCCGATGCACCAGGCCGAGCTGCTTCGTCCCGAGATCCACAGCGGCGCGGCCAAGCTCGTTTGGCGGATAACCTTCTGATCGCTATTTTTGCCCCATGAAATCACTCATAATCAAAGAAGAGGACATCAAGGACCTGGTGGCCAACTGGGGATACAGCATTGTGTCGAACCACATCTCGGTTGACGGGATGAAAGTGGGGTTCATGTACCGCGAAGAGCGGATGGACAAGGAAGACAGCGGGTGGCGGTTCCTCTCCGGCACCGAAACCGACGAATACCTTGACGATCCTGATAACAGCAAGGCGCTGGCCGTCAACGTAGTGGCCAACCTTGACCCCGCCATACTGCCGTATCTGAAGTGCAAGGTGGGAAGTGAGTTGGAGCGGGTTGAGGGGACGGAGACGTTCACCGAACTTCCCGATTAGATTGCTCCGAGTCATCCCCCTTATCAGATCCTGAGCCCCGCAGGGGCGACACCTGGGTAGCCTCCGGCGCTAGCCGGAGGGCAGAGAGCATCCCCGACACCCGAGACGTGTGAGGGCCCGTGGGCCATGTGGTAGCATCCGTAGCAGGAGGTGTGGCCATGGGGATACCGGTGTGCATGGTGGGGGTGGGGCCTCCGGACCCCTCCGGCTCACGCCGGGTACACCCCTCCGGCTCACGCCGGGTACCCCTCCGGCTCACGCCGGGTACCCCTCCGGCTATCGCCGGAGGTTACTCAGGTGCCGCCCCTGCGGGGCTCAGAAGGAAAGGCCGATGCCGAGTGGCCAGGAGGTATACTGATACACCCCGTATTCCAGGTACCCCGGGCACACGGTATAGCGCGCTCCGAAGAGGGCGAACAGCGAGGTGCTTTTTTTGCCGATTTTGTAGTCGAAACGGAGAGCGGCTTCGGCGCCGCCAACGTACAGGGGATGGGGCTTGTAGAGGTCGATTCCGTTGAGGAGGCTGGCGCCGATGGAGAGCATCAGGCGGTTTTTGGTCCAGAGGGAGCGGGTAACGCCGGTGCCGATCAGGAATTCGCTGCGGGCACGGAGGATGTCGAATTCGCCGGAGAGGGTCAGGTGCATCTTGTCGGAGATGCGGGGATGCCAGGCGAGGGTGAGGCCGCTGCCGTCGACGGCGGGCTCGAAGTAGCCGTTGTACCAGGAGGATGGATAGGAGCGGAAGGAGATATCGAGTTTTTGCGCCGGAAGCTTTATGGCAACGGCACTTATCAGGATAAAAAAAATCAGTGTTTTAGTCGATTTCATATTCCCAGCCGTTAAGGATGAAGAAGCGCAAGATCATGAGGGTAATATCCGATGTGAGTTGCTCCCGTGTTTTGGTTGCGGTTCCGTCGCCTTCCTGCTCGCCGTAGTTGCCGAACATGGAGTGGTTGCCTCCGGGAACGGTGTAGTAAACCGTCATGGGTTTCCGGTCGTCCGGTATTTGCGAGGGTTCAGTGATCCAGTAGGGCGTGGGTAAAAGGCCCTGGTAGGATGCGATAGAAAGGCTGTCGACCAGGCCGTCGAACTGCCCGCGGAGGGAGAGAACTGCGCCGTTCCAGTCATTCAGATTGGTGCTGGTTTGCGGATAGGACGCCATCAGGATGATCCCCTTGAAGAAATCGGGGTATTTGTCTACCACCTCGCAGGCCATCACCCCGCCGAGGGAGTGTCCGGCAATCACCCACTGCCTGACTCCGGGGAAATCATTATAGATCCAGGCGCCCTGGTTGCCGTCGAGAACGGCCAGGTTCGCCGGCATCTTGACAATCACAACCTTATGCCCTTTCCCAGACAAGGCAAATTGCGACAGGGGTTCGATATACGCATGCGGGTCTACCAGTCCGCCCGGGTAAAAGACCAGGCCGGTTTTTGCGTACTGGTTGCTGGTGGGGTTTATCTCGATGTATTCGCGGTAATCGTAGACGGTTATGACGTCGGGGATGTCTTGTTTCTCGGGCAGGTAGCTGCAGCTGGGAAGAAGAAAGAAGAAAGAAGAAAGACTAAAGAAAGACCAAAGATGAAAAGATTTCATGGGCGGGTGTTTGGGGGCGAAGATATACAGGATAGGGCAGAGGGCAGAGGGCAGAAGGCAGAAATTAGTAAAAAGGAAAAAGGAAAAGGGCAGAAACTACTTCTGCCCTAACTTGTTACTTAACTTTTCCCTTAAGGCTTAAGTCCCTAAGACTAATTTCTGCCTTTTGCCCTCTGCCTTCTGCCCTATTTATCGCCTACGGCGATAAGCCTGTGCTGCGTCCGGAACACGATCATACCCGGTGCGATGGCCGGCGTGGCCATGCAGGGATCGCCCATGTTGTTTTCGGATATCAGTTTATATTCGGGGCCATCCTTAATCACATAGACTTCGCCGGTTTCGGCGGTGAGGTAAATTTTGCCGTCGGAGGCGACCGGGGAGGCGGAGAAGGCTTTGCCGATGTTCTGCTTGTAGCGGAGCTTGCCGGTGAGAGGATCATAAACGGAGAGCAGTCCGCTGATCTGCATATTATAGAGATTATCGCCATAGACCAGCAGGGAAGCCATGTAGGCCCCGCCGCGCCGGATCATCCAGGGAACCTGGGGGCCGCTGGTAGCCGTGTCGGCCAGGGTGAGATCCCCTGTTGCGGTTGGCCGGATGGCCACGATCGGTGACCATTTGGCGTGGGCACTGTTGAGAAAGATCAGGTCTTTTGCCACAATGGCTGTGGGAGCGGGTGCATCGCCCACGCTGCCGAGCTTCCAGATCTCAGCTCCGGTTGCGAAATCGTAGGCCATCATGTAGGGAAAACCATTGACAATAATGTGCGTTTTGCCGTTGCCTTCATAGATTGCCGGACTTCCCCAGGAGGAAATCTGATCGGGGCGATCCATCTTCCAGATCTCAATGCCGGTTTTCAGATCATAAACGGCAAGAAATGAATTTTTTAATAGGTCAGCCTGGATAATGACCTGCCCCTTATGAATGACCGGGGAAGCGGAATATCCCCATTCCACGCCTTTTTCATTGAAGGGGCCGGTGGCCAGGCTGCCGAGATCTTTTTGCCAGATCAGCTTTCCGTCAAGATCATAGCAATAGAGTCCGTTCGATCCGAATGAAACCACCAGCAGCTTCCCGTCGGTGGCCGGGGTGGGATTGGCGTAAGTTGATTTGGTGTGGCGCCGCTCTTTCGGTATTCCCGAACAGGCTGTTTTACTCCAGAGGGTTTTTCCGCTTTTCCGGTCGAGGCAAATAACCTTGAAGTCGTGCGAATTCACGTCATCAGCCATATCAATATCTCCATACAGGCCGATTTTGAGGGAGTCCTGCCTGCTGCCGCTGACAGCCGTTGTAATGA
This sequence comes from uncultured Porphyromonadaceae bacterium, assembly GCA_964512915.1. Lineage (GTDB taxonomy): Bacteria > Bacteroidota > Bacteroidia > Bacteroidales > UBA12481 > UBA12481. The sequence continues at coordinate 51,611 of CAZEKJ010000024.1, forward strand.
AAACCTTATCGTTCCATATCACCGGACAGGAATGCGCCAGCCCGGGCACCGCGATATCCCAGAGGATATTTTCCTTTTTCTCCACGTTCCAGGCTGTTGGGGTTTGTGCATTGTCCAGAATCCCGGAACCCATGTACCCGCGGAACTGTGCCCACTGCCGGTTGATGTCCGTTTGCGCCGAAACCGGAATCAGAAGTCCGGTCAGCGCTGCCATAATCAGGAAAAAACGTAAAACCTTCATATCGGATTGGATTTATCAGTACTTTAAACTCTTTGACGCAAATCTACTTAATTAGTTACCGAATGGATGTTAACCTGATAAAACTGGTCGCCTTTGCAATCGGAAGTATTCCGATTATCTGGTTGTCGATGAGGTCGTTAAAGAGCCATCGGAATCACGGTTTCTACCGGTTTCTGGCCTGGGAGCTCATGCTCTGGATGCTGGTCACCAATATCAGGTTCTGGTTTAAAGATCCCCTGGCAGCCCATCAGCTGGCCTCCTGGTTTTTATTGTTTATCTCGATATATCCCGTGGTTGATGGATTGTACCGTTTCAAGTCGGCCGGCCGGATCAACCGCCAGCGGAACGACCCGACCCTTTTTAGTTTTGAGCACACCACGAAGCTCATCACTACAGGGGTATACAAGTATCTTCGTCACCCGATGTATGCCTCCTTGCTGTACCTGACCTGGGGAATTGCGCTGAAGGATCCCTCGCTGACCATCCTGATTCTGGCCGGGATCACCAGCCTGTTTCTTCTGTTTACCGTGTTGGCCGAGGAGCGGGAGAACAAGGAGTATTTCGGCGATGAGTACCGGCGGTACATGAAGCGGTCCAAGCGGTTTATTCCGTGGGTTTTTTAGTGACCAGTGACCAGTAGGGGCGGACCCGTGGTCCGCCCGCCTACCCCGTGGTCCGCCCGCCGAACCCGGTGGTCCGAAATGTGTGAACCGTGAAGCGTGAACCGTGATGCGAGAACCTTGATGCGAGAGAATTTAGTTACGTAGAAGATACATACATGGATACTTCAGCGACATCAGTAACCCCGGCCTTCAGGCCGGGGACCCTCCTGGCGATCACCCTGGTTCTGGCCGGGTGCAGCCACAGTAGTATGGACAGCGCCGACTGGCTCATCAACCCCTCAGCCTACACTGCTGGGATCGATTCTGCGGTTCCTGACCGGCTGGTACTTACCAACGGACTGGTCAGCCGCACTTTCCTGCTGGAGCCCAATTGCGCTACCATCGGGCTTGACAACCTGGAAACCGGGGCATCGATGCTGCGCGGTGTGAAGCCAGAGGCAAAAATCGGAATAAACGGGCGTGAGTACCTGATTGGCGGACTGATCGGGCAGCCGAATTACGCCTACCTCACGGAGCCGTGGATTGCCGCGCTGGTGGCTGATACCGGGTGTTTTGTTTTCTCCGGATATTCGACGGGGCCCATTGCCGAAAGGCTTTCCTGGAAGCGGGTACGGCATGCGGCACCCGACGCGGCGTGGCCGCCGAAAGGGACACATCTGAAAATGAATTATTTACCGCCATCGGGATTTACCGGGGGCGATATCGGAATAACCATTCATTATGAGATTTATGACGGGATACCCCTGATCAGCAAGTGGCTGACGGTGGAAAATCGTTCGGGAAAGCCTTTACAGATCAACTCCTGTATCTCGGAGGTGCTGGCGGTGGTGGAAAAGGATTCGCCTGTGGAGGACCGCGGGGTGCCGATGAAAAAGCCCGATCTGTTTGTGGAGACCGATTATTCGTTCAGCGGAATGGAAACGCTGAATACCACCCTGCACTCCGTATTCTGGATTCCCGACCCGGATTTTGCCACGCAGGTGAACTACAACCGGAATACACCGTGCCTGCTGGAGGTGCGGCCCGAGATCGGACCCGACCAGGTTTTGGAATCCGGATCGGTGTTTGAATCCCTCAGGGCCTGGGAACTACTGACGGATCCCTTTGATGAGGAGCGTAAGCTGCTGGCTCAAAGGAAGATGTATCGGATTATTGCTCCGTGGGTTACAGAGAATCCGCTGATGATGCACGTAAGGTTTTCTGATGATGAACGGCTGAAAACAGCCATCGACCAGTGTGCGGAGGTGGGGTTTGAGATGGCGATCCTGACCTTCGGGTCGGGGTTGAATATTGAGAGCCGCGACCCGGCCTATATCGCACATTGGAAGGAGCTTACCGATTATGCTCATCAGAAGGGGATTGAGCTGGGGGGCTACTCTTTGCTGTCGAGCCGGCGGATTGATGATGAAAACGACGTGGTGAATCCTGCGACCGGCAAAACCGGCGGGGTGATCCACGGCAATGCTCCGTGCCTGGGCAGTAAATGGGGCGAAGAGTATATGGATCAGCTTTCTACCTGGTACCGGAACACCGGGATGAACCTGCTGGAGCACGACGGATCGTATCCGGGACATATCTGCGCTTCAACCCTGCATCCGGGGCATCGGGGTACGGAAGATTCCCAGTGGGCCCAGTGGCGCACGATAACCGATTTTTACAAATGGTGCAGGGCAGAGGGCATTTCGCTGAACATCCCC
>CAZEKJ010000024.1:54181-77200 GCA_964512915.1 uncultured Porphyromonadaceae bacterium
GACTGGTATTACCTGAGCGGCGGAACCAAGTGCGGCATGGGATACCGGGAGGTGAACTGGTCGCTGCCCCGGGAGCAGCAGCTGATTCATGCGCGCCAGAATATTTTCGATGGAACGCGCGAAAAGACCCCCTCGATGGGCTGGATGTTTGTGCCGCTCACGGAATATCATGGGGGCGGTGCGGCAGCGACTATCGAGCCGCTGAAGGATCATCTGGAACACTACGGCGACATGCTGGCGGCCAACCTGGGCAATGGAGTCCAGGCCTGCTACCGCGGGCCGCGGCTCTATGATACCGATACCACAAAAGCATTGGTGAAAGGATGGGTCGACTTCTACAAGGAACACCGGGATATCCTGGAAAGCGACATTATCCACTCCTCCAGCCGGCGGGCCGATGGGCGCGGCCTCGATTGGATGCTTCATGCCAATCCGAAGCTGAAAGAAAAAGGATTCCTGATGATCTTCAACCCTACGATGTGTGCGATTCAGAAGAGCATCCGTCTGAACCTTTATTACACGGGTTTGACCGGTTCGGTTGAAATTCGCTCCGGTGACGGCACGGTTCGGCGCGGGCGCCTGAACCGGGAGTATGAGCTTGATCTGGAGGTGGAGTTGGAGGGGGGAGAGAGCAAGTGGGTGGCATTCTTTTAAACCTGTCAGGTTTATAAACCTGACAGGTTCGTACATTTGCCAAATGAACAGCAAATATAAACCCGCCGTTAAAACGCCCTTTCTGCTTTTCCTTTCCGGAATCCTGTGGATAGGGGTGGCAGTTATGCTGAACAGTTTTGCGATAAGCTGGCTGCTGCAATTTGAGGGGCCTGCCCAATGGGTTTATCCCACGATTGGATTTTTGGCAGCTCTCATTATTCATCACTTTGGTTTTCTGCGGGTTGTGGATAAAAACCTTCGCCGGATCTCAAAGATGGAAGCAAAAACATGTGTTTTTGCCTTCATGTCGTGGAAATCCTACCTGATCGTGATGGTGATGGTGGGAATGGGTATCGGGCTAAGGCATTCTGCCATCCCCAGGCAGTATCTGTCAGTTTTATACATCGGCATCGGACTGGCGCTGTTTCTTTCGAGCATCAGGTATTTCGGGATGCTGGTTCGGAATTAAACCTGACAGGTTTCTAAAAACCTGTCAGGTTTAGGTTTCTAAAAACCTGTCAGGTTTAAACCTTTTCCCCTAAACCTTGTATAATTATCTAAAACCTAATTATATGGAAAACGTTGCGATCAATCACCTGGCCGTTTTTGCGGCTGCGCTTTCCGACTTTGTAGTCGGTGCCCTGTGGTACTCCCCACTGCTTTTCGTTAAGGTTTGGATGAAAGAGACTGGCCTAACCGAAGAGAAAATGAAAAAGGACAATGTGCTGGTCAAATACGGACTAACTTTTGTTTTTTCGCTGATCATCACGTACAATCTGGCTTTTTTCCTTGGCGACCCGAAGATGGAACTGAGTGATTACCTGCTATACTCGTTCCTTGCGGGTTTTGGCTGGGCCTCAATGGCTGTGGGAATCCTGAGCCTTTTCGAAATGCGCGGCTGGAAGCTGATGCTGATCAACTGGGGGTATGTGACGGTGGCATTTGTGCTGAAGGGGTTGATTTTGGGGTTGTGGAGGTAAACCTGACAGGTTTATAGACCTGACAGGTTTTGAAAACCTGTCAGGTCTATTACCTTTATGCCCGATGAAACGAATTGTTTCCATCGGGCTTCTATTTTTACTGATGTTTCAGGCAGCCGGCTCTCTGGCTTTGTTCCGCCTGATTCAGTCGGGCATCCGGTATGAGGTAAAGGAATATATCGGGTCGGGTATTGAGCCTCATCTGCTTATAGATTTGATTATTCCAGGCGACCCTAAGGCAGCGGCACAGTTGGGGTATGAATTCGAAGGGAAGCGGGAAATCATTTATAACGGGAGTTATTACGATATCGTCAGCAGTGTAACGGAAGGTGACTACACCCGTTATGTTTGTTATAAGGACGATAAGGAATCTCACCTGGCCAAAGAAATGACTGAGAGCCGGGAATCTGACGGAAAGGAAAAATCGGCCCTTGCCGCTCATCTCATGCACCTCACGTTAGCCTCCTATATAACTGACTTTTGGATCTGGCCGGGATTTTCACCGGATGTTACCCAGGGGTCAATGGCTGGCGGATACTGTTTTTCACTATCCACATGGGATGTGTCAATACCCGGACCGCCCCCGTGGCCGGTTGTTTGATTTGGCAGTAAGGGGTTTATTCTTGAGGAGTAAGCCCGATTAACCATTTTAAACAACTATCAATCAAATAAACATGCTTAGAACATGTGTGCTTTGCTGCCTTTTTATTACAGGATTATCCTGTTTCGGGCAGCAGTTGATCATTCGCGACCAGTCGACCCATCAACCGATCGGGCTGGTCGCTCTCCAGAGTCAGAATCCGCAGGCCACAGCATTGTCTAACGATTTGGGGCAGGCTGATATTTCAGCATTCAGGGGATCCGCAGAGATTAAGCTCCGGGTTTTGGGTTACACATCGGAAAAATACAGCTGGAAGCAGCTGGAATCCATGAAGTTTATCGTCAATCTTGAGCGGTCAGTGATCTCCCTGGGTGAAGTGGTTGTAGCTGCGAGTCGTTGGGAACAGGACAAGCGTGACGTGCCGAATGCCATTGCCAAGGTGAGTGCCGCGGATATACAGCTGCAGAATCCGCAAACGGCTGCCGACCTGCTGGCCTCCTCCGGCATGGTTTTTATGCAGAAGAGCCAGATGGGGGGAGGAAGCCCGATGATACGGGGCTTTGCCACCAACCGCGTGCTGATCGATGTTGACGGGGTGCGGATGAACACGGCGATCTTCCGCAGCGGGAATGTCCAGAACGTTATTTCCGTGGATCCTCTGGCCATTGAACAAACGGAAATTGTTTTCGGCCCCGGTTCGGTGATCTACGGAAGCGATGCAATCGGCGGGGTTATGGGATTTAAAACCCTCACGCCAAAGCTTACCACAAACGGAAAACCCCTGATCAAAGGTCAGGCTTTTACCCGCTGGTCATCGGCGAATATGGAAAAGACCGGGCATTTTAATGTCAATATCGGGCTAAAAAAATGGGCCTTTGTTACGAGCCTGAGTTATACCGATTATGATGATCTGGTGATGGGATCGAATGGACCCGAGGAGTACCTCCGGCCCGAATATGTTCAGTTTATCGATGGCAAGGACAGCATAGTAGCCAATCCAAATCCACGCAAGCAGGTTCCATCGGGTTACTCCCAGTATAACCTCATGCAAAAAATCAGGTTCCGACCCAATGAATACTGGGATATCCAGTATGGGTTCCACTATTCGGCCACCAGTGACTATCCGAGGTACGACCGCCTGATCGAGTACAAGAGCGGCAAGCTGCGTGATGGTGAGTGGTATTATGGTCCCCAGAAATGGATGCTCAACAGCCTGAGCGTGGTGAACAGCAAGACTAATGCGGTGTACGACAAGGCCCGGATTACGCTGGCTCACCAGGCATTCGAAGAGAGCCGTCATAACCGCAGCTTTGGAAAGTCGGCGCTGGCCCACCGGCAGGAAAACGTTACTGTTATTTCCGCCAATATTGATTTTGACAAAAAGGTCGGGATGAAGCAGGAACTTTTCTATGGTGTGGAAGCGTTGCTTAATCAGGTTGGTTCAGAGGGGATTGATGAGAACATCAGGACCGGGGAATCGGTTCCGGGCAGCACCCGGTATCCGGACGGATCCACCTGGAATTCGTTTGCCGTTTATGCCACCGATCACATCAGGCTAAACGAAAAACTTACGGTTCAGGCCGGGCTGAGATACAGCTATGTGATGCTCCGTGCCGATTTTGATACCACCTTTTTCCCGTTCCCGTTTACAACGGCTGAATTGAATACCGGTGCCCTCAACGGGAGCCTGGGACTCGCATACAAACCTTCTCCCGACTGGCAGTTCAATCTGAATTTCTCAACCGGTTTCCGCGCTCCCAACATTGATGATGTGGGCAAGGTGTTTGAATCCCAGCCGGGGGCGGTGGTTGTTCCCAATCCCGATCTGGTTCCTGAGTATGCATACAATGCCGAGATCGGGGTAGCCCGGGTATTCGGGGAGTCTGTGAAGCTGGATGTGACCGGGTATTACACTTACCTGGATAATGCGCTGGTTAGAAAGGATTTTCAGTTGAACGGTCTTGACAGTATCGTGTATGACGGTGACATGAGCCGGGTACAGGCGATGCAGAATGCCGCCTTCGCCTATGTTTACGGGGTGCAGGCCGGGCTGGCTGTTAAGCTTCCGGTTGGGTTTGGACTATCCTCAAAATTCACCTGGCAGAAAGGGGAAGAGGAACTGGATGACGGATCAACCGCGCCGCTAAGGCATGCAGGCCCCTGGTTCGGCGCTACCCACCTTACCTGGTCGAGGAACCGGCTGAAGGCTGATCTGTATGGCGTGTACAACGGAAGGATCACCAATGTAAACATGGCCCCATCGGAACAAGCCAAAGTTTTCATCTATGCAAAGGATGAGAACGGAAAGCCATGGTCGCCCGGTTGGTATACCCTGAATTTCAAGATGATGTACCAGGTTACAGATTTCCTGACTATCACTGCCGGAGTGGAAAACATCACCGACCAGCGCTACAGGCCGTATTCATCGGGGATTGTAGCGGCGGGGAGGAATGTGATCTTGTCGCTGAGAGGAACTTTCTAAGGCGAAAGGCGAAAGGCGAAAGGCGAAAGAAATTCTTTAATCTTTCTTTCGCCTTTCGCCTTTCGCCTTTTACCTTATTTTTTAATCAGGATCTTCTGGTACTTCGTTGACTTCTCATCCGTAAACCTGATCAGAAAAGTCCCTTCTGCGAGGCCTGTAAGGTCGATGGTGTCGCCGTTCAGAACCGGGCGGTTCAGGACGGTCTGGCCATTGAGGTTTATCACGGTAAGGGTGCCCGAGGTGATTCCTGTAACAACGAATTTACCGTTTGTGGGATTCGGGAAAGCGTTAAAAGAGAGAATCTTTTCCAGGTCTTCAACGGATGACGTGTTATGGCGGATGTGCTTCATCATTTCTTCATCGACCTTTAGAATGCCGGTTTCAATCTGCTCATCTTTGTACGTGACGATATAGGTGTAGCTGCCGGGGTCGGTATCGCGGAAACTGGCATACCCGTGGGTGTTATTGGTGATGGTTTTGCCCTGCAGCGTCACAAAGGTATTTGTAAGGGGCTTGTCATCCTGATCGGTAACCAGGAATTGAACTTTCACGCCCGGGTTATCTTCCAGGATGGCAATCTGGTCCAGCTCAAAATAGGAAAGAGTTGGGCCCACATATTTTATAGCGAGTAGCTGGTTTCCTATTGTTTCCGGAATTGGAAATCCAAATACTCTGAATCCTGTCAGCATATTAATATTGGCACTGTATAGTTCGGTAAAGCCTGTAACCACGATGCCACTGGTTCCATCAGTACCCGGAACCGGCTCGGTTGTCACAATCCCGATTTTTGCCACTGGGTTCCCGTATTGGTTTCCTGCTTTAAAGCTGAAAAGACCGGATTGGTTCAGATTGACAGCAGGCAGGATCAGGTAGGATTCATCATCCCCAGCATTAGGTTTATAAAAGACCAGGCTTCCGGTTCCGCTTCCCTCAAGGTAGAAACCATTTGTTTTAACTGCGCTCCAACCTTCAGGAACCGCGTTATTATTGAAGTCCTGATAAAAGAACAGATCAGGCTTCTCAATCAGCACTTCTCCCTTGAACGGACCATTCCCAACAGTGATCTCGCCTCCGGTTCCATAATATCCCGATGCATCAACCCTGTAAGCAAAGGTTCCCGGAAAGACTCCGTTGAACTGGACAGCGCCGTTCTGATCAATGATTTTCTCCCCATAATAGGTTAAAAACACCTTGCCGCCCGGAACCGGATTGTAGTCATTATCAAACACATCGAAATTAGCCTGATAATCGACGAATGAATGGGTCACATTTTCCATTTTCGACTGTACTACCTCCTTGGTTGTATTGTTTTGAACGAAAGCGGCCACAATCAGGTCGTTGGCCGTCTCATTATGGGTGGTTTTCATGTCAAGTGTGTAGGTCAGTGTTACCGGCTGGCCGGGAACCAGGGCGCCCAGAACCGTTCCATTGGCATTGGGCATGAAACCCATTGCCACATGGTCGAAAGCAATTTCGCCGTTGGTTCCAACATTCTGGGTGGTAACTCCTTCCATAACAACGATTTGCGTAACAAGTCCGGCTTGATAACCAATTTCAGGGGTAATGGTGATCGTGGCCGTCACAATTTTATCGGCATTCACGGAAGCGTTAATCCCGATTTCCATGCCTGTATAGAGGGTCAGCAGCTCCTGCATCCGCGCTACAGAAAAACTCTGGGCATACGGCATTTGCTTGGCACCGTTGCATATCAGTCCGGGTACTCCGGTAACGGTATAGTAATCCCGCCGTTTTCTGCTTTCTGCAAAATAGTAGGGATCACCTGTTCCGGGCCAATACATCTGGTAGCGGATGATGGTATATTTTCCTGCAAAGCCAGACAGGTAGCCTGCAAATGCCGGGTTAAAGGATGCGCAGGGCGGACAGGTTGATGCTGTGAAATGTTCGAGACACGGAACCTTAGGTTTAGTTTGGCCAACTGATGGAATGCTGGTTAAGAAAAAGATGGCCAGAACCATAGCCATAATCAGGTTGGCGGTTTTGTAAAATTTTTTCATAAGAAAGATTGTTTGATATTGGATTAACAATGCTACGGATTCCGGTAATTAAATCCAAAGCTCCTCTTTCTTCTTTCTTCTTTCTTCTTTACTCTTTCTTTTTCCTTTCGCCTTTCGCCTTTTTCCTTCTTCGTGACTACCTTTGGAACAATCATACTAAGCTACAATGACAAACTCAAATCCTTCAAAAACTGGTGCAGCAGCCATTCTCGAAGTTTGCGCCGGTTCTCTGGCTTCTGCGTTGGCAGCGCAGGAGGGCGGAGCGCACCGGATTGAGTTGTGCGATAATCTGTATGAAGGCGGAACCACGCCGAGTGCCGGAACCATTGAGCTTTTGCGAATGAAGCTTTCCATTAAGATGCATGTGATTATCAGGCCCCGGGGCGGGGATTTTCTATATTCCGATCTTGAGTATGTGATTATAAAAAGGGATCTTCAGCGGTGCAAGGATATCGGGGCCAATGGGGTCGTTATCGGATTTCTTACAGCTGACGGGCGGATAGACAAGGAGCGAACCCGGGAAATTGTTGAGCTTGCAAGGCCGATGAGTGTGACTTTCCACAGGGCTTTCGATATGTCGCGTGATCCCTTTGAAGCGCTTGAAGATTTAAAGCATACGGGCGTCGACCGGATCCTAACATCGGGACAGAAGAACAAGGTAACCGATGCTGTTTCGGTAATTCAGCGCCTGATCAGGCAGGCAGGTGAGCATATTATCATTATGCCCGGCGCCGGACTTGACGAGAACAATATTCGCGAATTTTCCCGCAAGGTTAACGCACAGGAATATCATGCTACCTTGCGCAGCGTGGTTGACAGCCGGATGGAATACCGGCGTGGCGGAGTTTACATGGGCGGATTGCCGGAAATTCCGGAGTTCTCGATAAAAGAAACAGACGCAGGGCGTGTAAGAAGATTTGTTGATATGCTAATGTGCTAATGTGCTAATGTGCTAATGTGCTAATGTGCTAATGTGCTAATGTGCCAATGTGCCAATGTGCCAATGTGCCAATGTGCTAATATGCTAATGTGCTAATTAATGAAGAGTAAAGGACAAAGGATTATTAGTGGGGAGGAAGGTTCTGGCGTACAACCGGTAACCGGTAACCGGCAACCGGCAACCGTCTTCCAACCGGCAACTGATATCCAATTGCTTAAGCCCGAACTGGAGGAACATCGCGAGGCTTTTTACAGGGAGCTGACGCAGGATATCCTGCCGTATTGGGTTGAGCATGGGCTGAAGCCCGGCCGGGACGGCTTTTACGGGGCTGCTGATTTAAAAGGTCAGCCCGTGGAATCAAACCTGTCGTGCGTTTTAGTGGCCCGGATCCTGTGGACCTACTCCGCTTCAGCGATGGAGTTTGATGTTCCGGTTTACAGGGAGATGTCGGACCTTGCATATAAGGTGTTACAGGAGAAGTTTCTGGATCCCGTTCATGGCGGATATTTTATGGAGACCGCAGCGGACGGATCGGTCGCTGCGGATATCAAGCATACGTATGCCCAGGCATTTGTAATTTACAGTCTGGCAAAATATTATGAGCTGACCCGGAGCATCGGGGTTCATCGGATTATGCAGGAGTTCTTCTTATTGCTGGAAGGAATAGCCAAGGATCCGGTCCATCCGGGATATTTTGAGGCCTTTACACGGGACTGGGGATTTTATGAGGAGAACCGGATGGCCGATAACAACGAGCCGCGATCGATGAACACACACCTGCATGTGATGGAGGCGTATGCTGCCCTTTACCGCGTGTGGAAGGACGATCGGGTAAGGCAGCGTCTCACGGAGCTTCTGGAACTATTCCTCAACAAGATTATCAGGAAAGACGGACATCTGGGCATATTTTTCGATCTCAGCTTTAATGAAGTGGATGCTTCAAAAGGGACCTGCTCCTTCGGGCATGACATCGAGGCTTCCTGGCTTCTGGTTGAGGCGTCGGAGATATTGGGAAATCAGGATATTCTGCATAGAATGAAGCGGGTCTGTCTCCTGATGGCCGATGCGGTTGCCAGGGAAGGGGTTGATCAGGATGGCGGACTGTTCCTTGAATCCACAAGATTTGGCAGTCATCTTCGTACCAACAAGCACTGGTGGCCGCAGGCCGAAAACCTGGTGGGATTCATGAATGCTTATCAGATGACCGGCGACGTTAAGTACTGGGAGATTGTTAAGAAAGCCTGGAATTTTATTGATTCCTGTCTGATTGACCATGAATACGGGGAGTGGTATACAAAAGTCAGCCGGCTGGGTGTTCCTTACACGATTGAACCCGAAAACGATCCGTCCCCTTACTACCGGAATGACTGGAAGATCGATCCCTGGAAATGTCCTTACCACAATGGGAGGGCGATGATGGAGATGATTCGAAGATGTGCCAATGTGCCAATGTGATAATGTGCCAATGTGCCAATTTGCCAATGTGCCAATTTTAGGAGGAGCAGTTGTCATCCCCGCGAAAGCGGGGACCGCGGCCCTTAACCAGCAACCAGCAACCAGCAACCAGCAACCAGCAACCAGTAACGAGCAACCGGCAACCAGTAACCAGCAACCCTGACCATGAAGAAAAACCTTTACCTGTACACTTTCGTTGCGGCCCTGGGCGGCCTGCTTTTTGGTTTTGACACGGCTGTGATCAACGGGGCGATTCCGTTTTTTACGGAGCATTTCGGTTTGAGTGATGCGATGAAGGGCTGGGCGGTGAGCTCGGCTTTGCTGGGATGTGTGGTGGGTGCCCTTGTTGTGGGGTGGCCGGGTGACTATTTTGGCCGCCGGAAGGTGCTGAGGTGGCTGGCGCTGATGTTCCTGGTATCGGCGGTTGGATCCGCCTTCGCCTGGGATTTCGGATCCTTCGTAGGGTTCCGGATAGTAGGGGGTCTGGCGATCGGCGGAGCATCAGTTCTTTCTCCGATGTATATCTCTGAAATTGCGCCGGCTGCTTACCGGGGAAGGCTGGCGGTAACCTTTCAGCTGGCAATCGTAACCGGTATTCTGGCTGCCTTCTTTTCTGATTATTTGCTTTTGAATACCGGCGAGAATAACTGGCGCTGGATGTTCCTGGCCGGGGCATTGCCTGCGGTAGTTTTTTACGGACTTTTGTTCACTGTGAGTCAGAGCCCGAGATGGCTGGTCATGAAAGGGTATATCCAGCAGGCACGAACCGTTCTGGCTAAAGTAAACCCGGGAGCGGATGTGGAAAAAATGGTGGAGGAGATAAGGGAATCCGTCAATACCGAGGTTCTCGGCAAAAAGGTTTATCTGTTCCGTCCTCCCTACCGCAAGCTTGTGATCCTGGGATTCATGGTGGGAATGTTCAACCAGTTCACGGGGATCAACATTATCATGTATTACACGACCGATATTTTCCGGGCTGCGGGCTTTTCCACTGATTCTGCCATCGGTCAAACCGTTCTTATCGGTCTTACAAACCTGATATTTACGCTGGTAGCCATGCGGGTTATCGATAAAATCGGACGAAAGCGGATGCTTCTGATCGGGTCACTGGGTATGACCGTTTTTCTCTCGTTGTTCGCCATTGCCTGGCTTACGGAAGCTTTTGGGGGCTGGATGCTGGTTAGCATGCTGGTGTGCTTTGTCGGATTTTTCTCCTTTTCCCAGGGCGCCGTCATCTGGGTTCTGCTATCCGAAATGTTCCCCAACATCATCCGAGCCAGAGGTAGCTCCATCGGTTCTTTTTCCCACTGGGCATTCAACGCAATCACCGTTTTTCTTTTCCCGACCCTTGCAGCTCTTTTTAGCAGCGGCAAAGGAATCGGCTACATCTTTATTTTCTACGCAATTGCCACTTTTGCAAGCTTCTTTTTCTTCCGGAAATATCTCCATGAAACCAAGGGAATGACCCTCGAAGAGATGGGGTAATGTGCTAATGTGCTAATGTGCCAATTAAAGTAAAAAGGAGGGAGGTATGAAGGAAGGTAAGAATGCGGTGCTTGAAAAGAGTTTTGGTTTTGCGTTGAAAATAATCGTCTTTGTTGAATTGCTCGAAGGCAATAAAAAATATGTGATAGCAAGGCAACTATTGAAGTCGGGAACGTCGATCGGGGCTAATATTAGAGAAGCTCAGGCGGCCGAAAGTTTATCGGATTTTATCCATAAAATGAAAATTGCAGCCAAAGAAGCAGATGAGACTGAATATTGGTTGCTTTTATGTCAGAAATCGGAAAATTATCCCGACCCAAATGAGCTTTTGTCTGAATTAAATCAAATCAATAAATTACTTTCCTCAATAATTTCCCATTCAAAAGCCAAGCTTGCCCAATGCTGAATTGGCACATTAGCACATTGGCACATTAGCACATTAGCACATTAGCACATTAGCACATTAGCACATTAACACATTGGCACATTAGCACATTAGCACCATGTTACCAAAACAACGAATCTCGAATGCATTAGCGGGTTTGGCAAGTGATCGTGTTCCTGTCATGCTCCATAACTTCATGATGGCCGCCCGGGAAGCGGGAGTGAGCATGCATGAATTCAGGGAGGATCCTGCGGTAATGGCTTCGGTGATGATCCGGTCCGTTGAGAAATACCAATTCGACGGAATTCTTGTGGATCTCGATACCGTAACCCTGGCCGGTGCGTTGGGTGTTCCGGTGGATTTCCCCGAGCATGAGCCGGCGCGGTCCACCGGAGGCATACTTGCTGATCTGTCGGGGGTGCACGACCTTAAGCCGGTTGACATCAGCGGCTACCGGTATGTACAAAACTGGCTGGAGGCGGTTCGGCTGATCAAGAACCAATTAGGGGATTCCATATACGTGCGGGGCAACTGCGACCAGGCGCCCTTTTCTCTGGCCGGGATGGTGAGAGGGTCGGCTGAATGGATGATGGATCTTTACCTGGCAGCGGAGGAGGATAAGATTGCGCTGCTGGAATACTGCACGGAAGCTACCTGTCAGTTTATCAGGCTAATGGCTCAAACCGGCTGCGATATGGTATCCAATGGCGACAGTCCCGCCGGCCCCGATTTAATTCCGCCGGAACTTTACATACAGTATGCTTTGCCCTATGAAAAGAGGGTGGTTGAGGAGGCGCATAAAGCCGGACTGCCCTATACGCTGCATATCTGCGGAAATACTGACCTGATACTTGAATCGATGCTGGAAACCGGGGCAGATGCATTTGAGTTGGATTATAAGACTGATATTCAAAAAATTGCGAATACTTTTGCAGGGAGAGCCACCCTGATTGGGAATATTGATCCGAGCGGGGTGCTGGCGTTGGGTAAGATTCAAGAGATAAGAAGAAAGACGAAAGAGCTGATCGAAATAATGGGGTCTTCGAACCGTTTTATCCTGAATGCCGGGTGTGCGATTCCGGCGGAGACGCCGGAGGAGAATCTGAGGGAGATGTTGGGGCACAGGGGCATAAGGGCACAGGGGCACAAGGGCACAAGGGCATAAGGGCATAGGGGCATAGGGGGGTGTGGGTGTGGGTGTGGGTGTGGGAGTGTGTTGGATATTTGAGTAGCCCCGGGTGCAACCCGGGGGGCCGGGTGCAACCCGGGGCAGACAGAGACTATGGAACACGTAAGATACAATCTGGGACTGGTGCTGGGCGGCGGCGGAGCACGCGGGTTTGCGCATATGGGCGTGGCCAAGGCGCTGTATGAGAAGGGTATAAGGCCTGATATTATTTCCGGCGTGAGTGCGGGTGCCATAGCCGGGGCGTTCCTGGCATCGGGCCTGGATCCGGAGGAGGTTATGAAGCTCCTTAAGGATCAGGATATCATGAAAATCAGCCGGATACATCTTCCTAAGGACGGGCTGCTGAAACTCGACGGGCTAAAAAAGCATCTGGAGGAGCACATCCCATATAAAAGACTTGAAGATCTGCCTACGCCACTGGTTATCGCCGTATGCAACCTCAACACTGCCCGGGTGGAATATCTGAATAAAGGAGATCTTTCAGATGTCATTCTCGCTTCCTCGAGCATCCCGATTCTTTTCTCGCCGGTGCGGATGAACGGCTCTGTATATGTTGATGGCGGAATGCTTGACAACCTGCCGGTTAAGCCCATCCGGAAGCTGTGCAGTAAGGTTTACGCGGTGAATATAACCCCTATACATGAAACCGATAAGCTGGATAACCTGATTCATATTGCAGTCAGGAGTTTTCACATGAGCGTTGACAAATGGACCCAGCACTGGGGAAAAAAGGCCGACCTGCTGATTGAACCGCCTGGGGTTGAGCAGTATGATATTCTTAGGTCAAAGCATGCTGAAGAACTTTTTGAGATTGCTTATAATTACACTAAAAATCTGATCTGATGATTAATGATGACAGCTACCATACTCCTGCAGAGACCCGAAGGTATCTGCTCGACCGGCTGCTGCCAGGTTTGCTGGTTGCCTTCCGCCCACGGCTTATCTATATCACGGTAAAAGCCAGGCAAAAGGCTGTCAGGAACCAGTATTCGGACCAGGAATGGATCGATTCATCGCATGAAACGATACGGCTGCTTGAAAAGTGCGGAGCACGTTTTCATGTTACCGGGGTCGAGAATCTCCGGAAGGCGAGAAAGCCTATGGTGATAATCAGCAACCACATGAGCACCCTTGAAACTCTGGCTTTTCCAGGTCTGATCGCCCCGCATATGAAACTTACCTTTGTTGTCAAAGACGGCCTGGTTAAAGATTACCTGTTCGGGCCGGTGATGAGGTCGCGGAATCCGATTATTGTGAGCCGGCATAACTCCCGCGAGGACTTTATGGGAGTGCTGACCAAAGGACAGAAACTGCTCGCCGAGGGATGCTCAATTTGTTTGTTTCCGCAGAGTACCCGTAAGCCCGATGTAAAACCCGAAGAATTCAACAGCCTTGGCGTTAAACTGGCCGCCCGTGCCGGTGTTCAGGTAGTGCCTGTTGCCATAAAGACTGATTTCTGGAAAAACGGCAAGCGGATCAAGGAGCTGGGCCGGCTCGACCGGAAGCAGGAGGTCCACATCCGGTTTGGGGAACCCATGGATATTAAGGGATCCGGAAAGGAAGAAAACCAGGCTATTATCAAGTTTATTCAGGACAACCTGAACAGCTGGCGGAGCTGATCCGGCAGGGCAACGGCGAGTGTGGTGCGAATTCGTAAGGGACTAAACTCATCTGGGTTCATTATGAGGAAAACGATTATTGTATTACTGTTCAATGCGTTATGCGGCATTGCGCTCTTAGGGCAGAATCCTGTGGCATCCTTTAGATTTTTGCCAATAATCCTGAATGAAAAAGAAATAAGTCCCCTGATTTACGGAAATTTTATCGAGTTGGGTCTGGGCCGTCAGATCGAGGGGTTGTGGTCTGAGAAGTTATACAATGCAAGTTTCGAGGAGGTTGTGCCGCTGAAGCAATATATGTATGACTGGCTTGGGAGAACGCCGGCGGATACTCTGAGTCATGAGAAGTGGTGGCACTCGGGATACGAGGTGAATGATTGGTATGTGCATCCTCAAGATCAACGGGTAGTGCGGGCATCGAACCGATACTGGAATTTTCATCACGGCCTTCAGGCAGAGGTCCTTCAAAATGATCAGCCGGAAAATCGGGCGTACCTGGCACAGGACGGAGTTTGGATAAATCCCGGGGTGAAGCTCCTTTTCAGGGGCTATTTCAGCAACAACATCACTGCTGATGCTCGTCAGCAGCCTGTTGAGGTAACCATCGGACTGTATCCGGAGAAACAATTCGATAAACCGCTGGTGGAAAAAACCATTACAATACCTGATGGCATCTACCGCGAGTTTTCGGTTGAGCTGGATCCGGGCAGCTATTCCGGCCGCTCCACTTTTGCCATCTCTGTTAACCCGGGTACGCGGGTAGCTGCTGATGGATTCTCACTGATGCCGTTGAATGCATTAAAGGGGTGGCGGCCAGAGGTCATCGGGGCTTTGAAAAAAATCCATGTTCCGATGATCCGTTTCCCTGGGGGCTGCTTTGCATCGTTTTACGACTGGCGCGAAGGGGTTGGGCCGCGGCTCGACCGGCAGCCGGTAGTTAGCGAGTACTGGGGAGGGATCGAGGAGAACCATGCGGGAACGGTTGAGTTCATTGAATTGTGCCGGCTGATCGGGTCTGTTCCCTTTCTTTGCGTGAATATGCTGACCGGCACCGCCGACCGTGCCGCCGACTGGGTAGAGTATTGCAATGGGAGCGTTGAGACCCGGATGGGCGCTTTGCGGAAGCAGCACGGTTACCCCGAGGCCTTCGGGGTACGTTACTGGGAGCTCGATAATGAAACGTACCGACGGTTTGGATGGGAGGAGTATGCCAGGCGATGCGTGGAGTTTTCTGAAGCCATGAAAAAGGTGGACCCTGATATTAAATTGGTGATGGTTGCATATTGGAAGTTCAACGAGAATCTTCGTGATATGCTGAATATAGCAGGCAAGCATATCGACATAATTACCGACAGGGCTACCTCCGAAGCCGATCTCAACCGTGACCTGGATATCCTTCGTGAGTACAACCAACAGAACGGCACTTCTATAACGCTTTGTAATACAGAATGGCTGGCTCCCCTCGACTGGTCAAAATCAACCATCGACGCACTGAATTTCCAAAAGTCGCCCGACCAGATGACCCTCCAGGAACATGAGATATCCTGGAATTATGCCATGAATACCGCCCGGCAACTTCTCCTTTTTCAGCGTCTGGGCGGTGATTTTGAATTTGCCAGTTTTAATAACCTGGCCAACACCTGGGGACAGAATATTATTGAATGTACGAAAGATACGGTGTTCATATCCGCTGTCGGGAAGGTGTTCGAGTTGATGAGCCGAAGCCGCCTGCGCTGGGTTCTGAAAACAGACACACTGGAGAATTTGCCAGGAGTAATTGTCCAGGCCGGAAGTTCGCAAATTCCAAATAACAAATCCCAAAAAACAAATAAGCTCCAAACTCCAAACCTCAAACCCCAAACCTCAAACCCCGAACCCCAAACCTCAAACCCCAAACCCCAAACCCCCAACCTCAAACCCCTAACCGGCAACCGGCAACTGGCAACCGGTAACCACCAATCCGATACCCTGATCATCTACGTACTGAACTACCGCCCCGATGCCCCTGAGATCCGGTTGGATTTATCGAAAATGGAGATGATTCCGAAAATGGCGGTTGTCAGGTCTGTCAATGGTGCCGGGCCCTTGAGTGCAAATACGGCGGGAGCCCCAAGCCAGATCACCACATCAGAAGAAAAAATCAGGATAAAAAACCCAAGGAAACCTGCATTTCTTATCAAGCCCTGGTCGGTAACGGAAATCACGCTGGTCCAGAACTGATGGAACCAGGAAACACCTTCTTAATTCTCGTAACAGGTTCGCTGCGCTCACTAATAGGCTCGCATACGCTCGCTAAAAGGGGCTTCGCCCTAATAGGCTTTTGTCAAATGCTTTATTAGCCCGAAGGGCCTTTTAGGAGCGCAGCGACCTTTCAGAATATCTCGTCTTTCCGTATCCCTCTGATGGTATCCTTCCGGGTGATCAGGAAGATGATGGTGTGCAGTATCAGGATAAATCCCCAGTAAATCAGCACCTGCAGGATGTCGGTAACATGCTCATAACGGTTTGGATTGCCCAGGTAGAACCAGCCGAATGAAACGGCTGCCCATACCAGGTAAGAGGTAACATGAAATCGTAATCCCAGATCGAAAAAGGGGTTTTCCTGGGCATCAGACTTGCCGAGAAAGAAGGCGGTGAAGAAGATGGACCCGCCATAAACAAATGACATGATTCCGAGAATCAGCCATGCAGAGTGCCGGATGCAGGAGGTGAGGCCGATCCGGAAAGCAAGGGTATAAACGGCCATCAGGATGGCAAAGAGGATCAGTTGTTTCGTGAAAATTTTCATGGCAATTAGTGTTGTGGTGGTTATTATAATTGAGTTGGTTTGCGTTTCATCAGGCTTTCAATCTCCGGAAGGAAGAAGAGACGGATGTTCCGTTCTATAAAGCGATCCAGAATTTCTTCGCCCATCGGGGTGATAAAGTAGTATTTGCGGTCGGGACAACAATCGAATTCGCCAGGGTTGAAATCTGTAATCTACACCTGCTGAAATTTCCGGAGGGCCCTGTAAAGGCTCTGCTCTTCGCAGATGATCGTATGGCCGGTGTTGGTTTCGATAAAGCTCTTTATTTCACTGACATATTTCGGCCCGTCGCGCAATGCCAGGAAAATCCAGAGGGTCAGCTGCCCCTTTTTGTGGGTCTCTTCCCAGGCTTCAAGGAGCTGCTCCGATAATTCTTTTTTATCTTTCATGTAGTATAGAACAAGATGTATAGAACAAAGGTAATACTATGTGCGGAATTGCCAAATTAGTTTGAAAAAAAATAATTGGCTCGCTGACGCTCGCTAATTGGTTCGCTGCGCTCACTAATTGGCGCTTCGCGCTAATTGGGCCAGAGCCTAATTAGTGAGCGTTAGCGAACCAATTAGCGACCGCAGGGAGCCAATTAGTGTGCTCAGCGAACCAATTTTGTGTAACAATTGTCAGCCCTGTGCGTCTAACTCCATATATTAAATCTAACCCGATGAAACCCAATCGATTTATTAAAACGCTGATTCTTAGTGTATTTCTGGCTGCGACACTGTCGTTTGCTTCCAACGCACAAAACATTGCAGGTGACTGGTATGCCAGCGCCGAAGTGCAGGGAATGACCTTAAGGTTAAACCTACATATAACGGCCGATAACGGAACTTTCAAGGGAACTTTCGACAGTCCGGATCAGGGTGCATTTGCCATTCCGCTCAGCACCGTAACACTTGCCGGTCAGAATTTTGAATTTGCTTTCGCTCCCGGTGGGATTAGGTATTCCGGAATGAGCGATCCGGGCGGGACCTTTATTATGGGAAACCTGATGCAGGGCGGGCAAACCTATCCCATTACCTTCCTGCGCACCGAACCGGTGATGCCTGAAAACAGTGCCGTTAAGATCAAGGAGAAATATGACAAGCAGGAGGTCTATATCGAAATGAGAGACGGAGTCAAGCTTTTTACCTCGATCTATACCCCTAAGAATGCTGCCGCTGCAGCCCCGATGATCCTGATGCGATCGCCCTATAATTCAGAGCCGGGCGGTGAAT
Organism: uncultured Porphyromonadaceae bacterium; assembly: GCA_964512915.1. Taxonomy (GTDB): domain Bacteria; phylum Bacteroidota; class Bacteroidia; order Bacteroidales; family UBA12481; genus UBA12481. The sequence continues at coordinate 72,007 of CAZEKJ010000024.1, forward strand.
CGGAATTCAATTTCTTTGTAACCGCTTATTATAGGTATCTTAAGGAAGGTTATATTCTTGTCTTCCAGGATGTTCGCGGCCGCTATATGAGTTATGGCCAATTTGTGAATGTCCGGCCATTTAACCCTGATAAAAAGGGGACTGACATTGACGAAGCCTCGGATACGTACGATACGGCCGATTGGCTGGTCAAGAATGTGAAGAATAACAACGGACGCATTGGTGTTATGGGGATCTCGTATCCGGGATTCTATTCCACCATGGCGGTTCTGGCCAATCACCCCGCAATTAAAGCAGTTTCTCCGCAGGCCCCTGTAACCAACTGGTTTATCGGCGACGACTGGCACCATAACGGGGCATTCTTCCTGCTCGACGGATTTAGTTTCTACAAGCAGTTCGGAGACCCGATGGCAGTTCCAACGCGTGATGGCAGCGGCGGTATGCGCTGGGGAATGCAGGACAGTTATGAGTTTTTCATGCGGATGGGTCCGTTTAAGAATTCAACGAAATGGTATCCCGACAGCGTAAAATACTGGCATGAGCTGATGGCCCATCCGAATTACGATGCTTTCTGGAAAGCCACCGATCCGAGGCCGTACCTGAAGAAAGTTCAACCCGCCGTTATGACGGTTGGGGGTTGGTTCGATGCCGAGGATCTATGGGGTGCACTGCACACCTACGGAGCCATTGAAAAGCAGAATGCCTCATCGGTAAAGAATACCCTGGTCATGGGACCATGGTCGCACGGCCAGTGGGGCATGGGCAAAGCCGAAAACATGGGGAACATTTACTGGGGCTCCAATACCAAAGAGTATTTCCACGAGCTCGAAATGAAATTCTTCGATTATTACCTTAAAGATAAGGGCGAAGGGCAGTTCCCGGAAGCAAACATTTTTATGACTGGTGCAAACGAATGGAAATCATTTGAAACCTGGCCACCAAAAAACACAGAAGATAAGGTTCTGTTTTTTCAGCCCGATGGAGGTCTCACTTTTACCGAACCCACGGTAACGGGCAGTTTCGATGAATATATTTCGGATCCGATGAAACCCGTGCCATACCGGGAAGACGTACACCTGCAAAGAGATGCCGCCTATATGACGGATGACCAGCGCTTTGCTGCCCGCCGGCCGGATGTAATGGTCTATCAGACTGAGGTATTAACGGACAATGTTACGCTGACCGGACCCCTCACGGCTGAACTCTATGTGACAACGACAGGAACTGACGCCGATTTCATTGTGAAGCTTATTGATGTGTATCCCGATATGGCCACTGCCCCTGCCGGCAAGGAAGTGAAAGTCCCGATGGGCGGGTACCAGATGCTCGTTCGCGGCGAGGTGATGCGCGGCCGTTATCGGAACAGTTATGAAAAACCGGAGGCTTTCAAGCCGGGAGAAATCACAAAAGTTAAATTCGAACTCCCCGATGTAGCCCATCAGTTTAAGAAAGGGCACAAAATAATGATCCAGGTGCAGAACTCATGGTTCCCGCTGGTCGACCGGAATCCCCAGAAGTTCGTTGATATCTACAACTGCGAGGCTTCCGATTTCCAGAAATCCACCATGCGTGTGTATCACGATAAGAAGAATGCGAGCAGCGTTAAGATGAGCGTTTTGAAAAACTAACGGTGTTTATTTTTCTCGCAAAGCCGCTAAGTCGTAAAGTTGTACTTCTTTGCGACTTAGCGGCTTTGCGAGAGATTTATTAAGCAGTTTACTCTAAAGTTTGAATCCTCCCCTGAGCTGCACAGCCATTTTCCCCAATTCCTCAGCGAGACTCGGATCACCGGCAATGTTGCGGTTTTCGCCGGGATCGGTGCGGTGGTCATATAATTCTTTGGCAGCCAGCTTTTTGGTGTCCAAGTTGTACCATTCCACATAACGGAACTGTTCGGTTCTTACGGTGTAACCCATATAGGTAATCCCATCGGGTCCGCGCCAACCGCCTTCGCGGAGGTACTGGCTGTAAGCGGCCGGTTTCCAGGGTGCTTTTGGGTTATCGAGGAGTGGAACCGTGCTTTTACCGGCCAGTCCGGGAGGGATCGGCACTCCGGCAAGTTCGCACAGGGATGGGAATATGTCTACAAATTCAACCAGCCTGCTCGTGGATTTACCATTTGCTTTCCGCTTGGGGGCGCTGATAATGAGAGGTGACCGTGTGTCGATCTCAAAATTGGTCATCTTGGCCCAGCTCCGGTGTTCGCCCAGCTTCCATCCATGATCGCCCCAGAGTACGATAATTGTATTCTCCAGGAGCCCTTCTTTTTCGAGGGCGTCCAGCAGGCGGCCCACCTGGGCGTCCATATAGCTGACCGATGCATAATACCCGTGCCGGAGCAGGCGGGCAGTATCCTCTGAAACCGCACCGTTCAGGGCGGTTGGCAGCTGCTTGCAGTCGATATAGCCACGCAGCTCCTGATTATTGCTGATAGCCATTGATGGCATATTCTCAGGCAGATACGGATTATCGGCAAGGGGGATCTTTGCCCGGTCATACAGGTCCCAGTACTTCTTCGGCGCATTGAACGGCAGGTGTGGCCTGTAAAATCCCACCGCAAAAAAGAACGGTTTCCCCCCACTTCTTGACGACCTTAACTCCCTTAACTCCCTTAACTTCTTCACCGCATAGTCGGTCTGCGCCCCATCGTAATACGCATTATCCGGAACATCCAGGCATTCCGTTGCACGGGCTTTGATGTACCATTCTCCCAACCGGTCAATGAATTTAGCCTCGTTTTTATTGGCGATAATTTCCCGCTTCCGCTTTTCAATATGGGCCAGGTTCTCATCACTGAAATAGACGGCATCCGGGTCGTAAGGAAATCCCTTGAGGTGCATCTCCGGCTCGCTCCAGGAGAGGCTGTCGGGGAAAATATTGTGATAAATCTTTCCCACCGCAGTTGTGAAATAGCCTTGCTGCATCAGATATTGGGGCAGGGTGGTCACCTGCGGCGCCACTGATCGCATATCGGTTTTCAGGTCCCACACTTTCAGCGAATCGGGCCGGAGACCGGTCATCAGGCTGGCCCTGGAGGGATTGCAAACGGCCGACTGGCAGTAGGCATTGTTGAAAACGACCCCCATCCGGGCGAGCCGGTCGATATTTGGACTGATCACATGAGGGGCGCCATAGCAGCCGAGCTCGGGCCGAAGGTCATCGACGGCAATGAACAGTATATTGGGTTTCTCTTTCTGAACAGGAGTGTTCGAAGAGGACATCAGGGCGGCAGCCGGGATGATCAGTGAGGCTTTAAAGAGGCTGGACTTCATCGGGTTTACTTCATGAAGTCCAAAGGTAGTCCAAAACCTTTAGTTGATACCGAACCTGACCAACTCCGATTGGTTCTCGAAATCATGGCTCCGGCTCCGGGCGATATCTGATTTTACCGGAAAATCAAAACACGGAACAACTATCTGCCAAGTAATAATTTTTTATTCAAACGGTAACCTTCGGCCCGGAGACATAAGTAATAGATACCTGCGGCTAGTCCATCGGTATTAAGAGTAAGATGGTACTTGCCGGGAGCTTTGTTTTCATCAGCCAATAGTTTGTAAATCAAGCCTGTACTGTTTATGACAGAAATCTGGACTTTTGTCTGGAGTGGGATTTCATACTCTATAGTTGCATACCCGTAAACCGGGTTTGGAAAAGTATTAAGGGTTGGCAAGGTACCGTGCGGAATGGATTGGGCTCCGATACCAGTTAAAATGCTCGTGTTGGCATAGACCTTTACCTTTTCCCAATTGGTGACCGCCAGATCTGGATCTTTTGAAATGACATAGCTTATTTTCAGGGTCGCTTCATCGTCAGGAGCGACACCAAGCGAGATCCAGCCTGAGACTAGGTCATAACAGTACTGGCTTGTTTTGAGCGGTTGATCATCGATTCTGATGCTTGAAACAGCATGGATGGGCTGTTCCTTAAGATAGAATAGTTTTCTTGTCCCGTTTCCCTGAAACTCTTGAACCATCGGTACCAGACCATCTTCATCGAAATCCGCCCATGCGATTTGCTGGGTGCCCTGACCGGTTGACCGGGTTTTCACAAAATTGGTAGTGAGCGAACCGTTGATGTTCTCAAAAACTCCCGTTCCTGAGGACCAGGCACCGGCACCCAGGTCGAGGTCGCCGTCACCATCGACATCCGCCCATGCAACCGCAGAAGGCTCGCTCGCCGAATTGGAGTTCCAGGAAGGGGTGGTTTCCAAAACACCATTTCTGTTCCTGAAAAGGTAGAAGCGTTGCTGCGGGGATGCTACGGCAAGGTCAAGGAAGCCATCCTGATCCACATCACCGAAGGCCATCTGTCGCCCACCGGTTACAGCGCTGGTGGTCCATGAAGGTGTTGTTTCCAGGACCCCGCGAACATTACTGAAAATGGCAATGCCTACTCCATTTACCTGTCTTTCGTTGCCCAGTGCCAGATCCAGGTCCCCGTCATTGTCCACATCGGCAAAAACCACTTCATCCGCGAAGTATCCGAGGTCAGATTTCCAGTCCGGCGTGACTCCAAAAGTGCCACCACTATTTAACAATAACGTAGTCGGCTGAAGATGGTTCGTCAGCCAATCACCCTGACCAAACGCCAGATCGATATCGCCATCTCCATCCACGTCTCCACCGGTTCCGGAAAACCCGTTGCCAAGCGGGGATAACCAGTCGGGTAGTATGGACAGGCCATTGGAATTCAGAAAAATCGCATGATTTTCCAAAGGGAGCCCGGCCGATGTGATACCGAGACTGGCGATCATCAGGTCAGTATCCCCATCATTGTCAAGGTCTCCAAGGTAAAGACATCCATAGGCCGAAAGATAGGTCGATCGCCAGTCGGGGTCCGCCGATAGAATTCCTGAACGATTGAAATAGGCCACCGCCGGAGCATTGGCGACATCCAGTCCGCAGGATACAACCAGGTCTAACGATCCGTCACCGTTGAGATCGGCCCATCCGGATCCTGTGGGGTATCTGGCGGGTACGGCCTGCCAGACGGGAGACGTTGAGAAATTAATCTGGCTGAAAGAAGAAACGCTGCACAGAAGGAAAGAAAACGATAAAATTAAGAATTGATATTTCCTGTTACACATCTTTTTTATTCAAAATTATTACTGTCATGCGAATTAAATTATTCTTTTCAGAATACTGGTGATGCGTTAACTTTTCGAAATATTTTGTAATTAACTGATAATAAATAT
>CAZEKJ010000025.1:0-26198 GCA_964512915.1 uncultured Porphyromonadaceae bacterium
AAATATGTCATCTTCCGGGCCAACCAAAACCATTGTCCAACCCGGCCTGCTCTCGGCAATCTCTTCCATTAGCTCAACATTAAGCCTTCTGGAACTAAGAAATCCAACATAACCAATGATCGGTTTTTTGACACCGTTCAGGTCAGAAGCGATTTTAATATCCTGAATATCATTATTATATGCATCAATATCACACCCCTGCCCAACCATATATGAGTGTCGGTTGTACTTCCGGCCGTATTCAGTGTACAGGGTTGAATTATTTACAACAACATCAGCATGCCTGATCAATAAGGGCTCGAGCCTGACTCCATGCTTGCGCCAAAAAGGATTCTTTATAAGGTAGTCCCTCATATAATAAATATAAAGTACCGGCCGCAGGAGCTCTTTTTGATAAAACCCCAGAAACATGCTGCTGTCGTTAAAAAGGTAATAGTCCTTGAAACCGAGGGCGGACAATGCTTTTAGAACCTCTTTGGCAAATCGCCGGTTATTGATCCGGTTCACCAAATCGAAAAGTCTTCCATCGGGCAGCATATTGACAGATTCGAGCATGGTCTTAGGATTCAAGACCCAAAGTCCGGGTTTGATCTGTTCGAGCGGGTTATCCTTCCCCCGTAAAACCCGGAGTCTCTTCTTGACTTTTTCAGTTTTTCGCTCTGAAAACCTACTTTTTCGGTCAAGAGGTGAGTTCACATACAGGACCCGGTTATCAGCTGCCATAACTTCCGCAATGTTCTTGCAGTTGCTGCCAATTTCGATATCCCAGGCCTGAATTCCAATAACAACAATATCCCTGTTTTTCATGGGTCCCTAATATTTATTTTGCTTACCCACTTCCATATAGACAGACAAAACCGATTCTGCCATGGCCCTCCAGGAAAACTTAGCCGAATTTGCCAGGCCTTTGTTGACCAAATTCTGCCTGAGGTCCGAATCAGACTGGATTTTTAGCATGGCCTCGCATATTTCTTCCGGTTTATAAGGGTCGATGATCAATGCACCATCACCTGCGATTTCAGGCATTGATGATGTATTTGAAGTGATAACAGGAGTGCCGCATTTCTGGGCTTCGAGGATCGGTATCCCAAAACTCTCCCTGAATGAAGGATATAAAAACATATCTGCCAGGCTGTAAATGCCCGGGAGCTCATTATTGCTTACATACCCTGTCAGAAAAATATGATCAATCAAGCCAGGTTCACCGATCTCCTCAAGAATTGCATGAAGATCGGTGCGGTCAAAATCAAGCATGACCAGCGGAATGTCTTTACCAGTCTTTTCCCGAAATAGTGCAAATGCTTTAAGTGTGCCTGGTGTATTCTTTTTTTGGACGGTATTTCCCAGAAAAAAAACATAATGTTCCGGAAGGCTGTACTTTTCCCTAAACCCGGCGATTTCAACCATATCTGTTATAATCTTAAAATGCTCCCCGACCCCGTTGTATACTGCCCTAAGTTTCTGCGGACTCATCTTGAAAAAGTCGGCAATCCTTTCACGCTCAAATTCGCTCACGGTGATCACACATGCGCTTTTTTTTATAGCGATCGGCACATTGTGACGCCTGTAGATATTCCCGAACCGCTGATAGGAGGTACCCTTTCCTTTGAGCAGGGAGAGCCAGCTGCCCTCCATGTAAATAATATCATGGAGGGTAAGGACAAGCGGAAGGCCCGGCATCTCAGGAGCTGTATTACTGGTGCAATGCAAAAGGTCGCATTTCAGTTTCCGAACGGCTGCAGGAAGTTTTAGCTGCTCCCAAACAGGATAAGGACCACCCTCCACCTCTACAATCCTGAAATTGGCAGTTTCCGTTATGCATTTGTCAACGTCGGGCTTAACCATGATAAAATACTCATTGGTTTTATCAATCTCCTGCAAGTTTTTAATAAGCTCGAGGACAACCATGTCCATCCCGTGTTTGCGGGTTCGGAACAGACGCTGCGCTTCAATGGCAATTCGCATATGGGCTAAATTTAGAATAGTATTTATTTTTTATCATCCGGAACACCATGCTGAGTGTGGATAAAGGTCTTATTCGCTCCCTTTGTTTTAAGCAAGGATCTTACCATCAGCCAAAACCCCCACGGCAATGACAGAACAGCCACCAAAGTTCTCTTTGTATAAAACTTTCGGGGAACTGCGCAACTCATAGCAATCACAGTAAAAAGCCATATGGTAAACCATTTCATAAGGTCTACAGCAAGAAATTCCCAGGTGGGCAGATAATTTACCAGGGAAAAAAAGCCAACAATCAGTGTAATCAAGGAGAGGATTCCCAGCAACAATATCCTTGGCGGCTGTATCATTTGATAAACCTTGTCTAAATAATCGATGTTGAACCGGGAAATGAATTGTGTGAGTCCATCCCAGGCAAATCTCTGAAAATAAACAATCTGGGCTGACAACCATCTTCGCCTTTGATTTTCAAAAACCGCCTGTTTCTGGACCTTTTCATCGAAAACATAAGCATCTGCCAGATACTCTATTTTGATCCTGTCACGAAGCATGGTCAGCTCCAGTTCCTTGTCAAAACCTCCTATTGCCTTAATGGCAGCCATCCGCCTCTTAAAAAAATCATACCGGAATGCCATACCTGACCCTATTAATGCCGATGACAAACCAACCACACGATGTCCCTTGCGAAAAATATGGTTATTGATCTCCTCACTGACAGAATCGAGTAATGCCATTGTTGTGTTCATATTCTTGGCTATCCGGTGCCCTTGTATTGCCAGAAATCCGTTACCCATCGAACGATTTATCCGGTCAAGGAAATCAGGAGCCATTATGTTGTCGGCATCCAGAATAACGGCTATCTCATAATCGTCACCAATAGCCTCCATGGCGGCATTCAGCGCCTTTGACTTGGTACTTTTCTCAAAAGAAACCTCAATCACCTTAATGGGCAGCCTTGACAGTTCAATGAGAGTTTCAGGCTGGAAAGAGTCAGCCACAACAACAACATCATAGCTATCAGTGGGATAGGACTGATTGAGCGCCTGGGAGGCAGCTTCAAGGATTACCAGGTCCTCTTTGTAACCAGGAATAAGAACAGCCATCTTCCGGTAGAATTGCTGATCTGCGCTTTTGGGCCGATAGGGCATTAATCCGGCAAGCGAAAAGAAAAGGATATAAACTGCCGCAATTCCCAGATAGACAAATAGAACAATCTCAAAAATGTTGAAAATGGCGTGTAACAAACTCATAATGGAAGGATTTAGATTAATCCATCGACTGTTTTATGCGATTATGCGAAAAGTGTGTAAAGTTCCAGATGTAAGCTCTCCAAACCGAAGAGGCAAGGTCAAACCTATTTTCCAATATGCTGGTTATCAATGCTTTTGGAAAAGCAATTAAAGACAAATAGGTCAATGAGGCGAATCGGCTCAGGCCGGTGAGGTTTCTCCTTGCAAACAGGAAGCGGTTCCGGCTGATATAATAGGTTTTAAGAGGACTGTCCTTACCTGTAGAAATGGACTCTTTATGGAGTACCAGAGATTCCGGCACGAAATGGATTGTATAACCAGCCTTTTTCACCCGCATAGCCCAATCGTGTTCCTCGTAGTATAGAAAAAACATTTCGGCCATAATTCCAACCTCATTTACAACGCGGCGGGGAACCATCATGGCGGCGCCATGTATGGAAAAAGTCTCGCATGATTGATCATAATGGCCCGTATCTTTCTCCCGGTATCCGATGAGCCGCTGCCGCAAGGTTATTTTGCTGAGCGGAGTATAGCCGGCATACTGAATAGTATCCGGGGTATGATGAAACCTTATCTTGGGACTTACCATTCCGATATTTCTGTCTGATTCAAGCTTGGCGACTAAGGGCTCCAGAAAACCAGGATCCACTTCCGTATCATTATTTAGAAACAGGAGATATTCACCCAGCGCTGACTTTATTCCGAGATTATTCCCTCCGGCAAAGCCAAGATTCTCTGCCGATTTTATCAGTGTAAATTCGGGAAACCTCGCAGCAATGGGCGCGGGATCATCCTTGACCGAACCATTGTCTACAATGAGGACCTCGAAATTGGGATAGGTTAAGTGCCGAAGGGATTCCAGAAGGGCACAGGTTACCTCAGTCTGGTTGAAATTTACCGTTATTATGGATACTTTCTTAAACTGGCCCTGGTTCATGATTAATAGTTTAGATGTATAACAGTCGTTTCGAATTCCCTTATAAAAATTGACTTGTTGATAACAATCTCTTCCCCATTCTTCCTTTTCAGTCCCTGGATTAACAGATCTTGATGGCCCGCTGATAAACATGTTATTACCTGATCAATTGGCTGACCGAAGAATTGATATTTGTCTGCTTTGCAGCACTCTTCACAAGAAGTAAACGCGTTGAGAATTCTAAACTCAAAATAATCCTTATCGTCAAATGGCTCAGAATTTATAACATGAATATCAATGGTTGCCTTGGGTATCATTTCAAAATCAGCATTAATCCCATGATTTTGTTTAACGGACTCCATATTAAGCGGAAATTCCCAGCCGAAATATCCCTCCCGTGAAAAGATCAGCTTGATATCCGTGTAACTCTTGGAACCAAGGCCAAAGGAAAATCTTCCATCAGTACCGGTAATTATGGTACCATCTAAAGTAAAGTTTGCCACAAATATACCTGATTCAATGTGCTGTGTCCATATTTCAACAGTGGCCCCGGCAACCGGGATTCCCACATTTGGGTCTGCAATCCGGCCGGAAATAACAATTTGCTCCTCCTTGTTGCAGGCGGTCAGAAGTGTCATGATAATGGCCAAAATCAGCAGCCATCTGCCTTTGCGTAAATCAGTTAACATAAACATATGCATTGGCCAATTCTTCCATTGGATAGAAAGATACCACAATTTGGTAATCATAATGTCTGGCCATTCCTGAATCTGGTAACTTTTTGATAAAAATGCCGAAAAACGGAGTTTTAGAAGTATTTTTGAGAAAACGACTTATCATGCCTGGAATGCCTGATCTTGAGCCAAAACTACTTTGGCTGAGTTTTCATGAGATCCTCCGGATACCGCGGCCGAGCGATCACGAGGAAAAAATTCGAAATTACCTGATCAATATTGCTGAACAGTTCAACCTCTTTCATCGGGTTGATCAAGCAGGGAATCTCCTCATCCGGAAACCCGCTTTCCCGGGTTATGAGAACAGGCCATCAATTTGCCTGCAAAGCCACCTCGATATGGTGTGTGAGAAGAATTCAGATTTAGATTTCAACTTTTTAACCGATCCGATTGAGGCTGTTATCGATGGGGATTGGATTAAAGCCAGGGGAACCACTCTCGGCGCCGATGATGGAATTGGGGTTGCTGCACAGATGGCTATATTAAAGTCTGATTCAATACACCATGGTCCACTTGAATGTCTCTTTACCGTTGCCGAAGAAACCGGATTAACCGGAGCTTTTGGGCTGAAAGAAGGATTCCTTGAAAGTTCGGTTTTGCTTAACCTCGATTCAGAAGATGAAGGGGAGCTTTATATCGGGTGCGCTGGCGGAATTGATTTTACGGCCTGGTTCGATTTTCACAAGGAACCTGTTCCTGAAGGTTTTACGGGGATTGAGTTGATGGTAAAAGGCCTCAAAGGCGGGCATTCCGGAGACGATATCCATAAGGGGCTCGGTAATGCAAATAAAATTCTTAATCGATTTCTCTGGGAATTTTGTGACGAACTTGATATCAGAATTCATGAAATCAATGGAGGCAATCTTAGGAATGCGTTGGCCCGGGAGGCTTATGCGCGCATTGCGGTTCCTTTAGGTAGCAAGGAGTTGTTAATGAAGATTTTTACCGACTTTGGTGCATTGGTGAAAGGAGAATTCTCCCGCACTGAGCCTGATTTATTCCTCACCACCAGGGACACCGCTATTCCTTCATGGACGATTGACGAAGATTGCCGGTTCAACTTGCTCAATGCCCTGTATGCATGCCCGCACGGAGTAATTTCCTGGAGTCAGGCAATTCCGGGATTGGTTGAGACTTCCACAAACCTGGCAGCTGTTAAAATGGTGGATGGCCGGATTAAAGTCACCACAAGCCAGAGGAGCTCAGTAGCTTCAGCAAAACAGGATATTTCACAAATGGTGGAAAGCGTCTTTCTTCTGGCTGGCGCTGAAACCGAAAAATCAACCGGATATCCTGGCTGGAATCCAAATCCCGATTCGCCAATTCTGCAAATTACAAGAGACTCCTACCTCAAACTATTTGGGGAAGATCCGAAAGTCAAGGCCATACATGCAGGTTTGGAATGTGGCCTGTTCCTTGAAAAATACCCTAACCTCGATATGGTTTCTTTCGGACCAACCATCAAGGGGGCTCATTCTCCGGATGAGCGGCTACATATAGCTACAGTCACAAAATTCTGGAATCTTCTATTAGAGGTATTAAAACAGGTTAAATAAAATGGAGAGGCCTGCAATCGTAATTCGTGATCCATTTCTGGGAGCCTACGAAGCAAAGATACTGGAGAGGATCACTAAAATTAAGGCTAAACTCCTTGAACTCAGTGGCGGCACTAATTCGCTGGCATCTTTTGCAAACGGTCATCACTATTTTGGTCTCCACCGGTCAGATACAGGATGGGTATTCAGGGAATGGGCGCCTAATGCCACCGGCATCTGGCTTAGCGGAACCTTTAATAATTGGGAGCAAGCGGACGAATACCGGTTTATTCCTTCCTTGAATGGGGAATGGTTGCTGAATTTGAAAGATAGCCAGATAAAACATCTGGATGAATATAAACTCTGGATTTCCTGGCCTGGTGGCGGAGATTATCGTTTGCCCTTGTATGCCAACCGGGTTGTGCAGGACGAGACCAATAAAGTCTTTAATGCTCAGGTGTGGGATCCTCCTTCAGGGATCAAGCCCGTAACCCCGATTAATACCACTACTAAAGGGGAGTCCGAAAGGCCACTGCTGGTGTACGAAGCCCATGTAGGGATGTCAGCAGAAAAAGGAATGGTAAACTCATTCAATTCCTTTAGAAAAGATGTATTGCCCCGGATTGTCAGCCTCGGTTATAATACACTGCAGCTGATGGCTATTCAGGAACACCCCTATTATGGTTCCTTTGGATATCATGTTTCAAATTTCTTTGCCGTATCAAGCCGTTTTGGAACCCCTGACGAACTCAGAGAGTTGATCTCAGCCGCACACGGCAGTGGGATGAAGGTGATTATGGACATTGTGCACTCCCATGCGGTTAAGAACACTCTGGAAGGGCCCGGATTATACGACGGAAGTCCCGGAATGCTCTTTCATACCGACCATCGGAGGGAGCACCCGGCATGGGACTCCTTATGCTTTGACTATGGTAAAAATGAAACGCTCCATTTTCTGCTGTCGAATTGCAAATATTGGATCGAGGAGTTTGATTTTGATGGATTCAGATTCGATGGGGTCACCAGCATGCTCTATTTTGACCACGGATTGGGAAAGGCTTTTACCAATTATGATGCCTATTTTGATGCGGGCATAGATGAAGCTGCACTGGTCTACCTGGGTTTGGCAAATGCCCTGATTCATGAAATCAAGCCGGAGGCCATTACCATTGCTGAGGATATGAGTGGCCTGCCCGGACTGGCAGCACCCGTCGGCGAAGGGGGACTTGGTTTTGATTACCGTTTGGCAATGGGGATTCCTGATTTCTGGATTCGTTTGCTGAAAGAGACCGCAGATGAAAGCTGGAATGTGGGCCAGATTGTGTGGGAGCTGACCAACCGACGGGCTGATGAAAAGACCATCTCCTATGTGGAATCCCACGATCAGGCTCTGGTTGGTGATAAAACAGTGATTTTCAGGTTGGCCGATAAGGAAATGTACACCCATATGGCCAGGACTACCCCCAGCCTGATCATTGACCGTGCCATCGCCCTGCACAAAATGATCAGACTGATTACTGTTTCCACTCACGGTGGCGGGTACCTGAACTTCATGGGCAACGAATTTGGTCATCCGGAATGGATCGACTTTCCCCGCCCCGGAAATGACTGGTCATATCAGTATGCCCGCAGACAGTGGAATCTTGCCGACAACCCCGATCTACGCTATTTTGGCCTGAATGAATTTGACAGGCAATTAATTAGCCTGATCAAAACGGTTCCTCAGGCAACTTCTATCCGGACAATTCTGATTCAGGAAAAAGACCAGGTGGTGGCATTTGAGCGCGGCAACCTGATTTTCGTTCTCAACTTTAATCCTTTAAAATCATTTACCGGCTACGGTATCGGCGTTAAACCTGCCGAGTATGAGATCATACTGAATTCCGACAGCAAGCAATTTGGTGGATTCAGCAGAATTGACGGTTCCATCACCTATTATGCCCAACCATTAGGGAAACTGGGTTCGGATTATCAGCTCCTCCTTTATTTACCCAGCCGGGTAGGCCTCGTCCTTAAAGAAATTCCGCCTAAACGGGTCCGTTAAACAAGCCACAGTCTCACCGTGAATCAAAAAATCAGAATTTATCAACTGCTGCCGAGAACTTTTTCAAATATCTGTGCAACTACGGTTTACAATGGAACTCTTGAACAAAACGGAACCGGAAAATTTGAAGATTTAAATGACATAATGCTGTCTGAATTGCGGGACTTGAGGATAACTCACATTTGGCTGACCGGTATTATCAGACATTCAACCTCAACAGACTACAGCCAGTTTGGACTGACTGCCAGCCATCCGGATATCCTCAAAGGGAAAGCAGGATCCCCCTATGCTATAAGCGATTACTACGATCTGGATCCAGATCTGGCGACCCTCGTACCAGACCGGATGAAGGAATTCATAGCACTTCTCGACCGGATTCACAATCATGAATTAAAAGCCCTGATCGATTTTGTTCCCAATCATGTGTCAAGGGACTATCATTCCAAATTAAAACCAATAGAAATTAAGGACTTAGGTGAGCTCGACAATGTCGATTGCTGCTTTCATCCGGCCAATAACTTTTATTATTTTCCGGGGCAACCCTTGAATCTTGGCACTTTTACCGAGAATCCAGCAAAAGCGACAGGTAACGATGTTTTCAATCCCTACCCGGGTAAGGATGACTGGTATGAAACAGTTAAACTGAATTACGGAGTAAATTACAGCACAGGAACTTCACATTTTGACCCGGTTCCCGACACCTGGATAAAGATGACCGACATTTTACTGTTCTGGGCTTCAAAGGGCGTCGATGGATTCAGGTGCGACATGGCCGGGATGGTTCCTGTTCCCTTTTGGACGTTTGCGATCAGACGGGTTAAAAAAGTCTATCCCGATCTGATCTTCATTGCCGAAATCTATGAGCCCCATCGCTACCGTGATTATCTGGAAAACGGTGGATTTGACTATTTATATGATAAGGAAGGACTTTACAATACCCTTAGAACGGTGATATCAGACAAGGCTTCAACACTGAATATAAGCAAAGTATGGCAATCACTTGAGGGCATGGATGCCCGCATGCTGAGGTTTATCGAGAATCATGATGAGCAGCGTATTGCATCAGTTTTTTTTGCCGCAGATCCCTGGAAAGCATTGCCGGCCATGGCTGTTGCGTCTTTGATGAATACAGGACCGGTCCTTATTTATGCCGGACAAGAGTTGGGTGAAACAGCGGATGGAGCCAGCGGCTTTAGCAGTGACGATGGACGATCCAGCATATTTGATTATACACCAGTGCCTGCAATAAGAGCCTGGATCAATTCTCTGAGGAAAGGAGAGATATCCGCTGATGGTTTTAAAATTTCCCTGCGGGAGCAGTATCAGGAACTATTGGCATGGTCGGATAATCACCTAGTCAGCAGCGGAGCTTTCTATGACCTGATGTGGGCGAATAATGACAATCCTCTAATTCATAAAATTTACGCTTTCTTGAGATATGGTCCCGTGACCTCCAAGGCCGGGGATACAAACAAGCCCACTGCCGGTTTGAGAATATGGATGATTGTTGCCGCGTTTGATTCCGAAATTGATCAGGTGAAAGTCAGGATACCAATACATGCAATTCAACTTTTGGGTTTAACCTCCCAAAACAGGTTCGAATTCAGCTTTCTGAAACCGGCTGCGGATATACGGATTAACCTTCTGGCATCTCAGGTTATTTCATCCGGAGTTACCGTTACTTTCGATTCAGCCGGATATGCAATTGCTGAATGCTTTTTCCCAGACTAGTAACAAGCGCCTAAATCCAACGTATATAACTGAAGTCCTGACGATTTGGCAATAAACTGTTTTTGGGATAAACCCTGATTCCATAATTGAATACGCCGGGCTGAGTAGGTATGGTACCAATACGATACCGGGTGTAGCCGTTGAGCGGTTCCACCAGGCTAAAATCTTCGTTAAACACGAATTCGTGCCGGTTATTCGCAAGTTGTGAAACAACCACCAATTCTACGCCGATATCATCAGGTGTTAACCCGTTCAATTTAAGAACAACCTCCGCTGTGTACTCCTCACCCATTCTCAATGGCTTTGAGAGGTCTTTAGTATAGTTTACCTCTATAACCTCAATGGCGTCCCAGGCATTTATTATTTTTTTCTTCCAGCGTGTGATCTCTCGGGCAAGGTGATAATTATTCGCTCTCATATCGCTGGATCGCCTGCCGAGAATGTTATAATAACGGCTATAGTAATCATCTATCATCCTGCGCGTTGTAAAGCTCGGGGCAATTTCCGCTATTGTATTTTTTATATGGAGTATCCATTCCTCCGGCAAACCCTCATCGTTTTTCTTGTAAAACAGCGGAACGATCTCCTCTTCCAGCTTATTGTAAATCATGGCAGCATCCAGTTCGTCCTGGAAATTCTGATCATCGTACACCCTTTCCTGCGGCAATGCCCATCCCGCATTTGGTCTCCAGCCCTCACACCACCATCCGTCAAGAACGCTGAAGTTCATAACCCCGTTCATGGCAGCTTTCATACCACTGGTGCCAGATGCCTCAAGTGGCCTGGTCGGAGTATTTAGCCAGATATCAACCCCCTGGACCATTTTTCGGGCTACTGACATATCGTAATTTTCAAGAAAAACGATCCGCCCCCTAAATTCAGGTTTCCTCGAAATCTCTACGATGAATTTAATCAGGTCCTGACCTGCCTTGTCGCGTGGGTGAGCTTTTCCGGCAAAGATAAACTGAACGGGTTTATCCGGATGATTTACAATCTGGTTAAGCCGATCCAAATCTCTGAAAATAAGATGAGCGCGCTTATACGTTGCAAACCTGCGTGCAAATCCGATGGTCAGGGTTTTAGCATTCAGGCGCTGATTAATTTCCAGAATCTGCTTTGGCGGCTCATGGCGGCGTATCGAAACTTTTTCCAGTCGGTGACGAATGTAATCTATAAGCGTAGTCCGCAATGTCTGCCTGATTTCCCAGATTTCCTTGTTAGAAACAGAGTGTATATTTTCCCAATAAGTTTTGGTCGCCTGGTGCTCAAGAAATTCCTCACCAAAAATCCGTACATGCAGTTTCTGCCATATCTCGGCAGCCCAAGTCTGGTAATGGACTCCGTTGGTTACGAACCCGATATGGAGCTCGTCGGGATAATACCCTTTCCAAAGTTCTGAGAACATTTTTCGGGTTACCTGTCCATGAAGATTACTCACTGCATTGATTTCCTGGGACAACCTGCTGGCAAGGTGAGACATAGAAAACCGCTCATTCGTGTTTCCTGCCTCAATCCTTCCCAGGTTAATAAAATCATTCCAGGAAATATTCATCCTTTCAGGGTAATGCCCCATGTAAGTCCTGATCAGGTTCTCCGTGAAGGTATCATGTCCGGCAGGCACCGGAGTGTGAGTGGTAAAAAGGGTTGATGACCGAACGACCTCTACTGATTCGTCAAAAGTAAATTTCTTAAACTCCATCAATCTGCGAATTCTCTCAAGGCCTATGAAGGCTGCGTGACCTTCATTACAATGATACACATCAGCCGAAATTCCTAATCGTCCCAGCATCCGAATCCCGCCTGTACCCAGGACCATCTCCTGCTTCAGCCGGTTTTCTTCATCACCTCCGTACAAATGGTATGTAATGGACCTGTCTGCCGGTTGGTTGGCGTCATAATCGGTGTCCAGAAGATATAAGGGGATCTTTCCGATCATCGCTTTCCACAGTCGAATATGAAGCATCCTGCCTGGCATGGCGATCTGCGTATCTATCCAATTTCCTTCTTCATCATAAACAGGTTGTACCGGAAGGTCCGAGAATTGTTCCTGAATGTCTTCGGCAATCTGCTCACCATTTATAGTTAGAACCTGCCTGAAATATCCGTAACGGTATAAAAGGCCGATGCCAGCCAATGGAATATTACGGTCACTGGCTTCCTTTAAATAGTCACCTGCAAGAATGCCAAGGCCCCCGGAATAAATCTTCAGGCTCGAATGAAAACCATACTCCATGCTGAAATAGGCAATGGAGGGTCCTGGGGCAGGATTGGTTCGCGCCATGTAATTCTTAAACTTTCCATAAACTCTCCGGTAGGACTCATTGAAGGTAATGTCGCTTTCAAGTTCCATTAACCGTCCAAGGGGAATCTGCCTCATGAGAGCAATGGGATTGTATTCAACCTGCTCCCAGAGAATTGGGTCAATTGATTGGAACAGTTTCTCAGCCTCATAATTCCACGTCCACCAAAGATTCTTGGAAATGTCTTCCAACCCCTTCAAGTCCTGAGGAAATTCAGATTCCACCAACACCCTTTTCCATATCGGCTCACCGGCTCTGGTTAATTTTATTCTTCCATCTTCGGCCGGGCCGTCCCCATAATCCGGCATTGGCCTGTCAACAAGGCTTACAGCATCCAGGGCGGTTTGGTATGCCTGAAGGTAATAGGCAAAAAAATCTTTCCAAAGGGTTTTTTGTGACAACTCAACTGCGTTCTCCCTGACGCGGAGTAACTCTTTGTCTGTGTAATTGGCAAAATCGTTTATGTTACTGGTTATCCATGCGATCAGCTCATCATCCGGCTTATTTATTCGCGGAGCAATATATAGGGCCGGATTAATGGAATCACCTGCGGCAGGTGCCATCCACCGGCCGAAGCCCGACAAATCCGTTGTCAGGGTCGGAACGCCAAAGGCAAGACTTTCCTGGGGAGTATATCCCCAGGGCTCATAATAAGATGGGAAAAGCGTATAATCAAGTCCCATAAGTACCTGATAATAAGTAAGATCTATCAGGCCGTCGGTTCCATTCAAATAACATGGGATAAAGAGCACTTTAACCCGCCTCTGTACACTGTTGTCGAGGTTCACTTCCTCCAGAAGCCGGAGAACCGGATCGAAACCGGCATCGTGAAGATTATGCGTAAGGTGAACGGATCCCGACATTTCGGGGCTTTCACCGGCCAATTTCTGGACAACCCGGCTTCTGGGTCCATAGTTATTCGCAGGTACAAGGATCAGTGCCAAAACAGCCTTTCCTTGTGGATTTTCCTTATCAAGCTTTGCCAGTGCCCGGATAAAAATGTCTATCCCTTTATTTCGAAACTCGTACCTGCCACTTGTCCCAATTATGAGTACGTCATCCGGTACATTTAATCCAAAAACCGCTTCCGCAACGTTTCTGATTCTTTCACGGGACTCAACTCTTTGATTTATAATGGCTTTAGGACTTGGAACGATATCAGAATTAAATCCATTAGGGGTTATCTGGTCAGGAGTTTTTCCCAGCAGTATGGTACACTCTTCTGCAGTGATATTACTAACGGTTGTAAACTGGTCTGCAACAGCGGCAGCGATCTTTTCAAGGGAGTGTTTTGCCCTAACATTCAGCCTCCCTGCCATTTCATCACCGGAATATTGGGCAAGGCTTTCATATAGCGGAAGTCCGTTTCCGGCTATAGACCTTCCAATAGTGGTTGCATGCGTAGTGAAAACAGTAGCGATGTAGGGGGCCTCTTTTTCGATAAAAAGCAAACCTGCTGCACTCATCCATTCATGGAATTGTGCAACTACCTCGTGAATATGGTAGTATTCCGAATAACTCTTAATAAGCATCCCTGCAGCAAGCCCAAAAAGGGAGGCTTCAACATAGTCCCAATCGCCACTGATTGAATCGAGTTTATAATCCTCCCAGGCCTTGCTGAAAAACTCATCCTTCCTAGGGATCAGGGGAGTAAAATCAATAATGATTGCTTGTGGTGAACCCGGTATATTCCAGGTTCCGGTTCTGAAATTCAAGCCCAGGGCGCGTGCATGTTCTTTCCAACCCAGGAACAGGCCTGGATCTTCCTTAAACTCAGGATTATCATGTTCCTCTCTCCAAATATCGGGACCGATAAAGATATATTGGTCACCGAAAGCTGCCATGGCAGCCTCGCACTTGGATGCAAGGACCGTATGAATTCCACCAACTTTATTACAAACTTCCCAACTTACCTCAAATACAACCTGTGGAATGATCCCCTGTCCGTTATCCAGCATACCTGTTTTTTAAAATGATGGCGAAGTAACTAATTTTTTTTCTTTTTGGCCTTTGGCGCTGCCGGAGAGACAACTTTAGCAGGGTTGGTTTTGGCCGGAGTGATGCTTTCTTTCGATTTAGTGACTGTATTCCGGCGCTTTCTCAATTCCTTAAGGGTTGATTCATAGGAGAGAATTGCATTTTCAAGTGCCTGCCCTGATAACTCTTCAAGGGGAATGCCCTGGAAGCGGACCCGCTTGGTTTTCTTCTCGAGACGAATAATGAAGTCCGATAAAACGTTCATATAATTTATGAAGGCATCGTATGGACTATTGTAGGGATTAAAATAGTTATGAACGGATTGATCGGCAAAAAACTTGGTTGACATGTAATAGAAATGATCGCTGACCTGCAGGTAATCATAGTCCTTGGTCAGGTCTTTGTCCCCTGCAAGAATAACCAGGTTTCGCAGGGAGTTAAGCCTTCCGAAAGCCTCTTTCTGCATCTCATTACCCAGCCATGCAGATAAATCCCGCTCTTCATCGGCCCAGGAACTTGGGTACGGAACGGATAATGGTGCTACAGGCTGATATCTGTCAGTCAATTCAGATGGTGTTGTAAAACCAAGTTCGGGATCTGTGATAACCATTCTGACCAGATTCTCCAAAAACTTATGTATACCTGATTCCAGTGGCTGGTGCTCGCCAAACGTCTCATAATCCATAAAAAGGTTTACGAATTCCTCTTCTTTTGGCAGCGCTTTAATCCATTGAATATACTTTTCTGCTTTAAGAGGCCATTCCGACCAGGATCGGTTTGAGAACCTGAAGGCAATGTCATCACTAAGCTTATAATTCCGCAAAATAACTTTCAATCGAGGATTCAATACATTATAATAGAGAAAGTTAGGGCTTTTCCAACCCAGTACATGCTTTGCACCTTCAGCTAGCATGGAGGTAAATCCCATTTTCGAGACCTGTTCTCCAATAGAATCTGAATAGACCAACTCGGTATTCCGGAAAACTTTTGGAGTAACTCCGAAAAGCTCTTCTATTTTTTTCCGGTGCTGGTTAACCTGATCAATAAACTCTTCAGGGTCTGCCTGGGAAGCCAGAGAATGGGAATAGGTTTCCGACAGAAACTCTACACAGCCTGTCTCAGCCAGCTTCTTGAAACTTTTAATGACTTCCGGTGCATATAGCTCGAGTTGCTCCAGGAAAACCCCGGTTAAGGAAAAAGCAACTTTAAACTGATCTCCATTCTCTTTAATCAAACTATATAGTAACTCGTTGGTTGGCAGGTAGCATCGATTGGCAACCTTTTTGAGAATGTGTTTATTGAGGTAATCATCATAATAATAATGATCGTTCCCCAAATCAAAAAACCGGTAACGCTTCAGGCGAAATGGCTGGTGAACCTGGAAGTAAAAGCAAATATTTTTCATAATAGCTAACTACTTGGATACAATAATTTTACATAGCAGTTTTTGATCTGAAGGGCTGCATTCTCCCATTTCATGTTTTCAACCTCCTCCTTGCCAAACTGGCGGAACATGGTCGGAAGTGACTCATAGGTTACTAATCCGTATATGGCATCTGCCATCGCGTCAACATCCCAGAAATCAATCTTAATCGCATGTTTCAGAACCTCCGAAACTCCGGATTGCTTTGATATTATGACAGGTACGTTGGATCTCATTGCTTCAAGCGGGCTAATACCAAACGGTTCTGAAACAGATGGCATAACATAAACATCGCTTAAGGAAAACATAAGATCCACCTCGGGTCCTTTTAAAAAATCCGTAAAATGGAATTTCTCGGTGATTCCCAGCCTTGCAGCGTAACGGATCATTTTTCTCAGCAAATCTCCGCTTCCGGCCATGACAAACCTTACGTTATCGGCATGTTTTAAAACCTTGGCGGCAGCTTCCATAAAATACTCAGGGCCTTTTTGATACGTTATCCTGCCGAGGAAAGTAACCACTTTTTCTTCAACAGATTTTATGGGCTGGTCAATCCGGTTTTCAGTGCCGGATTCCACCGCATTGTAAACGGTCACAACCTTTTCAGGATCAATGCCATAACGCTTGATGACAATATTTCTGGTCAGGTTGCTGACCGTAATAACCAGGTCGGCAGCCTCCATTCCGGCTTTCTCAATGTCAAATACAATGGTATTGTAGTTTTCGCCTGTCCGGTCGAATTCAGTGGCATGAACATGGACCACAAGCGGTTTTTTGCTGATTTTTTTAGCTGCAATACCTGCCGGATAGGTTAACCAATCGTGTGCGTGAATGATATCAAATTCTTGTTCAAGCGCTAACTCCGAAGCTACCAGTGCGTAATTGGAAACCTCCTGCATTAAGTCAGGGCCATACTTACCCGTAAAATCAATGGTTCCGATGACATCGGTAAGGGTGGCAGTCGCAGGAATTTCCCTTTCTGTAGACCGGGACCAGGAGAAATCTTTTTCATCAACCCGATCGCGTATGTATTGTTCAAACTCTTCAGGGGAAAGATAGGGGACCAACCTTGATCCAATTTCGATATATACTAGTTCACTGGATCTTTCTTCCGTGAAACTTTCATGGTTGGTAACCAGGTCATTTTTGAAAATATAGGATCTTTTTCTGACCGGTACTTGTGATGCACCAATAAGCCGGACATTAGTCTGGTCCTCGTCGCCATATGCCTTAGGAACGGCGAAAATCACATCTACATCCCTGAAGGCAAGGCCTCTGGTTAGTCCGAAGCAGGCAGTTCCCAAACCTCCGCTGATATGGGGTGGAAACTCCCATCCAAACATCAGTACACGCATATTTCTCATGTTTTCTTCAACAGGTGCATAATTCTAAGAATCTCAGCAACACTTGCAGCCGAGGAGATGGCCCCGCAGGGAGCATGAGGAAGATTGCCGTCGTATACTTCTGAAATTGTTCCCAATCCGTGTTCAAAAATATCTTCCTCAAAATTCTTGACCAGTGCTTCGATAAAATGTTTTCCGCTGCGGCCATATAATCCCAGCCACCCTTCTGCAAAATGGCCGAGCAACCAAGGTCTCACTGTACCCTGATGATAAGCCAGATCACGGTTGGCATGATCTCCCTCATAGCTGATCTTAAAATCCTCATGCCGGGGTGATAATGTCCGGAGTCCTTTTGGTGTTAGCAGCTCGTTTTGAACACATTCCAGAATTGATCTTTTTTGTTCATCGGACAGAGGTGAAAAAGGCATCGAAACCGCAAGGACCTGATTGGGTCTGACATCCCAGTTCTTTTCTCCGTTAAAAACAAAATCAGCCAAATACCTTTTATCAGGATCCCAGAAAGTACACTGAAAACTTGCCCTGATCAAATCGGGCATCTCTCCCCATTTCGCATAGAACCCCTCATCCCCGGCCTTCTTGGCCATATCTAACGCAAAACAGACTGCATTATACCACAAGGCATTTACTTCAACCGCAAATCCCGGACGTTGTGTAACCGGATCGCCATTGGTATAAGCACTCATCCAGGTAAGGGATAGATGAGGGAGAAAAGCATGAAGTAATCCATTTTCGTCCATATGAATTCCGGGATTGATACCTTCTCTATAAGCATTCAATACCTCCCGGATGGCTGGACCAAACCTTTCCCATACTTTACCTGCATCTTTTTGATCGATAGCATATTGATTGAAAGCCCATATCATCCAAAGAGAGCCGTCAACGCCGCGATAAACAGGCCGGTTGCGGTCCGGTGAGTGGTTGGGGAAAAGACCTGTTTTAAGTTTTTTAACCAGAGACCGGGCAATAACCTCAAATAATTCAGGTTGGCCTGTGGCAATTGTCAGGCCAGGCAGAGCAATCCAACAATTCCGTCCCCAGGCGCCAAACCAATGGAACCCAGATACAATCTCCTTCTCCCCATCGATATCAATAATAAAGGAACTGGCGGTGTACTTGAGTACATCTTCAAAAGTCTTTCTCAGCGGAATTTTCTCAAGTTGGCTTGAAAACCTTTTTTTCAGTCCTGCCGGAGCAAGTTCCTCCAGGCCTGCAGCGAGAACAATACTCTCACCCGTTTTAATCACTGTCTGGAAAAAGCCCGGTACAAAAAGATCTTCCTGGTAGCCATATCCCCGGCGCTGTTCTTTCAGGTACTCAATCTGATGATACCAGTCAGGTGCCGGAACAAACTCCGTTTTCTTTGATGTCTGGAGGAACAACTTTGGATAACCAGGGTAAAGCCGCATACTGATTCCATTGGTGCAATGGGCTATGCGGGTGTCTGTTGCCATGTTTTCATGACTCAGATCATGAATACTGCGGAATGCAAGAAATGGCTTTATTCTCAGGATTGTTGCACTGTGTGCCTCCTGAAGGGTGTACCTCACCAATAATCTGGGGTCTTTCTCATCCAGGAGAATTTCTTTGTGCAGGACTACCCCACCAACCCGGTATACCATTTTCCACACAGGGTCCATTTCAAACCACCTTGCATATTTGTGGCCCTTGGGATAATACTGGCCGGGATACCGATGAATACCCAGATTGAACTCCTGATCATGCTGAATGATCGTTTCATCCAGTGACGACAGCAGCACATGCCTGCCACCATCCAACTCAGTAACCGGGGCAATAAGGAGACCATGATACTTCCTTGTATTGCAACCGATAATGGTTGAGCTGGCATAAGAACCCGAGGGATTAGCCAGAATAATCTCTTTGGATAGACTGTATTCCAGGTTAATCAGTTGTGTTTTATCAAATTGCAAAAAACTCATGGTTTATCTTTACTTAAGTCGGTTTCAATTGGTGCTTTAAAATACAAAAAAATAGTTCGATTGTTCCTGAAAAGAAAAATCATTTAACTTTGCGAGGCAAAATTAAAACTCAAGTAAAATGGCTTACAAAATTAATGATGATTGCACAGCATGCGGAACCTGCATTGATGAATGTCCGGTTGAAGCGATTTCTGAAGGTGATATTTATAAGATTAATCCGGATGAATGCACCGATTGCGGAGCTTGTGCTGATGTATGTCCGGTTGAAGCCATACATCCTGCTTAATGGTACTTCCCTCAGAAAAGCCGGCTGAAGCCGGCTTTTTTTATTCAATCTTTAGTAATTTCTGATTGTAGGCCCTGGCACTTGTCTGAATGCGAATAAAATAACATCCCGGCCCCATATTGGAAACATACGGAGTCAATGAGATTATTTTTCTTCCAGGTGAACTTTCTGGCTCCAGAATTTGTGCCATCAATTTGCCCCCAAGCGCTATTATCTGAATACTGACCGAACCAGGCTCTTCATTTATAAAGTCAATTGCCAATTCATTTGAAAAAGGATTTGGATAAGCCTTTAGTTCTCCTTCAGGTTCTGATCGCAGATCAGCTGTCTGAGTATTGTTGGCTGCAGCAGGTGTCGGGGTTCTGAACCAAGCCCACCAAGGTGCTCCATCGCCTAGTCTTCCGTAAGAAATGTCTGCCGTTTGTATCGGATAAGAGATTGAATCCAGGATAAAATTTTTCCCATTTAACGATTGAACGATCGTGAGCGGTTCCCCAGCACCGGCAAGTTCAAAATTAAGATGCAGGGGCCCCTGTGTCCGTTGCAAATCCGGCCATACCAGCAGATAACTTTTGGCTGGTATCCTTGTTTTGGAAGGACTATTTATGGGTATCATGCTTTTCAGGGGTTCATCCTTTGTATCGCTAAAATAGAGTCCGCCGATATCAATCATTTGGTTGGTTGAGTTGTATAACTCTATCCAATCTTCATAACGGCCGCCGTCATCCTGAATGGTTTTCGTATTTCTGGCCATAATTTCATTGATATACAATCCAGTTATGGCACTGGGCTCAACTCCGTTAGCTGAATTCGGGGTAGGCAGGTTAAACAGAGTCCAGCTGGAGGCCCCGTCAGTTGACCGTCCAAAGCTTATATCATTATTCTGGATTCCATAGGTAACACTGTCAATTACATAGTAATACCCACCGATATTTTCGTACACGCCAACCTGATCGCCTGAACCCTTCAGACTGAAATTCAGGTGAAGGATGCCTGCAGCAGGCAGCTCATCTGCTCTGAAAACCAAATAGCCTTTACCAGGAATGGTTGTCATAGCGGCAGAATTGGAAGGAATTTGGCTCAGTGCGGGCTGGTTTAACACATTGGTCAGATACTTTCCGGCAAGATCAATCGCGTAATCATTGGAATTGTAAAGCTCAATCCAGTCAGAAAACGCACCAGTCTCATCCGGATAAGTCTTTGTGCTTCGAGCCATTATTTCATTTATAAAGAGCCCAGTAGTTCGTGTAACGTCTAATTTCTGGTTTGCAGATCCTGGAGACGGAGAGGACATAACGCTCCATGCAGGTTGACCATCGGGATAGCGGCCTATCGCAATATTTTCAATCTGTAGTCCAAAGGCATAACTGTCAAGAATTGTAGTTTCACTTCTGAATTGGGCGAGGGATAAAAACTCGCCGGAACCGGATAACTTAAGGTCAAGATGGCGCACCCCTTGCTGAGGATCGTTATCAGCCCAGAAAACCATAAAAGACCTCGGTGGTATCGTGGTTGAATCGGGAAATGTGTTGGGTATCCTGAATTTGAGCGCATGCCCCAGGGAATCGGAAAGATAAAGTCCTCCAACATTAACCGCAAAATCATTGCTGTTGTATAATTCTATCCAATCTTCTATTTCCCCAAGGTTATCAGGGAAAGTGGAAAGATTGTCTGCCATAATCTCATTAATATAGAGGCCGGTAACCGGACTAAATGAATAGGTATTGGGCTGACCGGGCGTTGGGGGCGTAAAAGCCCAGTTACCGGTGCCGTTGGGAAACCGGCCATAGGAAGCATCACCGGCCTGGTAAGAATATGAAATCTCAGTTAGCAGCGTAACTCCGTCGGGCTGTGTCAGAACTATCTTTTCGCCACCGGCAGGCAATTTGAAGTTTAGATGTCTGCAACCCTGCCAGGTGGCATTGTCTGCATAAAATAACAGGTAGCCGCCCGATGGTATGGTAGTTGAGTCAGGAACATTTGTTGGAATTCTTGATTTTTGAAGATCTCCGGTGCTGTCGGTAATGTAAAGGCCTCCAAGATTGACAGGGGAACCGGTGGGATTGTGAAACTCGATCCAATCGGTCTCTTCACCGCGTTCGTCAAGAACAGCCGGGCCGGAGACAGCCATAATTTCATTTATTACAAACCCTGATAACACCCTTGCTGGCACGTTCGCCGCTCCGGGCGTTGGATCCGAGAGCACTTTCCATGATCCGGTGCCATTGGGTATCCGACCAAATGGAACATCGTTTTTAGCTTTTGGAAAAACTACCTGGTCCATGATCTGAAGCTGGCCATTAACCATCTTTGCCAGGTAAAACTCTTCACCGTCCTTATCAAATTTAAAAGGCAAATGAGCAGGACCCTGAATCGGCTGTCCGTCAGCCCATAATACCAGGTAACCTCCCGCCGGTACAATGGTTTTGTTCGGATCATAGGTAGGTATCCGGTGAAAAGTTGATGGAACGGTTGTATCGGATACATACCAGCCGGCAACATTGACAGGGGATGAACCCGGATTGTACAACTCTACCCAATCATCGTATTCGCCAAACTCATCTGCAAAACTTTTTGAATTGTTGCATATCAGTTCATTAACGTTGATCACAATGCTGGTGGGTCCCGGAACACTCCAGGCCCACGGAACTTCAGTGTCATAACCCGGAGGTTCCGGGACAGGTATTCTCAATTTTCTCTTCTCCTGAATTGGTGAGCAGATATTAGGCTTACCGGGGGTGGGCCGCTTTAGAATGATCCATTCATTCTCGCGTTCCGGGCATCTTCCGTAAGACCGGTCATTGGGAAGACTGTCATATTTTACCGAATCTATCAAAATCAGGCCTGCCGGTGAGGGCCTGTAAAGTGCAAGCTCTTCACCTCCCCTGTTTAGCGCAAAACCCAAATGATTAGGTCCTTGCAGCGTGTCCCGATCAGGCCAGAAAAGAAGAAATGAACCAGCCAGAATAGTGGTAAGCCTGGGATTTCCTACAGGAATCTTGAATTTTGTCGGTTTTTTGAGGTTATCAGTTATGAACCAACCAGCGAGGTCAATATCCTTGTCTGATGGATTATAGACCTCGATCCAGTCTTCGTACTCACCGTAATCATCGACATTTGAGTTCACAACTGAAGCTGCAATCTCATTAATAATGAGGGTTTGCGGCATGGCACCGAGCCCCGGGATCAAAAAAAACAGTAACGCGAGTCTCCTTATCATAATGATGTCGTTTATCCTCCGATGTATAAACAAAAAGCTTACCAATCGGTTGAACAGAAGCAAAGATAAAGAAATGGAACAAAAATCCCCGCCGGAGCGGGGATTCGGTATGAAAGAGATAAATACCAGGTTACAGGAGGAAACTGAGCATGATACCGGCTGCAATAGCACTGCCGATAACACCCGCAACATTGGGCCCCATGGCATGCATCAATAAATGATTTGTTGGGTCTGCCCGCAAACCTTCCATCTGTGAAACACGGGCCGCGTCAGGTACAGCAGAAACACCTGCTGAGCCGATCAATGGATTGATCCGGTTTTCACTCTTCAGGAATAGGTTTAAGAATTTGGCAAATAAAACACCCATCCCCGTTGCAATTACAAATGAAAAGGCTCCCAGACCAAAAATCAGGAGGGATTTTGGAGTCAGAAAAACATCAGCCTGAGTGGAAGCACCCACCGTAAGTCCGATAAGGATGGTTGTAATATCGATCAGGGAATTTCGGGCAGTATCGGCTAATCTTCTTGTGACTCCGCTTTCTCGTAAGAGATTTCCAAAAAACAGCATTCCTAATAAAGGCAGGGCACTTGGGGCAATAAAGCAGGTCAGAAGCAGTCCGATGATCGGGAAGATTATTTTCTCGAAGCGGGAAACCTGCCTCGGAGCTTTCATCCTGATTACGCGTTCCTTCTTAGTCGTCAGCAATCGCATAATCGGAGGTTGAATGATCGGTACCAATGCCATATAGGAATATGCTGCAATGGCTATTGGTCCAATTAAATTGGCACTGGTGATACCATGCCACTCCTTAATTCCGTTGGCCAATTTGGATGAAGTGAAAATAGCGGTCGGACCATCTGCGCCACCGATAATTCCTATGGCGGCAGCCTCCGGGGGAGTGAATCCAAGATAAAGAGCTCCCACCAGAGTTGCGAAAATACCAAACTGGGCAGCTGCCCCGAGAAGCAACGTTTTTGGGTTGGATATCAGATAGGAGAAGTCGGTCATAGCCCCTAGCCCGAGGAAAATGAGAGGTGGATAGATTCCGGCTGTTACACCATAGTACAAATAATTCAGAACACTTCCCTTTTCATAAATGCCTATACCCATTCCGGCATTCAGCAAGAAAGGGATGTTACCAATCAGAATCCCCATTCCTATAGGTACCAGTAATAATGGTTCATATTCAAACCGGATAGCCAGGAACAGAAAAATCAGCCCGACCAGAATCATTACTATGTGCTTAATGGAAGCATTCCTGAAACCCGAATATTCCCAAAATCGCCGAACTCCATCTTTTGCAGCTTGTTTGAATTCGACAGCTGAATCCTGGTTTATTTTTATTGTGGTGGTACTTCCTGGAACTGATTTAACGGTTTCCTGCCCGGCTGAGCCAGCCTGCGCAGTATGTTCCGGAAAGATCCAGCCAACCGAGGCAAGGATCAGGATAGCCCCAAAAATCGTAAATGCTTTTTTCATGATCCTCTATTCGATTTCAAACAGTACCTGATCCTGTAAAATTATATCTCCGGCAGAAACTCTAAGGTTTCTGATGATTCCATCCTTTTCTGCAAGAATTTTATTCTCCATTTTCATGGCTTCATAAATCAAAACAGCATCACCCCGCTTGACCGAATCACCATTGTTTTTAATAATATTCAGGATGTTACCTGGCAGAGGAGTTCGAACGGGTAAAAATCCACCTCCGGCAGATTGTTTCGGAAACTCCGGGGCTTTAACGGGGTTTCTAACTAAGACCGGGGTCTTGGTTACGGTTGTCTGCCGATGAATTTCAACCTCATAGTGGGTCCCGTTCACCTCGATATCAGCAATATTCTGGTCAATCGACTTAATGTCAACTTCGTATTGGGAGCCTTGAATGGTAAACTTATATGATTTCATTTATTCCTGTTGTTTTGTCATTATCGGGTACTGAAATTCCTGAGCCCATAGATTTTTGAGCTCCAGGGAGAATATCGTTTTGAGACTTTCTCAATGGTCATGATGTTGGATTCCTGATCGTGCAGTTCGTTAAAATAGAGATACAGAGCCAGAGCAATGGCCGCGTTGGTATCACCACTAATATCTGGACAGCAATCCTTTTCAGCAACGGCCTTGCCGGATTTTCTGACTCTCCTCTTGATCTGGATCTTTAATAGCCTCGGGATCTGATTGAAAATCACTGTCAGTAGAAGTAAGGCCAAAAAAACCACTCCCATGCCCACGATTGTGATAATGAATCCAAGCTTGATGTCAGCTGGAGAGATAATAAGTGCAATATCCATAATGATCAATGATTAAAGTGGAATATTACCATGCTTTTTAGGAGGATTGGTATCCTTCTTGGTCGAGAGGGTTTGGAATGCCCTGATAATCCGGAAACGGGTATTCCGTGGCTCAATAACGTCATCGATATATCCAAAACGCGCAGCCTCGTAAGGGTTTGCGAATTTCTCGCGATATTCCTTCTCCTTTTCAAGGAAGTATTTTTTTCTTTCCTCAAGGTCCTTGATTTCCAGCATGGCTTTACCCTCAAGAATTTCAATGGCTCCGGCAGCGCCCATAACTGCGATTTCTGCAGTAGGCCATGCATAATTGATATCACCACGCAACTGCTTGCAGCTCATAACATCATGCGCACCACCATAAGACTTTCTCAGGGTAACCGTTACTTTTGGCACGGTAGCCTCACCATACGCATACAGCAATTTGGCACCGTTTGTAATAATTCCACCATATTCCTGTGCACTGCCCGGTAAAAATCCGGGTACGTCAACCAGTGTAAGAATAGGAACATTAAAACAATCGCAAAGTCTGACAAAACGGGCAGCCTTCTTGGATGCATCGATATCGAGAACACCAGCCATGTGACTGGGTTGATTCGCAACCACACCAACCGAAATGCCGCCCAGCCGTGCAAAGCCTACAACAATATTCTGGGCATAATTACGATGCATCTCAAAAAACTCATTACCATCAACTAAATCATGGATTACATCCTTGATATCATAGGGCTGATTAGAGTTCTCCGGGATGACATCATTGAGGAAGTCGGAGGTCCGGTCAGCCGGATCTCCACTTTCGATCATCGGTGCTTCCTCAAGATTATTGCTTGGAAGGTAGCTTAGTAGCTTCCTGATTAAAAGAAGCCCCTCCTCCTCATCGCGTGCAATAAAATGAGCCACTCCCGATTTTCGGCCATGCACTAACGGACCTCCAAGGTTTTCAACCGTTATGTCCTCACCGGTAACCGTTTTGGCAACTTTTGGCCCTGTAACAAACATATAGGAGTTTTCCTCGCTCATGATAATGGCATCAGTCAGGGCCGGCGAATAGACGGCACCACCCGCGCAAGGACCGAAAATGGCACTGATCTGGGGAATTACGCCGGAAGCCAGGATATTCCTTTGAAAAATTTCCGCATAGCCTGCCAGAGAATTAACTCCTTCCTGAATTCGGGCGCCACCGCTGTCATTGATTCCAACAACCGGAGCCCCGACTTTCATCGCCTGGTCCATCAC
>CAZEKJ010000025.1:26208-61574 GCA_964512915.1 uncultured Porphyromonadaceae bacterium
CCTTGCAGATTTTCAGGGCAAAGGTCTCAGAAAGGGCTCCGCCAAAAACCGTGAAATCCTGCGCAAAAACATAGACTACCCGTCCGTCTATTGTCCCATGCCCTGTAACCACTCCGTCTGACAGAACCAGTTGATTGTCCATGCCGAAATGCGTGCATCGATGTGTCACAAACATGTCGAACTCTTCAAAACTGCCCTCATCCAGCAGCATATCAATACGTTCCCGGGCTGTCATTTTACCTTTTGCATGCTGGGCTTCAATTCTTTTCTTTCCCCCACCAAGCTTGGCTTCCTCCCGCTTGTCAATTAATTCCTTTATTTTCTCCTGACTTGACATGATACTTCTATTTATCTATTTGGAACAAAATTCGGTAAGAACTCCCAGGGTGCTTTTCGGATGTAAGAACCCGATCATTAATCCTTCAGCCCCTTTGCGGGGTTGCTGGTCAATCAGCCTGATTCCTTTGGATTCGGCCTCCGCCAGGGCACTCTCCACATGGTCTACCGCAAAAGCCAGATGGTGGATACCTTCTCCTTTTTTTTCGATGAATTTACCAATCGGCCCTTCGGAATCCGTGGATTCTAAAAGCTCAATTTTGATCTCACCCACCATAAAAAATGCGGTTCTTACCTTCTGGTCCGGAACTTCTTCAATCGCATAGCACCTTAGGTTCAGAATGTCCTCATAATAGCGCATGGCCTCCTCAAGATTAGCAACCGCTATTCCAATGTGTTCGATTCGATGAATGTTCATTGTTATTTGCTGTTTGTGGAATCGATGCAAAATTAACTTTCCCGTTCCAAACAATATGATTTTTCTATATGATTTATATCAGGAAAAACATATTTATTTCACTGCTGGACAATAGGTTGAGTGAAAATAAATTAGAATTAACATGACATTTCTCAGCAATCATGAGTTTGCCTACTTTTAAATTTCGGAATTCATTCAGGGGAATGAATCATTATTTATTTGCAAAATATTGATACCCTAAATATTACAAGATAATGAAGAATCTTTCACTAGTTTTTTTCCTTGCCCTGCTATCGCAATTTGCTATTGGGCAAGAGGAGGCCAGGCTCCTCAGGTTTCCGGCCACCAATGGAGACCAGGTTGTTTTCACCTACGCAGGTGACTTGTACACAGTTGCTGTCAAAGGCGGCCAGGCCAGGCAACTGACCTCCCATCCAGGATATGAAATGTTTGCACGCTTCTCGCCCGACGGGAAAACCATTGCCTTTACCGGCCAGTACGATGGCAACACAGAAGTTTTCACCATCCCTGCTTCAGGCGGTGCACCTGTAAGACTAACCTTCACCGCTACTCTTTCGAGGGATGATGTTGGTGACAGGATGGGGCCAAACAACATTGTTATGGGCTGGACTCCGGACGGTAAATACATCATTTATCGCTCAAGAAAGCAATCCTTTAATGATTTTAAGGGCCAGCTTTTCAAGGTGCCTGCTGCCGGAGGACTCTCGGAAGAGTTGCCATTCTCCGTGGGGGGGTTCAACAGCTATTCCCCGGATGGCCATAAGTTAGCCTATAACCGGGTATTCCGGGAATTCCGCACCTGGAAATACTATCAGGGTGGGATGGCGGATGATATCTGGATATTTGATTCAGCAACCGGCAAAACCGAAAACATCACAAATAACAAAGCTCAGGACATAATCCCGATGTGGATCGGTTCCAAAATCTATTTCCTGTCCGACCGCGACAGGATCATGAATCTGTACAGCTATTCGGTTGATAATGGTAAAACAGAAAAAGTCACCGATTTTAAGGACTATGACATAAAGTTTCCAACAGGTTTCCATGAAGCCATTGTTTTTGAAAAAGCCGGAAACCTGTTTTATTTCTCTGCAGCTACTGGAAAGACCAATCAGATTCCGGTTTCAATCGGCAATGACCATTTGCACGATCGAATCGAATGGAAAGATGTATCAGGTATGATCCGATCCGGATCCTTATCCCCAAATGGAGAGAGAGTCCTGTTTTCCGCACGCGGAGAATTGTTCAACACGCCGGTGAAACAAGGCATCACCAGGAACCTTACTGCTTCTTCAGGAATTCATGAACGGAATGGGGCTTGGTCTCCTGATGGTACCAAGATCGCCTGGCTCTCTGATAAAACCGGTGAATTTGAAATCTGGATTTCGGATCCAAAAACCCTGGAATCAGCCCGGCAGCTGACCAAGAACAGTGATACGTATATTTTTGGTTTCGAATGGTCCCCCGACAGTAAGTCGATCCTGTACCACGATAAACTCTTCCGTCTTTGGTTGATTAATGCCGAGACAGGATCCAGAAAAAAGATTGAAGAATCGGAAATGGGACCTATCGGAGATTATGCCTGGGGGCCAGATTCAAAATGGATCACCTTTGTCAAGCCGGAACAGGGCTTTGGAATTATTCGTCTGTATTCTGTTGAATCCGGGAAGAGCTACGAAGTAACCGATGGATGGTACAACTCAGGGAGCCCGGTGTTCAGCCGTGATGGGAAATACCTCATTTTTGTTTCAGCCAGGACTTTCAATCCCACTTATTCTACAATTGAATGGAACCATAGTTATCAGGACATGAACAAGTTATACCTTGCAATCCTGAATCCGGCGACTCCCTCGCCTTTTTCCCCTAAGGATGATGAAGTCGCGGTAGTCGACCCTGCTAAACCCACGGATCAAAAGAAAGCAGAGGCTCTGCCTGTTGACCCGGCTGGCATAGGCGCAAGAATTCTCGAACTGCCGGTTCCCGCAGGTAACTATTTTAACATCGAAGCGCTAAATGATCGGGTTTATTATTCATTCAACTCCTCTGATTTGCAAGGCAGCCGGTTCAAGTTTTTTGACCTCGCAAAGCAAAAGGAGACGGAGTTAGCCAGCAATACGGGATACTCTTTAAGCCCTAACGGGAAGAAAATGATGGTTAGCCAGGGTGGTAAATATGCAGTGGTCGATCTTCCGACTTCAAAAGTAAGCCTGGATGAAACAATCAGTCTGACCGGCTTAAAAACCCGTGTGGACAAGCATGCCGAATGGCAGCAGATTTTCGACGAAAGCTGGCGTCACATGCGAGACTTCTTTTATGACCGCAATATGCATGGAGTAAACTGGAAGGATATATATAACAAATACAATTCACTGGTTCCCTATGTCAGACAGCGATCAGACCTTTCCTACCTGATCGGGGAAATGATCGGTGAGCTTAATGTGGGGCATGCCTACGTCAATAATGGCGAGAGGCCTATGCCTGAAAGAATTCAAACCGGATTGTTGGGCGCTAAACTCTCAAAAGATCCAAACGGATATTTCAGGATAGACAAAATTCTCGAAGGGGCCAGCTGGAGTTCAGAGCTTCGTTCACCGCTCACAGAACCGGGCTCACTTATTAATGAGGGAGATTATATTGTTTCTATTGACGGCCAATCCGTTAAGGAAGTGGCAGATATATATTCAATGCTGGTTGGTAAGGCCAATCAGCTGATCGAGCTCAAAACCTCAGCAACCAAGGATGGAAAAGCACCGGTAACAACCCTCATTAAGACCCTGGGAAATGAGTCAGCCCTGTATTACTACAGCTGGGTTCAGGAGAATATCCGTAAGGTGGAAATTGCGACCAACGGAGAGGTGGGTTACCTGCATATTCCCGATATGAGTGCGGTCGGATTGAATGAGTTTGTTAAGCATTACTATCCTCAGCTCACTAAAAAGGCACTAATTATTGACGACCGCGGTAATGGCGGTGGAAACGTCTCACCGATGATCATTGAGCGGTTACAGAGAGAAATTACCTACGCTACTGTAGCCGCAAACCAGAAACACGGTTCAGTAAACCCGGGCGGAACCCTGGCCGGACCCAAGATCACCCTGATCGATCGCTACTCGGCATCGGACGGGGATCTGTTCCCCTATCGGTTCAAAACCTTGAAACTTGGCAAGTTGGTGGGAGTGAGAACCTGGGGTGGTGTTGTCGGTTACAGCGGATCTATTCCCTGCATCGATGGCGGTTCAATCATTACTCCTTCATTCGCACCTTATTCAGCCGACGGTGGTGGGTTTATTATTGAAGGCTATGGGGTTGATCCCGATGTGTTTATTGACAATGATCCTTATGAAGAATATAAGGGAATTGACCGTCAGCTCGAAAAAGCTATTGAACTGATCAGGGAAGAAATAAAAACCTATAACAAAACGGTGCCGCCGATTCCGGAATTTCCAAAAAAGAACAAATAGACGGTTAAAGAACATATATTTAGCTACTTTTAAAAAGGACTAACAGGACAATCTATGAAACTTGGGATAACAACGCGTCTGTCGGCAGGTATTCTCACTGCTGTGGTTTTTGTCACTTTGATCATTGTCGGATCTTTCTCGCTGAACACAAAAAATCTAAACGAAGCGAACTCGAAAGACTTATTGGATAATGTGGCCCGGGAGGTCGCTTCCAATGTTACGGCAAAACTCAATATGGATTTTGGACATACCCGGTTATTGGCGTTATCCTATAATGCTTTCCAAAATTACGGTCCGGAAGAACTCAAAAAAAATATTGTTCCCATTCTTTATCGGTCTCTTGAAAGTAATCCCGACGCCCTTGCCTACTGGATCAGCCTTGAACTAAGGGAAATTGATCCGGAAAGCAGGAACATGCCTGATCGTGTGACCTGGTTGGCTGACCGTATTACTGGAAAGATTGAACTGAGGGATGAGGTGCGGAATCAGGATGGGAAATCCGAATCCCCGCAATATCTTGTCATTAAGGGAACAAAAAAAGAAACCCTGATCGACCCCTATTGGTATAAAAAACCAATGGAAAGAGACTCCCTTCTTGAAGCAACCGTAGGGGTGCCGGTTATGAAGGGAAACAGGGTAATTGGTCTGGCCGGAATCGATTTTACCTTGAATAGTTTTGATGGTTTGCTTGAGAATAAGCACAGACCTTTTAATTGTTCCACCTATTTTATTTCCAACGACGGAACCCTGATCAATACGGTTGGTAAAACCAAGGGGGGGCAGAAAATTGTAGATATTGATCTGTACAGTACATCCACGGAAGAAATCCAGGATAATATTTTAGCCGGAAAGCCATTCTCTGGTGAAGTTTTGATGCCTGGGGGCAGGGCTTATGTGACCGTATCTCCTGTAACAATGGGAGAATCAATTAATCCGTGGGCGATTTGCATTGTTGCCCCGATTAGTGAAATAAATAAAGCCGCTGTAAAGCCTTTTATTAATTCCCTGTTTCTCGGTCTGGCCGGGATCCTGGTTTTGGCAATCCTTATCTTCTATCTGATTAATCCGTTAATGCGGCCAATCATAGAAACAACCAAGGTGTTGAATGATGTATCTCAGGGTAGAATTGACAGCCTAAAACGGCTGAATTCTCATGAGAAACATGAACTTGGAATCATGGCCGGTGCCGTTAACAGGATGCAGGAACGATTTCAGGCAATAGCAGGTTTTGCGGCTGAAATTGGAAAAGGTAATCTCGATGCGGTTTACCCCTTTGATACTGATAAGGATAACCTTGGAAAAGCCCTCGAGCAAATGCAGGTGGATTTGCTGTCTTTAAAAAAGGAAACCGAAAGAAAGGATTGGCTGAAGCAGGGTATAAACGGTTTAAATGAACTGGTTAAGGGTGACCGAGACCTGTCGGATCTGAGTAAAATCATTATCCAATACCTGGCGAAGTACCTGTCAGTACCCATCGGAGCCATTTACATTACTAATGAAAGGTCTGACGCACTCAAACTAGGTGCAGGATATGCGTTTAGCAAAAGAAAGGAGCTGAATCAGTCTATTAAGATTGGAGAAGGCCTTGTAGGACAGTGCGCTGCAGAAAAGGAAACAATCATCCTGACCAAAATACCGGAGGACTATTTTCCTGTTAAATCAGCTACTGGCTCCGCATCACCATCGGAAATCATTGTTCTCCCATGCCTTTTTAATGAAACACTTGTTGCCGTCATTGAACTTGGCAGCCTTACCAGCTTTACAAAAAGTGAGATCGAATTTCTGGAAGCAGTATGCGGAAATATTGCTATTTCGATACAATCTATTGCCGCCCGGGAGGAAATGACCATTCTTCTGGCAAAAACTCTCGAACAAAAAGAGGAACTCCAGGCACAGGAAGAAGAACTAAGGGAAGCCAACCAATCGCTTGAAAAGCAGTCCGAAGACCTTAGAAAATCTGAAGCCAGCCTGCAAGCTCAGCAAGAAGAGCTCAGTGTGACCAACCAGGAGCTTGAGAAGAATGCACAGATGCTCGAGGAGCAATCTGAGCGGATTGCCGAGAAAAACCGGGATCTGGAAGTTGCCTCTGGTGAAATCGAGAAAAAGGCAAAAGATCTCGAGGTTGCCTCCAAATACAAGTCCGAATTTTTGGCCAACATGTCCCATGAATTAAGGACTCCCCTTAACTCAATGCTGATCTTGTCCCAGTCCCTTGCTGAAAACAGCTCAGGCCGGCTAAACGCCGATGAAGTTGAATCAGCCCAGATTATTTACAGAAGCGGAAATGATCTTCATAACCTGATAAATGAGATCATGGACCTGTCCAAGATTGAAGCTGGTAAGATGACCATAAATCCAGACAAAGTTGAAATACGTGCGATTGCTGAGAACATGTCATCCTTATACAAGCCCGCAGCAGCCGCGAAAAATCTCGAGTGGAATGTAACTATTGATCCCAAGGCACCCGGGATAATTATCACTGACCAGCAACGCGTTGAACAGATCATTAAAAACCTGGTTTCCAATGCTTTAAAATTCACAAGTCGGGGATCGGTTTCCATAAACTTCAAACCCACACCCTCCGAATATAAGTACCTGAACAAAGAACTAAGTAAATTACCGACACTTACTATTGATGTATCTGATACAGGCATTGGCATTCCTGAGGACAAGCAGGCGGCTATTTTTGAAGCTTTTCAACAGGCGGATGGCAGCACCTCCAGAAAATATGGAGGTACCGGGTTGGGACTCTCCATATCCAGGCAGCTGGCCAAATTACTGGGAGGTGAAGTAAACCTCTACAGCACTCCTGGTCAAGGGTCGGTATTTACCCTTATTCTTCCTGCAGAAACTAATGAGGAAAAAATCCAGGTTGAAACCTCGCCAATCCCTGAGGTTAACCAGTCAAATGAAGTTCCGATCCGGGTAAATCCAATACTATCAAAAGTATCCGAGGAAGAGGACGCGCAATTTATTCCCGACGACCGGGAAGATATAAAACCGGGTGACGGACTGATCCTGGTCATTGAAGATGATCCGGAATTTGCTAAAATTCTTCTTAAAGAGTGCCATAAGCAGCAGTTTAAATGTGTCGCGGCAGGAACAGGTGAAGCCGGATTCCAACTTGCAAAACAATACATGCCCTCAGCCATTATTCTCGATATTAAATTGCCAGGAATGGATGGATGGAGGGTTCTCGATGCTGTCAAAAGAGACCCATCGATCCGCCATATTCCCGTCCACATGATGTCTTCGCTGGAGGAGACCCTGGATGCGTATCAGAAAGGCGCCATCGGGTATCTTCAAAAACCGGTTACATCAAAGTCCCTGACCGGCGCATTTGAGAAAATCGAACATTTCATTGACAGGAAAATGAAGCGCATGCTGATCGTTGAGGATAATGAAAACATGAGGAAAACGATACGGCAATTGCTTAAGGGAGCCGATGTTGAAATCATTGAAGTCTCAACGGCGGATGAATGCCTAAAACTCCTGGTTAATGAAGAGTTTGATTGTATGGTACTGGATCTTGGATTACCGGATAAAAATGGATTTGACCTGCTCCGTGAAATCCGCGATCTGCATTTGGAGCATGTGCCTCCCATTATAGTCTATACAGGCCAGGAACTTTCCCGCGAGCAAAATGAAGAATTGAATAAGTATACTAAATCCATCATTATCAAGGGCGTAAAATCGGAAGAGCGACTGCTGGATGAAGCAACGCTGTTCCTTCACAGAATGGTTCAGGATCTTCCAAAGCAGCAGCAGACCATAATTAAAAAACTATACGAAACTGAAGATGTTTTTTCCGACAAGCAGCTGCTTCTTGTCGATGATGACATGAGGAATATCTTTGCCCTGAGTAAGGTATTTGAGGAAAAGGGAATCCGGGTGCTAAAGGCATCGAATGGGAAAAAGGCTATCGAGGTACTCAACGATTTACAGGCTATTGATGCAATTCTCATGGACATAATGATGCCTGAAATGGACGGTTACGAGGCTATGCTGGAAATCAGAAAGATTGACCGTTTTAAAAACACCCCGATTATAGCACTCACGGCCAAGGCTATGAAAGAAGACAGGCAAAAATGCCTCGATTCAGGAGCCTCCGATTATATCTCCAAACCTATTGACATAACCAAGCTGATTTCTCTTTTGAGAGTCTGGATGAATAAATAATAAAATGGAACCTCTAAAAAGAATCCTGATCGTTGATGATAATGAGACTAATCTATATAGTCTGAAAAAAATCATTGGCAGGCTTCCTGTTGAAATCGACACGGCAATATCTGGTTTTGTAGCTATCGATTTGGCTAAAAGCAAGCACTACTCATTAGCCCTCGTGGATATACAAATGCCGGAAATGGATGGTTTTGAAACCATGAAGCACCTTCGCTCAACCCCCGGTCATGAACTCATTCCGATAATCCTTGTTTCTGCTATTTATACAGAAGACCAGTACAAGATCCGAGGCATGGAAAAAGGTGCAGTTGATTTCATCCCAAAGCCGGTCAATCCTGATATTCTGAGGGCAAAGGTTCAGGTTTTTCTTGATCTTGAGGAAAACCGAATGCAGTTGAACTCGCTGATTGAGGAACTGAAAGTTAAGAACCAGGAACTTAAAACTGAAATAAAACACCGGAAACAAGTTGAGAAAGAGCTGCGCGAGGCAAAGAGGGCAGCAGAAAAAACAAGCGAACTCAAAGGACAACTGCTTGTGAATATGTCACATGAGATCCGGACACCCGTTAACAGCATCCTTGGTTTTGCCAACCTGTTGACAAGCCCTGCCGTTACAACCGCCGACAAGGAGCGCTATCTCCGCTATGTCAGTTCAAGCAGCCATAACCTGTTATTTCTGCTTGATGAAGTTCTTGAGCACTCCCGCCTTGAATCAGGGGAGGTCAGAATTAGCCTGAGCCCCTGTAATCTAACGGATCTCTGCCATGAAATCTGCGAATCCTTTGAAAAAATCAGGGAACAAAGCGGCAAACATGCGATTTCAATTCGAACCAAGTTACCACCTAAGGAAGAAAACAAATCCGTAATTACGGATCCACAACGCATCCGTCAGGTAATTTCCAACCTGGTTAACAATGCTTTAAAATACACCAATTCAGGCATTATCACGTTTGGTTACCTGCCTAAAGGGAATGAGATCGAGTTTTTCATCAGCGACACAGGCATTGGAATTCCGCCTGAGGAGCTGGATGAGGTTTTTAATCGGTTCAAACGCGCTGAAAATCAGCCTGAGCTTACCGCCCCGGGGACAGGCCTTGGATTGTCAATCTCCAGAAGTATTGTCAATAAGCTTGGCGGCAGGATTTGGGTAGAATCCGAAATCGGAAAAGGATCACTATTCAGGTTTACAATCCCATTAACTATTGCCACCGATTCTGACCAAATGGTTAAAGAGCTGGTTATAGATAATTCCGGCCTCGAACCCGATTGGCATGGCCGGTCCATTCTGATTGCTGAAGATGAGGAATTAAACTTTCTCTTTCTTAAAGAAGCTCTCAAACCAACTTCCATAATCGTGTATTGGGCAAAGGATGGACAGGAATCCGTTGACCTGGTAAAACAGCATCCTGAAATTGAGCTTACCCTTATGGATGTAAAAATGCCCGACATGGATGGTTACGAAGCCACACGCCAGATTAAAACCATTCGGCCCGACCTGCCAATTATCATTCAAACCGCTTTTGCACTTAGCGATGAAAAAGCAAAAAGCGTAAAACAGGGAGGGGACGGGTTTCTCACAAAACCAATTAACCGGCAGCTCCTGATAAGGACCATTTCAAGGTTTTTACGCTAATTAAATTTTAACAATGCAGGAAAAACCGAAAATACTGATTGTTGACGACAAGGTGGAAAACCTTGTTGCACTTGAGAAATTGCTATCCACCTTTGATGCCGTCATAATCCGGGCGACCTCGGGCAATGATGCCCTGCAAATGACCCTTTATCATCATTTTGCCCTTGCCTTGATTGATGTCCAAATGCCCGATATGGATGGCTACGAGACTGTCGCACTCCTCAGGTCAAGCCAGGAAACACGCTTTTTACCGGTGATCTTTGTCTCAGCTATTTATCGTGAAGATTACCATGTTGTAAAAGGCATTGAATCCGGTGCCGTGGATTTTATTACCAAACCTATAAATCCCGATATTCTGCGGGGCAAAATCCGGGTTTTCCTGGACCTTCATATCCAAAAAACAAAACTCGAATCTGAGATTCTGGAAAGAGCCAAAATTCAGGAATCCCTCCAACAAAGCAATTCTCTCCTCAGCAGCTTCCTGCAGTCAATCCCCGATGCAGTCTTCTACAAATCGGCAGATTCAAGATTTCTGGGGTGTAACAAGGCATTTGAGCTGTATACCAACCTGCCTGAAAAGAAGATTATCGGAAAAAGAAATGAAGAGGTGTTCCCCCAATCACTGGTCGATTCACTGGGCAAAGCCGAGAAATTACTGATCAGTGAAAAAATAATGCCGCAAATGGAAATCTGGCTCGACCTGGCCGATGGGAGAAAGGTATTGCTGGATTTCAGGCTGAATCCAATTCTCAACAGTGAAAATGAAATATCAGGCCTGATCGGGATTGCCAGGGATATTACTGAGAGGCACATTGATAAGGCGGCATTACAGGAGGCAAAGGATGCTTCGGATGCAGCCAACATGGCAAAATCCATGTTCCTCGCCAACATGAGTCATGAGATCAGGACCCCGATGAATGGGATTATCGGAATGACTGATATACTCATGCAAACAGATCTTAGTTCGGAGCAAAAAGAGTTCCTTCAGATTATAAAACTCTCCGGCGACAATCTATTATCCATTATCAATGATATCCTTGACTTTTCAAAAATTGAAGCTGGCCGGATTGTGCTTGAAAAAATTGATTTCAGTCTACCGATAAAATTCGAGGAAACCATTAAACTACTTAATTTCCAGGCCGTTAAAAAAAGCCTTTACTTGAAGAGTACAATTAGTCCGGACGTTCCGGCAATTGTCAACGGTGATCCCCTTCGTACCAAGCAGGTCCTGATCAACCTGGTCAACAATGCTTTGAAATTTACTGAAACCGGAGGAGTAACCTGTAATGTTGACATTATTGAGAAAACCACCGATTCTGTCAAGCTGCTTTTTAAGGTAATCGATACTGGTCATGGCATTTCGCCTGAAGGTATGAACAAATTATTTAAGGCTTTCTCACAAACTGAAGCTTCAACCGCCAGGAAGTTTGGCGGGACAGGATTGGGATTGACCATATCAAAAAGGCTGGTAGAATTGATGAATGGTGAAATCGGAGTTTTCAGCGAGGAGGGAAAAGGATCTACCTTCTGGTTTACTGCAATTTATGGTACTGCATCTGGTGAAAAAACTGATGAAGCCCAAGGAATTGCCGTCAAGGATACTCCAACCAGAAGCCTTCTGGTTTTGCTCGCGGAGGACAATCCAATCAACCAAAGAGTTGCCATGTATAACCTGGCAAAACTTGGGCATGTGGTTGATATAGCTGAAAATGGCCAAGTTGCCTATGATTTGTCCTTGAAAAAACGTTATGACATAATACTGATGGATATCCAGATGCCGATAAAAAGCGGAGTCGAGGCCATGCAGGACATCAGGAAATACGAATCCGAGAACCATGAAAAGAACCCTATCCCTATTATTGCAATGACCGCCAATGCAGTTAAAGGCGACATGGAGAGTTTTATTTCGGAGGGCATGAA
This sequence comes from uncultured Porphyromonadaceae bacterium, assembly GCA_964512915.1. Classification (GTDB taxonomy): domain Bacteria; phylum Bacteroidota; class Bacteroidia; order Bacteroidales; family UBA12481; genus UBA12481. The sequence goes on from CAZEKJ010000025.1 coordinate 38,180, forward strand.
TGGTTACATAAGTAAGCCATTCAAATTAGTTGATCTAGAAACTGTATTAAAACTATCACGGTAAATGAACAATTCAAAAACTCCGGATTGGACTGGCAGGAAGATAATGATTGTGGAAGATGTTGAAACCAATATGCTTTTTTTCAGGGCTGCTCTTTCACGTACCAAAGCCACCCTTATTTGGGCAAAAGACGGAATGGAATCCATAAACATGTGCCAGTCTGATCCAGAAATTAATCTGGTATTGATGGACCTCAGAATGCCTAACCTCGACGGATTTAGAGCAACAGAGGCAATCAAGGCAATTCGTCCGGATCTACCGGTTATTGCTCAAACAACTTTTACGGATGATGTTGATACTGATCGTCTTTTTCAGGCAGGATGTGATGACTACCTGCCCAAACCTATTCACCTTGAAGATTTGATAAAAGCGATTTCCAAATTCCTGGACTGATTCTAACGGTTGGCAATTACACGCAATTCTGTTCTCCGGTTGGCTGCCCTACCCCTTTCCGTTAAGTTCTCTGCAAGGGGCTGGCTTGAGCCATACCCTTTTGCTATTATTTTGGCAGGTGGCGTTCCTCTGTTAATTAAATAATTCCGCACCGACTCAGCTCTTTTCTGGCTAAGTATCTCATTGTAAGAGGAGGTTCCCGTTGAATCCGTGTGCCCGCAGATTTCAAATTTTAATCCCGGATTCTCCTGGATAAAACCCAGCAGGTCCGAAAGGTCGCCTTCTGATTCTGGCAACAATTCAAATGAATCAACCCTGAAAAAGATATTCTGCAACACCACTACAGAACCTTCCGTAACAGGTTCTAAAAGCAATTCTTTGGTAATGGTTCCTTCAACCTCGTGCTCCTGAGTCACGATATATTCAGAATAGGGCATATAACCAGATAAAACGGCAGTGAGTCTGTAGGTTTCAAACCGGGGTATGCCCAATAGAAAACTACCGGATACCGGGTCAGAATCAACCTGGCTTGATCTGTGATCTCCCGAAGCATGGATAACAATACTGGCAGCCAGGGGTTGTCTTGTTTTCCTGTCTTGAACCAAACCCTTTAATACAATTAATGAACTAAGCCCATCATCCCGCTTTTCCCATTTTGTCAGGTATAAATCTTTTCCGGTTGTTTGATCCCTGTCCGAAGCAATAATTGCTATGCCATGTAACCCGGATATGGCAATACCATCCTCGTTTGCATGGGTGTTGACCGGAAATCCAAGGTTGACCGGCTGGGTCCACTCGTCGCCGGAATTCTTGCCTGTCATATATAGATCAAAACCGCCTAACCCGATATGACCATTAGATGCGAAACAGAGGTCCGAAGGATTACTGCCAAATTGGGGAGACATCTCATCTCCCGGAGTATTGACTGGCCTTCCCAGATTCTGCGGTTGTGACCAGCTTCCATCGGCGAGCCGGTTACTCATCCAGATATCCATACCCCCTAATCCACCGGGCCTGTTACTGGCAAAGAGCAGGACTCTATTATCTGTGGAAAGGCATGGTGTTGATTCCCAATACCTTGTATTTACAGGATAACCAAGGTTTATGGGGGAACTCCAGCTATCCCCTGTTTTTCCGGATAGGTATAGGTCACAGCCACCCTTCGTATCCGGCCGGTTGCATGCAGTAAAGATCATAACCCGTCCATCCTGCCTTAGCGCCTGAGTTCCTTCATTATTTAACGTGGTTATCGGCCCGGGTAATACTTTTACATTAAGGAAACTTTGATTTCTCCATTCTGCCTGAATGAGGTTTTCGTTCGTGCTGTTAGTATCTGAATTCGCCTTTTTTTTGACCATTCTCGTAAAAACAAGCTGAGAACCATCGGCAGTTAAACTGGGAAAATAATCATCTTCATTTGAGCTGATAATTTCAGGCAATTTCTCGGGGAAAGTGACATTCTCTTTTTTCATCTCCTTCAAAGAATACCGCAGGCTTTCTACCAGCAGGCTGTCCTCATGATTAGTTGAGCCCGGCGGAACCTGTAATGATTTGTATCGATTGTATAATGACAGAGCTTCCCGGTAAGATCCCAGATTAAACTTACGCTCTGCTAACCATCGGTATGCAGCAGGGTATCCCATTGAATCCAGTTTCAATACCCTCTCAGTCGCTTTTTCACAAACTTCAAGTTGACCCGTTTCAAGGGCAATTTCTGCTGTGGCCATCCAACCCTCAGACCATTGGGGATAACGCTTTGTTATCTTTTGTGCCAGCGCACCCGCTTTGGCATATTCCATATCATTGATAAGCCTCCTCAGCTGATTCATCTGAGTCAATCCCTTTGGTGGTGGATCAGATATTATCTGCCCGGTTGAAACTATCGGGATAAATAAAGCCAGAAGTAAGATTCCTAAAATCCTGATCATTACGGAATGCCTATATACTTTTGCGTTTGCAGTGACAGCCTCCAACGCGGATTGGATTCAATATAAGAAATGATGGGCTCCATGAGGGTTCGCCTCTGACTCCACTCTGGCTGCAAATAGAGATGGCAACTTTTGCCGACTAAGATCGCGTTTTCTTCTGCCCATCTTAAATCCGATTCTTTTTCAATTATTACCTTAAGCTCATGAGCACGAAGGAAGTTATCCGGCACAGGCGGGCTCTGGAACTTTGGAGAAAGGCAGATCCAATCCCATTCACCCGATAAATCATAGGCACCTGATGTTTCCAGAAATGTATTTATCTGCCTTCTGTGGAGTTGCAAACATAAATAGTCGAGGGGAAACAGGCCAGGCTCGCCGCCGGTAACAACAACCGCTTTGGCAGGATAGGTCGATGCCCGTTCAATAAGATCATCCACATCAATCATCGGATGCGTTCCAAAAGACCAGCTGTTTTTGCTGTCGCACCAGTTGCATCCGATATCGCAGCCCCCGATCCGAATAAAAAATGCAGCCGTGCCTGTGTGGTAACCTTCACCCTGGAGCGTATAAAACTCCTCGAGGATGGGCAGAATTCGACCGCCATTATAGATATCTTCAATCATATCGGAAGAATTAGAAGTCAACGGCCACTAAGATAGGGAATCAATCCCATTGCCTGACAGCCCCTTTCTGAAGGCTTTTAAAACGCGGGCGCGCGCAAAAACTTGCTCGATTATTGGTTTTATATATGTATCAGGACTTACGAACCCGGTCAGCCATTGCTTACAATAAACAGCTTGCGGATCAAACCGTTTTGCTTGCAATTCGGGATTGAAAACCCTGAAATACGGAGCCGCATCGCAACCAGAACCAGCAGCCCATTGCCAGCCACCATTATTGGAAGCCAGCTCGTAATCAAGAAGATGTGCAGCAAAAAAGGCTTCACCAAACCGCCAGTCAACCAACAGATGCTTAGTAAGAAAACTGGCGGTCACCATTCTGACACGATTGTGCATAAAGCCTGTTGCCAGCAACTCCTTTATTCCTGCATCAACCAGGGGATACCCCGTCCGCCCGCTGCTCCAGGCGTCAATATCATCCTCCCTGTTCAACCATTGGATCTGATCATATTCCGGCTTGAAAGATCGGGTTACCACGGATGGATAGAAGAACAGGATCATTTGATAAAATTCCCGCCAGATAAGCTCACTGAGAAAAGTAGCGTTATAAGATAGTGCCAGACGGGTGAGCTTTCGGATCGAAAGGGTCCCGAACCTTAAATGAATCCCCAAACGTGATGTTCCCCGAACACCAGGGAAATCGCGATGCAGATGATAATTGGTAATAGTATCTAAATCAGGCTCGATTGAAGGGAACTGAAAATCCTGCCGGATAAAGCCTTCCAGTTTTTCCACTTTTTCCCAGGGTCGATTAAGCGGGAGCAGGTGAGCCAGGAGTGTTTCTGATGGATAATAATCTAAACCCTGGGTCTCAAGCACCTTAAGCCAATTTTTTTTATAGGGTGTAAACACCTGATAGGGAGTTCCATTTTCTTTGATAACCCGATCAGGGTTAAAAACAACATGGTCTGTCAGCCGGTGAAACCAGCAACCCTTTGTTTTTAAAAATTCTTCAATGAGATGGTCCCTTTTGATGGAATAGGGTTCATAATCGACAGAAGCAAAAACATGCATAACTGCATAGTTAACCGTCAGCTTTTTAAACACTTCCAAGGGGCTACCGGTTTCAACCTGAAAGTCAAATCCTTGTCCTGCAAGAATTCCAGATAGTTTATTAACCTCCCTGATTATAAATTCAACCCGGAGGTCATCCGGGCTCAGACCAGACAGAATTTCCCGGTCAAAGATAAATAAGGGTAAAACCGGATATCCGGATTCCAACGCCCGAAGCAAAGCAAGGTTGTCCTCAATTCGAATATCCCTGCGCAACCACCATATAGCAATTTCCATTCCTCAATAGTTTTAACAACGTTTTAACAATCAGTGTAAAAAGCTTATTTGAAATCTGTTAGTGCTTCAGATTCCCTTTTCAGGAACCTCTTGTGAACAAATCCCAATGCACGTTTAAAACAATTGTTGGGTTCATATTGTGCTGTTTCTACATTTGATCCGTAAAGTTATACTAGATATGAGACAAATTGTTGTATTGATATGCCTGGTATGCCTTGGAATTTTTGAGGCCGGGGCACAGGGAATACAGGTAACCTTTAGCCAGCCACCTGCTTTATCCGCATTTGCGGGGAAAGATACTCTGGTATGTTCAGGTCATTCGGTTACCCTTGGAGGCGAGCCTACCGCTTCAGGTGGCTCTAGTTCCTATATGTATCTTTGGTCTCCGCCAGACGGCCTCAATGACCCAACCTCTGGGAATCCCGTCGCCACCCCGGGCAGTTCCAAAACTTACATGCTCACCGTTAAAGACGGTCAGGGATGCGTTGCCGTGAGTTTCGTCAATGTCCGTATCGATCCTTGTATGGGTGTTGAGGAGAATAATCTTTACAATAACATCCGTGTTTTTCCGAATCCAAGCCATGGAAGTTTTACAATCTCCGGGCTTAGTTCTTTGTATTCCTCTCCAACCAGAGTACAGATATTGAATCGTTTAGGTCAGGTGGTCTATTCGCAGGATTTTAATAGCGGCCCGGCAGGTGAATTGAGAATTGAGACGCCAATTCTTGATAGCGGGATATACTTTTTAAGAATCCGCCTTGAAGATCAGACGATTTCACAACGATTGGTTATCAGATAACGACAGACGGAAATGAAAAAAAACATACTATTCGCATTTATCCTACTATACGGATCAGCGGCTTTTAGTCAGCAATACCTTTGCCGCCAGGATACAGCCTACTTGTTCGTTCAAAATTATAGGGGTACCCTGAACTGGCAACGGTCAGGTACCGGGTACGACTGGAGCATTATCTCAGGCGCAAACCGGGATTCACTTATGATCGTTGCCTCTGCACCGGGCTTTTACCGTAGTGAAATCATCGACGGTCTGTGTGCGCCGGTGTATTCAGAAACTGTTCAAATCCTGATAAATGAACCTCCCGTTGTAACCCTGGTTAGCAGGGATTCGGTTTGCTCCAGTGAAACTGCTTTTATTATCACCGGAGGAAATCCGGCAGGCGGCACTTACTGGGGACCCGGCATAACCGATGGAAAGTTCAATCCTGCGGCTATTGGACCTGGACGCTATCAGCTGTTCTACCGCTTTAAGGATAATCAGACCAATTGTGCAGATACTGCCGTTACTTTTATTAATGTTATTGGAACCCCCAACAGGGCTGAGGCCGGATCCGACAAGCCATTCATTGCTGCAGATTCAATCAGACTGGAAGGAAATATTCCGCTCAACGGACATGGAACATGGACAGTTATCCACGGTATGGGTGGCCGGTTTTCCGATCCAAACGATCCTTCATCATGGTTCATCAGGGATTCGGCAAACCTAACCTTCACACTCCGATGGACTATTTCCGGAAAATGCGGAGCAACTTATGACGATACCAGTATGAAGTTCTTTCAGGTTAGCATCAATCCATGCCCCGGCGCCCCCACGGTTACCGATGCGGATGGGAATGTCTATCCAACCGTGCAGATCGGTGATCAATGCTGGATGGGTAAAAACCTGAATGTCGGCCGGTTTGTCACCAGTACAGTCTCTAATCGTGACCATGCCGATATGTCGAACAACAATATTATTGAAAAGTACTGCCTCGATAACGATCCCTACAACTGCGATCTTTATGGCGGCCTTTATGATTGGGATGAGGCCATGGGGTATTCCGAAGCCGAGGGTACTCAAGGGATTTGTCCGGATGGCTGGCACATGCCAACTGAGCAGGACTGGAAAGACCTGAACAATTTTTACATCTATGGCGATGCTGGTGCACGGCTTAAAGTCGGCGGCTCAAGCGGATTTGAAGCTTACTTTGCCGGAGACCGTCATGCACAGGGGGAGTTCTACAGTTTTGGAGCCAGCGGATTCTTTTGGCAGTCAAGTTCTTATATTTATGATTTTTATAATGAGGGGTATATAAGGGAAGTTGCTGCTTGTAACGGCCTTCTGGTGAAAAACCATTTTAACAAGAAAACGGGTATTAGTGTCAGGTGTTTAAAAAACAAGTAGAAAATGTCAAAGGTCCTCGCGATTAATGGCAGTCCCCGGCTTAACGGCAATACAACTGCCTTGATCAATGTCGTTTTTGAGGAATTAGTTTCAGCAGGTATTGAAACTGAAATGGTACAGATCGGTTATCAGGATATGTCAGGCTGCAAAGCCTGTTATGCCTGCAAGACCATGAAAAACAATACCTGTATTTTTTATGATGACATATTTAATGAGCTGTTCGCCAAGTGCATCAAAGCCGATGCGCTGCTTCTGGCCTCACCGGTTTATGTCGGAGGAATGACTTCGAACCTCAAAGCATTTATTGACAGGGCATGCCTGGTTAATCGTGCGAATGATCAGCCTCTGAAACGAAAACCAGGCGCTGCAATTGTTGCTGTTCGCCGGAATGGTGCATTAGAGACCTTTAATGCCATCAATAACTTCTTCACAATAAGCCAGATGATTATTGTCGGCTCAACCTATTGGAACCAGGGAATCGGGAGGGAACCTGGAGAAGTTCTTCAGGACCACGAAGGAATCCAAACCATGAAGGTTTTGGGGCAGAATCTCGCCTGGCTTCTTGAAAAAATCAGGGTATAGGTATAAACTGATTGAGCCCTATTTTCTAAGCAGCAGAGTTTCAATCGAATGGTGTCCGACACTCAATTCGATTAATCCATTTTCAGCCTTGATCGATACAGGTTCTTCCTCTATCAGGTTGGTCCTGAAAACATTCGGGATGTCAAAACGGTGCCGGATCTGCACCATTTTATCCTCTCCCTTCGAATCATATAGCCTGATAATCAGTCCTTCTCCGAACTCCTCTTTTTTTATGGTACTGATGAGGGTATTTGAATCATCAAGTCCGATAAAGGAGTACCGCTGGGGCAGCACTACATTTGCCCGGATGGGATTCACTACAACCACCAGTGGTTCATTCGCCTGAAGGGCATGATGATAGCCATTTTCCCAACCCGGTTTATGCGTAAAAATGCTGAATTCCATGGAATGGCTTCCTTTCTGGTGATATAACGGTCCTTCTCCGTGACAACTCTGTCGTGAAGCCAGCAGAATTGGTTGCAGAATGGTTGCCGATGTGGGTAAGTCAGTCATGTTAACATAATCCCAAACTGCTACCGACGAAGAGATAGTAATACCAAGGTTTTTGTCACTCGCACTGAACCAATTATTTATTCCGCGGGGATGCACATCCTTGCAGGGAGTTACATACCTTTCACCAGCAGCCTGTTGCAGTTCATCCTTCCCTACTCTCACCACTCCGAAAGGAACCTCATAGGATAATTCAGGATGGTCAAGCTTTGCGGGAAAGGCAAGCCGGAATTCCCGATACGCCGTACCGTCCCAGTCAATCAGGTCGGCACGTACATCAATCCTTTTTATCGTTTTGTAAATCGTCCATGTAATTTTGCATCGGTTATGTTTCATAACCGATTCTGTTTCAATGACTGTCCTCAGAAGACCATTCTCTATTACCTTCCATCCACTTGTTTGCCCTTTCAAACGTTCGAATCCATACATATCAGGTTGCTGGACATCTGCAAACTCCCCTGCTCCATTTCCAATCGATTGCATGGTAAACAATTCCCCAGCGGTAAACTGATCAACCAGCCATACCTCCCGGTTAAGTTCTTTATCAACAAGTGATGACATTCCGCCATCAGAAAAAACGATATGATAGAAGGGCGTCGACAGGGTTCCTCCAGTGATTGCAGTTGCGGGATGATCAGTAAAACGGCCTCGGGTTCTGGAGATATAAAAGGCGGAATATCCCATAGATGGGATATCACGGGCGATGAACATAATATCAACCTTTTTTAAAAACCCTGATTCGTAACACTGAGGTGGTGAGAGAAGTTGGAAAGCCACCGTGTTGCCGTCAGAATCCATGAGGGTAAAATTCCTGACCTCTTTATCTGGCCAGGATGCAGTAAGGGTAACAGGATCCGTTCTATTCCACGATAATGAATTAAAAACCAAAACCGGGATTCCATTATCGTTCAATTTCACCAGTTTGGCTATCCCTTCTACAGCCTCACGAGTAATAGTCCGTCCTGCAACATCTGCCTCGGAAAACTTTGCCTGAAAAGTAGAATCAGTAATATCACCGTGTTTTCCCCCCCAGCCGTGGTCAGGATAAATGCCGCTTTCCCAGGCCCTCGTCAGGCGTTCCTGTGGGTAACTATCCCAATTGCCTTCCGCCATACAACGCAGGGATGAAAATTTTTCAGCGGCCGGAAGTGTCAGGCCTGCACTCCGCCCCGCTCGCAAGGCCTCATAATGAGATGGCCCGTGAATATAGAGCCAGACATTGGGACGTTCACCCGTAATTGTCGGAAAATCAGCTCCCGTATTTATTGCATCCTGCATGAATTGGAGTGCTGTAGTATGTTCGAGATCGGGCAATTTCAAGTTTCGTCCTTCAACATCCTGACTATTCTTAAGCGCATTCCAGGAATCAATATAATCAAAATACATGTCCGGCAGAGCCATATCTGCATCCGATAATACCGGAACAACAGGCTTCTTAACATCCGGGGAGTAATACTGGCCCCAGAAGTCACTTAAGTCGGCAAGGTGAGTTACCGTCTTGAAAAAGCCCTCCTTCAGTTTGATATAACTGTTATAATAGTGGTCAGAAGAATAAGTCAAAACTTTTGATCCATCCGGCGCAGCCCAGTTAAACAGACCCTTATCCTGACGACTTATTATCATATAATCCACACCACTTTTGGCAAGGATCTGCGGCATCTGTAAGGTTCGCCCGGGCACATCAACGTTCCAGTAGATTTTACTGTCGCATCCCGGAAACTCCTTCCGGAACCATTTTCTTCCCAAATAGAATTGCCGGATCAATGGCTCACCAAAATACATTTCCTCATAAGGCTGAATAAAAGATGCCCCCCAACTAAGCCTGCCTGCAAGTCCAAGATCATGGATCTCCTTCTTGCTCTCAGGGTGCCTTTCCAGGTATTCCCGGAGCATCAGAACATCTTCCATATCATTGGCATATGCCGGATTGTCCTGTAATTGCTTTATGGCAGGCGTGATCAGGAGCTCATCCCGATCCTTCCTGCACTCAGCCGGAGAATCCATCCAGGCAATATCCTGGTGCGATGAAGCGATAATCTGGAAAACTCCATGTGAAATAGTGGAAGAAGATATTCGTAAAAGGTCATCTTTGACTTCAGAGGCCTCGAAACGTCCCTGTACTGTCCATGATCCATCCGGGGAAAATCCGGACTTAACAAACTCAACCGCATCCTCAGAGATGTCAGAATATTCGTCCTCCAAAAAGAAAGGTCTGTTGCTGTAATAGATCCGATCCGCATCGGCAATTGTATAGGATCGTGACTTTAAATCCTGATAGTTTAACTTTAATTTTAAAGTTGCAACTGCATTATTTTCAATTCGTTTCATTTCCAGAGGAACCGACCACCCGGAATTATTACTGATGTTGACGATCTTCCCTGCTTCAGTGGCCGGCAGAATAAAGCTAAGTTCGTATCCGGAGCTTCCCTTTGCCAGGGAAAGCTCAAACCAATGATCCAACTGGGCCTTTCTTACGAATCTGGTCCGGCTATCCGGGTATTGGAACACCATAAACCAGTGTTGGCTGTTTGCCTGGTTTCCGGTTATCTTAAGAGTAACGGTTTCATCAGGCTTGATCATTCCTGAGGGCAAAACAATCCGGACATAGCCGAAAACATCTGAAGCCTGATCTTTAGTAAAGCCATAAAAGGACATCCGGCTTCCACGCAAGCCATTGACCGTCCAGTTTTCACCCAGCTTGTTGTTAAAGGCAAAACAGTTGACCCCGTTAATAAACACCTGAAATCCCGGGTCAGCATTCTGCAGGTCATACCCCTTTAGGCTCATCCCGCTCAGGAAGAAAAAAGAAACCGAATCACGGGATGCCGTGATTTCCGGAACAGGAGCAGTACTCCATTCGATACTCATTTGACCATCTGTAGCCCTTACCAGAAGAGCCTTTGAACAATCGGGCAATGCACTGTGATAGTCGATATCCTGTCCGCTGATTTTTTGGTTATAACCCTCAAGATCAGCAGCTGACAATGCCGCCAGGTCTTTCTGTCTGCTAATGGTAGAGTTTACAAACGGTTGTGCATATGAAACCTCACTTAGCAGGGTCAGGCACAAAAGAATACAGATTCTGTTTTTCATGTTTAGGTATTAGATGCGTCCGGAAGCAAACAAAAAAAGCGTCCGGAAAACGGGACGCTCTGGTGATCCCGGCGGGATTGTTTGTGATCTCGGCGGGATTCCTGAGGAATCCTGGATTTCATAGTATTAGCGGGTTTTGTAGAAGCTTTTTGTTTTTCTGAACGATGTTTAAACGATGTTTCAATCGACTTTCGTGAATTTGGGCGAAGATAACAGGCACATCAAATTTCGCTTAATTGCTTGTTTTTCATTGCCTTAGGCTACCTCCAGGCCAATCATCCACATTCTATTTTATTCCATTCCGGTAGGCTTAACCAGTTAATTGATTAATAATCAGTTCTTAAGGTTTAAATTCTTGTCCTTTTTCAATGGAACCGTGATCCTTGAAGCCAAACCTTTCATTTTTAATTCGTTTTAAAGGAAGAGTTTCAACTATTCCTTGTTATTCAATTGATTAGTTGTAACTCTCTCCAATAACGAGGTATACTTCTCGAGTAACTGCATGTACTTCTGATTGCTTTCCAGCAGTTTAGCTTCTAATTCAGAGGTATCAACCTGCTTCCTCGAGGACTTGCCACGGTAGTATTCAAAGAGATCGAAATCCAGGACCTCACACATCCGTTCAGCAAGCTCAAAGTCGATGCTTTTCCGGTTCTCCAGGGAGTCAATATTCTGTGGACTGCATCCCAGCAAACGTGCCAAAGCAGACTTGCTCAGGTTGAGATGCTCCCGCCGTTCTTTAATGATCTGCCCGACCTTTTTTTTCATAATAGATTGATTAACAGCATCAATTTATATTCTGGAAAATAATTGGTTTTCATTGTCAATAACTTTTAGATGATGGGCTGATATTATTTCCTGCTCATTTTCAAGGAGTACCAAACCTTTACTTTTTGCAACTGCACTAAGGCCCATTTGCCAAAATCAAAATCGATTTATCTGCCTATTCTTGTAAAGGAACCTATTACAAAGTTTACTACACCAATATTACACCAATTATTACACTATTTACATCTTTTTCCAATTATTTTATGAATGAGATTGAACTATCGCAACTTAGAGACATGCTACCAAGGGGATACCGGGTTCAGATAAAGGAGGCTACTAACTTATCTTATAGTTATATAGATCAGGTTATGAGTGGAAAGAAGTTTAACCTGAGGATCTTGGAATTTGCTTTAAAGATTCTGGAGGAGCAACAGCTTTGCAAGAAATCTACCTCGATGAAGTTTCGGAAGATACTGAATATAACTAAAAGATAATTAATGGTTTATGAAAGCCCAACCATTATTTTAGCCAACCCATGATAGACCCCACTTCATCCCTGCTCAACCGAGACTCCAACACCAGGAGCCTGGAGTTTATCCGCCGCGCTTTAAAGACCTACCTCAGCTTTTTGAAAAAGGCAGAATCTTCCCGAATGCTGACCGCCGTCGAGCCGATCAACTTCGCCGACGAATACCAGTACGTCGAGCAACTCATTCATGACATCACTTTCGTGCTGAACAACCGGCGGTATGAATAGGCGGGTTCCCTACCCTAACCATACCTCTCCGATTCAGTCAACAACCTAATCAAGACTTTCTCATGATCCCCCAATCTACCATAGACCAGATAATCAATATACCGATCGTTGAAGTGATCGGTAAGTATGCAACGCTAAAAAAACAAGGAACGACCTGGGAAGCCTGTTGCCCTTTTCATAATGAAAAGACTCCCAGCTTCAAAGTGTTCGCAAAAACCAATACATACAAATGCTTTGGCTGCGGAGCCGGAGGTAACAGCATCGCCTTCATCATGGCGAAGGAAGGGATCACCTTCCCAGAGGCCTGCCGGTCTCTGGCTTCCGGTCATGGCATTCATTTAAAGGAAGAGGAACAGAGTGACCAGCAAAAGGCATCGCAGCATCATGCCGAATCCCTTTATGTCGTCAACTCCCTGGCGGGATCCTTTTACACCAACCATCTAAATGATCCGGCGAATAAACCTGCCTTGGATTATGCACTCAGCCGATGGACCGAAGAAACCATCAAAAGTTTCGAAATTGGTTTTGCTCCCAACAAGTCGGATGGCTTGCTAAGTTTCGCCAGGCAATCCGGAATCAAAATGGAGATCCTGCAGGAAGCCGGACTAATCCGGGAAAGTGAGAACAAGGCTGGCCAGCTTTATGATTTCTTTCGGGGCCGGCTGATCATACCGATCCATGACAAATATGGCCGGATCACCGGGTTCACCGCCAGGGCCATGAAGGATGATCAAAAGCCGAAATACCTCAATACTCCGGAAACGGCCATCTACCATAAAGGGAAAAGTCTGTTTGGACTCACCTGGGCACATAAAGCGGTTGTGGAAAAAGGATCCGTCTATCTGGTTGAAGGCAATGCCGACGTGATCAGGCTCCATCAGATCGGGATCCATGAAACCGTTTGCAGTTCAGGCACCGGTCTGACCATTGATCAGATCCAGGAGATCAAGAAGCTTTGCAACAGCATCACCATTATTGGCGATACAGACGGACCCGGATTAAAAGCAACGGAAAAATCAGCCCGGCTGATCATTGGGGAAGGAATGAGTTGCAACCTGATCCGCTTGCCTGCGGGTGAAACCAAAGCCGATCCGGATAGTTTTTTTACCGATGAAACGCAATTCAAAGCATTCGCCAAGGCCAATACCAAGGACTACATTGTTGATCTGGCCTTCTCCTGGAGCAAGAAATCCGACAACCCGGATAATAAACTCAGGGCGATTGCTGAGATCTGCGCTCTCATAGTAAAACTTAACCAGGACAGCCATCAGCTCTATATAGATCAGGTCAGCAAGCTGATCAAACCCAAGAAAGCCTGGCAGGATAAGCTCAAGGAACTCCTCAAGGAGGAAACGCCGGAAGTCAAAAAGGAGGATAAGTTCAACGACATCCCTGAACATGTATCCCTCTCGGCCTGGCAGAAATACGGGTTCTATGAGGATAAGAATTGCTATTTCTTCCGGACACAGAGGGGAATCGAAAGGGGATGCAACTTTACACTGGTGCCTCTGTTCCATATTGAATCAGTCAGTAACTCAAAACGAATCTTCCGGATAACCAACGAGTATGGCATCACCCGGGTTATCGAACTCCCGATCAACGCCCTGATCAGTATCGGTCGTTTCAAGGAAGCCATTGAATCACTCGGCAATTTCCTGTGGGAAATGTCAGATACCGAGCTGAACAAGCTGAAACGGTATCTGTATCAGGAAACCAAATCCTGTTTGGAGGTCACCCAGCTCGGTTGGCACAAGAATGGATTCTATTCCTGGGGCAACGGGATATTCAACGGAACTTTTACGAATGTGGATGAAAACGGCATTGCAACTCATGACAACATAAATTACTACCTGCCGGCATTCTCACAGATATGGGCAGGTGAGGTTAATCTTTATGTTTCCGAACGGCAGTTTGTTCACCGGGAAGGCAACACGATAACCCTCAAAGATTACAGTCAAAGGTTGATCAGTGTATTTGATAAGAATGCATCAATAGCCCTTTGCTTCTATTTTGCCAGCCTGTTCCGGGACATCATCATCCGCAAGTTTAACTTCTTCCCGATTCTCAATTTATTCGGTCCAAAAGGCGCCGGCAAAACGGAACTGGCTGTCAGCATCATGAGCTTCTTCGGAAAATTCGGCAAAGGACCCAATATTAATAATACCAGTAAGGCCGCCTTGGCAGACCATGTTTCTCAACTCTGTAACGCATGTGCTCATATCGATGAATACAAGAACAGCATCGATTTCGACAAGATCGAATTCCTGAAAGGGATGTGGGACGGTACCGGACGAACCCGGATGAATATGGAAAAGGATAAAAAGAAGGAAACCACGGCTGTGGATTGCGCGGTTATCCTTTCCGGTCAGGAAATGCCAACGGCTGACATTGCACTTTTCTCCCGCCTGGTTTACCTGACCTTCACCAAATATGAATACACCGACGATGAAAAGATCGCCTTTAACCAGTTGAAAGAAATTGAAAAGCTCGGAAATACGCACATAACCAATCAAATCCTATCCCTGCGCAAAATATTCACACAGAATTTCAATAACAGTGTGGAAACGGTGGCTAAGGATCTCGCTGAAACCATTGGGAAAATGATCATCGAGGACCGCATATTTAAAAACTGGCTGGTTATCCTGGCCACTTTTCATGCGATCAAAAACCACATCGATGTATCGTTCACCTATCAAGAACTCATTGCCCTCGCAGCTACTCAGATCCTGGTTCAAAACAAGGAAACCAAAAAGGGCAACGAGGTATCCATCTTCTGGGAAATGGTCCACTATCTGGCCGCTGATGGTTTTATCCATGACGGAATCGATTTCAAGGTAACCCGATTAAAAACGCTCAAAACAGACCGAAGGGAAGGAGATTTGCCCCAGGAGACAAATATCCTCTTCATCCAGATGTCCAGGATATTTTACCTATACAAGAAGCATGGCAGGGCATCCGGAGAGAACATCCTTCCCCTGGGATCGATCCAGTATTATCTTGAGAACGATAAGCGATACCTGGGAAAAACCAGGGTAAGGTTCAAGTTCCTTGATACCACCCTGAGTCCGACCGGCGAATGGAAATCAAAAGCCGAACAAGCCTTTTGCTTCAATTATGATGACCTCGATGTTTCACTGGACGAAAATACCACCGACGAAGACGATCTAACTCCCACTCCCATTAACCCACCAGTAACAAAACCCCAACCCGATGAAAAATTACCATTCTAGTTTCCTCGCCATAATTACGACTGTACAGGAAGTACAGATCGTACACCCTGTTTTCCAAGGCTTTATATCCAATTCCACACAGTACACCTCGGTACAGCCTGGTACAGCCCCTTTTTCTCCGGTACAGCACGGTACACTACAATACACTTTTAGCCTGCCCTGTACAGTATATAATATTGATTAATAGATAATTAATAAATAAAGTACACTGTACCGGCTGTACCGGGGAAAATGTACCGAAGAGTAAATGCTTTTCAAAAAACGAATTTTAATGGACTACATCGATCGTGTCTATGTGGATTTGAAGGACCGGCCTCCTGGTAAATTTCTTATGTCCACTCTGGCGGAACCGGAGAAATTTATCGAAGCCGTCAAATTTCTGATCGATGGCGGTTGGAATACAAATGTCCATTGGGATTCCAGCTATTCCGTTTTCACAATACAGGAAAAACTTCCATTCAAGACCTTGAACAAACCAGTTTAACCCTAATACCTGCATCCTCTACAATTTAATCTAATATATTATGAAACAGTCAATTGAGCGATTTTTACAATTCAACGGGAAAACACTGCTTATTCTGTCAGAAAAAGGCATTTACTGGGTAGCCATAAAGCCAGTATGTGAAGCACTTAACGTGAATTTCAAGCATCAGTTAAAACGCATCTCCCAGGATCCGATTTTAGGACCTGCATCCTGTAACCACGGTATGCAGGTCCCCGGCGATCAGATCCGGAACATGGTTTGTCTGCCGGAGTATTTGGTTTATGGATGGATATTTTCTATCAATAGCTCGAGCACGGAGCTTCTGAATTATAAACGCGAATGCTACCGCCTGTTGTATAACCATTTCCACGGCACCATCACCCGCCGGAAAGAATTACTGGGGCAAAAGGTATCCGTCCAACTCGAGCGGGGGAAACTTGAAATCGTTCTCCGTCAACACCAAGATTTCCAGCAATTCGAAAGCCTAAAGGCAATGGAAGCCAGAATAGGAAAATCATTGAAGGAGGTTGAGAAGGACGAGATGGATGAGCAGCTCAGATTACAGATGTAAGGCTTTAAATCATACAATCCTGGCTTTTCATGAAACTATCATTCGTTACCAAGATCCTCAGCCTCAATCCGTCACTGCTGATGAATCAAACGCTAAGGACCCGCAAGCTTCTCAAGAATAAAGATGTACTCCGGATGCTGCGGGTAGCTCACCTGTATGGCGAGCTGAAACAGGCCAGCAGTTTTACCGATCCGGCTGAATCCGGAAACTACACTTTCGAAAAAGTGATACAGGAACTGGAAAAGTAACCCGGTCAAATCCATGCAAAACCCCTCAATATGATTCCTGAAAAAAATAAGGTGCAATCCTTCAAGTCGATCGAAGTTCCCTGCAAACCTTATGTCAAGCGATTCCTGGTACAGAACTTCGGTGATCCGGTGAACTTGTATTCCATCCAGAACCAGTACATATACCTCTTCCGGTCATTCCTGGCCAAGCCCTGCAAACGCAGGGATAAGAAACTGGCATTCAAGTCCACCCTCACCGATTCAGTTGAGTTCATGATCTCCGATACTGACTTCTACCATTATGGTTGGGAAATATCGGTCACCGACATGTCCACCCTCAATTCAACTTTCGAGCAGGCTGCCAAGATCTTCATGAGATCCTGCATCTCGATCGATGCTTCCATATCCGGTAACCTGGCGCAAAGCATCCGGAGGTTCCAGGATTTGTATGAATACCCGGATTCGGTCTGGCCCTTCGACTCCATTAAGAAGGACCTGGACCGCAATATCCCATCTGATAAAATCGACTTCGAAACGGAGATTTATTCCAAGATTCAAAAAATAGTTGTGGGCATCCTGGCGAAATCCGGGACAATAACCAAAATCAATCCAATAACCAATGAACTCAATTCAAAAAGAACAAAACAACCTCGGGGGGATCGCCAAAATCTGGGTGATACCAGCAGCCCTGATCTATTCACTGGAACGAAGTGAGACCCCCGGCGCCTATGTTTCGCCAACCGGATGTCTGGAAAACGCCTTCGAATTCTGGCCGGTATTTCAATCGGCCTCATTCGATGAAGAGCAGGGCCAGCAGTCGGCCGGCCACTTCTTCAACCAAACCGTTTCATTTACGATCCCAAAGCACTCCATATATAATAGTGTTGCATTGGATTCATTGACCGGGAGGCTTTGGGCAATCCTGATCCTGGACCAGAACTCCCAGTACAAACTGATCGGATGCCGGGATTATCCGCTTCGCATGATTGCTAACATTAAAACCGGCGCCGACATTTCCGATCTGAACCACATTGCCATGAAATTCTCAGGGCAATCACCGTTCCGGGCTGTTATCGTGGATAAACCGGTATAAATCCCTGATTTTACAGGCCTTCGGGTCCTGTTTTGTCCTTTTTATTAGCCTGGGTCACCTCTAATTTGGTGGCTCAGGCTTTTTTAATACCAAACGGCAGAGGACTCATGAACGCATTACAACTTGATATTGATGGCTTTATTGGAAATTGGGGTTACTCGAAATCCTTTGTCAAAAACTTCCTGGCAGAAGCCGGGAAATCTCCGGTTACCGTTCGGGTATCCTCTCTCGGCGGAGACGTGGATCATGCCATCGCCATTTACGATCAGTTTGCCGAACATGGTAATGTAACCATTCACCTTTCGGCATTCAATGCATCGGCAGCCACCCTGATCACCCTAAGTGCAAAGCGGATCCTGATGAACTCCAACGGATTCTATCTGATTCATAAAGCACTCAATTGGGTGGATGCCTGGGGAAACATGAACGAAGACGATATCGATGCCCTGATCCTGTCGCTGGAAGCCGAAAAGAAAATGCTTGAGAAGGTCACCCTGGTCCTGGCAAAGATGTATTCCAAGCGAACCGGCAAGACCACTTCCGAGATTCTCACGCTGATGAAACAAGAAACCTGGCTCACCGCCGAAGAAGCCCTGGCCTGGGGATTTATTGATGAAATCAAGGAGCCAGCGACCAAGGAGAATCTCCTTTCCAATTCCAAGATGGTAACCATGCTGAATTACTCCGATCTGCCTTTGCCGGTTTTAAGTGGAGTAGTTAACATCCCCTGCCAATTCGAGCAGACCGAGGATCCAATCCCCGGAATGATTCAGAAGATAACCGCATCCATAAAAAACACAATCAATTCAATATTCTCCATGAAACAGCTTACCACCCTTAATTTACTGCTCGGCATTCCTTCACTGGAATCCACCGACGATGGGATTTACATCAATGAAGCCCAGGCCGTCATCCTGAATACTCACCTGGAAAGCATCCAGCAATCCGTGTCAGAACGCGATGCAGCCGTAACCGAGCGGACCAGCGTGATGGCTTCCCTCGATGCGATTGATCCCAGCATCGCTGCCGCTGAAACCATCGAAACAAAAGTTGCGGCCATACGAACCATCCTGGCAGCAAAGCCAGCCGTTGCAGCCTCCGGTGTGCAGACCGCCAAAGACGCCGTTCCCTCTCCGGATGGAGTGGATTGGGCAACGCTCAATGCGCTTCCGCATATGCAGGAAGACAAATACTAAAGACTAATCCCAAACAAATCAATAACCATGGATATTCAGGAAATTATCTCTGCGTTCGGGGCCTATTACGAGAACTCTGGCCAGAACCAAACCCGTGTAAAGAAAATGCTGACCCAGGGTCTCGTTACCCCGGGCCTTTGCATGCCGGTCAAGACCGATGATACGGTCTTCAAACTGGCGAAACTCTCCCTGCAGCATGTGGTGCAGCCTTTTCAGAAAGGCTGGACTCCCAGGAATGCTGCCGCCATCACACCAAATGAGATCCGGCTTTTCCACTTCAAGGTGGATGAGGATATCTGGCCGGATGATGCCGAAGCTACCTGGCTCGGATTCTTGACCTCGGAATCCGTAACCCGCAAGGAATGGCCACTGGTCCGCTACCTCATCGAAACCGGTTATGTTCCTCAGATCAACCATGACATGGAGCTGTTCGAGTATGGTAAAGGCGTCTATGTAGAACCGACCCAGGGTGAATCCGGGGTAACCGGTAGCGGTATGGACGGATTGATCATCCAGCTTCAGCGTGGAGTGGACAATGAAACCATCAATTCAATCCCACTCGGCGCCCTGAACAAGGATACCATTTACGACCAGGTGGAAGCCTTTGTCGATGGCATCTCTCAGATTTACCAGGGAATCCCGATGTCGGTATTCATGTCGCAGACCTGGCGCAAGCTTTACCTTCGCAACAAGCGCGAAAACGGTTACTATTTCCGGACCTCTGACAAGGATGTCGATGAATCAATCGATTTCACCAATCAGAATGTGGTGGAACTGCCGTGCCTGAACGGAACGGATGTCATGTTCGCCACCCCGAAGGAAAACCTCCTGCACCTGACCAAGAAGAGCACCAACAAAACCAAATTCTCCATCGAGGAAAGCAAACGTGAGGTATCGTTCCTCTGCGACTGGTGGGAAGGTATGGGATTTGGAATGAATGCAGCCGTTTGGACCAATGTCCTTACTACCCCACCGATCGGAGGTTAACCCTGAATTGATTCACCCATAAAAAGTCAAAAACAATGGATTTTGCAGATATTGGAAAATTACTGGTTGACGGGAAAAACCTCGGAGGACTGGCGCAGCGGATTTACTTCGGTCTTTGGAACGATGTTCTTTCCTGGCCGGTTGATCCCGCAACCCCGTTAACCCTCGATGCCCTGGGCACCGCCACCGGTGAGCTGGTGATGAAGGACGGCAAACGAATGTTTGAACTGTATACTACCGAGGATGCAGCCAAACTGGATATCAACGTGATCGGCGAAGAAGGTGGCAAGGGATATGAATACCTCCTACACATTTTCGCACCCGGTTTGCATAAGAAGCTCCTGGGATTCATGAACGCCACGAAGAACGAGGACTTGGTCCTGATTGCTCAGGATAGCGCCGGGCAGTTCTACCTGCTCGGATGTGAGATTCGTTCAGCCAAATTCCAGGCCAGCGATGCATCGGGTACCGGTTCAACTACCGATGGCCGGCGCGGACTCGGAATGACCTTCGCCTATCGCACCCATAGCCTGTACACCTACACCGGGAGCATTCCGCTCACCGCAGCAGCTCCGGCACCGTGATCTGGACAGACTATTTCAACCTAATCAAAGTCCTGCCGGGGCGCATCGTTACGCCCCGGTTTGGGACTTTGGATTTTGGCGATTCCGGTCTGCCGGTGGAAAAGATCCGGGCACTCTATGAGGATGGCTTTCCATACCTGGAGCTGACTGCTCTTGGTAAGGAAGCACTGTACCCATTAAGCGAACCGGTGGCCCCCGGACAAGGAATTGAACCCGAATCCCCGAAACCGGCTAAAACAACCCTCAAACGCAAAGCATAGGTCGTGGTTTTTCATAGTGTTCTTGTTTAGGTGAGAGCCCCCGAAAGGGGGCTTTTGCTTTACTCAGAATTTCAATAATTGCGTTTGTTTAATTATTTACCTCTGTGCCACATATGTGATTCCCCTAACAAAAAACTTATCTTTGGTAGAGAAAGATAAGGACGATCATGTCCTATGGAATTTTTTGACTGAGGTGCCCATTTTTAAAGAAAATAACTCAATCTATCTTATTGACTATGAACAAGAATATTCAAATCCCGGCGATTCATGATAAGGACTTACGGCAGGTATTGGAAAGATTTTGTGATTCTTCCAAAATCGATAACGGTGAGATATTATGTGTTAACTGTGATGAAAAAATTACTTGGGATAATCTATATGCCTTTAGAGTCGTTGGCGAAAAGCTCGTTTTTTACTGTGATAGTATTGATTGTATCGAAAACTCTTCAAAATCATAGTTATGTCTGAATTACTAAAGTTTGGATTAATCCCTGCACTCCTCATTACCATTATTATTCTGATTGTTCAAAAACCGGAGAGGGCCACCCAAATTAAAGCACTCATCACTGAACCATTTTATAAATTCTTCAGATGGTTCTCAAGAGAGCATATTTCATCGAAGGTAACATCATATGCTAATGAGTTTCTTAACTCCAGCATTTTTTCAAAACTAACTCATTCTGAGAGATATGCTTTGAAAGTTAGATGGGTTTCTCAACCTGATGATCCAATCCTATCGCAGAATGGGACATTGATTTTAAGGTTAAAGGAGGAAGATGATCAAACAAGAAACATTCTCTCTGCAGTTCATGCTGCCCTCCCACATGTTATCTGTCCATTAATCCGCACAAATATTAATGCAACCTGCGAAAAGTCGATTGACTTGACAGTGCTAAAGAAATTATCGGAACAGTTAGGCAAGCATGGGAAAATTACTTTTAAAAAATATTTTCTAACCCCGGAAACGGATAACGATATTCACATTAATGCGCTGATTAACAAATTGGTTGCATTGGATAAATACGGGTTTTTTATACCCATTTTTCTAAACGAACTCGAACTCTTAAGCGAAGGCCTATATTCCGATAATGACACAACAGACTATTCAGTTCAGGTTTTGCAATTCATTGAGTACCTTTTGACTATCGTGAATCGCGAAATTGGTTCTGAAATTGAACTTGAATATTTGGTTCCACCTTTTAAGGTGAGTACAATCATGTTGGCACGTGCCTCACGAGCAGACACTCAAGGGTTAAAACCATATTTGAACCGGCTAAGGATCAATCTTGATAAAGGCAGTGATAGCATTTACATTGTTGCTTTCCCTCCTGCATTTGATTTTTTCGATCGGTTAATGAAAGTCTTGGACAGTCATGAACGAGTTTTCATAAATAATTCATTGAAAACACATCACACCCTTAATGGAGATGGTCATCAAAGTAATTTGAAAATTGGAATATTAAGCCGGAACGACATTTTTATGGACAAAGAATCTGAGCAAAGGCTCATAACCAACAATGTTCATGAAGGGTCGAGGGTCATTGGCATTGTTGAAGATATTTCTATGGATCATACTTTAGTGACAATTCTTGGAATGCGATCGTATATTTCAAAAGGAGATTGCTCTTGGAGAAGTGTTGCCAACTGCGCGGATATACTAATGGTTGGCAGTGAATATGAGTTTATTGTTAAAAAGATTGACAAATCTACCAATCAGATTCTTCTTTCTCTAAAACTTCCAGAATTGAATCCATGGACTCTTGTCGATTTGCCGAAAACCGGTGATACTATAAATGTTGAATTATTGAGATTTGATTCTATAAAATATAATTGCCTTTATCAGAACAGATTGGAAGTATTTATCCTTATTAGCGAAATTTCTTGGTATCCTTTATCTCATAATCAGCTTGAGACTTTAGCTGCAACAACTCGGGACGTAAAGGTTATAGAAATCGATGAAGAAAATGAAAAGATATTTTGCAGCTTAAGGCAAACCGAATCCAATCCATGGGTCAATATTCATACAAGTTTGCCCGTTGGCACTGAATTCAATGCTAAAGTCACCGAAATTACACATGACTACATCCAAGTAAAACTTCCGAATAATCTATATGGTGAAATCCCTAGGGAAGCCCTCGCAAAAGCTGGATTTGAATATGTGAATTTTGAAGAAAATGTTGTTGTAGGACAAGGAATTGAGGTTGTTATCTCAAAGGTATTTATCGCTCGAAAGAGAATTAGACTCGATCTGAAAAGAAACACAAAATAAAAGATTTAGGTTGGTTATCTTTTGGCCCCATTTGTTCAAATACAGAAGCAGGTAGGTTAGCGTTCTATTACGTCCCTGGACTGTCCTTTTTCGCCTTTTCGGCTATCCATACCTTGTGGAATAAAGCGAAAACTAACCGAAAGGCGATAATTGACAAATGACACAGAATGACACTGATGCAATAATTTCGTGGCTGAATTCCGACCGTGATTATAATGCCGGGGTAGTTCTCTTTGAGAAATATTCCCGG
>CAZEKJ010000025.1:61584-76867 GCA_964512915.1 uncultured Porphyromonadaceae bacterium
CATGCACTCAAACGGATCTTTCCACGGAAAGAGAGTCGATTCGCCTTTAAACTTGCTTACGAGCTTAAAAAGCTTATTCCATCTAGCCCCAGACCGGAACTTCAGGAACCAGCGACACCAAAGCCGTCAGGACTCAAACCGGTTACAACCGGATCAGCCTACCTGGATGCGATTAAAAATGATGATCCGAACCTGCCGAAAGTAATCAGGCAGATCATTTCGGAGTACAGCACGGTTTATAACCAACGGTCGATCCTGCATAATTCACTGAAAAAAATTGCTCCGGACAACCGGCCGGAGAATGTGGAATCCCGCAGAATAATTGTCGAACAGATTTCCGACTTGTCCGACAGGATGGAAGAACTCTACGAGGCACATCAAATCTGGATTAAGGATAAAACCCTACCGGATGAAGACCGCCTATTTCCGGCGAAAAAGCCAATCCCAGTTCAAACCGAGGTTGATGAAATTAATGACCTGATTAAAAGGCGCATGAACCTAATGAAATCCCTGAGTAAAGACAACAACCTGCTGGCATTCGGTTCCACTACCAAACTGCCGGCGGTGAATGAAATGAGGGATGGTCCCAAGAGGAACGCCTTAGAAAAAAGGATTCTCAAGAAAAAAGCAGAAATAGCCACACTCTCAGCTCAAATCGATGGTCTTAACAAGGTCCTCTGACTTTAAAGCCTCTGTTCCGGCAGCGGAAAAGAACAATAATGAGATGGTTCCACTGGCGATTATCGAAACCAATGCAGATCAGAACCCGGATCTGGTAGTGTTCCAATCCGGTGCTCTGACAAAAAGCATCGGATTGATCGTTCCGGGCAGGCAGAAACATTACTATTCCGATGGGAATTTCAACCTGCTCAGGTTGATTTTCCACATTCTCAAACAAACCGGTCCCGCTCACATTCTCATGTCTACCTATTCTATATCGCAGGACTCGCTTGAGAAAGTCCGGAACCGGATCAACCATGGCGAAATTCTCACAATCCGGTTCCTGATCGATAACCGGGTAAAAGTCATGAGTCCCCTGCCCTTCCAGATGCTGAAGGAAGGATTCTCTTACCGGTGTATCTCCCTTCATGCAAAGGTGGCACTCATCTTTAACGATGATTGGAAGATCTCTATCGTTACCTCCCAGAACGCAACGGATAATCCCAAGCTGGAACGCGGGGTGATTTTTACTGATGACCAGGTCTTTAACTTCGATAAACAACAGCTGGAAAATGCTTTTAACAGAGGAACAGATTAGCGAAATCGAATCGATGGCTGAGCTTTTTTTCGATATCGCAGATATCGCCGTCAATATCGAGGTCCATCCTATGGATCTGCGAGATGAGATCAATTCCGGGCAGGGTGCTGTTTTTGCTGCTTACAACCGGGGTTGGTTTAAAGGTGAAATCCCGCTGCGTAAATCAATTGCCCAGGCGGCAGCCAATGGATCCAACCCTGCACAGAATATGCTTCTCGAACTCCGGACAAAGGCACAAATCTCAAACCTATGAGCAAACAACTGGTCTCATTCGAGAACATCCGCTGGGAAGTGATCAAAAGTTACCTGGACAATCCGGATGCGTCAGAGTTATCTCCACAACACCAGGATATGCTCGATCGGGTCTTCTCTATGCAAAAGGTACTGCAGCGCTATCCTCAGGCCAAAACATCATTGGCCCTTCATATGGCGAAATTCCCAGATATATCCAGGCGAACGGCTTACCATGATCTGAATCTCGCCCGGGAATTGGATAACACATACCATTCATTCAATTACGAATTCTACAATAACTGGCTGATATCAGACACTTTCGACCAGATAGCGGCAGCCAAGGCCAAAGGAGACCTAAAAGCCTGGGCAGCCGGGCTAACGATTCTTAAGAAGGCGATAGGTGAAAGGCCTATGGTTGAAACAGATCCCAAGCTTCTGGAAAAACACACCTTCCTCATCCAGATCAATAACATGCCGGGAGGAATTCAAATGAACATCGATGAAATGGAGAAACTACCGGCCAAAACCCGGCAGGAAATTGCCGATGCCGTGTTTGAAGAGATCACGGACGAACAGGCCGAGCAAATGATCAATTCCTGATGGAACCTGTAAATCTTAACAGGCCACAGTACAACTCACTGCTACACGGGGCAAAATCCCGGGTTGATGTTTGGAGCCGGGGAACCGGGAAATCATACCTGGTTGGTTGGGATATTCATACCGTCAACCGCAAGATGCCTGGCGCTCTGATCTCGGTTACTGGCCAGACATATGGACAACTGCTCACCAGGACTCTGCCATCAACCTTTAAGTTCCTGGAAACCCTCGGTTACATGAAAGACAAAAACTATGTGGTCGGCCGCCGGCCGCCTGTTTCATTTCATGCACCCCTCGAAAAAATCATGAAATTCGAAAACGTGATTTCATTTTCCAACGGCAACGCGATCCTGATGCTATCCCAGGATCGCATCGGATCAGCCAGAGGGCCCAATGTCGATTATGAAATCCTGGACGAAGCCCTGACCATTGACAAAGAGCGATACGATCAGGAAACTTCGCCGACAAACCGGGGAAACGAAACGCTCTGGGGTACCAGATCCCCGGATCCGATTTCATTTCACCATGGCTACCACTATGTTTCATCCATGCCCTACACCCAGACACAAAAGTGGCTCCTGTCATTCGCCAATTATTACCAGGAGGAAACCGGTATCCAGCTCTTTACCATTTGGAACCGCCTGGTGAAACTTCAGATGGAACTGATCCCGGCCTACTATGCCAAGGACTCAAAACTTTACCGGGAAATATGGAACGAAACCATCCGGCTCCGCAAACAGATCCTGCCGTTCGTATCCAAGACGGGTCTGCTTTTCACACTCGCCAATGCATTCGATAACATTGATAATGTGGGCATGTCATACATTGTCCGTGAGTATGAAAAGCAAAACCTGCTGACTTTCCTGATCGAGATCATGAACCTCATGCTGGATACCGTGGAAGATTGTTACTATCACATCAACGAGGCCAAACATGTGTACTTCAATGCTACCAATGATAGTTTTATCCGGGACCTGGCGGAGAACACAAACTTCAATTTCCAGAAGCTGGCCTCTCATGATTCCCGCTTCGATGCCGATTGCAACCCCAATGCCCCCCTTGAGATTTCACCGGATTGGGGCTCCAACATCAGCCTCCTGTCAGTCGGCCAGGAAGGCTCGTTTGATTTCGTGATTAAGCAACCGGCATCGACCGACAACTTTATTAATGAGTTCTTTGTCAAGCCTGATCAGTCAAACGATGTAATGATTAATTCGCTTGTAGATCAGTTTACTGATTACTACAAGCATCATATCGATAAGACTATCATATACTTCCGTGACCGATACGGGGACAGCAAAAACCCCAACGTAAACAAATCAAGCAGTTACAATGAACAGGCAATCGCCAGGCTCGAGCGTAACCACTGGACTGTGATCCAGGAAGTACATAAAGGCATGGAGCCTCCGCAACATGACAAGTATCTGTTATGGGGCAACATCCTAAGAGGAAGTGATCCTTCCTTCCCTGCCGTCCGGTTCAATGGCAGCAAATGCAAGTACACACTGATCTCCATGAACAATACCCAGGTGATCCAAAAGGAAGGGAAGTTCACCAAGAACAAAGCATCAGAGAGATCCAAAACAATCTTGCCCGAAGAAGCAACCCACTTCAGTGATGCCGTGGACAAACGTATCTGGACCAAGTACGGGCATCTCCTATCAGCCGGTCACTCATTCGTGCCGGCACGCACCTGAAAAAGGCGAAAAAGGCGAATAGGGTATGGAATCAGGACTCAACAAGTTGAGCCCCGAACCCATGGCATAGGACTCATATTTCCTGAAAATCGAGGCTTTGCCTTCGCCTTTCGCCATAGGGCGGGGTCGGCTCACAGAGGTAAAAACGGTTTACCGTTTTATCATTTTCGCCGCAAACTTTGTGAAGATGACCTGTTTACAGATCCAAAGTTTGCATCTCAATCCCGGACTACTTTTTGCTTTGGCGAATCAAAGAAAAAGTAGCCAAAAAGAAAATTCGCCCTCGCCGGGCAGGCGTCTTTCCAGACGGGAGTTCTTTTTTCACCTCAGCTTGAAAACAGAACCAAAAAAGTCGCTGTTTTTGGGTGGGACTTCATTTCCTTTTGTTAACCATATCGATGATTCTGAGCTCTTCTTACAGATGGATTGTAAATCCTTTGAAAATTTTCTGATTTGTTTTTCCATTTATCATCACTATCCGCATCTATACTATGAAAAGAGGTTAATATGAAAAATTGTCTTAACGAAAATGAGCTTGCTCAATACTGCGATTATCTCCATTATGGAACAGTGTTAGCGGACGCGTATATCCAATTACATGTGGAAGGTTGCAATAAATGCAAATTGGAAATACTTGAAGTTTCCATCTTACTAGATGCCATTGGCTTAGAGCTAAATTCAGATTACACAGACTCCAACCAGTAGGCACTTGTTCTAATTATTTGTACTTTTCCAAAAATTGATAATTATGTCAGAGAAGACCAGATATTCAGACGAAGAGCTAATTGAGTTCAAGGAACTTATCGTATCCAAAATTGATAAGGCCAAGAAAGATTTTGACCTGCTCAAAAAAACGTTAGCGAACCAAGACGGTAATGATACCCAAGATACTTCTCCCACATTCAAGGTACTAGAAGAAGGGGCAACCGTTTTATCCCGTGAAGAAGTTGGGAAACTCGCCCAAAGGCAATCCCTTTTTATTCAACATCTCCAAGCTGCTTTGGTAAGGATAGAAAATAAAACCTATGGTGTATGTCGCCAAACAGGGAAACTTATTGCAAAAGAAAGATTACGTGCAGTACCGCATGCTACATTGAGTATTGAAGCAAAAAACCAGCAATAGTTGGTATGAGATTAAACATTTTACTGACATTTTAGGAAAAAGGCAACCCTCCCATTCGCCAAATATTCTTAAAGACCAATAATATTAACAGCCGACTATGAAAATCAAATTAGATATCGATGCATTGCTATATGAAGCTGCAGAATTTGCGAATCTTGAAACGAATCACGATGAACCAACCTTATATGGTGTAACAGACGGAAAAGCTGTTGGTACTTATCTTGAACACAAATTCTTGGCTCACCTTTCTCAAAGTTATTCCTTTCAGCAGGGTAATTCAGCGTCAGGAATAGATTATCCAGATCTCCAGGTTGACATGAAGGTTACAAGCATAAGACAACCACAGTCATCATGCCCTTATAAGTCAGCACGTCAAAAGATCTATGGTTTAGGTTATAACTTGTTGGTATTTGTTTATGATAAATTAGATGATCATCAAAACCGAACCGGAAGGTTGACAATGGAGCATGCAATCTTTGTTGAAGCTCAGAGAACTGCGGATTTTCAGATGTCGAGAGGATTAATTCAAATACTCGAAAATGATGGCAATATAGATGACCTTGTTGCATTTATGCAAGATAAAAACCTTCCGGTTGATGAAATAGAAGCTAGATCAATTGCCGAAGATTTGCTGGTCACTTGGCCAAATCAAGGTTATCTTACAATTTCAAATGCTTTGCAATGGAGACTTCAATATGGAAGAGTCATTCAACAAGCAGGAAATGTTCATGGTATCATCAGAGTAAGGTAATTTGAGTTTTCAATGACAAAGCAAAGGGATAAATGGCAATTTGGAGATTTTCAAACTCCGACTGATTTGGCCACGATGGCTACTGAATTATTAACAAATCTTGGCTTTCAACCAAGATCAATCATAGAACCAACATGCGGAAAAGGGACATTCCTATTTGCTGCAGCTTCTGCATTCCCAACTTTTGAGAGAGCAATAGGTCTCGAAATTAACCATGAATATGCTTCCAAAGCTTTAGAAATAAAGCAAAATATGCTTGATGGGCAGAGGGTTGAAATTTTCGAGCATGATTTCTTCACCTTTTCTTGGGAAAATGTCCTAGAGCGTCTTGCTGAACCCATTTTGATTATTGGAAACCCACCTTGGGTGACAAACTCTGAGCTTGGATTATTAAATAGCACCAATCTTCCTGAAAAAAGCAACTTCCAGAATCTTAAAGGTTTTGATGCCATTACAGGTAAAAGCAACTTTGACATTTCGGAATGGATGCTTCTTAAATATTTAGATTGGCTTCAAAGTCGTTCTGGAATTATAGCAATACTGTGTAAAACTGCTGTGGCTAGAAAGGTGCTTCTTCAGGCCTGGCGATCAAATTTTAGCATCTCATCAGCTAAAATGTTTAAAGTGGATAGTATGAAATTCTTTAAAGCCTCGGTCGATGCATGCTTTCTTGTCATTGAAAAAACAATTACGACAACTTCCCCGCAAGAATGTCTTGTTTACGCTGGGGTGGATACAAAGGCTGAATATCAAAGATTTGGTTATCATGACGGTCTACTAATATCTGATATTGAGCTTTTCGAGAAACACAAAGAAATTCGCGGCAAGGATAACGCCTATAATTGGAGATCGGGTATCAAGCATGATTGCTCCAAGATTATGGAGTTAGACAAAGTAGATGGTGTATATATCAATGGTCTTAATGAAGTAGTTGATATTGAGGATGATTATGTTTACCCAATGCTTAAAAGTTCTGATGTGGCTAATGGCCAGATTAGGTATGGCAGAAAGTTCATGATAGTTACTCAAACTTTAGTTGGTCAAGACACCACTCATATTCAGAATGATGCTCCAAAAACTTGGGATTATTTATCCAAGCATTCAAAATTATTTGATGCAAGAGCAAGTTCAATTTATAAGGATCGTCCATCATTTTCCATCTTCGGAGTGGGTCCTTATTCATTTTCTCCATATAAAGTAGCAATATCTGGATTCTATAAGAACTCTAATTTTAAATTAATTGATCAATTTGAAGGCAAATCAGTGGTATTAGATGATACTGGCTATTTCCTTCCCTGTTGGTCAAAAGAAGAGGCTATCTTTTTGATAAAGATTCTTAACAGTCAAAGCTGCCAAGAATTTCTATCGTCCATGATTTTTTGGGAGGAGAAACGTCCAATTACAGTAGAAGTTCTCAAACGATTATGTATAAAGCATCTTGCTGACAAAGAAATGGAGGCTGAGTCCTACTCGTTTTTTGCACAAAACCAGATTTTGAGATCCCTCAAAAAAAAACCAAATCAACCCGAACTTTTCCAACAGTTTAATACGATCATTTAGTATTTAGATGACTTCTAAAGTTGTGCCACTTTCGAAAAGACATCATTATATTCCAGAATTCTTTATCAAGGGCTTCGTTGGCCAAGATGGAAAGGTTGCAGTTTACAATAAGGAGAAAAATAAGCTTGAACCCTCCCGAAAAAGTCCCAAACAGGTTTTCTATGAATGGAACCGAAATACTTTTAATATTGATGGGGAAGACACTGACTTTGTAGAAGACCTTTATAAATTTCATGAAAACCAGTTCGCACCAGTATATAAGAAAATTATTGAGCAGAATGGACCATTACATATCGACGCAACAGATCTATTCCATCTGATTCATTTCCTTGGAGTTCTGTATTGGAGGATTCCACTTCGAGACAACGAGATGTTAGATTTCATGCAAAATGCATCAAGCAAAGATTTACTCTTGAGGGTTCGAGACAAGGAAACTGGCTTAGATGCACCTCAAGAAATATTTGAAGGAATGAAAAAGGAACCTTCATTTATTCAAGGTTCAAAAATCATGATGGCTGTGATTGACTTTATGAAAACCGATTTTGTTTCGGATTTAGACAACTGGAGAACTGGTTATTCAGGCAGTAATGTTCAACTTCATCTACTTAGTGATAATCCGGTTATTATACGAAACCAAAATGATTCGCGACTTTTTCCATCGGAATTGATCTTTCCAATTTCGAAGGGAAAAACCCTTTATCACATCTATGGTAAGGCCTTCAAGATGCTGCCACCGGAGCATCGTGCTTCTGTCGACTTATTAGCATTCCTTCAAACTGACAGAATTATCTGCGGTCCCAATGGAGATTACCTCGCTGATATTGCTCAGATAGCTAGCCGATTTTCTAACGAAAACGAAGTAAAAGATCTTAAGGAAGAAGTTTTTAATTTCTTTAACTAATCGCAACTTTAACACGCAGCTTTAACTTTCAAACCCGATAAGTTTAGTTGCACCTTCTAATAAGATAATCGTCTATAATATAATAATGTAGCACAAAGGTATTCGCAGCCCCGGAACGGTAAAGGGATTCCGGGCTGGCTCTTGCTATACCCCGATGTGATTTCCCTCCATTGCTTCGCACTCGGTCAGTTTGCGGCTACACAAACTGACATTCGCCCTTGACCTGATCCGGTTCTTGCTCAAGATGAGGTGCTTCATTTTTAAATCTTAATCAAATGAAGTACGACAAAATGCTTTTAACTCCCTGGCAGGTTAACGATTCCGCTGCTGCCAAAATGGTTCAGATCGGGGGATCTGCTTTGACCAATTCGGAACTTTTCTCAGTTGCGGTCGGAATCACTCCCGATCAGGCAAAACAGCTGCTCAACCTGGCAGGTAATGATCTTCATGCGCTTGCCAAAATGACTTTCACGGAATTGTCCTCTGTGTTTGGCATTTCGGCAGATAAAGCAGTCCGCGTATCTGCAATCTTTGAAATTGGCCGGCGTAGAAGTTCAACTCCCAGTGTCATGCCTGCCAAGATCCGTTGCAGCGCTGATGCCTTTAATCTTGTCGGTCCGATTCTCGCTGATCTTTCTTATGAGGAATTCTGGATCATCCTCTGCTCCAGGTCCAACACCGTTATCAGTACCGTAAAAATCAGCCAGGGCGGAATCTCCGGTACGGTAACTGATGTCCGGTTGATTTTGAATGCAGCAGTTGAAAAACTGGCTTCCGGAATCATCCTGGCCCATAACCACCCCTCCGGAAACCTCTCCCCCAGCGATGCAGATCTTAAAATCACCAAAAAGATCAAGGATGCATCCGCTTTGCTGGATCTCACGCTCCTGGATCATCTGATCGTTTCGAGTCAGGGCTATTTGTCTCTAGCAGATGATAATCTGATGCCTTAATTCTTCCATTATCCATCCATTGGGTGTGCTTGATACCCTTAGCAAGTCCGAAAGGCATCGGCATTTTTCTCATGATTACATTGAATATCACTTGGCTGCACGGGACATATCCCTGCGGCGAAATCAATACAGCACTGGGAACAGTAGAAGTCTTTGAATCGGATTTTTTCGCCCAGGGTGATGATGCGTATCGAATTATTGAAGAAATCCGGGCAATATGGTTGAAATCTGATGTTTCCGTTGAACAAGCATTTGCATCCTGGATCTGCCTTAACTTTTGATATCCTGGGGTGGCCACCGGTCACCCCCTTTTTATCCTTTTACTTTGAGGCACCAAAGTTCAAAAGGAAGCAAAAACTTCAAAGTGCTGCCGGCGCACTTAGGAATTGCTCCTGAAGCCCTTGTGTCGGAAGCTTTCGAATAAGGTACCACCTCAGAATGAGAGCAACCCAGTCAAAAACAATCCATGCGGCATTTGGGTTTGCAGCCAGCCGGCCTTGAAGCATCTATGCATCCTGGCCGTAATACCGGAATAAACGCTGGGCCCTGACCACATCGCCGGTCATTTTCACGATTCGCGTGATATACCCTTCCATTTCTGTGGCAATTTTCGAAGGTTGAACCAATTCCCACGTTACCGACGATGATCGGGTCAGCCCCATTTTTTGAATACCCTTCTCCAAGGCAGATTTTTTCTGGTTGTAAGTCCTCATGACAAATCAGCTTTTTATAGCTCAAATTATCCGCGAAGAAAGTTCGTTCTCCGGCCTTCACAATGATTTTCTCGGCATATCCTCAGTGCCTTCCGGTATTCCAATTCCTCATTGATGATTTCCTCCAAACTCCACTCTGTGAGGATCGTATAATTTTTTAAATAAAAAACGTCATGAAAACTTACGAAAAAATCTACATCGGAAAAGGGAAAAAAGTTGCCAACCTCGACATCGTCAAGGTAACCTGTAAACTGGAAGACCTCGAGTCAATCGCCTATGAAATGGAAGGAACAAAGTATGTCACCTTCGAGATCGCAAGAATGAAGGAAGCCGACTCTTACGGCAGAACCCATTCAGCCTTTTACAACAAAATGCACGAAACACCTGATGCTCCGAAGGCTCCGGCCAAAGGAAAAGGCAAACCGAAATCAAAGAAAATTCAGCTCCAAACGGAACTGGCTGAGCCGCTCCCCTTCTGATGGGCGACACCCCAAATAAAAGCCTCGGAAACGGGGCTTTTTTTATGGTCGCAATGGATCCAGCCCTCACAATCTACAGATGAAGAAAAATCATCTATGTGTATTAAAGTATGCACTAAGGTATTCGCAGCCCCGGATAGGTAAAGGGATTCCGGGTTCAAATACATGTAAAGAACCTGCAAAGCAAATCTGCAATGAAGCTCTAACCCTCCATTGCTTCGCACTCGGTCAGATAGCGGGTACCCTATCTGACATTCGCCATTGACCGAATCCGGATGCTGCTCAGCGGGATGCGCATACTTTAAACGGTGTGCCTGGTACCCTTACAAATCCGAAAGGCATCGGTAACAATCAATGCTTCAACTATTCTCATTCGGCAACCTCAAAGTCGAAGGTTCAACAGCCATTTTCAACTTTTGCTCTTCCCGGGATTGCCCATCTGAAAAGCTAAATCTCTGCAAACAGCCTGAAAAATGCTATGCGAAAAAATCGGAAAGGCTGTTTCCCAATGTGATCCGGCACCGGAACTTCCAGGCGAAATTCTGGGAGATGTGCACTCCGGAATTGTTCGTCTATGAACTGAATAAGTTCGCCTACAACAAGCTCAGGTTTTCTGAATCCGGTGATTTCCGGTCACAGAAGGATGTTGATAAAGCTTCTGCAATAGCAGACCTGCTAGATGTCCCGGTTTGGACCTATACAGCCAGGCGGGATCTGGATTTCACCAAGCTTCCGGCAAACTTTACAGTTAACGGCTCCGGGTTTATGATCGACAACCTGTTCGACGTCGTTTCAGATCCAACCGGCCTGCCGGGAGTGGTCTGCAAGTCGGACTGCCGTATCTGTAATTACTGTTCCAACAAATCCGGTTTGATTATTAACTGCAAAATCCACTGATCATGAAAAAGCAAGTCTATTTCTGCACCAGTCAGCATTTTCATCCGACTCAGGATCCATTTCCACCGTTATGTCTAGTCTGGATTGCAGTTCAAGGTCATTACGACAAAGTCCGTTCAAAGGTTTACAAATCGCATGATTTCGTTCAAATGATGAACCTGGCAAGGGAACTGGCTACGGAGAAACAAATCGGGCTTACCGTTCTCTCGACAAACATTGACCCGGAGGTTATTTACCAGCTGAACGAATCATTGTAATTCATTTGTGTCATTTCTATGGTAAGAGTCAAAGGAAACCACAGATGTGCGGTTCATTCAATTTTCCTATATTTATTTACTTTATCCAAAATAATGGAATCCAGCCTTCAAACCCTTGAGTACTTTTCACGATGCCTAATACCTCCGTTATATGAGGTTTTTGACATATTATACAACCCTGAACATCAAGAATTTAATAGGTTATTGCATGATCTGGGCTCGATTGATGATATTTCATTGAATTTTTTTGTCGTAGAAAGACAGATTGATCACCTCATTAACAATAATGAAGATATTGATACTGTAAGAAGGGCATATTGTCTTATTGAGAGGCTTCAATTGGAAATTAGCAGATCTCGAATCGATCAACTTTTACTGAAAACTAAAAGACCTAATCCTTACAATTCCGAAAACCTTAAGGATAAGATAATTGATCAAAATCACCTTATATTCATCCATCAATTTAATCTTGACAACTTCCGATTGCAGTGGAGCGACAAGGTCTATATGATCTGCCCAACAACGGCACAATCGAATTCTAGCTATTGGATCTTTCAAACATTACTAAAATATACGATTAAGGATAGGATGAATTTTAAGATTCGACTAGACCCATTGCTGGAAATTCCCGAATTTGATTACCATCCTTTGGAATACAGGATGACAGTCCATGGTAAACCCTTGGATTGGGATAAATTAAAGTCTTTGAGAAATGACGATTTTGGTCAATGGTTTGATGATAAAGAGTATAATCGGATAGGTTTTACGGATTACGTTTGGGCACCAAGAGATTCTGAAATACATTTTACCTGTGAGGAACTTCCCAAGCCTCAACTTAAGGGGCTGAAAAGTAGCCGGTACTTTCATGCAATATTTAATAAAAAAAATGGCAAAATCATCCATTGCGATGGTGCTATTAGAGTCTATTCAGATTACGAATTAGAGGAAAGGTCGAAATATCACGTCAAGGACTCTGAAGTTAGAAAAGCTGCAAAGCGAATAAAGATCTTTCAATTTGAGAGTCAAGATAACCTTGGCCAAGAAATTGAACAGGAAGCCTTTACTGATTTGGTAACCAGCTTCTTTGTATGGAATTACGATATTCAAATGTATTTCAGCCATTAACGTTAGGGCTGTTGGTAGTGTTCCATTCGTATCCTCCCCCCAGAAAACTAAACACTTCTGACTCATCTTGGGAAAAGACATTTTCTATTCGGCGGCAGCCATTTCGCTCCCGGGAAGCCCTTCTGCAAATAGCCCTCTTTTAACCGCTGCTGTTCCGGTTGTCGATATGGCTTAATTCCCACAATTATTCTGCTAAGGAACAACCTCCCTTGGTGATTCCGCAAGGATTTTCCCGGCATATCCTCATTCCCTTCGGTTTTCCGGTATTCCAGTTCCTCCTTGACAGATCAGTCTTTCGGTTGAAATCAGGCAGAAAATTTTAAAAATTAAAAGCCAT
Organism: uncultured Porphyromonadaceae bacterium; assembly: GCA_964512915.1. GTDB lineage: Bacteria > Bacteroidota > Bacteroidia > Bacteroidales > UBA12481 > UBA12481. The sequence continues at coordinate 74,467 of CAZEKJ010000025.1, forward strand.
GACAACCAGAGAAAACACAGCTGAAGAGATCAATTTCGAGAAAGACTTCCAGAACCACATGATGGAAATGGCAAAAGAGATCGCCGGCCTTCACGATGACTTACTTTTCTTCCCTGATGATTACAGAGTCCTCGAAAGCCTTCTGTTGGGAGTTGAGGATTCCGAACGGTAGAAATACCGCAACCATCCTGAAGGGGCTCCAGCCCCTTTTTTCTTGATAAGCCGGCTGCACTTTCTGCTGTCCTTTTTTCCACGTCGCCGTACCGATAACTTGGCCTGAAATCAAACCAAATGGCCACAAAGATCAGACGGAACAAGGTGCTGAAATACCTCGATATCAAGGAAACACCATCCGGCGAGCAAAACTCATTCAGTATCGTATTCATTAAAAAGAATGGCGAAAGAGTATTCCTTCCCAGGGCAGTAGCCACCGGCCTTCCTTTTTCATTGAAGACAAACCGGATGCGGGGTGTGATGCCGGTTGACTCTGGGGGCGAGAAAACAGGGCATGTCTATCCGGTCAATATCGATAACATACTCGAGTTTAACGCGATGGAGGTCATGCTATAATGACGAAAATACTCTGGAACAATGAGGGTAATCCGCTGATGGCTTATGGCAGGACCTACTTTGCCACCACAACGGGAAGCCCGGAGCCGGTTAAGCCTGCCAAAACCATCGAGGAACTGGACCTGTATGAAACCTTCGATGGTTACCGGATCAGTCCCTGGGGCGCAGCAAACGATTTTCCAATGAAGGCATTGGATATCATTGGCAGAACCGGGGTTCTGAATACCGGATTGAAGTTCATCCGGAATTTCACCCTGGGCCAGGGGATATTCCCGGTCCGGATCACCGGATATGATGATCAGGGCAACGAGAAAATGGAGATTATCAATGATCCGAAACTCACCCGGTTCCTCGAAGGGAGAGTCGTTCGCCGGTATATGGCCAATGCCCTTCGTGATTATTTTAAACTGGGAATCGCCTTCCCCCAACTCATTCTCAATGCCGATGGCAGTGAGATAGTCGGGATCAATACCATCAATGGCCAGCATTGCCGGTTAACGGAAGCAAAAAACGGGATCATTGAGAATTGCATCATTCATGGCGCCTGGCCGGATGCCCCGGTAGGAAAAACAGAAGTCATTCCGGTTCTGGATACCTATGATCCACTCGCTGATTTGATCAATATGAAGATTGCAAAAAAGGCAACCGCCAAATCCTATATCTATCCCATCCGGGATGAATGGGGCAATGAGGATTATTACCCCCTCCCGATATGGTATTCAGCCTATCGTGCCGGATGGATCGATATCGCCAATCAGGTGCCGGCATTCCTGAAAAAAGCCTATGTCAATCAGATTACCTGGCTCTGGCATGTGAAGATCCCTTATGCGTATTGGGATAAACGGTTTCCAAAGAGCCAGTACAAAGACGATAAGGCCCGCATGCAGCTCATTCAGGCTGAAATGGATTCCATAGAAGAATCCCTGACTGGTACGGCCAATGCCAATAAGGCATTGTTCTCGCATTACGCATCGAACTCCCAAGGGAAACCCGAGGAGCAATGGTTCATCGAGGCCCTGGACAACAAGTACAAGGAGGGCGATAAACTCATAACCTCGGCTGCAGCCAACTCGGAGATTCTTTTTGCTCTGATGATCAACCCCAACGTGATGGGTGCCGGGATGCCAGGTGGCATCTATGCCGGGAACCAGGGGGGATCAAATATCCGCGAAGCATTCCTGGTCAACATTGCCGGCGCCTGGCTGGACCGCCAAAACATTCTGGATCCCATCGAAGCCATGCTCGAGTTCAACGGGGTGATGGATGTTCAGCTCCGCTTCCGCAATACCATATTAACTACCCTGGATACCGGTGCCGGTACCAAGAAAACCCTCAGCTGATATGTTTTTCAAACCAACACTCAACGCTAAGCTCGAAGAAGTCAGGAAATACCTTCCGGTCAGCCTCGCAACAACGTTCTCGAACATCAGCCCCTTTATCCAATCGGCAGAAGTGAATTTTATCCTTCCACTACTGGGCCAAAAGCTGTATGAGCTGACCCATAAGTTTTATGACTCACCTACCCCATTGCCGGAAGGCATCACGCTAGAATCTTCGCCAAAATACACCATCCTGATTGAGCATATCCAGCGGTCGCTGATCAACCTGACCTACTGGGCATCGTTCGATTTCATGAACGTTTTGATGAATGATTCCGGATTTCACCGGCAGGAGTCGGATACCGAAAAATCATTGTTCAAATACCAGGAAGACAGCCTGAAGGCCGGATTCAAAAACAACGGGTTTGATGGTCTGGATACCCTGCTGGAATTCATTGAAGCCAACATGGATGCCTTTCCGCGTTTCGCAGAGAGTCAGAATTATACCGAAC
>CAZEKJ010000026.1:0-9230 GCA_964512915.1 uncultured Porphyromonadaceae bacterium
GAAGGATGCCGATATCCCGGTGGTTCGCGGCGACATGCCGGATACCTGGACCCATGGGCAGATGACCATGCCGGTGCCGACACAGATTCACCGGCGGGTGGCCCCGGAAATCGGTACCCTGGGGATCCTGGGAACAACCCTGAACGCGTCTTCCCAGGATCTGTCCGAAACATTGGCATCTGCTTATGAACAGGGCTGCCTGTTTACGGAGCATACCTGGGGAATTATGGGACCGGCCTTTGGAACCCCCGATCATGAGACCTGGAAAAAGGAGCTTGCTGCAGGAAAGTATGCCGAACAGCTGGCGACATTCAAATGGCACGCCGATTATGCGTACGAGGCAGACCGGATAACCAGGGAAGCGATTACCCCGATGATCAGCACCCTTGCCCGGTCGGTCAACGCGGATGGACCGCGGGCTGTGGTTTTCAATCCGCTGCCCTGGTCCCGGAGCGGCCTGGCATCTGTGGAGATCCCGCAAGGCCATGAAATGCCCGCAACGGCAAAAGAACTCAGCGGGGGCCATCTGATCCCGGTGAGCCGCTCGGGTCGAACCATAACCTTTATGGCCGACTCGGTGCCTCCCGGCGGGTATCGCACCTATGCCCTGCTTTCCGGCCCGGAACCCAATAACCAACAGATCGCGGGTCATTCCTTTGAGAACGAGTTCTTCAAGGTACAATTCGATACCATTCGCGGCGGGATTGCTTCCCTGGTGGTAAAAGAAGACGGCCGTGAGCGGGTCCGGCCAGGGGATTTTGCCCTGGGCCAGTTCCTGCATGAACAATTTTCGAAGGCCGATGTGGATGCGTTCATGAAAGCCTACAACCACGTCTATTATGAATGGTACGGATTTCCCTATTATGATTTTAATAAGCCGAAACTCGATCCAACCCTTACCTATACCCGGATGGTTCCTTCCGGTTGGTCCCTCTCGGTAACAGCGGATGCAACCGGCCACCACGCCGTTCTCACTACAAAAAACACCCTTGGACTGGCTGATGAATACGCGCTGAAATTCTTTTTCCCGGCTCAGAGTCCCTATGTGGACATCACCTGGACAGTAGATGATAAAACGCCCGAACTGATCCCCGAGGGGGGTTGGATCTGCTTTCCACTGGCCGTGGAACAGCCAGCTTTCCGGATCAGCCATGTGTGCGCCCCTTTTACTCCTGAAAAGGATCTGGTTCCGGGTACCAATAATCATCTTTTCTCAACCGATTACGGAATATCCGTCCGTCAGGGTACCACGGGACCCGGAGTGGGCGTCAGTTCATCCGATCTTCCCTTATGGAGCATCGGCAACCCCGGGCTATGGAAGTTTAGCCAGCGGTATGAACCCCGCGAGCCGGTCCTTTTTGCCAACCTGTACAACAACCAGTGGAATACCAATTTTCCCCTTTGGACAGAGGGTTCCTGGAGTGCCGCCGTGAGGCTCTGGCCAATAACCGACGGGAGCACCGAGGAGGAATCCCTGTTTACACCGGGTTGGGAACAAAGACAAGAGCTAGTATCAGGATTTGCCTCCGGCGAAGCGGGAGCTATGGCTACATCGTCTTCCGGTATCTCTTTGTCGCGCAAAGGGATCCGGGTTACGGCTTTCTGTCCGAATCCGGATGCCGACCAGGGGGTACAAGGTACCCTGCTCCGGCTTTGGGAGCAATCAGGCGTCTCCGGTGAAGTGGCATTGTCATTGCCAGACCGATTTAAAGCAACCCGGGCACAGCCCGTAACCCTGCGAGGCGAAAAGAATGGAAAACCTTTGAAAATCAGGAATAATAGGCTAAATATCAATTTGAAAGCATACGCACCGGCGAGTTTTGTCTTGTATTAGGCGCTATATTTTTTTAGTCTGAAAGCCTATCTTTGGCTTACCATGAACAAAGACTTTAAGAAGTATTCGGCCGAATTCCGGATCGGATGCGATCCGACCGATCTGGATATCTGCCTGATGGATACGGAATACGGTTTATTCAGCGGGGACGGGTTGGTTAAGACGCCCGGCGGGAACCCGTTCTCGCATCCTGCAGAAGGCGTGATCCGCCAGATCCTCACCGACCTGCAGGTTGCGGTGCCGGAGCAGCCCGCAGCGCTCTCCTCCCCGGTCCTGTTCGCTTTCTGCCGCGATCATGTCCGGAAGGGCAGCGACACGTTAAGCGGCGGAATGGAAGCCCTGCTCGGATCAGATCCTTTTATCAGAATAAAAACTTCCGGGAATCCGGCCATCACTCCCTTCGGTCCGGAGGATCCTCTATTTGCCCTTGCCTTCAACACGGTTACCGGACTCACGCAAGTGGTTAATCAGTTTGCGGCCAGGGTTATGAGTGAGGTCATCCTGGAAGAGGGCGGCGGCCATCCGTTTATCCCCCTGATCCGGATGAGCTACGAACGGCTGGATGCCGATCATAAGACTGTTGTTCAGGCGCTTGGCGCCATTCACGGATCCGGGATTGTGATGCCCCTGCTGCTGGTAACGGGTGAAATCAGTCCGGTTGACTATTCGAAAGGACTGCTATCCCTCCGTATGCAGACCCGCGAAAGCTATGCGGAAATTCTGGCCGGTGCGGCCATGGCGCATACCTATCTCGATTCCATACGGCAGAAGGCGCATCAGGATAAGCCGGCTTCCCTGCTTATCCCGGAAGGCGAGGGGGACTCCCTGGAGTTTAAGTCCACCCTCCGATGGGATATCCGGGCAGGGAAAACCAATCCGGCCATCGAGCGTTCGTGCCTGAAAACCATTTCGGCATTCCTCAACTCAAAAGGGGGCACTTTGCTGATCGGTGTCAGGGATGACGGAACGATCGAAGGCATCGAAAGCGACAAATTTGCCAATGAAGACAAGTTCCTGCTGCACCTCTGGACGCTGGTGAGAATCTGCCTCGGACGCGATTTCAGTCCGTGCATCCGGACACGCCTCGAAAAAACCGGGGACAAAACCGTCTGCATCGTGGACTGCACCCCCTCCTCCCGACCGGTATTCCTGCGACAGCCCGGCTTTCCCGAAGAGATGTACATCCGGGTGGGCCCCTCGAGCAATGCGCTGGATATCAGCGAAGCCCTGAAATACATAAACGAACGTTTTTTAACCTGACATGAAAAATCCCTTTATCCACATGGTTTTCTTCTGGCTGCATGAGCCGGATAATCAAGAACATCGCGCAACTTTTGAAGCCTCTATCAAACGCTTCCTGACCGATTCAGCATATGCCGGCTCCTGGCATGTGGGCACACCCGCCGGCTCCGACCGGCCCGTGGTCGACAGTTCGTACACCTATTGCCTCGTCGTCACCTTCGCCTCCCGCGAAATGCACGACCTGTACCAGTCGGAACCACCGCACCTGAGGTTTATCGCCGAAAGCAGTGCCCTCTGGCAAAGGGTTCAGGTGTATGATTCGGTTACGGACTAAAAAATCTGGGTATTGAGGTCATCTCGATGATATACTGGAGCTTCCAGGCTTCGAACATACTGCCGGAATCCCCCGAGAGTTCAACAACTACATTCGCACCCATGCAAATCCGGTTTCAGCCAATCCTTAAAAGGTCGCCCCTCCCGTTTTTTTTTATCCTGATTATGATTCTGGTTGTCTCCTGGGATCAGTGCCTGGGGCAGTCCCGGGGCATAAACCGGGATACCCACCGGATCCATATTTTTAAAATCACCGGCGCAATCGATCCCGACGGGGTTCTTAATGAGCCCGAATGGCAACTGGCTGAAAAGGCCGGGGATTTCAGGCGAGTGTTGCCCACGGATACCGGGTATGCGGCAGCACGAACGGAAGTCAGGTTGCTCTATAACTCAACCACCCTGTTTGTGGGTGTCACCTGTTTTGACCCAACACCCGGAGACCGGCCGGTGGAATCGTTCCGACGTGATTTTCAGTTTGCGAAGAATGACAATTTCATCGTTTTTATTGATACCTACAACGACCAGACCAACGGCTTTGCATTCGGCATCTCCCCGGCAGGGGCGCAATGGGATGGCATCCAGGCCAATGGCGGGAAAGTCAACCTCGACTGGGACATGAAGTGGTGGTCGGGGGTCGAAAACCATAAAGACCGGTGGACCGCCGAGTTTGCCATTCCCCTGCGCAGCCTCCGGTATAAAGGTGAAGCTCCCGAATGGGGCATTAATTTCAGCCGGCAGGATCTGAAAACCAGCGAAAAATCATCCTGGGCTCCTATGCCCCGTCAATTTGCCACCGCCACCCTGGCGTATACCGGTTCTCTCGTTTGGGACTCCCCGTTGCCCTCTTCCTCCGGACCTCGTTTGACCCTGGTTCCCTTCCTTACAGCCCGGGCCATCCGGCAAACCAGCGGAGATGCTGGAATAGTCCCCACACTCGGTGCCGGGCTGGATACCAAAATGATTTTGTCCACCTCATTAAACCTCGATGTTACCCTGTTGCCGGATTATTCCCAGGTGGAGGTCGACAGGCAACAAACCCTTCTCGACCGGTATGAACTGTTTTTTCCGGAGAAAAGGCAGTTCTTTCTCGAGAACAGCGATCTGTTCGCTAACCTCGGGATGGAGAACGTCCGCCCGTTCTTTTCCCGACGGATTGGGTTGAATGCCCCCGTACTCGCAGGTGCACGGCTTACCGGCCAGATTGGCGAGGATTGGAGGATCGGGATCATGAACCTCCAGACCAGAGCCCAATCGGCTATTGACCCGGCAAACTTTCTGGTAACCACCATTCAGAGAAAGATCTTCCGGCAATCCTCACTTTCCGCCTTTCTGGTTAACAAACAGGTTTCCGGAAGCCAGTTTAACCGGGTGGCCGGTACTGAATTCAACCTCGCCAGCAAGGACAATCGCTGGACGGGCAAAGCTTTTTACCACCAGTCTTTTACCCCTGCCGCAGATTCAATGGCATCCTCCGCCGGGGCGATCCTGACCTATTCGACCCCCTTCCTTACCGCATCGCTGAGCCAGAGCCTGGTGGGCCGCAACTTCTCCTCGGAAATGGGCTACATACGAAGAAAGGGATACTACGAGATCACACCCCTTCTGCAGTATAAATTTTTCCCCGCCAACGGCAGGATCGCCAATCACGGGCCGGGTATCAAGGCCGATATGTATACCGACCCCACGTTTGTGGTCACGGACCGCGATGTTCAGCTATTTTACCAAATTGAATGGTTGCAGAAAAGTTTGCTGCTGGTCGATATCAAGAATTCCTTCCTCACGCTTCAGTTCCCGTTTGATCCCACCCAAAGCGGGGCTATTCCGTATAATACCGGTGAATCATTTCAATGGACCGAGGGTGGGATCTCTTTTTCCTCCGATATCCGGAAACCATTCAATTACCTGATCAGTACCCGCTACGGAGGATATTTTGGCGGCAACCGGTTAATCGCTACCAATGAGTTGTATTACAGGATTCAACCGTATGCCAGTTTGGCGGTTATCTCAACATGGAACAGGATTCGCCTTCCGTCTCCCCATGCCAGCCGCGACTATTTCCTGATCGGACCCCGGCTCGATATCACGCTTTCGGAAAAGTTTTTCATCACCACCCTGGTTCAATACAACAATCAGATTTCCAACATCAATCTAAACCTGCGACTCCAATGGCGATTTGCTCCGGGATCGGATCTGTACCTGGTGTATACCGAGAACAACTCACCCCTGGACTTCCGTGTCAAGGACCGAGGAATCGTGCTTAAGGTATCGTACTGGATTAATTAGGTGAAAAGCCGGATCCCATCCGATAACCCCTGACGCAGAATTGACTTTCAGATTAGCGTAAAATAATAGCCGGTATTTTTTCCTGATCAACGAACGCATTGAATTCGGCGACCTTTTTGTCCAGGATTTCCCGCACTTCCTTAACAGCCCGGTCAATCTTTGCGGCCAGGTCATCGTAAACCACCCAGGCATTCGCCGTGGGTTTGCTTTCGGCGGAGGCCACATTCGATCCCAGCCCGGCCATCTTATCGTTGAGCATCACCGGAAAAGCCAGCACATCCTGGGGAGCTTTGGCTTTCTTGTTCATCAGGGTGGATTCGAGCCGATCGAGATCCTCCATCATGCTGCGGGTCAGCTCTTTCATTTTACCACTGATAACGGTATCCTTGACCGATGCAATATAGGAAGTAACCTGATTCCGCACCTTGCGGATGTCGTTCACGGCGGCATGAGCCTCGGAAACCTTGCCGTTGATTTTCTGAATCAGGTCGAACTGCTCCTTCAGGTCGGCGTCACTGACCGCAACCCTTGGGTCTTTCAGGATTTCAAAGGTTTGTTCCGATATGACCTCCGTACCAACCAGCAAGCGTACTTTATACGGGCCGGGGACCGCCTTGGCTCCGATGCCCGACCCGGCCCACATCACGTTGGTTCCTTCGATCGGGGTGGCATTCGGATAGCGCATGTTCCACAAAAAGGTATTCATGCCGGCTTTTGCCGCGAGCAGCCCCGGTTTTTCGGCTTTTTTATCGGGATAAAAATCTTTAGAAACCGGCAGGGGTTCGCCTTTGGCGTTTTTGATCGATGAGTAGGTTATGATGGATTCGCCTCCCTGGGTTAAAAATTCCAGTTTGACCTCAGCAGCGGGCGGCTCCTTGAAATAGTACCTCACCATCACGCCGTTCGGCGCATTGGTTCCCTGATCAACCAGGCCGGTAGCCTTGGCACCCTGCATCCGGTAGGCATGCCGTGGTTTATACAGATGCCGGGCTGATTTAACGACCCCATCCCTGATCTCATAAAGCGGTGTGATATCGTCCAGTATCCAGAACGAGAGGCCGTGGGTGGCCACCACCAGGTCCTTTTCGCGCTTCTGAACCTGAAGGTCGCGGATGGGACTGATTGGGAGGTTGAGGTTCAGGCTCTGCCAGGAACCGCCGTCGTTGAAAGAGACGTAAATGCCCCGCTCGGTGCCTGCATAGAGCAGCCCGGGCTTATTCGGATCTTCCCGTACTACGCGGCAATACTCATCGGCAGGAATCCCCCGGGTTATTTTTGTCCAGGTTTTTCCGTAATCCGATGTTTTGAACAGGTAGGGGGTGCGATCTCCGAACATGTACTTGTTGGCTGCCAGATAAATCTTCCCTTTTGAGTGATCCGAAGCGTGCATCAGGCTGATCATCGAAAACTCAGGCAGCTGGCCGGACGGGATGGATACGTTGGTCCAGTTTTTTCCGTTATCGGTGGAAACATGCACCAGGCCGTCATCGGAGCCTGCCCACAATACCCCTGCCTCAACCGGTGATTCGGCGAAAGTGAAAATGGTGGCATACACTTCCGCGCCGGTCATATCAAGGGTGATCGGCCCCCCGGTTTTTCCGGTGGTTTTAGGATCATTGCGTGTAAGATCGGGACTGATGATCTCCCAGGAGTGGCCTTCGTCGCGGGTAACATGAACATGTTGGGAGGTCACGTACATTTTTGAGGCATCATGCGGTGAGAAGACGATTGGATAGGTCCACTGAAACCGGTATTTCTTGGCTGCGGCCGGAGATCCGATGTTGGACTCCGGATAGGGGGAAATGTCGCGGGTCTGTTCAGTTTTCTTATCATATCGGGTTAAGGACCCGTCATATTCTCCGCCATACGTAATATCGGAATTCCTGGGATCGGCCTGGATATATCCTGCCTCACCTCCGGCTACCGGAAACCAGGAGTCGTTCCCGATACTGTAACCGTCTGTCCTCGAGGCAATCCGGATGGAGGAATTATCCTGCTGCGCACCGTACACATTATAGGGGAAATCATTGTCGAGCGACACATGGTAAAACTGGGCCGTAGGAATATCGAGCTCCGTAAAGAAAGCGCCTCCGTTAAAGGTAACCTCAGCGCCGCCGTCGTCGCCGATGATGAAGTTTTCAGGATTCATGGGATTGATCCAGATATCATGCACATCGCCGTGGCGCACCGGAATGCGGCTGAAGGTTTTGCCGCCATCGGAGGATTTCCAGGCATTGACATTCAGAATAACAACCCCGTTTTCATTTTTCGGGTCGGCTGCCACATGGTTGTAATACCAGGGTCGCTGCCAGAGATTCTTGTCTTCATTGATCAGGGTCCAATGGTCGCCGCCGTCATCGGAGCGGAACAGTCCGCCTTTAGCATTTTCGATGATGGCGTAAACCCGCTGCGAATTAGCCGGGGATACGGCGATGCCGATCTTGCCCAGCAACCCCACCGGCATGCCCGGCATTTCATTGAGGCACACCCAGCTATCCCCGCCGTCGACCGATTTGTACATTCCCGAGCCGGGACCGCCGGAGCTCATATTGTAGCCATTCCGGTAGGCTTGCCACAGGGAGGCGTAAACAACCCGGGGGTTATTGGGATCAAGCCGCACCACGGCGGCGCCGGTGCTGTCGTCTTTAAAGAGTACCCGCTTCCAGTTTTTACCGCCGTCGAGGCTGCGGAATACTCCGCGCTCCGGATTCGGATGGAAGGGATTACCCAGGGCCGACAGATAAACGATATCGGGATTGGTTGGATGAACCTCGATATTTGCGATGGCATCGGCTTTTTCGCAGCCGATGTGCTGCCAGGTTTTCCCGGCATCGGTTGATTTGTACATCCCGTCGCCGAAGGAAATGTTCGAACGGATATCGGCCTCTCCCATGCCCACGTACACCACGTTCGGATCAGAAGGAGCTACGGCTATTGCACCCACAGAGCTGGATTTGAAAGTACTGTCGGAAACCGCCAGCCAGTTGTTCCCGCCGTCGGCCGATTTCCAGACCCCACCGCCCGTGGCCCCGAAATAGTAGGTGAGCGGGTCGCTGGCCACGCCGGCAACCGCCAGAGAACGGCCGCCCCTGAAGGGACCGATATTACGCCACGAGAGCCCGTTGAACAAACTATTGGATTGTGCCGATGCTTCGGGTACAAGGGAAGCCATAGCGAGAAAAGCCATAAACAGCTGCCGGAACAAAACGGGGGTTGAAGTTGTTTTCATATCGGAACAGGAATTAGGTTTATCTTCAGAACAATCTACTTGCAAACATGTTCATTTTTCCGTTTCATTGTTCGGCAGGGGATTCCGGCTTTCACCGGAATGACAGTACTTGCGAATATCCGCTCGCTGGTCACTGGTCACTGGTCACTGGTCACTCTTCCGCTTCACGCTTCACGAAAATAAAGTACCTTTGATTAACAGAAAACACGAGAAGTTATGAAAAAAACTGAAAAACTCATCGCCGCCCTGGCCCTGGTGATAAGCATCACGGTAGCCGCGGGCGCGCAGAATGCAGCAGATACAACATCA